>JBBIQS010000095.1:0-29465 GCA_037442205.1 Myxococcales bacterium
CGTGGGCGCCGCCGAGGAGCTGCGGGCGGACGGGGTCCCGCTGGCCGCCGGGGCGCCGCTGCGGCGCGGGGCCCGCCTCGAGGTCGGCGCCGGGGGCATGGCCGAGCTGGCGCTGGAGCGGGGGGCGGCGCTGCGGCTGTACCCGGGGACTCGGGCCACGCTGGGAGCGGAGATGGTCCAGCTGGAGCGGGGGCGGATCTGGTGCGAGGTGGCGCCCGGGCGAGGGGGCTTCGCGGTGCAGACCGACCGCGGCCAGGCCAAGGTGCTGGGGACCTCCTTCGTGGTCGAGCTGCGGGCCGACGGAGACACCGAGGTGCGGGTGGCGCGCGGGACGGTGGAGGTGACCGACCGCGGCGGACGCGGGGCGGTGCTGCTGTCGGCGGGGCAGAAGTCGCAGATCGGCGCCAGCGGCCCGCCCTCCCCGCCGCGCAGCTACTCGCCCCTCGACGACCAGCTCGAGTGGGATCGGCTGCTGGCGCGTCTCAAGAGCCTGGGCAGGAACTTCGAGCACGGGGTCAAGCGCGGGCTGGAGAAGTTCGACCGGTTCTGGCGCGGTCCCTAGCTCGGCCGGCGGGGCGCCCGGTGGGGGCTGGTGACCACGTCGCGCACCGGCCCGGTGACGCCCCCGACCGTCCCCGCCACCACGAGTACCTCGACGTCACCGTTCCCCCGGGGCAGGTCTTCACCCATCCCACGCCGCCTCAGGCAAACGGGCCTGGGAGCGCCGGCGTCCCGCCGGCCGCGGCGCGGCGGTCGTTCGATGCCTCGGAATTCGCCTGCGTTTTCGCGGGACTTCGCCGGGGGCCGCCAGTGACTCGGCACCCCGGTCGATGGCGCACCGCGGCGCGAGCAATACCGTTGGATGCAGGAATTCCAGATGCAGCCGCGCTTCTGACCGCCGCGCCCGCCGCGGCCCAGTACACCAACTCCTACGGCTACACCTTCAAAGAGCGCGCCCGTGGAAGATGGACCGGGCGATGCCGCGCCCGAGGTTCAGGCCGGTGATTCTGAGGAGGAGGAGGCGCTTCCGCAGGCGGCGGAGGAGGGGCCGTAAGCTGGCCGCCCGCCTAGGGAATCGGCTCTGCGCCCAGGGTCCGCGCATCATCCCGCGCGGCAGACGGCGATCGCCACGTCGTCCCAGAGCTCGCCGGAGGGCAGGCGCACGGCGGCGGCCTCACTCCTCGTCGAAGAGCGTCATGTCGCGAGGGCTGTATCCGAAGATCCGGATCGTCGAGTTCCCCTTGGCGTAGTCGAAGCCGATGCGCCTGACGAGGTCTTCGATCCAGGGCGAGTGATCGATCACATGGACCGGCAGGAGGAGGTGCTCGACTATTTCCTGAATGAAACAAATGTCGAACCACTCGACCCCGATGAATGGGAACGGCAGGTGATAGAACCACTCGACATCCCAGCGCATTGGCGGCCCGTGGACGCATTTGAACCGGTAGCTGGGCGTCCATTCCTCCCGCCGCCGCATCGCGTCGATGAGCTCATCCCACTTGGTGTCGTTGGCCAGGCCGCACAGATTCCTGCGCTCGATGACTCCCCGAATCGCGTCTCGCTCGCCTGGGCGAGTCTCCGACTTCGCCGACGGCAGATTCTTGTTCATCGCCCTCTCCCCCACCGGCGCTCAGCCGGCGCACTCGCGCCGCCTCCAGGCACCCGACGAGCATACTCTGCGGCAAGCAGCTCGCCCCTCATGTCGGCGCCAAAAATGAAGCGGGCCGCGATCCCCCGCGGCCCGCCTCGAGATTCACCAGCTAATTCAGCCTACTGGCCGGCCGGAGCCCCCGGGCTGACCGGCGCCGCCGGCACCGCCCCGCTGCCCCCCGAGTCCGGGCGCTTGCTCTTCTGGGCCAGCTCCGCCGAGCGCCGGTGGATGATCACCAGCCGCCGGCTCATCAGCTCCTGGTTCTCGCGGGCCACCACCAGCACGGTGTTGTTGCCCACCTTCAGCGGGAAGTCGGCGCTGAACTTCACCTGCTTGCCGCCCTCCTCGCCCGCCGACTTGTAGAACACCTTCTGGTCGTTGACGTAGACGTACACGTCGCGCAGCGGCTCCTTGTTCTCCGCCACCCCGGTCAGCGTGAAGCGCTCGGCGTCGGTGACGATGCCGCCGTTCTGCGCGTCCACCGTCAGCTCGATCTTCGGCTCCCAGCGCATCGGGGTCGGGTCCAGCGCCGGGGCCTTGGGGTCGGGCTTGGCCTCGCGGCAGTCCTTGGCCAGCAGGTACCCCACCCAGCCGGTGCCGCCCTTGACCCGGTACCAGTCGCCGACCTTGGCCTCCACCGGCAGCACCGAGCCCTTCTTGATCTCGGCGATCGCCGGGGCCTTGTCCGCCGCCGCCGCCCTGAGCAGCCCGTCGGCCGACACCTTGACCGCCGCCACCGTCGGCGAGGAGCGCGCCTCCGACCTGGCCTCCACCGGGACCTCCAGCTTCTCGGTCACGTACTCGTCCATCGGCTCGTCGGCGATCCCCAGCTGCAGCGCCGCCGCCTCGCCCTTGAACTCCGGCTTGACCTCGAACTCGAAGCTGCCGCTCTTGCTCTGCCCAGGCGCCAGCTCGCCGATCTTCACCCGCCCCTTGCTGAGGCTGATGTTCTCGTCGGCCTTGTTGCGCAGCGAGGCCACCACGTCCTGGGCCTTGCCGGTCCCGACGTTCTTGACCTCCAGGAACATCTCCACCGTCTCGCCCAGCTGCGCCACCCCGTCGCCGTTGCACTTGTCGCAGCGGTCGACGATCTGCCAGGTGTAGGCGAACGACGGCCGCGGCAGCTCGACCACGCTCACCTCGCCCTTCAGGTCGTCGAGCTTGTCCTTCTGGTCGTCGAAGAACTTGAGGGTCACCTCGTCGCGGCGGCTGACCATCTCCTTGGGCAGCTTGACGCTCACCGTCCAGGCCTTCTTCTCCCCTGGGTTGACGTTGCCGAAGATGAACTCCCGCCGGTCGAGGTACGGGTTCTCGCTCTCCGACCAGGCGCGCAGCCGCTTGAAGGGCGCCGCGCCGTCGTTGGCCGCGGTCACCGTCCAGGTCAGGGTGTCGCCGGCGGCGGTGCGCTGGGCCGGGGCGGGCTTCATCTCCGCCACCAGCTTGCCGCTCTTGGCCAGCTTGGGGTCGGCCCGGGTCCAGTCGACGCCCAGCCTCTCGATCGCCTTGTCGATCTTGTCCTCTTCCTGCTTCTCGCGCTCGCCGAGGAAGCCCTTGGCGGCCTTGAGCATCTGGTCGCGCTTGGCGAACGGCGCCGCCAGGATCAGGTCGCGGGCGAACTTGATCTGGAAGTCCTCGACGATCTCGTCGGTGTCCGGATCCTCGCCCTCCAGGTCATCCATCTCGTAGTCGTCGCGGTCGGGCTTCTCGCGCTTGTCGACCTTGGCCTCGGCCTTCTTCTCCGGGGTCTCGAACAGGAAGCGCAGCTCCTCCATCGGCTTCTCGCGCCGGACCAGGTCCTCGCGCTTCTGGACCGTCTTGCCGTCGCCGTTGGGGTTGCCCAGGTGCTTGTCCAGGTCGGCCTCGCCCATCGACTTCTTGGGGGCGAACACGTCCACCCGGTCCTTGGTCACCCGCGAGGCGATCAGCTCGACGTCGGGGGTGATCCCCACCTCCTGGATCGAGACGTCGCCGGGGGTCAGGTACTGGGCGATGGTCAGCTTGAGGGCGCTCTCGTCGGGGAAGTCGTAGAGCACCTGGACGCTGCCCTTGCCGAAGGTCTGCCGGCCGATGATCGGGGCCCGGTTCAGGTTCTTCAGGGCCCCGGCCACGATCTCCGAGGCGCTGGCCGAGCCGGCGTTGACGATCACCACCACCGGCAGCTCGGTGTCGGCCTCGTCGGGGTGGGCCTTCTTCACCTCGCGCAGCTTGTCGGAGTAGCCGACGGTGGTGACGATGGTCCCCTCGCCGACGAAGGCGTTGGCAACCTGGATCGCCTGATCGAGCAGGCCGCCGGGGTTGCCGCGCAGGTCGAGCACCAGCCCCTTCATGTTGCGCGAGGTGCCCTTCTGCTGCACCAGCCCCTTGAGGCGACGGATCTCGGCGCGCATGTCGCGGGCGGTGTTGCCCTGGAAGCCCTTGAGCTTGACGTAGCCGACGTCGTTCTCCAGCAGCTTGGCCTCGACCGACTCGACATTGATGATCGCCCGGGTCAGCGACATCGGCTTGGAGGCCGGCCAGCTGGGGCGCTGCACGGTGATCGAGATGTCGCTGCCCGGCTTGCCGCGCAGCCGGCTGACCGCCTCGTTCAAGTCCATGTTGACGGTGGACTCGCCGCCGATGCGGGTGATGACATCCTTGCTCTTGATCCCCGCCTTCTGGGCCGGGGTGCCCTTGAGCACCCGCACCACCGTCAGGTTGGACTCCTTCATCTGGATCACGAAGCCCAGGCCGCCGAACTCGCCCTTGGTCTGCAGCTTCATCTCCTTGAAGTACTCGGGCTTCAAGAGGATCGAGTGCGGGTCGAGGGTGGAGAGCATGCCGTTGACCGCGGCGTACTCGATCTCGCGGGTGTCCTCGCGCGAGGAGGGGGAGAGGTTCTTGTTGACGAAGTCGAAGACCTCCTTGAGGGCGAAGCTCATCCGCCAGAAGGTGTCGACCCCGGAGACGTCGAACTCCTTGGAGACCTTGTTGACGGTGACCTTGATCTTCGGGGACTTCTCGTCGCCGTCGACCATGATCTCCGCCACCTGGCGCTCGACCGAGTCCAGGGCGCTCAAGAGCATCTTCTTGGGCTCGATGCGCTTGGGGTCGACGTAGTTGTCTTTGATCAGCAGCACCACCCGGTTGAAGATCCGCAGGGCGGACAGGTCGTGGTCGGGCTTGTCCTTGGAGTGGAAAGCCTCGATCTCGGCGGCGTTGGCGGCGGCGGAGAGCGAGGGCGGGGCCTTGTCGGCGGCGGCCACTCCCCACAGCAGCAGCAGCACGGCGATAGAGGCGGCCCGCTTCAGAAGGGTGCTCCGCGAGGCGGCTTTGAGGCTCATGATCGGATGGGCTCCAACGACGAAAGCTCCGCGCGCCAGCGCCCTGAGTGGGCGGCGCCGCCGAAGCGAGAGACTGCTGAGCTGAGACGCGAAGACAAGGTGCAACCCGGGGCAAGCCCCCGCTTGCCGGCGACCTGTCGCAGGAAAGCTTGCTCGACCGCAGGAATCATAAACAGCCGATCGTCGGGCATCAAGGCAAGGAAAGGCCTGTAAAACGCGAGGTTGCCGATGTGGGAGCCCAACAGCGGGTGGCGGGAAAAGATGCCTGGAGGGGTGATCGGGCCGGCCGCTGGCTGGGGGAGGGGGCGAGGGCCTGGGGAAAGTGCCGCCTCGGCGTGAGGTCGATTACCGGCGCGAGTCAGCGCCGCCACGCATACCGGATTGCCCGAGTCGCCCCGACCTCGGCGAAGGCCACGTGCAGCGAACCGTCCGGCGCTCGGGCGATCGCCGGAGTCGTCGTCGGGATCCCGGAGAAGACGGCGATCGGAGCGACCGGCCCGGGAGAGAAGAAGAGCTGCCCCGACTCGGCCAGCGGGCTGAGCTGCCAGACGGCCGCCAATCCGGGAGCGACCTGCGGCCCCCAGGCCGTGCCGCCCTGATTGCCGAAGCGCTTGGGCGCGGTCAGCTCGCCGGTGCTCGAGCGCCGCCGCCAGGTCACCTCGAAGGCGTCGGGATTGATCGGGGCCTGCTCGTTCCAGACCACCTCCAGCGCCCCGTCGTCCTCCATCGCCAGGCTGGGCTCGCCCGACATCAGAGTCGGGCTCAGCGAGACGTTCACCGGCGCGTCGAAGCTGCCGCCCCGCGACCGGCGGACCAGGTAGACCTCGGTCACGCTGCTGTCGCCGTCGGGCCAGGCCAGGAAGACCGTCCCGCTCGCGTCGACGGCGATCCTGGGAAAGTTGAGTGCCCACGCGGTCTTGAGAGTCGTGCCCACCGGCGCGGCGGCCAGCGTCTCCGGGCCGCGCAGGGCGAAGTAATGAGCCGCGGAATCGGTCCAGGCGAAGGCCAACTGCTCGCCGCTGGCGGCGACCCTGGGATAGGTGCCAGTCGAGCCCGGGGCGCTCAGGGTCTCTGGCCCCGCCGAAAGATTGCCGGCGGCGTCGAGGGTTGCGGTCCGCACCACCGACGGGCCGTGGTCGCGAGCGTCGTAGACCAGCACAAAACCTGAGGAAGTCGCCGCCGCCGAAACGTGCATCGGGTGCGGCAGCGCCTCGGGCAGCGTGTGCCGTTCCTGCAAGCAGCCGTCGTTGATCAGCTGGTAGGCGATCTGCGAATCGGCGCCCGTCGACTCGTGCCAGGCCACCAGCACCTGGCCCGCTCGCGCGGCGACCGCCGGAGCGAAGCCGTTGCGCGCCGGATCCGAGAGCACCACCGACGGCCCGAGCTCGATCCCCGGCTCCGGGGCCGGAGTGGCGCAGCCCGCATCATTAGATCCGGCATCGGCCTCGGCGGCCGGCTTGCCGCTGCAGGCAGCGAGAAAACCGGCGAAGAGCACCAGCCATTGGCTCGGTCGAAGGTGCGTCATGGCCGGCCAGCCTACTGCGGATGTGCGGGAAAACACTCGTTTTCCAGGGCGAGCTGCCGCGTCATTTTTCCCCGGGCGAGCATCGGCCGCGGTAGAGTCGGCGCAGTTTTCCGGGAGAGGGACAATGACTCAACTCAGTTGGCTCCGCCTCGGGGCGGGGTTCGTGGCTTTGCAGGCTCTGCTCTGCGGCTGCGGCTCGCCGGCGGGCGAAGGTAGCGGTGGCGACGCGCTGCACGTCGTGACCAGCGGCGTCCTCCAGATCGACCCCAGGTCCCCGGCCGAGCTGCGGCTCGAAGCCGCCGGAGGCAAGCCGCCCTACCAATGGTCGCTGAGCAGCGCCTCGCCTCTGCCGGCGGGCCTCGCGCTCTCCAGCGACGGCATCATCTCCGGCGTGCCGCTGGCCTCCGGCAGGTTTCCCCTCACCGTCACCGTCCGCGACGCCGCCGGCGCTTCGGCCTCCGCCTCGCTGGCGCTGCTGATCGGCTCCGCGGCCGGAAGCACTGCCTGCGAGACCGCGACGCCGCTCGCGCTCTCCGGGACCGGCGCCACCACCGTGGAAGGCAAGTTGTTCCAGGGTTCGCCTGGACTTGCGGCGCAAGCCTGCGCGGTTCCCGGGGCCGAGGCGGACGCCTTCTACTCCTTTGATCTGCCGACCTGGGCGAAGGTCTCGGTCGCGGTGCGCTCCGATGCCGGCGCGGTCGCCGCCCTGTTCGCCCCCTCCTGCCCCGCCACCCCGGCGCCGGCCGGCTGCCAGCAGGCGTTCTCGACGACCCTCGCGCCGGGAACGCACACCCTGGCGGTCACCGGCCCCAAGGATGCCGAGTACGCCGTCGATCTCAGCGTCCAGCCGCTCACCGGGGAGACCTGCGACGACCCGATCCCCATTGACCCGACGGCGGGCGTTGTTGTGCTCGAGGGCCAGTTCGGCTGGGCGACGGATGGATTCAGCGGCAGCTGCACCGGCGGCAGTGCCCGGGTGTACACCTTCACCCTGTCGGCGCCCGGCTACTTCCACGCGATGGATGTTGGGGAAGCCACCGGCAAGTTCCTGCGCAGCGCCACCTCCACCTGCCTGGGAGGAACCGAGGTCGCCTGCACTGCTCCCTCGCAGAGCGAGTTCGAGGTCGTCAACCTCCCGGCGGGCACCTATTTCCTGTTCCTGGTGCAGGAGCGCTTGCCCTACCAGTCCGCTGACTTCCGCACCCTGGTGCAGGTGACCCAGGCGGTGGCGCTGCCTGCCAACGACATTTGCGCCGGGGCGCTGCCGATCGACCTTTCCTCGGGCCAGGCCACCATCTCCGGGAGCTGGCGCTTCGCGACTCTGGGCACCGGGGCAGCCGGCCAGTGCGGCGTGAACAGGGTCGACCTCTACTATTCCATCGACCTGGCACAGCCAGCCGACCTCCGGATCACCAGCGCCAGCGGGGCCGTCGTGGCCCAGATGCTCTCGGGCGACTGCGCCTCCCTGGCCGAAGAGCGCTGCTTCATCCCCCAGCCATCGTGCAGTTCCCGGCTGCCTGCTGGGCGGCACTACCTGCGCGCCTTCCGCCCCCAAGGAGCTGAGAACACCGAGGATTTCCAGCTCACCCTGTCGCGCGAGGACATACCGGCTCCCCCCAGCAACGAGAGCTGCTCCACGGCCGAGGTGCTGACGCTTTCCGGCGGCAAGGCCACCCTGCAGGCCCGGCTCGACCTGGCGCAGCGGAATGAGACCGTGAGCTGCGCGAGCCCGACCGCCGGCGGAGATCTGGTCTACCGGATCGACCTGCCGGCGCGCTCGGACGTGGCGCTGACCTGGAACGGGGACTATTCCGCGCGCTATGGGGTCGCGGTGGAGACGGGGACCTGCGGCGCAACTCCGGCGCCCTGCGACCAGAACCAGAAATCCCAGACGCTGCTCGGCGTGCCCGCCGGGCCGATGTGGATCGTGGTTCAGGGCGAATCGCTCTACTCGAGCGCGACCTGCTGGCGCGGCGATTTCTCGATGGAGGTCGCCGTCCACGACTCGCCTCCGATCCCGGCCAACGACACCTGCCCCGGTGCTGAGGTAGTCGACCTCCCGGCGCTCGGCTCCAGCGCGGTCGTGCATGGAACCACTGCCGGGGCCAACACCGACCTCGCTCCGGCGTCCTGCGGCGCCGGGAGCCTCACCGGGCCCGACGTGTTCTACCGAATCCAGCTCGGGGTACCCGGCCGCCTGTGGATGAAGGACGTCGCCCCGTTCGGCCGGATGGCCTACTTCCTGACGACCGACTGCTCGGTCCCGGCAAAGCTCCGCTGCGGCTGGGAAAATGCTGGCTTCCTGACCGACCCGCTTCCCGCGGGCAGCTACGTGCTCGGAGTCGAGTGCAGCGCCGGCATGTGGATGCCCACCGCCGGCGACTTCGCCTTCACGGTGGAGCTCTTCTAGTCATCTCGGTCTCGCAGGACGACGCGCGCCGCCCTGGGAAGGGGGCTCGCCGAGGGAGAAGTTCATGAAGCGCATTTTGATGAGCTATGCGGCAGCGGCGCTGTTGGCCCTGGTCGGCGGGTGCAGCGGCAGCGGTGAAGCCAGCGATGGAGGGAGCGCCGAGCCGCTGCGCATCGTCACCTCCGGCCAGCTCGAGATCGCGCTGGAGGCGACCACCAACCTGAGTTTCGAGGCCGCCGGCGGCGAGCCTCCCTACCGCTGGTCGCTGGGGAGCGCCTCGCTCCTGCCGCTGGGAATGTCGCTCTCGAGCGACGGCCAGCTCTCGGGAACGGCCCTGATCTCCGGGGTCTATCCGCTGGCGCTCACCGCCGCCGACTCACGGGGGAATGAGGCCTCGGCCTCGGTGGTGCTGGCGGTGGTCGGGCCCGCCGGCGAGGACTCCTGCCTCCACCCCACGCCGGTCCCTCTCTCCGGCAGCACCACGCTCAGGGGCCAGCTGCTCGACGGCCTCCCCGGCCCGGCCACCCGGGCCTGCGGCAGGGCCCCCACCGACGCCGAGGTGCTCTACGAGCTCGACCTGCCTGATGCCGCCGAGGTGAAGGTCCAGGTCTCCTCGAACTGGGACGTGGTGGCGGCCCTGCTCGAGCCGGGTTGCCCGGCCACCCCGGCGCCGGTGGGCTGCCAGAAGTCGTTCTCCGCCACCCTGCCGGCCGGCAAGCACTTGCTGGCGCTCACCGGCCCCAAGGCGGCGGATTTCCAGGTGGATCTGGTGGTGCGCCCGCTGACCGGCGGCTCCTGCGTTGACCCCATTCCGCTCGACCTCTCGTCCGGAAAGGCTCAGGTCGCCGGGGCTTTCGACCTCCCTATCTACCAGTTACCCGCTGGCTGTATGCAGGGCTCCATGCGCGTCTTCACCGTCACTCTCGATCACCCGGCCGACCTGGTCGTCTCCGACCAGCCAGGCTCACAAACCGCGAAGGTCCTGCGCACCGATTCCTGCTACGCGGGAACGGAGGGCCAATGCGTCACTGGTTGGCAAATGTGGGCCACCAATCTGCCCTCCGGCACCTACTTTCTGTTTTTGACGCCGAGCACCTGGTCGACCCGTCCCACTTTCAGCGTCGATCTTGCGCTGCGGCCGGTGACCCTCCCGCCCGCCAACGACACCTGCGCCGGCGCGACGCCACTGCAGTTCGTCAACGACCAGGCGACGGTCGGCGGGACCTTTCGCGGGGCCACCGCCGGCCCGGCCCCCGGGGGTTGCGGGACGGCCGTCACCGCCAATGACGTGTACTACTCGCTGGAGCTGCCACGGGCCGCCCACCTGTCGGTCTCCGGCGCCGCCGGACTGGGGCTGCAACTGCTCTCAGCCGACTGCGCCGCTCCGGTGATGGAATCCTGCCTGTCGAGCTATCCCTGCACCGACGCCCTGCCCCCGGGGAAGTACCTGCTGCGGGTATTCAGCGATCCGAAGACCCCCCCGGCCAATGAGGCCTTCCAGTTCCGCCTGGGCCGCAGCGAGGTTCCGCCGGTCCCCGCCAACGACAGCTGCGCCAGTCCCGAGGTCGTCCCGGTAATCAACGGCCGGGCGCTGATCCAGGGTTCGCTGGAGACGGCCAACGCCGACCTCAGCCTGAGTTGTGTGCACCCGGTGGGTCCCGATCTGGTGTACCGGATCGACCTCCCAGTCCGCTCGGACGTGATGGGCTTGTGGGGGACGCGAGGCCTGACAATGAGCTTCGCGGTGGGCTTCGGAACCGGCAGCTGCGGCGCGGCCGACCTCGGATGCGCCAACGATTCGATCAATCCCGGCACCACGCTCTACAACGTGCCTGCCGGGCCGCTGTGGGTCATGGTGCAGGGGCTTCCCAACCAGGGAACTTCCTGCCAATTCGGCAGCTTCAAATTCGAGCTCACCGTCTCCCCTTCGCCGGCTCCCCCTGCCAACGACACCTGCGCGAGCGCCGAGGTCGTCCTGCTGCCGACCGTCGGGTCCAGGGCGGTGATCACCGGTACCACCGCCGGGGCCTTCGCCGACCTGGGGCCTTTGCCGGAGGTGGTCTACGAGCTCCGCCTCGGCGCGCCGGGGCGGGTCCGGATCCGAACCGCCAGCACCGCCTATCGGGTCGACTTCACCCTGGCGGACCGCTGCAGCTACCTGACCGCGATCCGAAGCAGCGACTACGAGCTCACCACCGACGTTCTGCCGGCCGGGAGCTACTACCTCATCGTCGCCGCGCACGAGAGCTCGCCAGGGCAGCTGACCACCGGCCCCTTCGGCCTCTCCGCCGAACTCCTTTGATTCGGGCCCCGCCCCCGCCCCAGCAATCGGCTAACACCCCGCCCGCAAACGGCTAACACCGCCGCGCGACCGGCACCGGCGATCCCCAGCAAATACGCGGCCCTGCGCCCTGGTGCCGCTCTTGCACGATGCGCCGGGTTTTGCGCGCAGGCCCTGATCCCCAGGCGCCTGCCGCGGTCACCAACCCCGGAGCCCTCCCTTGTCTCGATTGCTGATTCTGGCCGCCTCCGCCCTGCTCCCCATGACTCTGCTCGCCGGCTGCGGCGGCCCCGACTGCGGCCCCGGCAGCCACGCTGACGGCAAGCGCTGCGTCGGCGACCTCGATCCGGCCTCGGTCTGCGCCCCGGGCACCCACCTCTCCGGCTCGACCTGCCTGCCCGACTTCCAGTGCGGCGCCGGCACCAAGGCGGTCGGCGACACCTGCGTCGCCGATCCCGGCGCCGGCAGCGGCCCGACGATCTGGGGCCCCAGCGCCCTGGTCGTCGACACCTGGTGCGCCGAGCCGCAGATCGCCGTCGACTCCCAGGGGACGATCTACGCGGTGTGCATGAGCACCTCGTTCGTCGCCCTCTTCAAGAGCGCCGACGGCCAGAGCTTCACCGAGCTGGCCCGCTACCCGGCCACCGGCTCCTTCAACGGCGACGTCACCGTGGCGGTCGACAACAGCGACCGGGTCTTCTTCGCCTGGATCGACTACACCAACAACGCCGACGGCTCGATGAGCGGCGAGGCCAAGGCGGTCGTCTTCGCCGCCGGCGGCACCGCCCCCTCCGAGGCCCAGACGGTGTCGCCCACCGACGCCAGCTTCCCGTTCAACGACCGCCCCTGGCTCAACCTCGCCCCCGACGGCTCGATGTACCTGAGCTTCATCCACGGCACCGAGAGCCAGCAGGGCGGCGGCGCCACCGGGGCGCTCTACGCCATCTCCAGCAACGGCCAGCCGTTCGGCGCCACCGTCACCATGCGCCCGGCCTCGACCCTGTCCATGGCCCTGGTCACCAGCCCCATCGCCTTCTGCGGCAGCGGCATCCCCTGCACCATCGAGCAGTACTACGAGGTCAGCGGCGGCAGCTCCTACACCTCCGGGCTGCGCTCGGTGCGCCGCACTGGCTCCGGCCCCTGGGCGGTGGGCGGCAAGATCGCCGGCCTCGACACCTTCCCCCACTTCTCCTTCGATCCCTACCCGAGCATCGCCTCCGACCACCGCTTCCGCGCCACAGTGGCCTTCGTCGACGCCCCCTCGCGCAAGCCGACCCTGTTCATCACCCGCTCCACCGACGGCATCGCCTGGAGCACCCCCATCGCCCCCAACGTCGATTGGATGGGCGACCAGCACTTCCCCTGGGTCACCACCGACGAGAACGACAACGTCCACGTCCTGTTCCTCGACAACCGCGGCGGGCACTGGCAGGCCTACACCCTCTCCTCCAAGGACGGCGCCACCTTCGGCCCCATCCAGCGGGTGAGCGACGCCCCCTTCAACGAGACCGGCGGACAGCAGGATTGGATCGGCGACTTCAACGGGCTGGTGGCCCGCAACGGCAAGCTCTACGCGATCTGGACCGATCTGCGCTCCGGCCAGTCGCGGACCCGGGTGGCGATCGCCAAGAACCCGCTCATCCCCTGATCGGCCGCATCGGCCCGGGACGGAGCGCGCAACCTATCCGCCCCGGCGCCGCGCCTGCGCCTGCGCCTCGCCGTCCCGTTGCTGCCGCGGCGCGCGCTCCTATCTGTCCGAGCCCGCCGCCGGCGGCCGCAGCCCCACCGTCGCCTCCCGGCTCGCGGCGCCGACCAGCTCCCGCTCGCTGCGCGACAGGAAGACCGCCTCGCCCCTGATGTCCCGGATCCCGCCGTAGTCGCACAGGAAATCCTTCGGGAAGAAGAACCCCTTCTCGACCAGGAAGTCGGCGTCGGCGAGCATCGTCACCCTGCCCAGCCTGCGGCCGTCGGCCCCGTAGACCTTCATGCCCTCGTGAATCCGTCCCCCCGGTGCCATGCGCTGCCTCCCAGACCGCTAAGTTCGCCACGGATTTGCCCAGTGAAAACGGCTGGCTGGGAGCGGGGAGCTCGCGCGGGAGGGCGCGCTCGAGCTCCTCGAGGGGCTCGGCGCCTCCTCCGGCACCGCCCCGGGTTTCGCGGTGCGGCGCAGCTCGCATGCCAGGCCAGCTCCAGCGGCGACTGCCCGGGCTCGGTCCTCCAGCCCGCGACCGGCAACCCGGGCGGCGGGTGGACGGCACCCTAGGCGGCACCGCGCTCCTTCGCGAGGGAGCCTGCCGCCTGATCCACCACCCGAATGGCCTCGTCGGTTTCGTCCAGGCGGCCCACGGTTGCGCGCATCTGGTCGGTGAGATGGCGCCCGGCCTCGTCTACCTCCTGGGCCTTGCCCTGCAGCGACTGTGCGCGCGCTCGCTGGCCAGCTGCGAGACCTGGCGGATCGACTCGGTGGTGACCTGGGCCTCTTCGAGCGTGCTCGCCTGCCGCGCCAGCAGCTCGCGGTGATCGCGGTGGGGACGGGTGCGCGCCTCGCACGCTCCCGCGCAAGCCCAGACTGCCAGCCCTCAATGTGGTGGCGCCGCGCCCCCGCCCAGCCACTCCGCTAACGCACTGCAGGCAATTGTCTAACGCGCCGGGCATCCCGCACCGCCGATCCCCAGCAAGATCAAACCCCTGGCCCCTGGAACCTCGCTTGCAGCGACGCGGGCCGCCCGCCGCAGGCCTCGATCTCCGAGCGCCCTGCCCGAGCCAACCTCAGGAGGACCACTTGCTTCGTCTGCTGACCGTCGCGGTTTGCGCCCTCGTTCCCCTTTCCCTGCTCGCCGGCTGCGGCGCATCGCCGTCCTCGCCTGACGCCTCGCAGGAACTCCCCGATGCCTCGGCCGCCGACGCCGGCCAGCCGCTCCCCCTGCCCCAGGGAATCACCTCGCTCGCCGGCCTGGATCCGGCCCTGCCCACCGCCGACCTGCAGCCGCTCAAGGCGATGATCGGCGGCGCCTCGCTGGTCGGGCTGGGCGAGAGCGTCCACACCTCGGGCGGCTACCACGACGCCAAGGGGCGCCTGATCCGCTTCCTGGTCGAGGAGATGGGCTTCCGGGTGCTGCTGCTCGAGACACCGCGCATGGACGCCCAGAAGATCACCGACTACATCCGCACCTGCCAGGGCACCGCCGACGGCGTGATGAGCGGGATGTTCGGCGTCTTCACCTCCGGCTCCATGCGCGACACGCTCAAGTGGATCTGCGACTACAACGGCAAGCACCCTTCGGACCCGGTGTCGTTCTACGGCTTCGACATGCAGGAGCCCTGGAACCAGGGGAAGCTACTGCGCGACTTCCTCCAGGCGACCGCCCCCAGCGACGCCGCTTCGCTCACCGCCGGGCTCGCCACGTGCGACGGGTTCAACAGCGCCTCAGGCCAGGCCTATTACGCCGACTACAAGAACGGACAGCCCAACCACCCGCCCAGCGACAACTCCCACGGCAGCTGCCGAACCGGCGCCCAGGCGCTGTCCGACTACTTCGCCGGCCACCAAACGGCGCTGGTGGCGGCCTCCTCGCAGGAGCGCTTCGCCCTGGCGCAGCTGGCGCTGAGCGGGCTGTCGGCCTGGGAGGACGAGGCCTTCTACATGTACGGCCCGTCTCCGGACTACCTCGCCTCGTCCCTGGCCCGCGACAACGAGATGGCCCATTCGATCGAAGGGCTGCGCCAGCTCCTGTTCCCCGCGGCCAAGGCGATCGTCTGGGCCCACAACGCGCACCTGTGGATGGATGGAGAGAAGACCCGCGGCTACTACACCGACAAGAACATGGGCGCCTTCCTGCGCGAGCACCTGGCGGCGGACTACTTCCCGATCGGCCTCATCGGCTACCAGGTCGACATCAACTGGCCGATGGAGAATGGCCAGCCGGCCTGCCAGACGATGGCCCTGCCGACCGGCAAGAAGGACGCGGAGCTGATGCTCCACAACCTCAACCGGCCGTATCTGCTGGCGAATCTGGTGCCGGGCGCGAGCGCGTTCTTCGACCCGGCGACCTACTACAACTTCGACCTGGACGGCAGCAGCGCCAAGCTCGGCGAGCAGTTCAGGGCGCTGCTCTTCCTCGACCACTCCCCGGCCATGGACGCGCTCTACTGGGCGGCCTGCCCCTGATCCCGGCCCGGCGATTGGAGAGTGACCCCGCTTCGCCTCGGTCCGGCGCGGCGGGGAACTCTCCTGCGCAGCCGGTGCGCGAATTCTGGATGAAGCGCGCCCAGGCGAACACCTGGTCGGCCTGACCCCGGGAACCTGACATCCCGGACCCTCAGAGAACTCGAATGAAAATGCTCATGGCGTGGGCAGCGATCGCTCTCGCAGCCGCCGGTTGCTCGGCCCCTCCGCCCCAGCAGGAGACGGACGATGCCTCCGTTCCCGACGCGGGCCCGGCCCTGCCCCAGGGAATCACTGCCCTTGACGGCCTCGCCGCCAGCCTGCCGACCACCGGACTACTTCCCCATCGGGCTCGTCGGCTACCGGGTCGACATCAACTGGCCCACGGGAAATGGACCGACCTGCCAGACGCTGCCCCTGCCCACCGCCAAGCAGGACGCGGAGTTGATGCTCCACAACCTCAACCAGCAGTATCTGCTGGTGAATCTGGCCGCCCAGGGGGCGGGCTCGTTCTTCGACCCCGCCACCTTCTACGGCTTCGACCTGGATGGCAGCAGCGGCGTGCTCGGCGAGCAGTTCAAGGCGCTGATCTTCCTCGACCACTCGAAGGCGATGAGCTCGCTGCGCTGGCCGGACTGCCCCTAGCTCACGCTCCGGCTCAGGGATGGGTCGCCTTCTCCTCGAGCGCCGACAGCCCGTGCGGCGGCGGAGTCCCCAGCTCGGCCTCGTCCAACTCGTCGGGCTCGGCCTCCTCGGACTCGAGCTCTCCCGGTTCGGCCTCCATCCCGGCGGGCAAGAACTCGGGCATCGGCGGCGGATGCGTGGTTCCTCCGCGGAGGATCGAGTGGATCGGCCGCTGCTGTAGCAGGCCCCACGGCTTCCAGGCTCCGAGCCAGCCGTCCTGGCGCGCCATCATCACCGGCGGGCCCATCACCGAGTAGAGGAAGTCGAAGGTCTCCTGCCAGGCCGCCATCGCGTTGGGCAGGAACAGGAAGGCATGAAAAGCGTGAATCTCTCCGGGGTAGTAGCGCTCCAGGTGCACGACGCCCAGCCGATCGAGCGCCGCCCCTAGCCGGCGGGTGTCGTCGAGGATCGGGTCGCGCGTGCCGGCGAACGAGAAGACCGGCGGGAACGGCCGGTCGGGCGGACCGGCCTTCTCCAACACCACCAGCGGATCGGCCATCTCCAGCCCGCCCGGTCCGCCGCCGGTGGCCTTGGCGAGGTAGTCCTCGTAGACCTCGTCCATCCGATCCTGCACGAAGATCGAGAACTTATGCCGCCGGCCGAAGCGCTCCGGGTCGCTCACCTGCAGGAACCCGCAGGCCGGGTTCACCGCCTCCGGCACCACCCCCAGCTCGAAGACCGACTGGGCCCAGGGCTCGGGCCGCCGGTAGCAGGCGGCGATGGCCAGCGCCAACGCCAGGTTCGCCCCCGCCGACTCGCCCGCCAGCACGATCCGCCGCGGGTCCCCGCCCCAGCTCCGCGACTGCTCGATGGCGTAGCGGTAGGCCGCCGCCACGTCCTCGAGCGCCGCCGGGAACGGGTGCGACGGCGCCAGCCGGTAGTTGGCGTTGAACACCACGAAGCCGTGGCGGGCGAAGGCCAGGCCCATCAGCCAGTGGGTTTCTTTGGAGAGGATCCGGAACGAGCCGCCGTGCAGATAGAGCACCACCGGCAGCGGACCCTCCGCCTCCTTCGGCCGATAGACGTCCAAGAGGTGCTCGTTCCGGCCGTCGGGCAGGTAGGGGATGTCGCGGATGCGCTCCAGCCCGTGGCGCGCCGGGTCGGAGCGCGGGTCCAACAGCCCCAGCCCGGCCAGCATCTCGAACCCCCGGGTGATGAAGACGCTCCCCGCTTGCCTGCGAGCCTGGTCTACGAGTTCACGCGCGGTCATCTGGAATTCCTGCATTCAACGGTATTGCTCGCGCCGCGGTGCGCCATCGACCGGGGTGCCGAGTCACTGGCGGCTGCCGGCGAAGTCCCGCGAAAGCGCAGGCGAATTCCGATGCTCAGGCAAACGGGCCTGGGAGCGCCGGCAGTTCTCGATGCCGACCCGGCCTTCGGCCGGACGTCCAGCTAGAAGCGAACGCTCCCCGGCACAATCCCGCGCGACGGCCGGGCGAACAGATAGCCCTGGAAGAGATCACACCCCAGCGCCACCATGGCGTCGCGCTCGCCGGCGGTCTCGATCCCCTCGGAAACCACCCTCATTCCAAGCTCTTCCGAGAGCCTGACCATCGAGCGCACCACCGACAGCTTCTTGGGACTGCGGTCCACGTCGCGCACCAGCGACATGTCCAGCTTCACCACGTCCGGCTCGATCACCGCGAAGCTCGACAGCCCGGCGTAGCCGGCGCCCAGGTCGTCCACCGCCAGCCGATAGCCCAGCTGCCGCAATCCTTCGATCCGCTCCGGCAGCCTGGCCACCTTCTCCAGCGACGCCCGCTCGGTCACCTCCAGCACCACCCGCGACGCCACCTTCGCCAGCGGCGCCTCCGCGGCGTGAAGCTCCGGATCTTCTAGATCTTCCGGGTGCAGGTTGACGAACAGCAGCGTCTCCGGCGGGGCCGACGCCGCCGCCTCCGCCACCTTGGCCCGAATCCTCCTCCCCAGATCGTTGAGCCGGTTCAGCCGCTCGGCGGCCTCGATCAGCTTGCTGGGATTGATCAGCGTGTCCTCGTCGGTGCGCACCAGCGCCTCGAACCCGAAGATCTTCCTGGCTTTCCAGGAAATGATCGGCTGGAACGCCATCCACAGCTGGTCCAGCGCCCGGTCGAAGAGCTCGGCCAGCTCGCCGCAGTCGTGTGCCTCGCGCTCGGCCTCGCGGATCTTGGCCGCCTCCTTCTTGACCCGCGCCATCTCCCCCAGCAGCGAGGCCCGCTGCATCGCCTCACGCAACACGTCGATGTCCACCGGCTTGGCCAGGTAGCGGAAGGCCCCGTACTCCACCGCCCGCACCGCCGTCTCCAGCGCCGGGCTGCCGGTGATCAGCACCACCGGGACCTCGAGGTTCATCTCCCGGATCTTCTTGAGGAAGTCGATGCCGCTCATCCGCGGCATGTTGATGTCCGAGAGCACCGCGTCGAAGCCGCCGTGGCAGACCTTGTCCAGGGCCTCGATGCCGTCGCGCGCCACCTCCAGTTCCAGCCCGCTGGTGTTGAGCACCCGGCTGTACGCCTGGGTGACGATGGGATCGTCCTCGACCAGCAGCACATGACGCACGCGGCACCTCGTCTCGCCGTCGCCCTCCGCCCCCGCGGGATGCGACCGGCGCTCGGCCCCCCAATTAGCAGCGCCCATGCCACCTGTTCGGCGCCGCCAACCGCGCGAGGTCGCTGGAAATACCCGCCGGGGCGGGGCCGCGCTGAGCCGGGTGTTCCCGACCTTTGGGTCGCCGCGACCCGGGGGGCAGCTCGGCCGCACGGCAGACTTTGGCGATCGCTCGCCCCCGCCCTCGGCAAACGGCTCGGCCGGGGCCCGGCCGGATGTATGGTGGACAGCCTGACAGCTTTGCTCGCCCCGGATGGCGCGGGGCGTTAAGAATAGGGGCTCAAACTTTCCCCCTCCCGATTCAGGAGCCGCCATGCATCCCTGGCACGACATCTACATCGACGAGAAGGTCGTCGAGACTGGCTTTTCCGCGGTGATCGAGGTCCCGCAGGGCTCGAAGACCAAGTACGAGCTCGACAAGGAGACCGGCCTGCTGCGGCTCGATCGAGTGCTGTACTCGGCGGTGCACTACCCGGCCAACTACGGCTTCCTGCCGCGCACCTTCTGCGACGACGGCGATCCGTTGGACATCCTGGTGCTGGGGCAGGAGCCGGTGGTGCCGCTGTGCATCGTCCAGGCGCGGGCGATCGGCGTGATGCGCATGCGCGACGACAAGGGCATCGACGACAAGATCATCGCGGTCTGCGTCGACGATCCGGCGGTCAGCGACTACACCGACCACCACCAGCTCCCCTCCCACCAGCTGCGCGAGATCAGGCGCTTCTTCGAGGACTACAAGGTCCTGGAGCACAAGCAGGTGGTGGTCGAGGAGTTCATGGGGCCCAAGGAGGCCTTCGACATCATCCGCGAGTCGCTCGACATGTACCGCAAGCTGCGCCGCGGCGAGCTGGGCAAGAAGTAGTCGGAAATCGCTGGGAATTCCTTTCGCCCCGGGCCCGCTCAGAGGGTCCGGGGCGAGTCGTCTGGGCGATGGTTCGCAATCGGGAGCCAGCTTCCGCAAGCTGATGGAGTAGTTCCGGCTCTTGGCCATGTTATAAGGCGCCCGTGGCAACTCGTTACAGGCAACCGCCCCTCATCGAGGCGATCTACGAGGCGCACTTCGCCGACGCGCCGGGCTGGTCTGAGCTGTCCTACGGGAAGCTCGAGGGCTTGCTTCGCGGCAGGTTCTCGGGTCAGCGGGAGGAGCAACGCCCCGTTCAATTCCAGATCCAAATCGGACCTGGTCCGGTGGCAGAGCCGAGGGTTTCCAGCGAAGCTCACCGACTCCGGCTCTGGACGCCAGATCGCGGAGAGCTGGTCCAGTTCAGCCGGTCGATGTGCGCGTTCAACCTCTTGGGCAGCTACCGCTCCTTCGATACGCACGTTGCGCAGCTCCGGGAGCTTATCGACGCCTTCCTCGCGGAGGCCCAGCCGACGGCCGTCGCTCGGGCGAGCCAGCACTACATCAACAAGATTCTTGTCCCCGAGAGCGAGCAACCGAGCACGTTCTTCACCTACTACCCGAGCATGCCCGCGGCCGCCGGGCGGCAATTCAGCCTGCAGGCTGCCACCGAGGTCTTCGACAAAGGAGAAGTCGTCCTCAACTTGTCCTACAGGGGGACTGAGGGCTCGAGAGCAGTATTTTTCCTGGAGATTCTCGCCATGTCGCAATCGGGCCTCGCGCCGACGAGCGACGCCCTGGTAGACTGGCAAGCATCCGCCCACGCTGCCGTCAGGAGGTCCTTTGAGGGGGCGCTGACGGACAAGTGCCGCAAGATGTTCCTAGAGCAGGACGCGCCATGATTGGCTTCGACTTCCCGTGCGGCAACAGCGTCATCTACGACGCCGACAAGGTGAAGCCGATCGTCTATTTCGAGCAAGCCCGCCGGCAGGCGACTTCCGTGGTTCTCGGACCCGAGGCTGAACTTCGGGACCTGGTCCACGGAGCGACCCAGTATGTGAGCGCCCTGGCGGTGCTTCCCAGCGATCCGGCAGCCGACGCGCTTGCTGACGAATACTTCGCTTCTCGCCCGAGCGCGGGCTCGAGAAAGCTCGTCAAGAGGAAGTAGCCACCATGGCGGTGCCAGGTCGTTGGCCTCCGGTCTACGACGCGGAGCAGCTCCAGGACCTCATTCGCGACCTGCCTCCGACGACCTGAGCGAGCTGCTCTACGCTTCCTCTACCACCGAGGGCGGCGCGATCTGTCAGGGCGACGTGATCCGGATGCCGTGCGCGCTGCCGTTCATCGACGAGGCAGGCGAGCCATCGGCGAACAACGTCGAATCCGAATTCTGGCTCGTGATCGGGAACACCTGCGATTTCGACCGCGACATCGGCACCCTGCCATGGACACAGGTGGTACCGGTCGACGATCGGACGCCGTCCCCTGACCAACTCGCTGCCTTCAAAAAGTACAAGGCTTCTCGGGTGTTCTACCTGCCCGCGTGGGACCGCGCCCTTGGCGGGCGCCACTTCGCAGCGGATCTCGCTTCGATCGCCACGGCGCACAAGAAAGCGCTCCTGGAGCACGCCTCGGTGGTGGCGCGAATGAGTCGGAAGGGATGGGTGCTCCTGCACTCCTGCCTGGTGCGGTTCCTGTGCCGGGACGATGGCCGGTTCGACTGACCCGCGGCGCCGGTAGCCCTAACCTGAGCCGCGCAGGGCCCAACGTCCGCCCCTTGCTGACGCGCGGGGCTCATGGCGTGGGTGCCCGCATTTCCTAGGTCTTTCCAGGCCGGGGAAGAGGCCACCCCGTCCTCTTCTCAGAGCGACGACACCGCCACCGAGCAGGAGTAGTCGAGCCGCGAGAACTCCACCCCGTCGATCACCGCGTCGGGCTCGAAGTAGAGGTAGCTCTCGACGCGAATCGGCTCTTTGTCCTGGCGCTCCTGGAGCAGCAGATTGCGCACCGCCGCGCGCTGGACCGGTGCCGTCTTCTGCTTGCTGGTGACCTCGACCACCAGCTGATAGCTCCGGGTCTGCTCGACCCGCCCGGAGCTGCACTCGAGCCGCGCGCTCACCGAGTAGTCGCCGAAGTCGGCCTTGGCCCTCTTGCCGAGCGAACTGAGCGCGAGCTTCTGGCGCGGCGTCCAGGCGTCGATCTTCTTGATCAGCCCGCTCCCGCCCTTCGCCATCAGCTCGCCGCTGCAGCGCAGCTCGTAGGCCACGTTGAAGTCGCGGCACTCGTCGGCCAGCGCCGACAGCGGCGCCAGCAGCGCCACCAGCCCTGCCACCAGAATCCCTCGCGTCGTCACGGTCTTCTCCCTGGACGGGGCCGGGGCGACTTCCCCGGCCGGAAACAGGGGACGCTAACATCCCGTAGAGAATTCGCCGCGATAGGTCTCGAACCCCGACCGCCGGGGAGGGGTGGACGTTGTGCCCCGGGCAGCCACCGGCCGATTCGGGCGCGCGGCCGGCCTCGGCGACCGGCATGGCCTGAGCTGCCCAGGGCCCAACGTCCGCCCCTTGCTGACGCGCGGGGCTCGCACCGCGTTCCGGCGCCGAAATCGGGCTCGCCAGATCCAGACTCCCCGAAATCTCTAGCCTTTTCGCCTCCGGGGAAATCGTCCCTCCCCGCAGCGCCGAACTTGACCCCCCTTCGGCCTCGGGCGGACAATCGCCACTCTCCGGATGGCCACCACCAGTCCTCCTCCGAGCTTCCCCGCCGCCTTCGGGCGCTACATCCTGCTGCGCAAGATCGCGCGGGGTGGCATGGCCGAGCTCTTCCTGGCCAAGTCTCCCGAGCGGCGCGACCCGGTGGTCATCAAGCGCGTCCTGCCCAACTTCGACGGCGAGACCGAGTTCCTCGAGATGTTCGTCAACGAGGCGCGCATCGCCTCGCAGCTGCACCACCCGAACATCGCCCAGGTTTTCGACCTCGGGCAGGAGAACGGCCAGCTCTACCTGGCGATGGAGTACATCGACGGGCTGGACCTGGAGGTGGTGCTCAAGGCCGCCGACGGCCGCATCCCGCCGCACCTGGCGGCGCGGATCGGCGCCGACGTGTGCAGCGCGCTGTTCTCCGCCAACACCACCCTGGGCGTGGACGGCAAGCCGCTCAACGTGGTCCACCGCGACGTCACTCCCGGCAACGTGATGATCACCCGCCGCGGCGAGGTGAAGCTGGTGGACTTCGGCATCGCCAAGGCCGCCGAGTCGCTGGAGCGCACCCGCCCCGGAGTGGTCAAGGGCAAGTTCGCCTACATGTCGCCCGAGCAGCTCGACCAGCTGCCGCTCGACGGGCGCAGCGACCTGTTCTCGGTGGGAGCCACGCTCTACGAGCTGACAGTGGGCAAGCGGCCGTTCGAGCGCGAGAACATCATCGAGACCATCAAGGCCATCGCCGACTGGACCCCGCCGCCGCCGGCGGAGGTGGTGCGCAACTACCCGCGATTGCTGTCGGATGTGGTCATGCGCGCCCTGGCCAAGGACCGCGAGCGCCGCTATGCCAACGGCAAGGAGATGGAGCGGGCACTGCTGGGCGTGACCTCGGTGCTGCCCGACTCCAGCCACGAGCAGCTGGCGCTGTACCTCAAGCAGCTGGCGCGCAAGCAGCAGGCGCTCCGCCGCGGGGCCAGCGAGGCCGAGCTGGCGGCGATCGAGCAGGACGTGGCGCCGCAGCTCCCCAAACCCTCCGACGCGATTGAGCTTTCCGGCGACGAGCTGACCGGGCTGCTCGATCGCGCCCGCGACGGCCTGGAGTTGGCCGACGAGCACTCCCGCTCCACCACCGTCCCGGGGAAGAAGCCCTCCAAGGCCAAGTCCAAGCCCGCGCCCAAGGCACTTCCCGACGACGACGACGAGGCCACCGTCTCGGCCCCGGATCCGTTCGAGATCTACGATCGCTCGAGCGACTCCGACTCGGCGCTCACCGCCGACATGCCGGGAGTCGAGAAGCGGGAGTTGACCGGGCCCACCACCAGCCTGGAGCCCGACCGCGGTCCAGTCCGAGAGTGGACCGGGCCCACCACCACCCTGGCGCCTGACCGCGGTCCGATCGATCCGGATTTCGAAGGCACTTCGGCGATGACGGTCACTGCCACCGCCGGCGGCCTCAAGCGAAACTGGAAGCCGGTCGCGATCGCGCTGGGGTTGGGCGCGGCGGTCGGCTTGGGCGGCATGCTGTTCTTCGCCCACCGCGAACCCGAGGCGCCCGAGGCCCCGGCGGGGGAGAAGCCCGCCAAGGCCGGCCAGGCTCCTGACCAGCACCAGCCGGTGACGACGGCGGTCGCTCGCGAGCCGGACTCGCGGCCTCAGCCAGAGACGGCCTCGATTTCACCGGGAAAGCCCAAGCGCCTGGGCACCGCCGAGTTCAAGGGCCCGAAAGGACTCGGGGTCTACCTGGATGGCGGGGACCGGCGAAGCTGCACCACGCCGTGCAAGCTGGAGCTGGCCGAGGGCAAGCACACCGCCCGCGCTCCCGGCGGCAGGGCCCGCGCCTTCTCGGTGCTCTCGGGCAAGACCGTCGCCGTCAAGCTGCCCTAACCGCCTGAAATCCATGCGAGGATCCATGGCAGTCACCTTGACCGTCCTGGGCAGCTCCGACGCCTTCAACAGCGCCGGCCGCGGCAACGCCTGCTACCACGTCCGCGATCCCAAGGGCGTCTACTGCGTCGACTTCGGCCCCACCGCCCTCAGCTCGCTCAAGTCCCGCGGCCTGGCTCCCGAGGAGGTCGACGCGGTCTTCCTCACTCACCTCCACGCCGACCACTTCTCCGGACTGGCCCAGCTGTTCATCGACGCGCAGTACCGCGCTCGCCGCACCCGCCCGCTGACCATCGCCGGCCCGGTCGGCACCGAGCGCGCGGTCGAGCAGCTCTACCGCCTGGCCTATGGCAAGGCCGCTCGCAAGCGCCCGTTTTCCATCCGCTATCTGGAGTGGAAGCCGGGCGCCAAAGTCCGCCTCGACGGCCGGCGGATCGAGACCTTCGCGGCCCGGCACATGGATCCCAAGGACGGCGCGCTGTCGCTGCGAGTCACCAGCGGCAAGAGCTGCGTCGCCTTCTCCGGCGACACCGGCTGGACCGACCGCCTGCCTGTGCTCGCCAGCGGCTCCGACGTCTTGGTCTGCGAATGCACTGAGCTTTCCGGTGATCCGACGACGCACCTTTCCTGGGAACTGCTCCGGCCGCGACTGCCGCAGCTCGCCTCCCGGCGGATCATCCTCAGCCACCTGGGCGAGGCGGTTCGCAAGCAGCTGCGGCGCAGTCGCGTCCGCGGGCTCACGGTCGCGGACGATGGAATGGTGGTTCGGCTGTAGCGCTCTCTTCGGAAACCGGCCCTACTTCTTCGCGAGCTCGGCCAGCTTCCGCTCGTATTCATCCTTGGGGATGACCTGCAGGTCGTCGACGATCCGGGCGCGGCGCTGTCCGTCGGGAGTGAGGAAGAACTTCTCGGTTCGTAGCGAGCGGTCGGTGATCAGCGCCGTTCCTTCGATCTTCCCGCTCCCGTCGGTCATCGAGAGCGCATAGCTCCAGCCGGTCCAGGACCAGGGCGCCCCGGAGAAGGTCAGCGTTCCGGTGAAGGTCTTGTCGGTGTCCTGGGCCTGAAACTCGTTCGACTCGCCCACCCGAGCGAGCGTCGTGCTCCTGAGCGCCCCTTTGTCGAGGACGACCTCGACGATCAAGCCCTTCTCGCGGTCCACGGTCCGCGCCACCAGCCCGGGTTTGGACGGTCCGTAGGAA
The DNA here is from genome assembly GCA_037442205.1 of Myxococcales bacterium. Taxonomy (GTDB): domain Bacteria; phylum Myxococcota; class Myxococcia; order Myxococcales; family UBA5297; genus JBBIQS01. The sequence goes on from JBBIQS010000095.1 coordinate 25,246, forward strand.
CTCGACCCGTCTGGCGAGGTCACCTGGATCGTTCCCGAGTAGTAGGTGGTGACCGGTCCGGGCTCACCGCCGGCCAGGCCAGCGCCGCGCCCCGAAGTCGCGCAGGCGGAGATCGCCATCGAGGCCGCAAGCAGGGTCAAAGACTGTGGAATGCGCATGCATCCTCCGGCGAAGTGCGGGACGAATAATGGCGAGTTCGCCGGATGTCAAAACTTGCCGCCCGGGCTGCACGTCCCCCATCCCACATCCGCGGACTCCCGCGAGCCCTGCGGTTGAATCCTCGGCAGGCGATCGATAGCTCACCCGGGTGGAAACCGCCGATCCCGCACAGGTGTCCTTCTATTGCGAGCGTGCCCGGCAGGCGGGCTCGACCGTCCTCGAGTTGGGGTGCGGCGGCGGGCTGCTGGCGGTGGCGCTGGCGTTGGAGGGCCTGCAAGTCGTCGGCGCCGATCCCTCGGAGGAGCGGATTGGCGAGGCGGTCGAGCGCCGGCGGGCGCTGCAGATCGATCCCCGGCACTGCCGCTTCGAGCGCGCCGACCTCCGCTCGCTGCGGCTGCAGCTCAAGTTCGGCCTGGTCTGCGCGGCCGCCAATTCGCTCTCCGGCCTGACCGATCTGGCCGATCTGGCTGCGGTTTTCGACACCGCCCGCAGCCATCTCGAGCCCCGGGGCAGCTTCGCCTTCGACATCCGGCTGGTCGGCTCGGGGACGCCGCTGCCCGAGCCGCCGCCGCAGGACATCTATCCGCGCAATCGCCGCGCCGGCCCGCCGCACCTGGTGTTTCGCTCCGACGGCAATCAGGTGGTGCGCCGGCTGGCGCTGCTCGAGCTGTCGCTGGCACAGGTCGAGGAGGCGCTGCGCGCCGCCGGGCTCGAGCCGCTGGAGGCCTGGGCCGACTTCGCCGGCACCCCCTACTCCGGCGACGCCGAGCGGATGGTGGCGGTGGCGCGGGGGGTGGGGGGATAGCGCAAGAGGTCAGTCCGACTTCGCCTCGCGGCGGCGCTGGGCGTGACGCTCTGCAATCCATGGCGGAAACGCAGCCCGCCCGCCGATCAACGGCCTACCCGACCAACTCCCGCCGCACCACCCGCTCCAACTCGCCGCGGGTGCCGGCCACGCTCTCGAACAGCGACCACTGGCCGCGGCCGCGCAACAGGTTGTGCTCGCCGCGCGCCGGGAAGCGGGCGGCGTCGAAGCCGAAGTAGCTCTCGTTGAGCGCGTCGGCCAGGAAGCGCGCCGACAGCTCCAGGCAGATCGTCGCCAAGCCGTCCACCAGTCCCAGCGCTTCGTCGCGGGTCAGCAATCCCGCCGGCCGGGCCACCTCGCCGTAGCCGGCCAGCGCGGCAGCGAAGATCTCAGGATTTACCGCCGCTTGGGCGATGTCCTCGCCGGCCGGATTGCACCAGGAGCGCAGCGCGTCGCCCATCTCCAGCGGCCAGCGCATCAGCCCCAGGGTGTCCAGGTCCACCAGGCACGCGCCGCGGCCGTCCTTGAACAGCAGGTTGGAGATCTTCAGATCGCCGTGCACGTGCCGCAGCGGCAGCTTCGACAGATCCGCCAGCCTCCCGGACTCGGCCAGCAGCCGCTCGGCCAGCGGCGCAACCTGGGAAAACAGCCGGTGATTCCGGTGCTCGGCGACCGCCTGGCGCAGGACCGCCAGGTGCTTTTCGGTGTCGTGGACCCCGGCGCGGACGTGGCGGTAGCTGTGCTCGAGGTCGGCCACCGCCGCGTGAAAGCGGGCGACCAGGCGCCCGGCCTCGCGGGCCATCTGCGGGCCGGTGACCCGGTCCACGCTCTCCCCGTCCACGAAGGTCAGGGCGCGCCACGGGCGCTCGTCTACTCCCTCGACCCAGAGGGCGCCGTCGTCGCAGCGCACCGGGCGCGGGCAGACGACGTTGCGCCGCGCCAGGTGGGCGGTCACCGCCTCGATGTCCTCGTTGACCGTGCCGGCGAAGACCGGGTGCAGCCGCTGCATCACCACCGGGCCGGCCCGCCCTTCGATCCGGTAGGTGCGGTTGATCAGCCCGGTGCCGAAGCGGCGGTAGGGGCGCCCGGCCAGGTCGCGGTAGCGCGCCAGCACTGCCTCGGGGATCGTCTCGTCCATGGCCGGCAGGATGCCGGGTGCGGCGCCGGGGCGCAATCGGCAGACGGTCGGTCGGCTTGCTGCCTTTGGCGGGGCTGGCGGCAGCTGAGACAAGCGACCGAGATTGCCCGGTTTTCGCCGGCCGAGTGGAGCCCCAGACGCTTCCGGCGCGACCCAATCCCCGCCCTCCGGCCGGGCTCGAGGTTCAGCGCGAACCGCGCCGGGTGCGGCGGCGCAGCCTGCGGTGAGATCACTCGCTAGAGATGCGAACGCCCGGAGGCAGCTGCCCCCGGGCGTCGCTGAAACCAGCCTGCGGCGCGCCTAGAATCGGCGCTTCATGCGGATGCGGTAGTCGGCCGTCGACGCCGAGGCGACGTCCCGGTCATGGTAGGGCTGGAACGCGGTGGCATGAACGGTGAGCACGTTGCGGCTGGTGAAGCGCATGCTGGCACCGTAGTTGCCGCTGGTGCTCCAGATCCCGCTGGTGAACACGTCGACCACCGGAAAGGCCCCGCTGCGCGCTGTGAAGCTGACGACCTCCGGGAAATCCACGCCGATGTTGTGGCCGAGCGGGTAGTTGCCGTTCTGGACGACCGCGAACCAGTCCTTCTCGTACTCGCCGCGCAGGGCGTAGGTGGTGACTGCAGTGACGTTGGTGAGGTTGGTGGTGCACTCGCCCAGGAAGACCCGCTGCACCTCCGTCCAGGCCGCGCCGCTGTAGGTCTTCATGTGGAAGGTGGACAGGTCGAACCAGTGCTGGCCGGCCACCGCCACCGGGATGGCGGACTGGTACAGCGGGGCGAGGGTGGTCGCGCCGTAGGTCAGGGCGCCGGTGGTGACGTTGCGATCGACGTAGAGGTAGACGGTGGCGTTGGCCGGCAGGGCGCTGAACGCGGTCACCGTCGCGGTGACGGCCCCGACGTAGTCCACCGCGCCGTGCGAGTCGAACCCGCCGGAGAACGAGACGTAGACCGGCTCGCTGGTTCCGCCGGCGTTCAGAACGACCGACAGGCCGGTGCCGATGGTGAGGAAGTTCGCCTGCCCGGCGGCATCCACCCCGCCGTTGAGCACCGTCTGCCGGTGGGAGACGCGGATCGCGGCGACCGTCGGCGCGCTGGCGGTTCCCTCGATCACCACGCCCTGGGAGGCGCCCACCGAGGCCGGCTTGCTGTTGAAGGTGTTCCAGTCGGTCGAGGAGAGGTAGCCGTTGGTGGTCGAGTTGGCCTGGGTGATCGCCAGCGCCGGGGTGGTGGTCCCGCTGACCACGCTCAGCGGCCCGGTGGCGGTGACGTTGGTGACCGTGCCGGCGTTGCTGGCGTCGGCGGCGCAGGTCCAGGCGGCGCCGCTGAACTTCATCACCTGACCGGCGACGCACCCGGTGGTGGTCAGCCCGACGGTGGGGGCGATGGCGGTGCCGCCGATCATCACGCCGCCGTTGGCGGTGGCCCCGACGCCGCCGACCTTGTTGTTGAAGTTGGTCCAGTCGGTCGAGGACAGGTAGCCGTTGCCGGCCGCGCTCGACGCCGACATGGTGAGGACCGGGGTCGAGGTCCCGGTGGCCACCGTGATCGGGGTCCCGGCGGCGGCGCTGACGCTGGTGACCGTGCCGGTGTTCGAGGCGTCGGCGGCGCAGGCCCAGGCCGTCCCGTTGAACTTCATCACCTGCCCGGCGACGCAGCCGACGCTGGCCAGCCCGACGGTGGGCGCGGTGGCGGTGCCGCCGATCACCACGCCGCCGTTGACGGTAGCCGCGACGCCGCCGACCTTGTTGTTGAACGCGGTCCAGTCGGTCGAGGACAGGTAGCCGTTGGCGCCGGAGGTGGCGGGGGGCATCGAAAGCGGCGCGCCGGAGGTCCCGTTGCCGGTGAACGGCGCGCTGACGCTGACGCTGCCCAGCTTGCCGTTGAAGGTCGTCCAGTCAGCCGACGACAGGTAGCCGTTGCCGGCCGCGCTCGCCGCCGACATGGTGAGGACCGGGGTCGAGGTCCCGGTGGCCACCGTGATCGGGGTCCCGGCGGCGGCGCTGACGCTGGTCACCGTGCCGGTGTTCGAGGCGTCGGCGGCGCAGGCCCAGGCGGTACCGTTGAACTTCATCACCTGGCCAGCGGTGCAGCCGATGGTGGTCAACCCGAGGGTGGG
>JBBIQS010000096.1:0-28699 GCA_037442205.1 Myxococcales bacterium
TCCGCGGAATGCTCCAGCTCGCGCTGGCGCGTCATCGCGCCGATCTCGAACGCCCCATTTCCCACCCGCAGGTAGGAAAGCTCGCCGACGCGATTGAGGTCGATCAGGTGGTCCGGCGTCGCCGCCCGGAAATTCATCATCGGCATCAGCGACTGGCCGCCGGCGAGCAGCTTGGCGTTCTCCAGCTTGCCGAGCAGGCCCACGGCGCTGGTCGCGCCGCGTTCGAGGGCCGCGCGGATGCCCGCGGCAGCATCGGTCTCGCTGAGTTCGGCCGCCTGGGCCAGCCCGCCTGCCGAAGCGGCCAGCACACCGGCCGTGAATTCGCGTCGACGCATGTACAGCTCCTGAAGTCCGACAGCGAGGCTACCAGAGCCACCAGACGAACCAGATCGCGAGTGCGATCAGCACGGCGCGCAGCGGGTTGGTCTCGCGACCGAACCAGTCACGCCAGTCCGGCACCTCGCCCCACTCCCTGCGGCCGTGGCGCATCTCGTTGGCCTCGGCCTGCGTGGCCGAGGTGGAAACGATATCGAAGTAGTCGGACACCGACAACGCCGCGACGAGGCTGCGCGCGAAAGCGCTCTCGCCGGGCGCCGCGCAGCAGCTGGCCCAGCGGACGCTCGCGGGCCAGCGGCCCGGCCTCCTCGTCGTCAAGATAGATCAGGAATCGGGAGAGGGCTTTGACGGCCTCGCTGAAATCCTGGGCTCCCGCCGACGCGAGCGCCTGGTCCGTCTGTTGGGCCAGGGAGGGAAGCCCCGGAGCCTTCTTCACCGCCCGTCGCTCGAAGAAGCCGCCGGGCGGCAGCGGAAGCTGCTGGCGAAAGAAGGCATCCGCCTGCTCGGCGCGCGCGGAGGCGGCGTCGAGGGCGGCGAGGATCTGCGCCTTCGAGGCGGCGAACTCCCGGCCGATCTCTGCCGCCCGGCGGGTCCGGTCGGCGGGAAAGTCCAGCCGGTGGCGCGGGAAGAGCAGCTGCAGCTCGCTCTCCATGGCGTCGAGCGCCCGGTTGAAGTGGACGGCGACGCCCAGCTCCTCGAGGGCAGCCTCGGCCTGCGGCATCTGCTTGAGCGAGGGGATGAGCGCCGGCGCCCAGGGCAGCTGATAGCCCTTGTCCTCGTAGGTGGCCCCCAGCCCCTCGGTATCGACGTGCAGGACGCGGTAGCCACGCTTGGCCAGCAGGCAGGCGGCGATGGTGCCGGAGAGCTGGGCTCCCAGGACCAGCACGTCGTAGACGTGGCGGGTGGCGTGGGCGGCGCTGATTCGGGACTTGGCGGGGGAGGTGGTCGCGGCAGGGGATGGGTTCACGAAGACGTTCCTAGGTGCTCGAAGGCAGATCCTCTTCCGAGAGGACGGCGACACCAGCGCGGAACAGGATTGCCGCCGTCACGCCCTGGCCCTCGGTCGGCTGCCCGTTCTGCGAAATGCGGTTCACGCCGCACGACGGGCTGCCCTCCTTGAGCAGAGCGACGCTAGCGCCATACCGCCGCGCGGCTTCCCGCGCAAGCTCCGCCCCTCGCAAGAAGGCCGCGGTCAAATCTTCGCCGGACCGCGTCAGCACCCGAGACTGTCCGCCGGCCACCGCGAGGCCGGAGCCGGCCGAGATCTCGGCAGGAGGGCGGGGAGTCGAGAGCCCGCCGGCGACCTCGGGACAGATGGGGACGACTGCCTTGTCGCCCAGCGCCCGCATGACCGCAGGGGTCAGGCGCTGGTCGCCGTCGTAGCGGCAGTGGAAGCCGAGCAGGCAGGCGCTGCAGAGCACCACCGGCGCCTCCTCGAGGGCGCGCAGGCGCGCGGCCCGATCGTCGTTCGGCTGGAAGCTGTTCACGGCAGCGCGCCTCGCTCGGAGAGGGAGAGGCCTCCGGTCGATGCAACGCCGGCCGGCCGGAAGCCATTTCTCACGCCGGCACCGGGTGGAAGAGGCGGCCGGGGTTGAGGCGAGGGGTCGCGAGCAGCGCTTTTCGCCCCTCCACCCGCACCTGGCCGCGGGCGATGAGGTCGATCGCCAGGACGTAGGCCTGGTGTTCCTGCTCCAGGATCCGCTCGGAGAGGGACTGCTCGGTGTCGGAGTCGAGGACCGGTACCGCGGCCTGGACGAGCACCGGGCCGGTGTCGCAGCCCTCGTCCACGAAGTGGACGGTGCAGCCGGCGATGCGCACGCCCGCCTCGAGTGCCTGCCGCACGGCGTGCATGCCGGGAAAGGCCGGCAGCAGGCTCGGGTGGATGTTGATCACCCGGTTCGGGAACGCCCTGAGGAAGGCCGGCGAGAGCATGCGCATGAAGCCAGCCAGGCAGACCAGCTGGACTCCCTTGGCGTTGAAGAGCTCGGTCAGGACCTGGTCGAACGCCTCGCGCGAGGCGAACTCGCGGTGGTCGACCACCCCGGTGGACACGCCGGCCTGCCTGGCGCGCTCGAGCGCCTGGGCGCCCTCCACGTTGGAGAGCGCCAGCGCCACCTCGGCGTCGAGCCGCCGCTGCGCGCAGGCGTCGAGGATGGCCTGCAGGTTCGAACCGCGACCGCTGACCAGGATTCCGAGCTTGAGCACGTGCGCCTCCGAATCTCAGGCCAGCTCGAGCGTCGCCGGCCCGCTGCCCGCGACCACCTCGCCGACGTGCCAGGCGGCCAGCCCGCACCTGGCGAGGTGCTCGAGGGCGGGCGCGAGCTGAGCGGCCGGGACCACCGCGGTCATCCCCAGCCCCATGTTGAAGGTGCTGTACATCTCCGGCTCGGGCACGGCGCCCTGCGCCGCCAGGAAGTCGAACAGCGGCGGGCGCTTCCAACTGCCCGGCCGCAGCACGGCACGGGTGTCGTCCGGGAGCGTGCGAGGCAGATTCCCAGGTAGCCCGCCGCCGGTGATGTGGGCCAGCGCCCGGACCTCCACCGCCTGCGCCAGCGACAGCACCTCGCGCGTGTAGATCCGCGTCGGCTCGAGCAGCGCCTCGCCCAGCGGGCGGCCCAGCTCGGGCACCGGCGCGGATAGCGAGAGCTTCATCTTCTCCACGATCTTGCGCGCCAGCGAGAAGCCGTTGGAGTGCAGGCCGGTGGAGGCGATGCCGACGATGGCGTCGCCGGGGCGGACCTTGGTGCCGTCGATGATCTGCGAGCGCTCGACCACTCCCACCGCGAAACCGGCGAGGTCGTATTCGCCCTTGGCATAGAAGCCGGGCATCTCGGCGGTCTCACCGCCGATGAGCGTGCAGCCGGACTGCCGGCAGCCCTCGGCGATGCCCTGGACCACCTTGGCCGCGGCGCCGGCGTCCAGCCGGCCGGTGGCGTAGTAGTCGAGGAAGAAGAGCGGCTCGGCGCCGCAGACCGCGATGTCGTTGACGCTCATCGCCACCAGGTCGATGCCCACCGTCTCGTGGCGGTCGAGCTCGAAGGCGAGCTTGAGCTTGGTGCCCACTCCATCGGTCCCGGAGACCAGCACCGGCTCGCGATACTTGCCCGGCGGCAGAGCGAACAGCCCGCCGAACCCGCCGATCCCCGAGACGACCTCGGGGCGCATCGTGCGCCTGGCCATCGGCTTGATCAGCTCGACCAGCCGGTCGCCTTCGTCGATGTCCACGCCCGCTTCGCGATAGGTGGTCATGGCGCAACGGTTTAGGGCTGGACAGCGCCGAATTCAAGCGGCCGAAGAGCCGTCAGCGCCCTCCGCAGTGGGCGGCGAAGTCGGAGCGCAAGAGGAAGTCGCGCCACAGCGGCAGCCAGGTTTCCCAGTTGTGCACGCCGGGCCGGCGGAAGACGCGCTCGGCGGGCAGGGCGCCGGCCAGCACCCGATGGCCTTTGGCCATCCAGTCGGACTCGCCGAAGCCGAGGTAGAGCAGCGGCGAGCGCCCCGAGGCCAGCGGCCCCTGCAGCCAGGTCCAGAGCTCGCGCTGATAGTCCTCGCCGGCATAGCCCGGCTTCCACTGCAGCGGGCCGCCGGCGCCGGCCATCTCGTCGATCAGATCCTCGTCGCCCAGGAACGGGGCCAGCAGCAGCACCCCTTCGACCTCGCTGCCGAGATCCCGCGCCTCGAGCAGCGCCCCCAGCCCGCCCATGGAGATCCCGGCGAGCCACAGCGGGCGCTTGTCGCCAGCGGCCCGCAGCGGCTCGACCACGTCCTTGCGCACGCGCTCCAGCAGGGTGCGCCGGGCGTAGTAGCCGGTAGTCGCATCGAGGGCGATCAGATCGACCGGGGCCTTGCTCTGGCGGGCGGCCTCGACGAAGCCGTGGCGCTCGTAGTCGCTGGCCGAGTCGCCCCGGCCCGGCAGCAACAACATCAGGCAGCGACCCTCGGTGGGAGCGTTGAAGCGCAGGCTGGTGAGGGGAACCGGGGCGGGGAGCATCCAGGCACATCCGCTGGCGAGCCAGAGCAACGGGACGAGCGACGCGATGCGGCACATGCCGGATGCTAACGGCGCGGCCTCCTCTGCGCTCGCCGAGCAGCTCAGTGCGCCGAGCTGGGCGTCTTGGGTTCCTTCCAGGCGAAGAGGCACAAGGCGAATCCGATCAGCGCGCAGGCGATCCAGAAGGCGAGGGCTGCACCCCAACCTTCCCGATCGACCAGCCAGCCGGTGCCGACGCCGGAGATCGAGGCCCCGAAGTAGGCCAGCACGCCGATCAGGCCCGCGGCGGAAGAGGCCACGCGCGCCGAGCCGCCGGCATCCACGGCTCCGACCCCGCCGAGGATCGACTGCGGGCCCTCGACGAAGAAGCCGATCGACACCAGCAGGGCGATGTCCAGGTAGGGATGGTCGGGGCCGATGGCGAACAGGCCGTAGATGCTCAGCGCCAGCGCCGCCAGCGAGAAGGCGTTGACGGCGCGGTAGCGGCTCTTGAAGAGCGCGTCGGCGGCGAAGCCCGAGAGCAGCACCCCGGCGATCCCCGCCAGCGGCATCAGGCTGGCCCGGTAGCCGGCCAGCTCCGCCGGGTAGTGCTTGAAGTCGCGCAGGAACTTCGAGGCCCAGTCCAGGGTGCCGTAGCGCACCACGTAGACGCACAGGTCGATCAACCCCACGACCCACACGTTGCGGTTGAGCAGCACTCGCCGGATGAAGAGCGACTTGAAGTCGCCGGCCTCTTCCTGACCCTTGGGGTCCTCGAAAGCCTTGGCGCTCTCCAGGCCGCGCGACTCGGGAGTGTCTCCGAGCAGGAAGAGCAGCGCCGCGCCCATGGCCACGGTCATCAGCCCGGGCAGCCAGAAGGCGGTCCGCCACGTTCCCCAGGTCAGGACCCAGGCGGTCAGCGCCATCACCGCCGCCGTGCCGGCCTGGTGCGAGCAGGTCCAGAAGGCCCAGCGGGTGGCCTTGCCCTCGGGCGGATACCAGAGCGTCATCCCGCGGGCGATCGGCGGGAAGCCCATCGACTGGAACCAGCCATTGAGCCCCCACACCAGCGCCAGCAGCCACACCGACACGGTGGAGGCGAAGACCAGGTTGAGCAGCCCGGAGATGATTAGCCCGCTGGCCATGAACCGGCGGATGTTGGAACGGTCGGCCATCACCCCGTTGGCGAACTTCCCCAGGCCGTAGGTGACGTAGAGCGTGGTGCCGACGGCCCCGAGCTGCGTGTTGGTCAGCCCGAGGTCGGCGCCCATCGGCGAGAGCGCGTTGGAGATGTTCTTGCGGCAGAAGTAGAGGACCGCGTAGCCCAGGAAGAAGCCGGCGAACATCCGCCATCGCCAGACGAAGTAGGCGCGGCGGCGCGCCTCGGCGTCCTGGATCGGCGCCAGAGGTGCTTCAGGGCGGTAGAGGCCGGTCAGCCAGGAGAGCGGACCGGACGAAGGCGGCGAGAGCGGTCGGTCGAGGGCGGGCACTGAGTCGGGCATGCTCGGTTCACCCCAGGCGGAGAAAGGCCGGGGAGGATGGCACGCGCCCTCGACCGGGTCAAAAGGCGGGCAGCTACTCGCGCTCGAGGTAGGTGTAGCCGCTCAGGCCCTCCTCGTAGGCGCGCAGCACCGAGCGCGACTCCTCGAGGGTGATCCGGCCGGCGCGCAGCGCCACCTCCGCCGAGCGGCGCATCCGCGAGACCAGCTCGTCGCGGTTGTACATGACGTAGTGGAGCACCTCGGCCACGGTGTCGCCGGGCACCACGTGGTCGATCTGGTAGCCGGCGTCGCCGATGGTCACCTGCACGGTGTGCGTGTCGCCGAACAGGTTGTGGAGGTCGCCCAGGATCTCCTGGTAGGCGCCAACCAGGAACATGCCGATGTAGTACGGCTCGCCGGTCACCGGGTGCAGCTCGAGCACGTCCTTGACGTCGCGCTTGTCGATGAAGTGCTCGAGCTTGCCGTCGGAGTCGCAGGTGATGTCGCCGAGCACCGCCCGCCGCGACGGCTCCTCGTTGAGGCGGTGGATGGGCATCACCGGGAACAGCATGTCCACCGCCCAGCTGTCGGGCAGCGACTGGAAGACCGAGAAGTTGCAGAAGTAGATGTCGGAGAGGGTCCGCTCCAGCGGCGCCAGCTCTTCGGGCATCTCGTCCATCTCCTTGGAGATGCGCAGCACCCTGAGGCACAGCGCCCAGAAGACGTTCTCGGCCTGCACCCGCTGCTCCAGGCTCAGGTGGCCGAGCGAGAAGAGGGTGAGGCACTCCTCCTTGTACTCGAGGGCGTCGTGGTAGCTCTCCAGCACGTTCTTGCGGGTGACGTCGCGGTAGGTGGCCACCAGGTTCTTGAGCACCGAGGGCGCGTCGTCGGGGACCGACTCGGGGATCTTGCGGGCCTCGAACTCGCTGGTGCCCAGCACGTCGACGATCAGCACCGCGTGGTGGGCGACCACCGCCCGCCCCGACTCGCTGATGATGGTCGGGTGCGGCTCCTTGGCCAGGTCGCACTGCTCGCCGATGGTGAAGACCACGTCGTTGGCGTACTCCTCCAGCGAGTAGTTCACCGAGGAGGCGAAGTTGGTCTGCGAGCCGTCGTAGTCCACGCCCAGGCCGCCGCCGATGTCGATGTACTTGAGGGTGGCGCCCTGCTTGCGCAGCTCGACGAAGAAGCGGCTGGCCTCCTTCAGGCCGTTCTTGATGTTGCGGATGTTGGAGATCTGGCTGCCGAGGTGGAAGTGCATCAGCTCGAAGCAGTCGAGCAGCTGGTTCTCGCGCATGAAGGCCACCGCCTCCATCAGCTCGGAGGCGAAGAGGCCGAACTTGGAGCGGTCGCCGCCGGAGGCCTCCCAGCGCCCGGCGCCGCGGCTCGACAGCTTGACCCGCACTCCGATGCGCGGCCTGATGCCCATCCGCTTGGCGACCTGGGCGATGAGCTTGAGCTCGCTGATCTTCTCGACCACCAGGATCACGTTGCGACCCAGCTTGTTGGCCAGCAGCGCGGTCTCGACGTACTCCTCGTCCTTGTAGCCGTTGCAGACGATGAGCGCCTGGTCGTCCTCGAGCAGGGCCATGGTGACCAGCAGCTCGGGCTTGCTGCCCGCCTCCAGGCCGTAGTGGTACTGCCGGCCGATGCGGGTCACCTCCTCGATCACCCAGCGGTGCTGGTTGACCTTGATCGGGAAGACCCCGCGGTAGTCGCCCTTGTAGCCGTTCTCGGCGATGGCCTTCTTGAAGGCCTCGTTGAGGGCGGTGATCCGGCTCTCGAGGATGTCGGTGAAGCGCAGCAGCAGGGGCAGCTGGATGCCGCGGCGGCTGACCTCTTCCACCAGTTCCTTGAGGTCGGCCGACGGCCCGGTGGCTCCCTTGGGGTGCACCACCACGTGGCCCTTCTCGTTGATGCCGAAGTAGCCGGCGCTCCAGTTGCGGATGCCGTAGGTCTCCAGCGAGTCGGCGACGGTCCAGACGCGGTTGAGTTTGGCTGACATCGGGGGCCCTGCTCCTTGCGACCCGGGGGAGAGCGGCCGCTCAGGGGCGGCGCTGTCCGGGCATCTGCGATTGGTACACGCGCGCGCACGCGATTTCAATCCTCAACACTGCCCGCGGGCGCATCCTTCGCAGGCTTGCCGCCGACGGCGCCGCGGAGGCAGCCCCCGGCGAGTCCGGCAAACGGCTAGAGTGGCCTCCCCGCGGCCTGGCCCGTGGCAGAAAGAGAAGCCCGCTTGCGAAGCGCCGCCGTCCCCGCCGAAGCCCCCGACCGCCCCTGGTGCCCCCGCTGCCGGCAGCCGCAGTCCGGCTGCTGGTGCTCGCTGCTGGTGCCTCAGCGGACCCGGGCCCGGGTGGTGCTGCTCCAGCACCCGCGCGAGGCCCGCAACCCGATCGGCACCGCGCGCATGGCGCACCTGTCGGTCGAGGGCTCGCAGCTGGTGGCGGGGGTCGACTTCTCGGAGGACGAGCCCCTTCGCCGGCTAGCCGAGCAGCCGGGCGAGCGCGCGGTCGTCCTCTATCCCTCCAAGGAATCGCGGGATGCGCGCGAGCTGGCCCAAGTGCCCTGCCCGCTGACGGTCTTCGTCATCGACGGCACCTGGTGGCAGGCGGAGAAGATCTGGAAGAGCAACCCCTGGCTGCAGCGGCTGCCCGCCTATCGCCTCGCGCCGCAGAGCCCGTCCCGCTACGACCAGATCCGCTCCGAGCCCGAGGCGCACTGCCTGTCGACGATCGAGGCGGTGGCGGCGCTGCTCGACGCGGTGGCCGGCGAGAGCGGGCGCCACGCGGCCATGCTCCGGCCTCTCGACTCGCTCATCGGCCGGCAGCTGGGCTTCTCCGCCGGCGCGGGCCGGGATCCGCGGCGCCGGCTGCGCACCCGGCCTGCCCGGCCCTTCCTGCTCCCGGAGCCGCTGGCCAGCGCCTCCGAGCGGGCGCTGCTGTTCTTCGGCGAGGGCAACGGCTACCCGGCCAACGCCGCGGACGCCCCGCCGACCGAGATGGCCCAATGGCTGGCGGTGCGCCCGGCGACCGGTGAAACCTTCCACGCGTTGGTCCGGCCCACCGCGCCGCTGAGCCCGACCTTCCTTTCAAACCAACAGCTGGCGCCGGAGCTGCTCGAGCAGATGATCGATCCGGCCGAGCTGCTGCGGCGCTGGGCGGCCTTTGTGCGCCCCGACGATCTCTGGTGCGGCTGGGGCCACTTCGCCGCCGGGCTGATGGCCAGGGCCGGGGGAGCGGCTCCCGAGCACGTCGATCTGCAGAAGGCCTGCGCCGCTCGCCTGCACGCTCCCGCGGGAGCGATCGATCGAGCGGCGGAGGCGATGGGGCTCCCCCAGCCCGCTCCACGCTTCCCCGGACGCGGCGGTCGGCGGCTGGCGCGGCTGAGTGCGGTCTTTGAGTCGCTGCTGTCGGCGCACGGGCGCCCCTTCGTCGAGCGCTCGCCGGACTGAGGAAGCCGACTCAGTCGTCTTCGCGGGTGAGGACCACCGCGGGCGGAGTGTTCTCGCGCCTGGTCACCAGGACGGTGATCGGGCGGCAGCAGACGTCGCAGTCCTCGATGAAGGTCTCCTCGTGCAGACCGATGTCGTCGACCTCCAACTCCACGGGCTCACCGCAGTAAGGGCAGGTGGGCACTTCGTCAGCGGGCCGGCTGAAATCGAGCTCCCGTTCCATGCCCAAAGCGTAATGCCGCGCCCGCGGCGAGGGCGGGCGCGCGGGGCCCCCCGCGGGAACCGGTGCCACGGGCAAACGAGCGTTCGAGCGGCAGCCCAGCAAGCCTCACGGCCGGCCGACGCTCGCCTGCGGATTGGGCTGATCTGCGCGGCGCCAGTACTGATCGATCAGGACTGAGGCCGGGGAGGGGTGTGCGAGTACTGATCGATCAGGACTGAAGCCGGGGAGGGGGGTGTGCGAGTACTGATCGATCAGTACCGAAGCCGGGGGGAGGGGCCCCGTCGTGGCTCAGAGCCGGCCCAGCGCCTTGAGCAGCTGGGCGCGCGCCGAGGAGAGGCTGAAGTCCGCCTGGACCCGCTTGGCCTCGACGCTGGTGAGAGCCAGCTGGGCGTCGGACAGCTCCAGCGAGCTGCCAAGGCCGGTCTGGTAGCGCCCCTCGGCCAGCCGCAGTTGCTCCCTGGCGTTGGTGAGCGCCTCGGCGTTGGCGGCGAGCGTCTCCTTGGCTGCACGAACGGCAAGGCGCGCCTGCTCCAGCTCAAGCCGAACCGTCTGGCGCTCGGCGTCGAGCTGGGCCCGCAGGCCACGAAGATTCGCCTCCGCCTCGGCGACCTGGGCCTTGGTCAGCCCGCCCTGGAAGATCTGCCAGCTCACGGTGGCCTGGGCATTCCAGTTCCAGCCCAGCGCGCTCAGGTCCTGGCCGGCGTCGGTGAAGGCGGTCGAGACGCCCAGGCTCGGCCAGAAGCCTCCTTGGATCGCACCTGCGGTCAGCTGCTGGGCCCGAATCTGGTTGGCCAGGGCGGCCAGCTCCGGGCGCGCCTTGATCGCCTGTTCGACCAGGATGTCGATGCCGCTCTCCTCGCCCTCCACCGGCGGCAGCGGGTTGTCGGCCACGTCGTAGTCGGTCGGGCCCTCGACGCCCATCGCCTGGTTGAGCTGCGCCCGGGCGGTGGCGTAGCCGTTCTGGGCGTTGACCAGGTCCACCCGGGCATTGGCCACGTTGGTGCGGACCTTGGCCAGGTCGATCTGCGGGCGGGTCCCGACTTCGACGAAGCCCTGGGTCTGCTCGAGGTGCCGCTGCTGATTGGCCAGGGTCTCCTGGGCCACCGACACCAGGGCCTTCTGCGCCCGGGCGTTGTAGAAGGCGCCGGAGACCGACAGCAGCACCTGCTGCAGGGTGGTCTTCTCCGAGTACCCCTGGGCTTCGGCGCCGGCCTTGGCCGCCTCCCACTGTCCGCTGGTGCGGTTGAAATCCCAGAGCAGCTGGCTCGCCGACAGGCCGAAGTTGAAGAAGTTGAAGGTGCTCCAGCTGTTCGAGGCCCCGGCGCCGGAGAACTGCGAGGGCACCGAGCCGGGTCTCGCCGAGAAGTTGGCGGTGGTCCGCTGGTAGCTGGCGGTGCCGCTGACCTGCGGCAGCAGCGGCGCCAGGGACTGGTTGGCGCGAGCGTGGGCAGCCTGGGTCGAGGCGTGCGCTTGGCGGAGCTGAGGCTGGTTCTCGCGAGCGGTGCGCAGCGCCTGCTCCAGCGAGAGCACCTTGGCCGGAGGCTCGGAGGGTGGGGCCTGCTGGGCGAGCGCGGAAGCCGAGGACAGGAAGAGGGCAGCCAGCAGGGCGGGGCGCATCACTCGTACCTCAGTGCGTCGATCGGGTCCAAACGGCTGGCCTTGAGCGCGGGGTAGAGCCCGAAGACCACTCCCACCAGCGCGCTGAAGGTCACGGCCAGCACGATCACGTCTGCGCGCACCACCATCGGCCAGCCGGCTTTGACCGCCACCACCTGCCCGGTGACCAGCCCCAGCGCGATGCCGATCAGCCCGCCGGCCAGCGACAGCGCCAGCGCCTCCACCAGGAACTGGCTCAGGATGTGCCGCGGCTTGGCGCCCACCGCCATCCGCACCCCGATCTCCCGGGTGCGCTCGGTAACGCTCACCAGCATGATGTTCATGATGCCGATGCCTCCCACCACCAGCGACACCGCGGCAATCAGCGCCAGCAGCAGGGTCATGGTGGTGGCCTGGCTCTCGAAGGCGCTGGCCATCTCGGTCAGGTTGCGCACGTTGAAGTCGTCGTCCATGCCCGGCTGGATGTGGTGCCGGTCGCGCAGCAGCAGCGACACCTGCGACAGCGCCGAGTTGGTGGCCTCCTGGGAGGCGGCGCCGACCAGGATCGCCCCGTTGATGAACTTCTGCAGGCCCACCGACTGGATCTTCGACTGGAAGGTGGTCTCGGGGATGATCGCCGTGTCGTCGTTGTCCTGGCCCATCGCCGACTGGCCCTTCTTCTCCAGCACTCCGACCACGGTGAAGGGCACGTTCTTGATGCGCAGCGACTGGCCCACCGGGTTGGCGCTGGGGCCGAAGAGCTTGTCGACCACCGTCTGGCCCAGGACCACCACCTTGGCGCCGCTGTCCACGTCCGACTGGCTGAACAGGGCCCCCTGGGAGATGCCCCAGTTCCGGATCGAGAAGAAGTCCGGCGAGGTGCCGGTGACCTGGGTGGTCCAGTTCAGGTCCTCGCTGGCCAGCTGCGCCGCCGAGCGCAGGTTGGCGGCGGCGTAGCGCACCGCCGGGGCCTCGGTGCGGATCGCCTTGAGGTCGTCCCAGGTCAACGTCGGCAGGCTGCCGAAGCCGCCCATCGCTCCGCCGCGCGACGAGGTCCCGGGCAGGATGATCAGCATGTTCGAGCCCATCGCCTCGAACGACTGCTGCACCCGGGCCTTGGCGCCCTCGCCAAGGGCCACCATGGCGATCACCGCCCACACCCCGATCACCACTCCGAGGGTGGTCAGCAGCGAGCGCAGCTTGTTGCGGGTCAGCGCACGCACCGCCACCCGCGAGGTCTGGAGCGGATTCACGCCTGCGCCTCCTCGGCCTCGAGCGGGTCGGCGGCCGGGACCGCTTGCTTGGGCGTGTGCCGCTCGTCGGAGCGGATGCGGCCGTCCTTGAAGACCACCACCCGCGCCGCGTACTCGGCGATGTCCGGCTCGTGGGTGACCAGGGCAATGGTGATCCCGCTGCGGCCCAGCTCCTGGAACAGGGCCATGATCTCGACGCTCGAGCGGCTGTCGAGGTTGCCGGTGGGCTCGTCGGCGAGGATCAGCTTGGAGCGCGTGACCAGGGCCCGGGCGATGGCCACCCGCTGCTGCTGGCCGCCGGAGAGCTGGTTGGGGTGGTGGTCCAGCCGCTCCCCCAGCCCGACCCGGGTCAGCGCCTCGGCCGCCCGCTCGCGCCGCTCGCGGCTGGGGACGTCGGCGTAGATCAGCGGCAGCTCGACGTTCTCCAGGGCGCTGGTGCGCGACAGCAGGTTGAAGCTCTGGAAGACGAAGCCGATGGTCCGGTTGCGGATCTCGGCCAGCTGGTCGCGGCCGAGGTTGCCGACCTCCTGGCCGTCGAGCAGGTAGCGGCCGGAGGTGGGCCGGTCCAGGCAGCCGACGATGTTCATCAGCGTCGACTTGCCCGAGCCCGAGGCGCCCATCACCGCCACGAAGTCGCCTTCGCCGATGGCCAGGCTCACTCCGCGCAGGGCGCGCACCTCCACCTCGCCCATCTTGTAGACCTTGGTGACCTGCTCCAGCGAGATCAGCGGCGGCTGGGCCATGGCTCGCTCCCTCTAGAAGAGCCGTCCGGGCGGGCGGAAGTTGGACGGCTGCGGGGCATCGATCACCAGCGCGTCGCCGGGCTGGATCTCGCCCTCGATCAGCTCGCTCAGGGTGCCGTCGGAGACGCCGGTGACCACCGACACTCGCTCCGGGCGGCCCTGGCGCATCCTCCACACCGCCTTGCCGCGCTCGGCCTCGCCGGCCTTGGGGCCAGCTTGGGCCGCGGCGGGCTCGGGCGCGGGCCCTGGCCTCGACCCCTTGTCGCCGGGGACGGCGTCGGGTCGCGGCTCGCGCCAGAGCGCGATCTGCTCCGGGGTGGGGCGGAAGCGCAGCGCGGTGTTGGGGATGCGCAGCACGTCGTCCTTCTGCGCGTAGACGAACGACACGTTGGCGGTCATCCCCGGCTTGAGCTTGAGCTCGGGGTTTTCGACGTCGATCACCGCGTCGTAGGTGACGATGTTCTGGATGGTCTGCGGGGCGTTGCGGATCTGGCGCACCTTGCCGGTGAAGCGCTCGCCGGCGTAGGCGTCGACCTGGAAGGTGGCCTCCATCCCCGGCTGCAGTCGGCCGACGTCGGCCTCGCTGACGTTGGTGTCGACCTGCATCTTCTTGAGGTCCTCGGCGATGGTGAACAACACCGGGGCCTGGAACGAGGCGGCCACGGTCTGGCCGACGTCGACGTTGCGCGAGACCACCATCCCGTCGATGGGCGAGACGATGGTGGTGTAGGCGAGGTTGATCTCGGCCTGGTGCAGCGCGGCCCGGGTCTGTTCCAGGGCGCTCTCGGCGGCCTCGACGGTGGCCTCGGCGGCCTCGTAGGTGGCCTGGGCGGTGTCCAGGTCTGCGGGGGCGGTCAGCTTGCGCTCGGCCAGCTCGCGGGTGCGGTTGAGCTGCCGCTGCGAGTCGGCCGCCTGGACCTTGGCCTTCTTCACGTTGCTCTGGGCGGAGAGGTTGTTGGCGCGCGCCTGCTCCAGGGCCGCCTGGAACATCTGCGGGTCGATCTTGGCGATCACCTCGCCCTTCTTCACCGGCGAGTTGTAGTCGACGTTGATCTGCGAGATGCGCCCGGAGACCTGGCTGCCGACCTGGACGGTGACCAGCGCCGACAGCGTGCCGGTGGCGGTCACCTTGGCCACGATCTTGCCGCGGTCCGCCGAGGCGGTCTGGGCCTTGATCTCCTGGGTTCTCGACCGCCCGGCGCTCAGCCGCCAGGCCCCGAGCCCGGCCGCCAGCAGCACGGCCAGCCCCAGGACCCAGGAGATGGACTTCTTCCCCGCTGCGCTCATCGGTGCGGCCTCCTTAGGCTGCGAGCTCGGCAGTAAGACACTCGAACTGAACGTTCGTTAAATAGCCGTCCTTCCGCCGGCCTTCCTTGCCGGCGGAGCGGCCCCCCGCAGGAAGTGCTGCACGTGCTGGCGGACGAAGGCCTTGGGGTCGGCCACCAGGGGATCGTCCGGCCGGGCGGCATGGACCTGTCGCCAGAGGGCAAAGGGGGCGAAGAACTCGGCCGCCAGGAACTCCTTGGGCGCCTTGGCCAGATGGCCCTCGCGCACCAGCCGCTCCATCAGCTGCCGCATGAAGCGCGCGCCGGTGCTCATGCGCTCCAAGAGGTTGATGCGCCCTTCGGCGGCCAGCCGGACGCCGTCGGACATCAGGATGCGGTACAGCTTGCGCTCGCGAAGGGTGGCGAAGCGGGCGAGCAGCTCCAGCCCCAGCCGCTCCAGCAGCTGCGCGACGTCGTCGACGGGGGCCTCGAGCAGGGCCGCGTGCTCGCCGCCGGGCTCGCGCTGCTCGTCGAGGATGGCCTGGAACAGCGCCTCCTTGCTCTGGAAGTAGTGGTAGAGCGCGCTCTCGCGCACCCCGACCGCCTTGGCGATGTCGCGCAGGCTGGTGCCGAAGTAGCCCTTCTCGGCGAACAGCTCCAGCCCGGCGTCGAGCAGCGCCCGGCGGGTGTCGCGGCTCAGGCTCTGCGGAGGGCGCCCCATCGGTTACTTAATGGTCGTTCAATAAATAGAAGTCAAGCCGAGGTCGCGCGGCGCCCCTGAACACCGGGCGAGGGAGGGCCCGTGCGGAGGCTTGGTGGCCGGTGGGGCGTTCCCCAGAGTGCCCTGGACCTGCGAGGTGAGCCCCATGTTCGGCGTCGCCGATCGACGTGCAGTCCCCCTTCTCGAGCGGGTGCGTGGCCGGCTCTATCCCGAGCTGGCGTGGGGGACGGCGCGGGTGTTCCTGTCGCCGGTGATCGCGCTGCCCAGTCCCGAGCGGCGGGCGCCGTTCCGGGCCCGGGAGGTGGCCGGGGAGGAGCTGGTGGCGCTGGCCCCCTCCTTCGGGCGCCCGCGCGAGCAGTTCGCGCGCCGGGTCGCCGAGGGCCACCGCTGCGTGTGCACCTTCGCCGAGGGCCTGGCGGTGCACATGCGCTGGTTCGCGCGCGGGCCCACCGAGATCCCGGAGCTGGGGGTCTTCGCCTGCCCCGGGGGGCGCGAGGTCTACACCTACGACTCGCACACCAACCCCGGCTGGCGGCGGATGGGGGCCATGTCCGCCGAGCGGCGGGCGATGTACCGCATCCTGGCCGCCGAGAAGATCGAGCGCTGCTTCAGCTACATCCTGGCCGGCAACGCCGCGTCGCTGGCCACGCTGCTGCCGCAGGCCCGGCTGGTGCTCTCGGTGCCGTTCCTGCGGGTGCGGGGAGTGCGGCTGATGGGCGCGCCGCTTTCTCATCCGCTGTACCGCGAGCCGAGGGGCCGCCTGCGTGCGCGCAAGGAGGTGGCGCCCGGAGGCTTGCCTCCGGGCAGTCGCGGCGCGGTCGGCGGGTTGGGCCGTCTAGAGGGGACGGGCCAGGCCGGTGGCCGACCGCGCTCCAGGTCGCGCGGGGAAGGGACTCAGCCGGCGACCCGGAAGACCGGGCGGCCCGACTTGTCCTTGGTCTGCTCGAGGTAGCCCTCGGCGACCAGGGTATCGATCTCGCCTTGGGTGGTGCCGGCAGGCAGCTTCGCCTGCTTGGCGACCCACTCCGCGCTCACCCACTGGCCGGCCTGGGAGAGCGCATTCCAGACGAGGTCGCGGGCGTTGGCGCTGGCGTTGAGCGCCGAGGCGTCGATCATCCGGGTCTCGTTGGCCTTCTGCTGGGGGCTCTCCTCGCCGTTCGGTGCGGCGGCTTGCTGCTGGGCGCGGCGCACCGCCGGCCGGGGCTTGTCCTCGGAGGAGGCGCCCTTCTCGTCGGGTGGGGTGGTCCCCTTGCGGCCGAAGGTCGCCTGGTCCTCCAGGTCCTTGCGAGTCGAGAGGAAGGTCTTGTAGGCCAGCGGCGACAGGGCCAGCAGCACCAGGAAGCCCAGGCCGATGGCCATCCAGGGGATGGGCTTCTCCTTGGGTAGGGCGCTCTTGCCGTACTCCTTGACGTCGATGTTGCCGGTGGCGCGGCGTTTGGCGGCGGCGATCTCCGCCTCGGAGGGGCCCTCGGTGGGGCCGCTGTACTCCCGGACCTCGGGGCGCTTCTGGGCGCCAGCCGACAGCGGGAGCATCAACAGAAAGAGGATGGCGAGCTTTCGGGTTCGCATGGCCGCTAAGGCTATCCTACCGCTCCAGGCGCTGCCAACCGGATGTGCGCCCGAACCAAGTCTGGCGGAGGTCCGATGCGCACGCTCTTCACCCTGATCTCCAATCTGTTCCGGGTGCTGCTGTCGCTGTTGGCGTTGCCGCTGTGGCTGGCGCGCCGGCGCGGCGCCTTCTACCTGGCGGTTGAGCTGCGCGGCGACCTGCCCTGGCGCGCCGGTCCGCGGCGCTGGCGCTTTCGGCGCGCCCAGCGGCCGCTGGGGGTCGCTTCGGTCAAGGACTTCGCCGAGCTGTTGGAGAGAGCCGCCGGCGACCGGCGGGTGCTGGGGATCGTGGTGCGGATCGAAGGCTTCACCGGGCCCTCGGCCAGGCTGCAGGCCATCCGCCAACAGCTGGAGAAGTTCCAGCAGGCGGGGAAGAAGGTCGCCTTCTACGGGCGGGCGGTGACCATGCGCGAGTACGCGCTGATGACCTGCGCCGACCGGCTGCAGCTGGCCCCGGGCGGCCACGTCGACCTCAAGGGCTACTGCGCCGAGCTGACGGTGCTGGGCGGGGCGCTGGAGAAGGTGGGAGTGCGGGCGCACTTCGTCCGCCGGGCCGAGTACAAGACCGCCCCCGAGCGCTTCACCGAGCGCGAGGTCTCCGCCGCCCAGCGCGAGACCACCGCCGCCCTACTCGAGGACGCCTTCGCCGGCGCGCTCTCCGACATCGCCCGGGGAAGGCAGAAGGGCGAGGACGAGGTCCGGGCCTGGATCGACGCCGGCCCCTTCGGCGCACGGCGCGCGCTGGAGCAGGGGCTGGTGGACGCGGTGGGCGACGGCGAGGATCTGGAGATCGCCCTCGCCCCGCAGAAGAGCCCCCGGGCACGCCTGGTGGCCATGTCCAGCTACCGCGCGGATTCGCCGTTCGCCTGGCCCGGGCTGCTGCCGCTGCGGCCCAAGCCGCGGGTGGCGGTGGTGCGCATCTCGGGGACCATCGCCCTCGGCGAGAGCGCCCGGCTGCCGCTGATCCCCAAGGTGGCGGGCAGCGACAGCGTCGCCCAGGCGCTGCGGCGGGCGCGCGAGGACAAGTCGATCCGCGCGGTGGTCCTCCACGTCGACAGCCCCGGCGGCTCGTCGCTGGCCAGCGAGCTGATGCTGCGGGCGGTGCGGCGGCTGGCCGAGGCCAAGCCGACGGTGGCCTACGTGGACCGCCTCGCCGCCAGCGGAGGCTACCTGGCGATGATGGGCTGCAAGCAGCTGGTCTGCGCCCCGCTGAGCATCGTCGGCTCGATCGGCGTCTTCGGCGGCAAGTTCGACATCTCCAGGCTGCTGGCTCGCTTGGGAATCGGCTCGGCCCAGATCAAGCTCGGCGCCAACGCGGGGCTCGAATCGCCGCTCTCCGGCTTCAGCGAGCAGGAGCGCGCCAGCCTGGAAAGGGAGATCGAGGAGACCTACCGCGAGTTCCTGGGGACGGTGGCCCAGGGCCGGGCGATGCCGGTCGAGAAGGTCGAGCCGCTGGCCGGCGGCCGGGTCTACACCGCCCAGCGCGCCCTCAAGCTCGGATTGATCGACGCTCTGGGAGGCTTCGAAGACGCCGTGCGCAAGGCCTGCGAGCTGGCGTCCATCCCCGGGGAGCCCGAGCTGGTGGCCATCGAGGGGCCGGCGCGCACTCTGCTGGCGCTGCGAGGGCCCAAGGCCAGCTGGGCTCTGCTCAAACAGCTCGTGCCGGGCACGGCCGACCGGACCTTCGCCGCCGCTGACTGGTGGCCTCGAATCGATCCCGAGCTCTGAATCGAGCTCTGGTATCATCCGCGGGCCTTGAGAGCTCCGCGCCCATCCCCGATTCGCGACGTCGCCGGCTGGCTGCCGGCGCCGCCCTTGATCCTCCTGGGGATTGCGGCCGGCTGCGCGGCCCCGGCGGCGTCGGTCCGCGACTGCCCGCCGGCGCCGGTCGCCAGCTGCCCGGCGGCGAGCAGCGAAGCGCCGGACGCCCGCGCGGCGCTCGAGCGCTTTCTCAATGCGACCGAGGCCAGGCGATTCGAGGAGGCCTACTCCCTGCTGGCCGGCAACTGGCGCGCCCGCTACACCCCGGCCCGATTGGCGGACGATTTCTCGGCAGCCAGGGGGACTGCCCAGGACCTGCTCGCGCGCGCCCGCGCGGCCGCTGCCCGCCCGCTTCGCCTGCTCGAAGGCGGCGCCCGAGCCGAGCTGGCCGTCGGCGACGGCAAGGCCGTGCGCCTGGTCCGCGAGCTGGATGGCTGGAAGGTCGAATCGCTCGAGTAGCGAGGCGGCTCTCACAGGGCGCCCGGCCGGCGAAATGAACAGGCGCGGCCCCGCCTTGAATCGTTACAAGTTGGCTTGACTCGTTCGGATCCGAACGACAGATTACCGCTCCCTTGAACGTGACCGCTGCAGGCGGTCGAGGTGACGAAGAAGATGCCCCAGGTAACCGACCGCGAAGTCATCGCCGCTCTCTCCAAGGTCAACGACCCCGAGCTGCACCGCGACCTCGTCTCGCTGAACATGGTCAAGGACGTGCGGGTCGACGGCGACAAGGTCTCGGTGAAGATCGAGCTGACCACCCCGGCCTGCCCGCTCAAGAGCCAGGTCCAGGCCGACGTCGAGGCCGCCCTCAAGGCTATCCCCGGGGTCAAGGGCGTGGCGGTGGAGATGGGCGCCCGGGTGCGCGGCCCCTCCGGCCCCAAGGCCGACCTGCTGCCCGGGGTCAAGAACCTGATCCTGGTCGGCGCCGGCAAGGGCGGGGTGGGCAAGTCCACCTGCGCCGTCAACCTGGCGGTGGCCCTGCACAAGATGGGCGCCACCGTCGGGCTGCTCGACGCCGACTTCTACGGCCCCTCGGCGCCGATCATGTTCGGGGTCAACCAGCGCCCGGTCTCCCCCGACGGCAAGACCCTGGAGCCGCTGATCGCCCACGGCATCAAGGTGATGAGCATCGGGTTCCTGATCGACCCCGACCAGGCGGTGATCTGGCGCGGGCCGATGCTCCACGGCGCGCTGACCCAGCTGTTCCGCGACGTCAACTGGGGCGAGCTCGACTACCTGGTGGTCGACCTGCCTCCGGGGACCGGCGACGTGCCGCTGTCGATCAGCCAGCAGGTGCGCGCCGCCGGGGCGGTGCTGGTCACCACTCCCCAGGACGTCTCGCTGAGCGACGTGATGAAGGCCAAGATCATGTTCGACAAGGTCAACATCCCGGTGCTGGGGATGGTCGAGAACATGAGCAACTTCATCTGCCCGCACTGCAACCAGGCGACGCCGATCTTCTCCCAGGGCGGCGGGCGCAAGGCGGCCGAGGCGATGGGCATCCCGCTCTTGGGCGAGATCCCGCTCGACCTGGCGGTGCGCGAGGGCGGCGACAAGGGCCTGCCCATCGTCGCCGGGGCCCCCGAGTCGCCGCAGACCAAGGCCTTCATCTCCATGGCCCAGAATATCGCCGCCCAGGTGAGCCAGCAGGCGATGAAGGTGAAGCTGCCGGTGTTCGGACAGTCGCAGGCCTGAGGTATAAGGGCCGCTCTCCCTGACGAGGCAGCCATGGCCGATCCGCGCAAACCCTACGATCCCGACGACGAGCTCGACGACCTGGAGGAGGCGCCCCCGGCGTCCGATTCGCTCGACGAGCCGCCGTCGGCCGGGGACGAACTCGACGAGGAGGCCCTGCCCTCCGACGGCGCGCCCAGCGATGAGGCCCGCGGCCTGGGGGCCGGGGTCTCCGAGGTGCTGCGCAAGGCGATGGTCGCCGGCCTGGGCGCGGTGTTCATGACCGAGGAGGGCATCCGCACCCTGGTCAAGGACCTCAAGCTCCCCAAGGACGCGGTGGGCTTCGTGCTCGGGCAGGCCGAGAAGAGCAAAGACGAGCTGATGCGGATCATCGGCGAGGAGATGCGCCGCTTCTTCGAGAGCGCCGCCCTGCGCCGGGAGCTGATCAAGCTGCTGAGCGAGGTCACGATCGAGGTCAAGGCCGAGATCCGGCTGCAGCCGGAGAGCCGCCAGCCCGAGGTGCGGGTGGCCACCACCACCGCCCGGCGCAGCAAGAAGAAGGGGTAGCCGGTGAGCGACCAGGCCGTTCCGGAGAAGGTGCGGTCGGCGCGCTCGCGGCTCCTGCGGCGGCTGGTGCCGCTGGCGCTGATCGCGCTGGCTGCCGGCTACTTCCTGCGCGAGATGCCGCGCGGGGTCGAGCTGGTCTACCGGCTGCCGGCGCAGCGCCAGGGCCTTAGGGCGCTGGAGATCGACCTGCTCAAGCCCGACGGCGCGCTGATCCGCCACGCCGAGTTCCTGTACTCGCCCACCAATCCCGCCCCGGAGATGCAGCGGCACCCGCTCAAGCTCCCGCCCGGCCAGGTCGAGGTGCGGGCCACCTTGGTCTGGCCGGATCGGCGCGAAGCGATCACCCGCTCGATCACCTTCGAGCGGCAGGACGAGATCGAGATCCCGCTCACCTGAGCGGCGCCGCTGCCGGCGATCGCCGGCTCAGGTCCCGCGGGCCGCCGCCAGCTGGCCGCCGGAGGCGGCGCCGGCCTGGAACGCCCGGGAAAGCTCGCGGTCCAGCTCCTGGAGATTGACCGGCTTGGGGAGGAAGGCGTCGGCTCCCGCCGCCAGGGCATCGGCGCGGCGCGCCAGCCCGCTCATGGCGACGATCCGCAGCTTGGCGGTGGCCGGATACCCGCGCAGCGACCGGCAGAGCGAGAACCCGTCCACCCATGGCAGCACCACGTCCAAGAGCACTGCCGCCGGCCGCTCGCGCGCCGCGGCTTCGAGCAGCGAGAGCTCGTCGGCGAAGGCCCGCACCGCCACTCCGCTGCTGCGCAGGTGCTCCTCGATTAGCGACCGGGCGTCAGCGTCGTCGTCGACCACGTAGACCAGCGCCTTGGTGGACGGCGGCTCGGGGAAGGGCAGTGGGAGCGGGGCGAAGGCCTCGGCCACCAGCTTGCGGACCGCCGCCCGGCGCAGCGCGAGGTGGGCTCCGACCGAGGTCAGCCCCGGCAGCCCGAGCACGCCCCCGCCCGGGACCGGCGGCCGCCGGGCGGCGCGGGCCCGGGCGTGGGGGGCCCTGGCGCCCGCCCGGCGCGCCCACTTGAGCGCCAGCAGCTGGCTGCGGGCCGCAACCGCCAGCTCCGCTTGCGAGCGCAGCGCCTTGCGCGGCAGCGACTTGAGATCCTCCACCTCCAGCAGGGCGCTGGCGCTGCGGGTGGCCGACAGCAGCGCCGAGCGCAGCCCGGGCTCGAGCGCGCTGCCCAGCGCCGCGCTGCCGACCGCCATGCAGGCGCCCCGCGCCAACTTCCGCGCCGGCCCCATCGACAGCGCCAGCCGCTCGGCGCGCAGCAGCCGCGGCTCGGGCGGCAGGGCCCGGTCGCGGGCCAGCACCATCAGCGCGTTGGCCAGCTCGCTCGGCCCGACGTCTCTGCCGGCCGCCACCACATAGGCGGTCTCTCCGCAGGGGGTCAGCACCAGCAGGTCCACCTGCGGCGTCGGCGCCAGGCAGACCCGGAGCAGGTCGTCGCGCCCGTGCCAAGCGATGCGCCCGTGCGAGCCGAGCATCCGCAGCGGCGGGCGGTAGCGCCCCTCGAGGAAATCCCCGGCCAGCTCGCTGCGCGCCCCGAAGGCCCCGACCAGGGCGGCGTAGCTCTCCGAGGCCCCCTGCGCCCGCACCACCCATCCGCTGCCCAGCGGGACCACTTCGCCCACCCACCAGGGCACCAGCCGGGCGCCGCGCAGCACCGCGGCGTTGAGGAGCGCCTGGCGCAGATAGCGCTGGCCGGCGAGCTCGCCCGGGCCGTCGACGATCATCAATCCGCCCGGCGGCGGGTCGAGCAAGACGCTGGTGCCGCTGGCGTGGACCAGGATCCCCTGCGCCTCGCGGGCCGAGGGCAGCCCGGGGAGCGCCACGCCCAGGCTGGTGAGCCGCGCCCGGGCGTCGGGATCGACCACGCACGGCGCCTCGACTGTGTGCTCGCACGGATGGGCATAGACAGTGACGTCGAGCCTGCGGCCAAAGGCCCGAGCCGAGGCGAGCAACGACCCAGCGAACGCTGCCCCGGCCGGCCCGCCGCCAATCACTGCCACGCGCGTGCCTTCCGACAGTCGACCGGCCATCGCTCACCCTTGGGATGGTTTCGAGGTCCGCTCCAAACCTTGCCATCTGGGCCGCGCGCATCATCGAGGGGAGAGGGGAGGTCAGGCCCCCGCGCGGTTGGCTGGCTCGCAGCCGTGCAGCCGTCGCCTTGCTCTGGCGGTCGGCAAGCTGAGCAGCGTTTCGGCGAGAGGCAAGCTGTGCTGCCGGCGCATCAGCGCCCGGCGGGTTCTAGGGCGCGATTTCGGTTCTCAAGCGCTCGATCAGCTCGGCCTCGCCCCCGCCGGGGCCGAGTGAGAGCAGGTAGCGGGAGATGTCGTAGAGCACGTCGCCGCGCTCGAACACCGGCATCGAGTGCTCGGCGAACCCGAGTGATTGCGCGGCGTGGTTGAAGGCGCGGTCGGCCAGCGTCCGCAGCTGGATCGAGTCGTAGAGGTTGTACTCGACCAGGAAGCGCAGCGCCGCCAGCTCCTTGCCGTCGCGCCAGGCCCTCCACAGCAGCACGGCGTCCATTCCCCCGACCCCCTTGAGGTGCGGTGGCCGGCCGAAGCCCAGCGCCTCCTCCAGGTGCTTGAGTCCCCCGCGCATTCCCAGCCGCCGGCAGACGAAGCGCAAGTCGAGGTGCAGGGCTGGCCGGGGCAGCTCGCCGAAATGCGCCTGCAGGACGGGCACGTCGAAGACCGAGCCGTTGAAGCTCACCCACATCGGGAAGCGGGCGAGCGCCTGTGGCAGTTCGTCGAGGTTGCGGCCCTGGAGGAAGACCTCGAAGCCCCGGGCGTGGAAGAGGCTGACCGCGGTGGGGGCCATCGCCTGGCGGCCGTCGGTCTCGATGTCGAAGAACACCGCCTGCTCGGAGAACTCGCGGTACAGCCGCCAGTGCTCGCGCTGGGGCAGGGCCTGGGCCAGGGCGCCCAGGTCGCCGGCGGCGAGGGACTGCCGGGCGCGGTTCAGGTGCTCGCGGGCCCCGGGGTCCTGCCGCTTGGAGAGGGCAATCTCCCCGCCGTCACCGGGAAAGTGGTCCCAGTGGCGGATTCCCTGGCCCCACAGGTCGCGCTCCCGCGAGGGGCCGACGCCGGGGATGAGCTGGAAGGTGTTGCGGATCATCGGCGGAGCACAAAGAGCCCCGGCGCGCTTCCGGGGAGCCGACAGGCTCGGCTCAACAAGACAGGCAGTCAACCCCTGCCGGGCGCCGCCGCTTCCTGGAGAGCGCCGCTGCCGAAGACGAGCGCTGGGCGTTGATCGGTCGGCAGCGCCGCTGACGAGGGCGCGAGCGCCGCCGCGTCAGCAAGAATGGGTCGGGTCGCGCGGAGGGAGCCGATCGCGCGGGCTTCGGGGCCCGGGACGCGGGCCGTTCGCTAGGGCCGAGCGCAAGCCGCGTCTCCCGGACCCAGGAGCTGGCAGGTGGCGCCGTCGGCGGCGCAGTCGTGACGCACCTCGTAGCCGGGAACGCAGCCGGGCAGCAGGGGAGGACCCTGATTGAAGGCCAGGTCGCCGCAGGCGCAACAGCCGACGACGGTCGTTCCGGCGCAGGAGCTCGAGAACACCGCCGCCGCCGGGTCGCAGGCCACTGCGTTCGCCTGCCGGCAGCCAGCCATGCCCGACGCGAGGTCGCAAATCATCCCGCTGACCGAGCAATCGAAGCCTCGCCATCTCGTCCCATCGCAGTGCCGCATGACATCGCCCAGACACTGGTCGAAGTCCCGCGCCGGGTCGCAATCGATCGGCTGATCCTGAGGGATGCACATGGCTGCTTGGTCCCGAACGCAGGTGCCGTTCGCGTACTTGGGGGTGAAGTAATCCCCCATGGCGCAGCGGCCGACGAAGCTCAGGATGCCGTTCGAATAGGTGCGGCAGTCGACGTGGTGGGTGAAGGGGCGCCTGCATTGCTCGATGATCATCCCCGATGCGTCGCACCGGGACGGACCAAAGGTCGCCGGGTCGCAGGGCACTTCGCCGGGACTGTCGCAGTAAGGCCCGTTGCTGTCCGGGTAGCACACCTGGCCGGCGGGGCAGGGGAGCAGCTCCTGGTGGCCGGGAGCGGACAGCCAGGCACCGTCGCAGCGCACGATCCCGCTGCCGTCCGCGGCGCAGCGTCCGCGGTCGCCCTCGCTGCCGTCGCACGCGGGCGTACCGCGCGGGATGCAAACGAGATCGCCGACGACGTAGTCGCCGGCGCAGACCTCGGTGCCGGGACAGGAGACCACCGACAGGTATCCTTGCGGAGTGGTCGCGCTGAAGAAGTCCAGCTGCGGAGTCCAGAAGGCGCCCGGGGCGGGCAGCATCAGGCACTTGATCTGCTGCTGGCCCTGGCAGCGGTAGGGATCGGCCGGCGCGCCAGTGATCGAATCCACCGCACACGGCTGGGAGCCCACCTGGACGCAGCCCGCCCATCGGATTTGAGTGAACACCGCCCCGCCGTTGTTACTCACGTCCAGGTCGTATTCCCGGCACTCGTAGCCGGGGGCGCAGGTCTCCGAGACCAGGGCGCTGTCCGAAGGCTTGAATGTCCGGGATTGGCAGGTGATCGCGGCGTTCCCCTGGCAGCGGCCGGGAGTCGGGTTGGGGTTGTCATTGATGAACGCGAGCGCGATGCACTCCGGCCCGGCGTCGGGGCCGCCATCGAGGCCCGCGTCGGGGCTTGGGTCGAGGCCGGCATCGGGCGAGGACGTCCCTTGGCCGCCGTCCGGCGGGGGACAGGTCGAGCCGAAGGGAAGGCAGGTCGAGATGCAGCAGAATTCGTCGGACTTGCACTCGCCGCAAGCCGAGGAGGGTGCGGGTCGGGTGCAGCCCACGATCAACAGCGAGGCCAGCAGACCCATGGTCGCCGCTGGCCAGCGCGCGACGCCTTCGAGTCCGAGCGTGCTGCGCCGAAACGGGAAACGCGGGGGCATGCGAGATCCAGGGACAGGTCATTCCGTCGGGAGGGGATCCCCCGCGCGAGAGTGGCGCGGCGCGCGCAAGACATTCAACGGCGCTCTGCAAGGCGCCTGTCTGCCGCGACAGCTCACGGTGTCTGGCCCCGGATGTCGCGATCGCTGCCGGCCGAGGCCGCTTCGCGAAGCTCAGCGCCGCTGGTAGATGACCCGCCGGCCGCCGCCGGGGCCGCCCATGAAGTCCATCGGCGGCTTCTCCAGGTGGAACTGGTACCACTCCGGGGCGTAGGACTTCATCTTCAGCTTCTTCTCGTTCTGCAGGGCCACCATGTTGGCCTTGAGCTTCTCGTCGGCGGGGTTGGCCTCCACCGCCCGGGCCAGCACCTTGAGCGCGTCGTCGCGCTTGTCCGACTTGTCCAGGCACCAGGCGTAGACCGACCAGATGATCCCTTCCTTCTTGCCGGCCTTCACCGCCGCCTCGAAGGCCCCGACCATCTTCTGCGGATCCTTGGCCTGGTAGTGCAGGCAGCCCAGCATCGCCTTGGCGCGCGCGCTGGCCGGCCCGCGGACGCCGGCCTTCTCCAGATGCGGGCGGGCGGCGTCGAAGTCCTTCTGCACGTACTGGAGGATGCCGATGTTCGAGTGCAGCTCGGCCCCGACCAGGAACTGCCACTTGTCGTACTTGAAGCCCTGCTCCAGCAGCTTGATCCCCTTGTCCATCCGCTGGCGCTGCATCTCCTTGGAGGTCGAGGTCGAGGCCGCCTGGATCTCCTTCTGCGCCTCGTTCGCCAGCTCGCCGATCTTCTTGCCGACCTGGCGCGCCAGCAGGTAGTTGGCTGCCACCAGCACCAGCCCGGCGGGGACGATCGCCGCCACCGGCGAGACGAGCACCGCGAACAGGGCGAAGACGCCCGCCGAAATCCCGAAGCTGATCATCAAGCTGTACATGCGGCCTTCCTATGGATCGCCGGCTCCGGAGGCAACCCGAAGCTCGCGGAAGCGAGCCGCCGGGGCCTTCCTTCCGCCCAGTCGACGCCCGCGCGAGGGAGCTGGCGAGAGTGCTGCGATGCCGGAGGAGGGAATCGAACCCTCATGGAGCCGAGCCCCGCGGGATTTTGAGTCCCGTGCGTCTGCCAGTTCCGCCACTCCGGCCCGCCGACCTTCGCCAACCGGCGGGCGAGGCCTGCGATGCCGGGCACTTATAGGGGTCGCTCCGATTGCCGTCAAGCAAGCGCTCGCCTCGATGGGAGCCCGCCGCGCTTGACAGGCCGCGGCCTTGCCGCGCCGCCCGAACCCCTCGATACTCTCCTGCTCCCGACGGAGACGACCCCAGTGAATCTGAAAGCTGCCTCGGCCCTGGTCCTGCTGGCCTGCACCGCCGCCACCGCCCGCGCCACGCCCAACGAGGACTCGACCCGCATCGCCGTCGGCGCCGGCTGGCGCTACCAGCCCAACGCCCGCTTCGGCGAGTGGGCCAGCGGCTACGGAACGCCCCTGCTCGGCCCCAGCCCTGGCGGCCCGGGGGTGCTGGCCACCTTCGGCTACCAGGCGCTGCCCAACCTCGAAGTCTCCATGGACGTCGGCCTGTTCGAGGAGCGCTTCGCCTTCGCCGACCGGACCATGGGGCTGACCAACGTCCCGATCACCGTCAACGTCCGCTACTTCCCCTGGCAGGCGCAGCTGAGCCCCTACGTCGGCCTGGGGGCGGGCTACTTCCTCAACTTCGTGTCCGACTCGCCCAAGGGCGGGATGGAGAGCCACGGCTCCGGGCCGCTGGCCATCCTCGGCGCGGTGCTCGAATTGAGCCAGCGGTGGTCCATGGTGGTCGAGTACCGGCTGGGGCTGGCGCGCGTCGAGCTGCCCGGGGTCGGCTACCTGCAGACCGGCGGCAACACCCTGGTGCTCGGCGCGCAGATGAGCTTCCCCCCGGAAGTCCGCCGGCTGCCCTAGCAACCGGATTTCGTCGGGCAGAAATTCCTGTTGGCCACAGGTCGTTGTTCAGCGGTATGAAAGCCAAGCGAGCGGTGGTGGACCAGGCAGCGGCCAAGTTCTTGGGCCGCCTGGGAGGCGGGCATGCGATTCGGGTAGAGCCCGAGCCGCCGCAGAAGCCGCCGGAAAACACGGATCAGGAGAGCGTGACCATGCGACAGCCAAGCGACCTCGAGCGAGCGGCCGACGGGGAGGAGCGCCGGCCGGCAGACCGCGAGCTGGCGGAACTGCGCAAGGAGGTCGTCGAGGCGCGCAACCTGATCATCAAGACCGACAACCTGCTCAAGAACCTGCACGCCGAGCTCAAAACCATCTCCAAGAAGAACGACGACAACTACCGCCGCTCGTGGTTCGCCTCCGGGGCGGCCTACCTGGCGTTCGTGGTGGCGGCGGCGATCATGGTGGTGCTGGCGGCGCGGGCCTCGGTGGCCACCGAGCGGGCCAAGGTCGAGGCCGCCCAGGTCGACGTGGACAAGGCCAAGCAGGCCAACACCGAGGCCGAGGCCAGGCTGGCCAAGGCCAAGGGCGAGTCAGACCAGGCCAAGGCCGCCTCCGACCGCGGGCTGCTGGCCTTCAAGCTGATGGGCGAGGGCGAAGGCGAGGCGCGGCTCAAGGGCATCGACGAGCTGGCCAAGCTGGACAAGGCCGACCGGGCCAAGCTGACCGCGCTGGAGCAGCGGGCGCTGGACGAGCGGGCCCGGGCGCTCAAGGGAGAGCTGGCGGCCACCGCGCTGGAGAAGGGCCGCTCCGCCTTCCGCCGCGAGGACATGAAGACCGCCGCCGCCGAGCTCAAGCGCTTCCTGGCGCTCGACCCCGACGGCTCCGAGGCCCCCGCGGCCGCCTTCTACCTGGGCGCCGCCCTGTACACCATGAAGGACTACGAAGGCGCCGCCGCGGCGCTGGAGAAGTTCGCCCCGCGCTCCAAGGGCATCAAGAACGCCGACTACGGCCTGTTCATGCTCGGCCAGGCCCACGAGATGCTCGGCCACGCCGAGCGGGCGATCGAGGTCTACAAGCGCGGGGTCGCCGAGTATCCCGCCGGCGAGTTCGTGACCCAGATGCAGGCCCGGCTGCGCGTCAGCCAGCGCGCCGCCAGCGCCCAGCCGGCCCCGGCGCCGGGCGCCCCCGCTCCGGCGGTGGCCCCGGCCGGCGCGACCCAGGCATC
>JBBIQS010000097.1:0-27989 GCA_037442205.1 Myxococcales bacterium
CCACCGAGAGCTACACCTGGCTCATCGAGGGGCTGGCCGGGCACTACTACCTGCTGCTGAGCCTGCCGGCCAGGGCGCTGTGGCCGGCGGCCCGGGTGCTGCTGCGCAAGACCGC
Organism: Myxococcales bacterium; assembly: GCA_037442205.1. Lineage (GTDB taxonomy): Bacteria > Myxococcota > Myxococcia > Myxococcales > UBA5297 > JBBIQS01. The sequence continues at coordinate 116 of JBBIQS010000097.1, forward strand.
CGAGCGGTTCGCCACCGAGCTGTAGCCGGCCTCCCGTCGAATCCGCCGGCTCAGCCGAAAGCGCGCTTCCATTCCGGGTGGGCCTTCAGGGTCTTGAGCGCCTTCTCCAACAGCCCGATCCCGGGCTGCGTCCGGTGCCAGGTCGAGGCGCCGCTGGGATGGGGCAGGCAGATCACGTCGAACTTCGCGCCCCAGGCCTCGCCGGTCATCGCCCCGCCCACCACCTCGGCCAAGGGCTGCTTCTTCCCCAGCACCTGCTCGATGGCCAAGGTCCCGACCGGGATGACGAGCTTGGGCTGCAGGATCTCCACCTCGGCCTCGAGGAAGCGGCGGCAGCGATCGATCTCGGCCTCGTCCGGCTTGCGGTCGCCTCCGCCGGGCGCCTTCCCCGGAAAACATCGAGCAACGGCGGCCATGTAGGCGCGCTCGCGGAAGGTCTTCTCGTCGGCGCCGATCGTCGAGAACCAGCGGAACATGGTCTTGCCCGCGGTCCAGGCGAAGGGACGCCCCAGCTCTCCCTCGTGCGGCCCGGGCGCCTGGCCGACCAGAAAGAGGCTCGACGGCACCGGCGGTCCGTGGACCACCGGGCCGATCATCTTCGGGCACAGCTTGCAGCGATCCAGCTTGCGCTGCAGGGCGACCAGCGCCTGCGCCCGGTCGCCCTCCTCGATCTGCGGTGCGGCGGAGCTCATCAGGCCAGGTCCACCACGTCGACGAAGATGATCTCTTCCTTGTGGGAGCGGATCTTCTCCAGCACCGCCGGCGCCGGCCGGTCGTCGAGCTGGATGCGGCAGCTGGCGGTCACCCCGCCCTCGAAGATGCGGTTCTCCATCTCCTGGGCGTTGATGCCGGCCTGCTTGATGGTCTCGAGCACGTTGGCCAGCACGCCCACCTTGTCGTAGTGGCGCACCACCAGCTGGCAGCGGGCCTTGGTGGTCTTGGCGGTGTTGACGCAGTTCGGGACCGAGCCCTCGCGCGCGAACTTCTGCAGGATGCGCACCGCCTCGCGGGCGATGGCGTCCTGGGCCTGGTCGGTCGAGGCGCCGATGTGGTGGGTGCCGTAGGCGTACTTGGTCAGCTCGTGGCTGTACTGGGCCTTGCCGCCCTCCGGCTCGCCCGGCCAGACGTCCTGGCCCAGGCGGATGCGACCGGCCTTCACCAGGTCGAGCAGCGCCTGCTGATCGACGATCTCGGCGCGGGCGGTGTTGATGAGGATCGCGCCCGGCTTCATCGCCTCCAGGTGCCTGCGGTCGATCAGCCCCTTGGTCTCCGGGGTCAGCGGCAGGTGCAGCGAGACCACGTCCGAGGTGCGCATCAGCTCCTCGTCGTTCTCCATGTAGTCGCAGCCCAGCGCCTCCATCTTCTCGCGGTGCATGAAGTGGTCGTGGGCCACCACCTTCATCCCGAAGGCCATCGCCCGGCGGGCCAGCTCCATGCCGATCGCCCCCAGCCCGATGATCCCCAGGGTGCGGCCGTAGAGCCCGCGCGACTCGGAGTAGACCTTCTTCTCCCACTTCCCCTCGCGCAACGAGATGACGTTGTCGGGGATGCGCCGGTCAGCGGCCAGGATCAGCCCGAAGGCCAGCTCGGCGACGGCGATCGAGTTCTGGCCCGGGCAGTTGGAGACGTAGACTCCGCGCTTGGAAGCGGCGGCGACGTCGATGGTGTTGACCCCGGCCCCGGCGCGGATCACCAGCGCCAGCGCGTCGCCCTTCTCGAAGACCTCGGCGCTCACCTGCTTGCTGCGGACGATCAGCGCGCTGGCCCCCTGGACCGCCTGCGGCAGCTCCTTGGCGGGAACGTCCGGCTTGTACTCGACCGTGAGACCCAGCGCCTCGATGTCCGCCAGGCGCTCGTGCGGGAACTTGTCTGCGATGAGAACCTTCATGGAAGTGCCCCTGGGCAATGGTTGAAAGGCGGCGACAATCTAGCCCAACCCGGGACCGCGGGCGACCCGACCGAAGCCCCCGGCGGACCCGCGCGCGGCCGGCCCGGTCGGTGCGGAATTGTGGCACCGGGGCCGCTTGCGACTAGAATCAGCCCCCGTGCCGTCACCGCGCCTTCGCTCGACCTACCTGCTGCTGTTCCTGCTCGCCGCCTGTCCCGCGCCGCGGGCAGGTGCGCCCAAGCCAGACCGCGCTCCGATCCGCATCACCGTGGTCGGGACCAACGACCTGCACGGCTGGGTCCAGGCCCACGAGGCCAAGCTCGAGAGCGGCCCGGTGCTCAAGTTCGGCGGGCTGCCCGCTTTCGCCAGTTATCTCGGCCGCTTGCGCGAGGAGAACCCCGGCGGCGTGGTGCTGATCGACGGCGGCGACCTCTTCCAGGGGACGCTGGTGGCCAATCTCTCCGAGGGAGCGGCGGTCATCGGGGCCTACAACGCCCTGGGCTACGACGCCTCGGCGCTGGGCAACCACGAGTTCGACTACGGCCCGGCCGGCCCCAAGTCGGCGGCGCTCGAGCCGGGCGACGATCCCTTCGGGGCCCTGGAGGCGCGCTCCAAGGAGGCCCGCTTCCCGCTGCTGGCGCGCAACATGTACCTGAGCGCCACCGGCAAGCGCCCGGACTTCGTCGCGCCCGACGGCATCTCGATCATCGAGCGCAACGGGGTCAAGATCGGCATCCTCGGCCTGATCACTCCGATGACGCCGCAGGTGACCAACCCGGTGAACGTGACCTCGCTCCGGTTCAGCGACCTGGCCGAGGAGGCCCTGGCCGGCGCGGCGGCGCTGCGGGAGAAGGGCGCCGAGGTCCTGATCCTCACCGTCCACGCCGGCGGCCGCTGCCGCAGCCTGGCCGACCCCAACTCGCTGTCGAGCTGCGACACCCGCGGAGAGGTGTTCCAGGCGCTGGAGCAACTCCCCGAGGGACTCTTCGACGCAGTGATCGCCGGGCACACCCACGCCCTGATCGGCCACTTCGTCAGAGGGATGCCGGTCATCGAGTCCAACAGCTACGGCACGCACTTCGGCGTGGTCGATCTGGTGGTCGATCCCGCCACTCGCCGGGCGGTGCACCAGGCCACCAAGATCCGCTCCGCGATCCCGGTCTGCGAGAAGGTGTTCGCCGGGCTTGCGGAGTGCGATCCGCGCAAGTGGAAGCCGGGCCTGTCGCTGGTGGCCAACCTCTTCGACGGCATCCAGGTGGTGCCCGATCCGACCATCGAGCGGGTGATTGCGCCCTACATGGCCAAGGTGGCCGAGGGCCAGTTGCGGCCGCTGCACGTCAAAGTCCCCAAGACGCTCACCCGCGAGTACCAGGCCGAGAGCCCGCTGGGCGACGCGTTGGCCGATGCCCTCAAGGCAATGGAGAAGACCGACCTGTCGCTGCTCAACAGCGGCGGCCTGCGCGCCGACCTGCCCGAGGGCGAGATGACCTACGGGGCGCTGTACGAGGTCTTTCCGTTCGACAACACCATCGCCATCCTGACCTTGAGCGGCGAGGAGATCGTGGGGATGCTCGAGGCGCTGCTGGCCAGCGGTCACGGGGCGCCGCAGACCTCGGGGCTGCGCTTCTCCGCCGAGCGCTGCCCGGGGAAGGCGCACATCACCGACATCTCCTTCGTGGACGGGCGCAAGCTTGAGCGCCAGGCGACCTACCGGGTGGCGACCAGCGACTTCCTGGCCTTCGGCGGCGACGGGGTGGGCGTGGTGCTGGACAAGGTCCCGGCGGAGCGCAAGGACTACGGCCACCGGCGGGCGCTCAACATGCGCGACGCGATAGCCGCCTTCCTGGAGTCGCGCGGCGGCGCCCTCACCGCCGGCGAGGGCGGGCGGATGATCCTGCTCGATCGGAAGGACGCCAGCTGCCCGAAGTGAGCCGAGCGGATCGTTCGCAGCAGCCAATCCATGGGCCAGACTGAAAGCGGCAAGCGGCTCACCGGCCTCGCGGTCAGCTACTTCTTCATCTTCAACTGGGTCGGCATCGCGATGCCGTTCCTGTCCCAGCACCTCAAGTCGCTGGGGCTGTCCGGGGCGGAGATCGGGCTGCTGATGGCGGCGAGCCCGGTGGCGGCGATCTTCGTCCCGCCGGCCTGGGGCTTCCTGGCCGACCGCACCCGGCGCACCGGCCTGCTGCTGGCAGTGGCGCTGGCCGGGGCCTTCTTGGCCTACCTTCCCCTGCTCTCCGCGGAGACCGTATGGCAGATCGCGCCCTGGCTCTACCTGGCGGCGCTCTTCGCCTCCCCCATCTCCACGCTGATCGACAGCCAGGTTCTGCAGGAGATCCGGGAGGTTGGCGGCCACTTCTCGCGGGTGCGGCTGTGGGGGAGCGTCGGCTTCATCGCCTCCTCGGCGGCCTTCGGACTCTTCTACAGCGGGGCCCGGGCCAGCCCGCCGCCGGTAATCGTCGGGGTGGTGGCGGCGCTGGGGCTGGCCTTCCTTTCGACCCTGCCGCGGGTGCGGGCGAGCGGCGCCGGGCTGGCGCCGCCCAGCCTCGGGCAGATGGCCAATCTGCTGAGCGAGCCGCGGCTGCGCCTGCTGCTGCTGTCCACTGGGCTTCACTGGGCAGCGTGTGGGCCGTTCAACCTGCTCTTCACCGTCCACCTGCGCGATCTGGGCCTGCCGCCGAGCGTCGCCGGAGTGGGAGCCGCGACCGGGGTGGTGGCCGAGGTCGGGGTGATGGTGCTCTGGCCGAAGGTGAGCCAGCTGGCCTCCACCTCGCGGCTGCTGACCGTCGCCTTCCTGGGCTCGGGGCTGCGCTGGCTGCTGCTCTCCTACGCCACCGGCGCCGAGGCGGTGATCGCCATCCAACTGCTGCACGGGTTGACCTACGGGGTGTTCATGCTGGCGGCTTACGGCTATCTGACCGCGCTGGTCCCGCCGCAGATGCGGGCCACCGGCCAGGCGCTGTTCGCCTCGGTGACCTGGGGAATGGGCGGGGCCATTGGCTACCTCGCAGCGGGAAGGCTCTACGACCTTTTCTCCGGCGGCGCGCTCTTTCGAGTTGCCGCGGCGCTGGAGCTGCTTCCGGCGCTGCTGGCTCTGGCGCTGCCAGCGCTGACCGTCACGGATCGCGAACCGGTGCTCGGTTCGGAGCAGGCCTGAGCGCCTCGAGACTTGCCGACATTCTGACGCCTGGACTGAATGGCAGCGAACCGACACCGTCCCCCGCATCACAGGGGAGGACGGACAGGCGACCTGTAAGCGAACCGTGGGCGTTGGCCCTCTCCTTGCCTGTGGCCTGCTGGCCCGGCAGCGAGCCGGTGCTAGGATCGGAGCCGACATGAAGATCTCCCATGCCCTGCTGTTCGCCCTGCTGGCGCTGCCGCTGCCGGCCCTGGCCGACGACGACCTCTTCGCCGCCACTCCCCACGCCTGGCGCGAGGACGCCGAGGACAAGCGCCTGCCCAAGACGCGCATCGGCCAGGCGCTGTCGGCCGCCCCCAAGAACCCCGCCTGCGGGCGGGTGGTGGGCAGCCTGCTGGCCGCCCTCGCCGAAGCCGCGCCCTACTTCCACAAGCGCGACGAAAACCTGCCTGTTTTCAACGTCTTCACTGCTCCAATGAGCAGCGACAAGTTCCCGGCCGGCGATTACCTGACGCACATGCTCCACCGGGCGATGATCGACGGGAAGGTCCCCGAGGGATGGCTGCAGGTGGCCAAGGAGCTCAAGACCCGCCTCAAGGCGCCGATCGACCTGGCCCGGCTGGCCTACGCCGTCGACGGCGCCCAGCTCACCGACAGCATCTACTTCACCCTCGACGCCTTCGTGCAGCGCTACGCGGCTGAAGTCGAGCTGGCGCCGAGCATCGCCCAGGACTCGGCGATGGAGCGCTTCCAGGACCGCTATCTCGACCGCGACGTGAGCTGGTTCGGGCTGACGCTGCTCGACATCCACAAGGAGGCGCCGCGCAAGATCAAGGGAGTGGAGGTGGACGACAAGCCGAGCTACTTCGCCACCCTGGCCCAGGTGAAGCCGGCCAGCCAGGCCGACGCGCTCTTCGGCCGCCGGGGGCCCGAGCCGATCCGCATCCGCGTCAAGCTGGCGGCCGAGCAGTACCTGGATCTGAAGAAGGCGGTGGTCTCGGGCAAGTACCTGGTGCGCGGCAGGATTTTCAGCTTCAAGCGCGGCGACGGAAAGCCGAGCTCGCCGCCTCTGGAGGTGGAGATCCGGGACGCGCTGCTCTTCGAGGACCACGACTGGAGCGGCTATCGCGGCTTCGCCAGCCAGGAGGACGTCCTGGCCTGCCCCGAGCTGTGCGTCAACGACCTCTCCCCGCTCGGACTCCAGCAGCAGCAGGGCATCGGCGCCCGCGACGGCTTCTCGCACTGAGCCGGGGCTGTTCCACCGGAGAACAGGCGCGTTCCATTTCGGAACAGCCTCTCGCCGGCGTCTGCTCTGACGGAAGGCGGCAGGCGGGTTGCAGAGGACCTCACGGCTAGCCACCGGAGGCCCCATGAAAGTCGAGACGCGCAACGAAGCGGCGCCGCCGTCAAAGGCCCCTGCCAAGCCTTTCTCTGAGATCCTGGCGGGCACCGGTTCCGCCAAGAAATCCGGCGCTCTGCCGCAGCCCAAGACGGCGCAGGGAAAGGCCGCGGTCGAAAAGGCCAAGGTTGCTGCCGACAAGCTTCCGGCCAGGCCCGGCGCGCCGATGCAGAAGACCTCGGCCCCGGCCGCCAAGAGCACTGCCGCTGTTTCCACCAGGGTCGCCCAGGCCAAGCAGCAGGTGGTCGAGCGGGCGCGCCTAACCAGCGAGAAGTCGGCCAAGACGCTGAACCAGGCGCATTCGCAATCAGCGGAGGCAAGCCGCGGACGGATGGAGGACCGGGTCGACGCCTCGCTTCGCTCGGAGCTGGCGCGCGCTCTCAGCGAGGAGCTCAAGGCGGCTCCGGCGCGCCCCTCCTCTGCTCAGCCGGATGCCAGCTCCAATTCCGAGCGCAAGGAAGCCTCGCCCGAGGCCGGTTCCGCGGCGAGCGGCGCTTCGGGTTCCGCCGCGCCATCGCAGGCTCAACCTTCCGGGCCGAGCGCCGAGCAGCGGGCGGAGGCCATCGCCTCGCTGGTGGAGCGGATCAGCTTCGCGCTCAAGCAGGGACAGCCGAGCCTCAACCTGGACCTGGCTGGCACCGGCAACTCAGGAGCGGTGTCGATCGTGCGGACCGGCAAGGGCGAGGTCGAGGTGAAGATCCGCGGGGGCGATCGCTCCACCGCTCAGGAGCTGATTGCCAAGCTGGGCGAGCGCGGGCTCAAGGTGCGATCGTTGGAGATCAGCTGAGCGTCGCAGCTACTTGATCTGCTCGCGAGTCGCCTTGGCTTCCTCGATGCGGCCCATGTTCTCGAGGCAGCGGGCGCGGACGATGAGCACCCGGCGGCGATGCTCGTCGCGGTGCTTCCCGTGGTAGCCGGTGCCCTTGAGATCGTTGGTGAGCCAGCGGTCGGCCCGCTCCAGCGCGCGCTCGCAGAGGCCGATCTTCTCGTTGATTTCCAGCTCGTGGATCTCGGCCTGTTCCACCCGCTCATCGCTCAGCGGTTTGAGCTTCTCCGCCTGCTTGCTCAGCCAGGCTCGGGTCCGGTCGACCGGACCCATCTTCCCCGCATCGGCCGTCCCGGCGTCGCTGGCCTTGGCCTCGGCGATCGCCGGCGCCGCGGCAGCTTGCTGCTCAGCCGAAGCGTCAGGAGCCTCCGGCATGCTCGCCCACTCGTCGGCATTCGAAGGCTCGGGAGTTTCCTGGGCTTTTTCCTCGACCGACGGCGCCGGAGCTGGAGCCTCCGTCGGCTCGGCCGGCGGCGCCACCGGCCGCAGCGGCACGACCTTGGCCAGCTCCTTGCGCTTGTGCGGCTCGAGCTTCTCCTCGAAGGTCCCGGCCTTGCCGACCTTGATCCCGTGCCCGCCCTCGACGTAGCGGCGCTCGCCGGCGCGCTCGACCTCGACCTTGCCCTCCTGGACCTCGACCTCGGTCGCCTCGCCCCTGCGCTGCACCAGGAACCGGGTGCCCACCACCCTCACCACCACCTCGCCCGAGGCCACCTCGAAGCGCCGCAGCTCGGCGTGCACCGCCGCCACCGCTACCGCTCCCTGCCCCAGCTCGATGCGCACGTGCTCGGGCGAGACCTCGGCCAGCACCGCCTGCGACCCTTCCAGCAGTCCGGCCCGGCTGCCGTCGGGCAGCGCCATCCACAGCTCGCCGCCCTTCTCTGTGGCCAGCTCGGCTCCCTTGGCGATGGCCATCTGCTCGGCCAGCGGCTCGGATTGCCGGCTCGCCTTGCGCGCCGCCAGCACCGCGGCTGTCGGGGCCGGCTTTGGCGGCGCAACGGGCTCGGGCAGATTCGCGGTCGGCGCGGGCTGCGGGACCACCGGCGCGGTGGCCACCGGATTGGAAGGCTGCACCGGCGCCCGCGAGGCCAAGACCGCCACCAAGACCAGCGCCGCCGACGCCAGCCCCAGCGCCGGGCGCCAGGCCGGAGTGAACAGCTCGCGCAGCCAGCCGGCCAGGCTCGGCCGCGCCATCTCCCGGGCGGCGGCCTCCAGAACCTTGGCGTCGATGGCCCGCCAGCGGGCATCGGAGAGCGGCGGCGGCTCGGGCGGAACCAGGATCTCCTGGGCTTCGATCACCCGCTCGAAGGCGGCGGCGCACTCCTCGCAATCGGCCAGGTGCAGGCGCAGCTGCTGGGCCTCAGCCTCGCCGAGAGTGCCCTGGGCCAGCTCCCACAGGCGATCGGACTCACGGTGCGCCATGATCGCCTCCCGCCGCGGTCGGCCTTTCGCCCTTGAGTCGCGCCACCACCTCCACCAGATCCTGGCGCGCCCGGTTCAGCCGCGACCGGGCGGTGTTCGAAGGAATGCCCAAGGCCTCGGCAATCTCCTCGGGCTTCATGCCCAGGAAGTCGTGGTACACGAACACCACCCGCCGCTCCGGCGGCAGCTGCGCCAGCGCCTTTTCCAGGATCTTGGCCGCCTGGTTCACCTCGGCCTTGCGCTCCGGCGTCTCCACCGGCGCCGCCGACACCGGCTCCGGCGACTCCTCCACCAGCTCCTCCCGCCGCCGCCCCTTGGAGCGCAGGTGCATGAAGGCGACGTTGGCGCACACCCGATAGAGGAAGGTGGAGAACTTGGCGTCGCCGCGAAAGCCCTTGAGCGCCTTGAGCAGCTGGATGAACGACTCCTGGATCAAGTCGTCGAGATCGGGGCTGTTGCCCACCAGCTGGAACAGGATGCGGTGGACGTGCTCGCGCTTGCGCCGGTAGAGCAGCTCGAAGGCGGTCAGGTCGCCGCCCTGGACCCGCTCGATCAACCCGGCCAGACCCTCGTCACCCGGCTCGGCGGGCCTGGCGGCCTTGTTGACGGCGGATGGCTCTGGCACCCAGAGGGCTCCGAACGGAAAGAGGATGGCGGCTTCGGCAGGCATCGTACTTGTGTTGCCCGCCCCGTCAAAGGCGATCCCAGCTTTCACCCCACCCGGGCCGACGGCGCTTCGCCCGGGGCCGCCCCGCCTGAATCGGACAGCGAAATCAGGATGTTGGCCGGCAGTCACCATCGTCAACTGGTGAGCAAATCAGCTGTCGGAGATCGGGAAGTCGTCATAGAGTGCGGGCGTGGCCCGCTTGCCCCTCCTCCTGATGGCCTTGTTGGCGCTCCCTTGCCCGGTGAGCGCCGAGCCGGCGTCGCTCGCCCGCGGGCTGTCGGCACTGGTCAGCTTGGGAGAGCTGAGCGCCGAGGAGGCGGCCCGCGCGCTGCCGGATTCCTCGATCTCGCTGCCGCTGCCGGCGCCGAGGTCGCCGGGGCGGTGTGGCATCCTCGAGCTGTCCCAGGCCCGGCGCGCCGCGGCGCGGGCGGGGGCACGCTTCCGCCAGGACGGCCCGCCCTTCCTCGGGTTCCTCGATTCGACCCGCTTCCCGATCCGGGTCTACTACCAGACCGCGCCGCTGCTCGAGGTGGCCCAAGCCGCGCTCGCCGAGGCCGAGGAGGCCTGGCAGCTGGAGATCGTCGAGCTGGGCTTCGCCGCCCCCTTCACCGTCGGCGATCGGGGCGAGGTCCTCGCCGGGGTGCGCCTCTACCTCGTTCCCCAACTCGAGTACGCCGGGCTGATGGAGCCGATCGCCGACGTGCCGGCCACGCCGCGCTGCGACTGCGCGGTGCGCATCACCCTGAACGGCACCCTGCTGCCGGCGCAGCAGAAGGCGACCATCCGCCACGAGCTCAACCACGCCTCCCAGGCCGCCACCGACTGCGCCGAGTCGGCCTCGGCCTGGGAGAGCTTCGCCACCGCCGTCGAGTTCGTCCTCGGCGGCCGCGGCGACTCGTTCATCCTCAGCGAGATCGCCGAGTTCCAGCGCTTCCCCGACTACCCGCTGGACTACTCCGCGCTAAACAGCACCGCCCTCGGCGTCCCCAGCGACTCCTACGACTACGGCGCTGCCCTCTTCCCGCTCTTCCTGATCGACCGCTTCGGCAATCACGACCTGCGCCTGTTGCGCGACCTGTGGGAGTCTTTCGCCCAGGACGGCACCATGACCCTGGCCGCCTACGGCGCCCGCTGCAGCGCCGGCAACTCGCCCGACTGGTTCGAGGGCCTCCAGCGGCACCTCGCCTCCCAGGGCAGCTCGCTTTCGCGAGCCGCCGCCGAGTTCGCAGCCTGGCGGGCGGTGGTGGGCGAGGCCGACGACGGCCAGCACTTCCTCGCCGGGGAGCGGCTCGCCCAGCCCGAGCTGGGCAAGGTCCAGCGCAACGCCCTTCCGATCCACGGCACCGGCGAGGTGCGCGAGTACGGCAGCCGCTACTTCGAGCTCGAGCTGCCCTCGCTTCCGGCGCGCCTCCAGGTCCGCCTGGCCGGCAACCTCGAGTCCCACTGGGCGGGCTCGCTGCTGTTGTGGCGCCTCGACGGCTCGACCGAGCGGCTGGAGCTGGGCGGAGGGCAGGCCGTGGTCGAGTCCACCGCCGGCCTGCGCCGGGTGGTGCTGGCGGTCTCCCAGCTGCAGGACTCCTCCCACGCCACCGACGCCCAGGACTGGAACAACGCCCGCACCTTCGAGTACTGGTTCGAGGACGCCACCCCGCCTCCCGAAGGCTGCGGCTGCACCTCGTCCCCGGGCGGCTTCCCCGCGCTGCCGCTCTCGCTGCTGGCCTCCGCCGCCTTCGCCCGCCGGCCGCGGGCTCGAATTTTCCGGCGAAACATCCCCCAAGAAGGAGTTGCCACCGCCTTGACAGCCGTTCTGCATTTCTGCGAACTAGCTGTGCGGATCATTCAACGTGGGGTGGTAGTTCACAACGCGTCGGACCAGTTCCGGACGCCTCGTCGCTCCTGGCCGGCAGTCAGCCTCCCTGACCTGACTGCCGCGCTCCCAGCACAGAGATGCCGCGCTCGCATTTCGCGGAGCCACCCTGACCGGCTCCCGACTCCGAAGGAGTGAGAAGATGTCCAGGCTTCGATTTCTGCTCCCGATGATCGCCCTGGCGTTCAGCCTGGGAGCCTGCAAGACGCAGACGGGAAAGGACGGCGTCGACGGCGAGCCGGGCGCCCAGGGCAGCTCGGGCTGCGCCCCGGGTGCCGGCGCGGTCGGCATCGGCCTCAGCGCCGCCGTCACCATCTCGGATCCGGCCAACGGCAGCTTCTTCACCCCGGGCGAGACGATGGAGTACTCGATCAAGTTCACCGACCGCTGCCGCCAGCCGGTGGACATCCTCGACCTGGACGTGGCCAACCTCTACCTCAGCGGCCCGCGCTCGGGCCTGAAGACCAAGGCCGCGGTCAAGCTGCTCAACTGCGTCACCGACCGCAACGCCATCGACGACCAGCACCACTTCATCGACCTGCAGGATCCCCACTTCCTCGACGACAAGCAGGACAACTTCGGCGAGGCCGAGGACGGGACCATCATCTTCCGCACCGCCGCGGTCAGCGACGAGGAGCCGGGGACCTACACCGTCGGGGTCTGGGCCCGCACCAAGGACGAGCTGGACCAGGTGTTCGTCAACGCCCCCTTCCAAATCGGCAACGCAGCCCGCGAGGACTACGCCGCCGGCCGCCCCGGTGCCTTCCCCGCCTGCGGCCGCTGCCACTGGGGACCGCTCACCGGCCACATCTACATGGCCCACTCCCGCCCGGTGGAGAACGCCAACTACGGCCTGTCGGCACCCAAGCGCATGAAGGGCATGCCCACCTCCTACATCATGGGCAACTGGGCGCTGGACAAGTCGCCCATCGAGACCTGCCAGCACTGCCACAACCAGGACGGCTACAGCCCCCACCCGCTGGCGCAGAAGGTCCACTCCATCCACCGCGGCCACAACATGGTGAAGCCCGGGGTCGCCCACCCTTACCTCACCCAGGTGGCCGGCGGGATGACCGCCGACGAGTCGCTCAAGGCCTACACCGACGTCGGCTATCCCTCGATGCCCGACGGCGAGAAGGACTGCGCCCAATGCCACATCGACGACCGCTGGAAGAACAAGCCCTCGCCGCTGGGCTGCGTCGGCTGCCATGAGACGCTCGACCTGGAGGCCGGGGTGATCAGCCCGCCGCGGGTCTACGGCAAGATCGGCAAGGCGAGCTGCACCGACGACGCCGGCTGCGCGACCGCCTTCGGCCAGAACGCGACCTGCAACCTCACCAGCGGCTCCTGCGAGGACAAGCAGCACCCGACCCTGGCTCAGAAGCCCAACTGCCTGGAGTGCCACACCTCCGACGACTCCGGCTCCTCGCCCAACGGCAAGCGCCACGAGATCAAGTCGCGCACCAAGAGCCAGGGGCTGCAGCTGACCGACTTCGCCATCGCCGGGGGCAGCGGTCCCACTGGCGCCTTCCTGCCCAGCGACAAGATCAACCTGCGCTTCAAGCTGCTCGACCGAGCCAGCAACCCGGTGGACCTGCTGGCCAAGAGCGCCAGCGGCAGCGACATCTACCAGATCAACTTCGTGGTCTCCGGTCCCACCAACGACCGGCAGCGGCTGGTCGGCGGAGGCGGCGCGCCGCCCTCGCGGGCCTCGCTGGCGCTGGAGGCCGGCAGCTGGAAGTACACCCTCGACAACCCCGACAAGTCCGGCAACGCGCAGGGGCTGCCGGCGACCTCGCTGGCGCCGCTGAACACCCCCGCCGGCACCGCCGGCCGCGCCAACCCCGCCGGCACCTACACCGTCTACTTCTACGTCTACACGAACCCCGGACCCGGAGTGCTGGGCGGGGCCACCTACGAGGCGACCTCGGGGATCGCCAACTTCAAGTTCTGCCCCAACGCCAACTCCTGCGACAGCGAGCCGATCCGGCCGCGGCAGGTGATCCTCAAGACGGCCTGCACCGGCTGCCACGTCACCGTCGGCCTGCACGGCGGCATGCGCAACGAGCCGGAGATGTGCTCCAACTGCCACACCCACGGCGCGGTCGACAAGGGCCCGGGCTCGGCGGGGGCGGCGTGCACCAAGGACGCCGACTGCAAGGGCTACAACGCCGATCCGGCCAAGAGCTGGGAGGAGTGCCAGGACATCCTGGGAGCCAACGGCAAGGCGGGCAGCGACGGGGTTCCCGACACCTGCGTGATCGTCGCCAAGGGGCGCAAGGGAAAGAGCTGCGCCCAGGACGGCGACTGCTTCGGCCACCTCGCCGACCCCGCCAAGAGCTGGGAGAGCTGCCAGGACACCAACGGCGACTCGACCCCCGACGCCTGCGTGGCCAGCCTCGACCGCGACCCGACCGGCCCGGCGTCGATCGAGTTCAACAACCTGATCCACTCCATCCACTACGCCCGCCGGCGCGGCGGCTTCGCCTCCAAGGGCCACCTGCTGCCGGGGACGGTGTACCTGGGCCACCAGAACCGGGCCAATGACTTCAGCGAGGTGCTCTTCCCGCTGGACATGCGCAACTGCACCAAGTGCCACGCCGACACCAACGACCAGTGCGTGGAGGAGAACGACACCTGCGGCTTCGGCCAGCAGTGCCAGCGCGGCAAGTGCGTCAACGTCGCCTGGAAGGCCGACACCGGCAGCTCGCCCTGCCTGGCCTGCCACGACACCGAGGCCGCCTGGGCCCACGTGCAGATCAACACCTTCCAGCCGACCGGCGGGACGCCGATCGAGTCCTGCAAGGCCTGCCACGGCCAGAACCGGCAGTTCTCTCCCGCCAAGGTCCACGACGTGGAGGCGCCCTACTCGCCGCCCTACCCCCGGACCTTCGCCCACAAGCAGTAGGCCGCCCGCGATGGAGACTTTGATGACGTCCTTCGATACCAAAGCCCCAACTCACAGCGCTCGCGGACTCCTCCTCCGCTCGTTGGCGCTGGCCGCACTGCTCGCCGGCTGCTCCGAGAACCAGGTGGTCCGCCCGATCACCGTCGATGTCTTCGTCTCCACCGGCGAGAACCGGCTGGAGAAGGGGGCGGCCGAGCCGCTGCAGGTGGCGGTCAACGACATCAACGCCGCCGGCGGGGTCAACGGCCAGGAGGTCCAGATCTGGCTGCACGACGTGGCCCCGGGCAAGGCGGTGGCCGAGGCGGTGGCCCTCAAGGACACCGGAGTGCGGGTGATCTTCTCCGGCCCCAGCGACCTGACCATCCCCATCCTCGACAACGTCACCCTGCCCTCCAAGGTCTTCCTCTTCGCCACCGGCAGCTCCAGCGCCCGGCTCGGCGACGAGCTGGCGCGGGCCGCTGGCGGCTACTTCGTGCGCACCTCGCTCTCCTGCGCCGGGGCGGCCAAGAAGCTGGCCCGCATGGCCTACGACCAGGGGGCGCGCAAGGTGGGGCTGCTCTACGCCGAGGATGGCATCGGCCCCGAATACGCCGAGCAGTTCGCCAGCGCCTTCCGCGACGAGGGCGGCGAGCTGACCGGCGACCCGCCCGCGCCCCAGGCGCTTCCCACCGGCGCGTTGCAGTCCAGCTACAAGACCGAGCTGCTGGCGGCGATGAACGAAGCGAGCCTCATCGACGGCAAGGCGGCGGTGGTGGTGATCGCCAGCCCCGAGGCCTTCAAGGTGCTGCTGCGGGACGCCGCCGGCCTGGACCGCAAGGTGAAGTGGTTCGCCGCCCACACGGTGCGTGAGAAGGGGGTCCTCGACGAGCACCCCGAGGCCGCCGAGGGGATGATGGGGGTGATCCCGTCGCACGGCAACGCGGAGAAGTTCGCCGCCTACGCCCAGAGCTTCGCCCGCTACTTCCCCAACAGCGACCCCGACACCAACTGGTATCCCCACGCCTACGACGCGATGGTGGTCTACGCCCTGTCGCTGGCCCGCTCCGGCGGCGGCATCCCGTCGGCGGACAAGGTCAAGACCAACCTGCGCAAGATCTCCAACGCCGGCATCGGCAAGAAGGTGATGGGGCCGGGGCAGCTGCCGGACGCCTTCAAGCTCATCCTCGGCGGCGGCGACGTCGACTACCAGGGCGCCTCGGGCTCGGTGGACTTCGGCGGCACCGGCGACGTGATCGGCGGCTGGATCGAGTTCCGGGTGCAGGGCGGCAAGATCATCAATGAGGACGACCCCAACTTCTGACCGCCTTCCGCGGCGAGGAACTTCCATGAGAGCGCTGGTCTGGGGCCTTCTCGCAGGGGCTGCGCTGCTGACGTCGGGCGGGCGATCCGCCTTGGCGGCCGAGCCCGCGAAACCGGCCGGAGCCAAGGCCGCGCCCGCGGCGGCGCGCAAGAAGGCGCCTACGGCCAAGCCGCCCAACGAATCGCCCGCTCCTCCGGTCGAAGCCGCCGTTTCCGCGCCGGCCGCCGAGCCGGCCCCGCCCACTCCGGCTCCGGCTCCGGCTCCGGCTCCGGCTCCGGCTCCGGCGCCGACGCCCGAGCCCACCCCGGCACCGGCCGCCCCCGCCGCCTCGCAGCCGGCCGAGGAGTTCCCCATGCCCGCCGCCGGCGGGGAGATGGAGATCGAGGAGGACCTGCGTACCCGGGTGGTGACCGCCGCCGCCAAGCGCGAGCAGACCCTGCAGACCGCGCCGGGAGTGGTGGACGTGATCACCGCCGACGAGATCGAGGCCGCCGGCTATCGCTCGGTGGGCGAGGCGCTGCAGCCGCTGGCGGGCATCGTGGTCTACAACGACTACGTCTACTACAACGTCGGCGTGCGCGGCATCATGGGCGGCGAGCGCTCGGGCAGCCGCATCGTCAAGGTGCTGATCGACGGGCAGCCCATCGCCTATCGCACCAGCTCCGCCAACTTCCTGGGGCCGGAGATGATCCCCATCGAGCTGGTGGAGCGCATCGAGATCATCCGCGGCCCAGGCTCGGTGCTCTACGGCGCCAACGCCTTCCTCGGCGGCATCAACGTGGTCACCAAGTCGGCCTCGGCCTTTGCTCCCACCGAGGCCTTCGGCGCCGCCCAGGGCGCCGGGCTGAGAATGGTCGGGGGCGGCACCTCCGGCCAGTCGAGCGCGGCGCCGGCCACCTCGTCGCTCCAGCCTCCGCGCCAGTCGCCGGGCGGCTTCGGCTCACTGGTGGGCGGTGCCATCAGCGGCGATCTCGAAGTGGTGGGCGGCTTCTCCGCCAGCCAGCTCGACCGCTCCGGCCTGGCGCTGCCCGCCAGCAGTCCCCGCTACAAGGAAGTCGAGCAGAATCCCTACAGCAGCGGGGACAGTTCCTCGCCGCGCTCGGCCTTCGGGCGTGTGAGCTACAAGTCGCCGACGCTGGGGCGGGTGCGCCTGACCGGCATCTACCAGGACCTCGACAGCCGGGGCGAGTTCCAGGACCGCAACACCCTCTCCCACGACAACAGCGTGCGCTTCACCAACCTGCTGGCGCGCGCCGACATGGAGCGGGGGCTGGGCTCGGCGGCGGTGCTCAAGGCCTACGGCGCCTATTCGCAGGGGCAGCCCGGCGACCGCTACGTCACCAGCACCGCCGACGGAAAGACCGGACTGCGGCTCGACGACGGCTTCCGGGCCGCCGACGCCGGGCTCGAGGCCACCGCTCGGCTGGGCGAGCTCTTCCACCTGCTGGCCGGCGCCGACTTCTCCTGGGATGAGGAGAAGCTGCCGGTGGTGCAGAGGGTTTCGCTGCAGGACCAGCCCGGGCTGCCGGCGGGGGCGGTAATCCCCGGCACGGGCGGCGGGCGAGTCCCTTTCCGCAACCTGGGAGGCTACGCCCTGGCTACCCTCACTCCGCTCGCCTCGTTCGAGGGCGCCATCCGCGACCTGGGGGTGACCGGCGGCCTGCGCTACGAGGCCAACTCAGTCTACGGCGGCAGCCTGAACTGGCGCGGCGGGCTGGTGGTCCCGCTGAGCGAGCAGTGGTACCTCAAGGCCCTGGGCGGCTCGTCGTTCAAGGGCCCCTCGGCCGAGGAGCTCTACGCCACCCCCTTGCAGCTGGGCGACCCCGCCGGCAACCCCGACCTCAAGCCGCAGACCGCCATCACCGCCGAGGCGGTGCTCGGCTACTCGCCCTCCCGCTACCTGGCGGCCTCGCTGGTGGGCTTCTACAGCCAGGTGCGCGACCAGATCCGCTATCGGAATACCGTCGGCGGACAGATCCCAGAGAACATGACCCGCCAGGACTCGGAGGGCGCCGAGCTGCAGCTGCGGATCAGCAAGCCGTTCCGCAGCTGGACCGTCTCGGGCCTGGCCAACGCCACCTACGTCTACTCCACCGCCAAGCGGCTCAATGCCCTGGGAGATCGCTCGGTGGCCGTCGAGCCCGACCTCTACCCGACGCTGACCGCCAACACCGGGATCCAGGTCCGCCACCGGCCCAGCCACCTGGGGATCTACCTGGAGGGCCGCTTCCTGGGGGCCCGCCCGCCTTCGCGCGACAATGAGGACTTCTGGCTGCGCGGCGGGACCTACGAGCTGCCGCCGGCCTTCATCCTCGACGCCGCGCTCTCCACCGACCGGCTGGCGCTGACCAGCGCGGTGCAGCTGCGGGCCCAGCTGCGGGTCACCAACCTGCTCAACTCCGTGTACGCCCTGCCCGGCTTCTACGGCTTCGACATCCCCGGCCAGCCGCGCACCTACACTCTCTCGGTGGAGATGGCGTTTTGATCGGTCCGCCGCGACCCGCCCCGAGGGCGCGTAGTTCCCACCCGTATTTCTCGCCGCCAGTCGCCGCCGCCGCCTTGGCAAGCGCTGGCGCCCCTGGCGATATTCGCACGCCGGGACCAGCCCTACTGGCGGCTTCAGTCGATCGAAGGAATGCCCATGAGCGGTGAGACCAGCTTCGGCAAGTACACCGTCGTCGAGATGATCGGCGCCGGCGGCATGGCCGAGGTCTTCAAGTGCAAGCTGTCGGGCATCGGCGGCTTCGAGAAGGTGGTGGTCGTCAAGCGCATCCGCACCGAGCTGCTCCAGGAGCCGGAGTTCGTGCGGATGTTCCTCGACGAAGCCCGGGTGGCGGCCTTCCTGTCGCACCAGAACATCGTCCAGGTGTTCGAGGTCGATCAGATCGACGGGGTGCCGTACATCGCCATGGAGTACGTGCGCGGGCCGACGCTTGCCGCGGCGCTGCGCCGGGCCAAGCCGGCGAACTTGTTCGACTATGGCCACGCCGCCCAGGTGATGTCGGGCATCGCGCTGGGCCTGCACCACGCCCACACCGCTTGCGACTCCGAGGGCCAGCCGCTGCATGTCATCCACCGCGACGTCAGCCCCTCCAACGTCCTCATCTCCTATGACGGGGTCCCCAAGCTGCTCGACTTCGGGGTGGCGCGGGCCCGCGGCCGGCAGACCCAGACCGAAGCCGGCACCCTCAAGGGCAAGCTGCGCTACATGGCCCCGGAGCAGTTCCAGCGCGTCGAGATCGACCACCGCGCCGACGTCTACGCCACCGGGCTCACGCTGTTCGAGGCCTGCACCGGCGAGGTCCCCTACGGCACCCTCACCGATCCTGAGGTGATCCGCGAGGTCGTCCGCGGCGCCAGCGGCCTGCCAGCCCAGTTCCCCCAGGGCTTCCCTCAAGGCCTGGAGGAGATCATCCGCTGGGCCACCGATCCCGATCCGGCGTCGCGCTGCCAGAACTGCGCCGACCTGCACACCGCGCTGGAGAACTTCCTGGCCGGCGGCGAGTGCCCCTCCAGCCAGCGCGACCTGGCGCAGTGGGTGGCGCAGCTGTTCCCCAACTCGGGCAACGAGACGCCGGGCGCCTACGGGGCAACCAACACTCCCACCAGCGGCGTCAGCCGGCGCACCCCGCTCAGCCAGCCCAACAGCGCCTCCGGCATCCGGCGCGCCAGCCAGAGCTCGCCGGGCGCGCCCATTCCGCTCGACCGCCCGATCAGCCGGCCGAATTCGCCGAGCCAGGTGCGCTCGCAGAGCCAACTCCACCGCCTGGCCGCCGGCGAGGAGCCCGCCGCCCCGCCGCCCGGCAAGAGGGGCCTCTTCATCGGCCTCGGGCTGGGCGGCCTGGTCGCCGCGGGAGCGGTGGCGGCCTTCTTCCTGACTCGGCCCGAGCCCCTTCCCCCGACGCCGGCGCCCCAGCCGCCGGTCGCCGCTCCGGCCCCGCCGCCGCAGACCACCGACGACGACAACGTCCGGGCCTACCTGGAGAAGATCGAGTCGCTGCGCCAGGCCAAGCGCTACGGCCAGGCGCTCGATCTGATGGCCAAGGCGCGCGAGCTCAAGCCGAAGGAAGCCTCGCTCAACATCAAGGTCAGCGAGGTCGCCGATCAGCTGGAGAAGGAGGCGCTGCTGGCCAAGGGCGCCAAGGCGCTGGACAACGACGATCCCCAGGCCGCGCTCGATGCTGCCAAGGACGTGCTCGATCGCGATCCTGAGGACGCCCAGGCCGCCAAGCTGTTGGCCGAGGCCCGCCAGAGGCTGGCCGCCAAGGCCGCCCCGGCGACTCCGGTGAAGCAGCCCAGGGAGATCCGCGAGGGGAAGCTGAGCGTGGCGAGCACTCCCGCCGGCGTGGTCTACCTCGACGACGAGCCGCTCGGACGGGCGCCCATCCGCGGCCGCGCGCTGAGGGAAGGCAAACACGTGGTGCAGGTGCGGCTGGAGGGCTACGCCAGCTTCACCCAGACCATCGAGGTCGCCGCCGGCAGGGAGTCGAGCCTCAATGCCGCGCTGGTCGCCGTCGCCCGCAAGCGGCTGGCCTCGGCTGACCTGGGCAACCTCGGCGGCGACAAGCCGGGCACTGCCGATCCCGCGCCCGGCCGCGACGCCCCCAAGCCGCCGGCTCCCGAGAACCCGCCCGCCCCGGCCCCGGTGGCCGCGCCGATTCCCGCTCCGGCGCCCGCTCCGCAGCCGGCGATGGCCTCGCCGACGCCGACGCCGGCGCAGGGCCCGGAGGCCAGGTTTCCCAAGCCCAAGTTGCCGGCCAAGCACACCGTCAGCTCGACCAAGGAGTTGGTGCGCTCGCTGCAGGCCATCGAGAACGCAGCCATCGCCGCCGGGGCCTCGGCCGAGGCGGCCCGCGACTCGACCTACGCCCTGAGCCAGGAGCTGTCCAAGAGGATCGGTCCCGCCGAGCCGGTGGAGCTGTTCCCGCGGGCGGTCTACTACCTGATCCTCCAGGCCGCGGCCAGCGGCGCCGACCGGACCAAGATCGGCGCCCAGCTGCGCACCGCCCAGCTCAATGGGACGCTCAAGGAGTCGGCCAGCAAGTAGCAGGAACTGCCGCCGGCCAGGCCGGCCCCTGCTATGAGTAGGGCATGGCCCACTCTCACGGCGACCGCAACCACCACGGAAATCCCAAGGATCTGCAGGCCTATCTGCGCCGCCTGCTGGACCCCGACCGCGACCGCTGGCAGCTGCCGGAGCGGGTGATCCGCGCGCTCAAGATCAAGAAGGGACAGACCGTCGCCGAGATCGGCGCCGGGCCGGGCTACTTCACCCTGCGGCTGGCGCGCGCGGTGGGAAAGAGCGGCTCGGTGCTGGCGGTCGAGGTCGAGCCGCAGCTGATCGCGGTGCTGCGCGACCGGCTCGAGGAGAAGCGGGTGGCCAGCGTCACCCCGATCCTCGGCCTGGCGCAGGATCCCTTCCTGCCGCCGGCGTCCTGCGACCTGATCTTCGCGGTCAACACCTTCCACCACTTCCACCGCCTGCCGCCCTACCTGCGCCGGCTCAAGAAGTCGCTCAAGCCGGGCGGGCGGATCGTCGACATCGACTTCCACGAGCGCGAACTGCCGATTGGACCGCCGGTCGATCACAAGCTGGCGCGCGAGGACTTCCTGGCCGCGGCCCGCCGGGCCGGGCTGAGGCTGGCGGCCGAGCCCGACTTCCTGCCCTACCAGTATTTCCTTGTGATCGCGGCCCGCTAGCTGCGCTCGGCCCCCGCGAATGCCGCGCCCCCTGCCGCGCGCCCCGCAGGCGGCGGGCAGGAGACTTTCCCGAGCAAAGACGGACATTTGCGCTCGGCACCGGCCCCGGAACCGCGGCTGCGGCGCTGCCGCCCTTGCCTCAACGGCCCTCGACGGGCGGTCCGGCGAATCCGGTTTCACAAACTTTGCGGGGGATGGTGCTAAGCTGACTCGGCTTTTTTCCTGGTGGAGGTAGTTCGCCCGTGTCGCGCCCGAGAGGCCCGCGCTCCCCATTGCTGGTCGCGCTGCTGCTGGCGCCCTTCGCGTTCCTCGGAGGGATGGTCGCCGACCGCGCGGTCTTCGCCAAGGACGGCGGGACCTACCGGCAGCTGGACCTCTTCGCCCGGGTGCTGTCGCACATCGAGAACAACTACGTCGAGGAGACCAACGAGCGGCAGCTGATCGCCGGCGCCATCCGCGGGATGGTGGGCACCCTCGACCCGCACACCCTGTGGATGCCTCCCGAGCTGTTCAAGGACATGAAGGCCGACACCTCGGGCGAGTTCGGCGGCCTGGGGATCGAGGTCATCTCCAAGACCAAGGTCCGCAACGGGATCAAGCTCGAACAACTGACGGTGGTGGCCCCGGTCGAGGACACCCCCGGGGCCCGCGCCGGCATCAAGCCCGGCGACGTCATCGCGCGCATCGACGGCGAGCCGACCTCGGAGATGGAGTTCGCCGCTGCCGTCTCGCGCCTGCGCGGCCCGGCCGGCAGCAAGGTCACCCTGAGCATCATGCGCGAGGGTTTCGCCGAGCCGCGGGACATCGTCCTGATCCGCGACCACATCCGCATCGTCTCGGTCGAGGGCAAGCTCTACGACGGCTACGCGCACGTGAGGATCAAGAGCTTCCAGGAGAAGACCGACCACGACCTCAAGCGCGTGCTGGACGAGCTGCGCAAGCAGCACGGCGCCGAGCTCAGGGGCCTGGTGCTCGACCTGCGCAACAACCCCGGCGGCCTGCTCGACCAGGCGGTGAAGGTCAGCGACCGCTTCCTCCCCGGCGGCCTGACCATCGTCACCACCAAGGGGCGCAACGGCCGCAACGTCGAGGAGGAGAAGAGCCACGACCGGGACACCGAGCCCAACTACCCGCTGATCGTGCTGGTCAACGGCGGCTCGGCCTCGGCCTCGGAGATCGTCGCCGGGGCGCTGCAGGACCACGGCCGGGCGGTGGTGATGGGCAGCCCGACCTTCGGCAAGGGCAGCGTCCAGACCCTGATCGAGTTCGAGGACGGCAGCGGGCTCAAGCTGACCATCGCCCGCTACTTCACCCCCAGCGGCCGCAGCATCCAGGAGAAGGGGATCGTTCCCGACGTGGAGGTGAAGGATCCCAGCGAGCGCGAGGACCTGGCTCCGCGCGAGGCCGACCTGAAGAACCACTTCCGCAACGACTTCACCGGCATGGCCCCGGCCCGCGTCACCAAGGACCGCGAGCCCGCCGACGGCGCCGACTCCGCCGTCCCCGCCCGACTCGGCTCCTCGGAGGACTTCCTGCTGCGAACTGCTCTCGACTACCTGCGTACCTGGCAGATCTTCAAAGCCAACGCCCCTGCACCCGCCAAGAAGGGCGGGAAGTGACCCCCATGCCTGAGCGAACGATAGCCCAGAAGCTGATTGCCTCCGTGCTGACCGGCCTGCTGGCGGGCCCCTCCCTGCTGCTGCCCGGCGTCGCCGGCGCCGGCGAGGTCCCGGCCCCGCCGCCGCCTCCGCCGCCGACCGCCCGGCGCCCGTCGCTGGCGGTGGTCGGCGTGCCCCTGGACGAGAGCGGCTCTGCCGCCGCCCGGCTGGCCTACATGGGTGAGCAGGTTGGCCGGCGCCTTGGCCGCCACCAGATCGCCGACCTGGTCGCGCTGCTCGACCCCGACGCCGACCAGCAGCGCACCGACAAGGCCGAGCAGGCCGCCAAGGACTACGAGCTGGCCCGCAAGAACTACGACGAGCTCGACCTGCAGAAGGCCGTCGACCGCTGCGACAAGTCGCTGGCCGCCTACGAGAAGAGCGACCTGTCGGTCCACTTCGACGACCTGGCCAAGTCGTGGATCCTGCGCATCGCCAGCCTGATCGCCAACGCCGAGAACCAGACCGCCGGGGTCGAGCTCAACTCGCTCCTGCCGGTGGACCAGAGGTCGGTCTTCGACCCCAACCTGTTCGCCCCCGACTTCATCGCCCAGGTCAAGCAGCGCCGCGAGGAGATCCGCGCCAAGGCCAACCTCACCGTCGACGTCACCGCCCGCCCCGACTCGGCGCGGGTGTTCATCGACGGCAGCTACCGCGGCATCACCCCGCTCGAGGTGCGCGAGCTGGCCCCCGGCGATCACTTCCTGACCCTGATCGCCCCCGGCTTCCAGCTGATGCAGAAGCGGGTCCGCCCGGGCGTGGCGGTGGCCTTCGTCGAGACCATGTCTCCGGCGCAGCGCTACGAGATCCTGCGCAGCTTCGTCGAGCAGGTGCGGGCCGATCCCCGCGGGCCGGGGCGCAACACCGCCGCCACCGAGCTGGCCCGCGACCTGGGCGTGGACCAGGTGATGGTGATCGCCGTCTCCGCCAAAGGCCGCGACACCCTCAACGTGCTGGGAGTTCGGATCGACGCCCGCGACGGCCACGAGCTGGCCTACCTGGACGAGGCCATCCCCAACGACGAGTCCCGCTTCGCCAGCGCCGCCGACAGCTTCCTCAACCGCGCCATGGGCAGCGACCTGCGGCGCACCGGCAAGGCCCCCAAGGTCAGCACCGGCGGCAGCTTCGATTGGAAGCCGCGCCACACCGGCTACGCGCTGGCCGCCGCCGGGGCCCTGGCGCTGGTCAGCGGCATCGCCTTCGGCCTATCGGCCAAGGGAGCGGTCAACAGCTTCAAGGCCTCCACCGAGCCCCAGACCAGCACCAGCTACGACTCGCTGGAGTCCAGCGGCCGGCGCTCGGCGCTGATCGCCGACATCTCCTACCTGGTGGCCCTGGTGGCCGGCGGCAGCGGTGCCTACCTGGCGGTCACCGACCGCGCCCCGGCCAGCGACGACGGCAACGCCGGCATCGACGAGAAGCGCACCGTGACCCACAAGCTGAGGGAGGCCGACGCCGACGAGGCCCCGCGCCCCGAGCCGGCGCGCGCCCCGGCGCCCAAGCCCGAGCCCAAGCCGGAACCGAAGAAGGTGGCTCCGGCGAAGAAGCCGGCGGTGCAGGAGAGCGCCCCGGCCAAGGTCAAGCCCAAGCCGGCGGCCGAGGAGGAGGAGAGCCCGCCCCCGCCGCCGAAGAAGGGCAAGAAGCAGCGCGAGGACGACGATCTGCGCGACGACTGATCACGGGAACCGACCAATGAGAATCGCCAACCCCAAGTTTCTGCTGCTGCCCGCCGCGCTGGGCCTCGCCCTGGCCTGCAGCTTGATGATGGAGTTCGACTATAACGGCAAGCCCTGCTCCAACGGGGCCGCCTGCCGCGCCGGCTACGTCTGCGACTCGAACAACAAATGCCAGAAGGACACCGGCCAGGTCGACGCCGGCCCGGTGGTCTGCGGCGGCAGGTGTACCGCCGACCAGGTGTGCCTGGAGAACCGCCAGGAGTGCGTGGACAAGGGCTGCGCGACCCAGGCCTGCCCGGCGGGCCAGGCCTGCTACTACGACTCCGCGGGAAAGACCATCTGCCACCCGCTGCTCGGCCAAATGGGCTCGCTGTGCTCGAGCGACGGTGAGTGCGCGGCTGGGCGGATTTGCATGGTCAGCTCGGTCCCCGACAGCTCCGGGAACAAGACCCACGCCGGCTTCTGCACCAAGACCTGCAAGCTGGAGTCGGACTGCCAGGACGCGGCCGACGCCGGCACGACCAGCACCGAGAACGTGGGCTGCTTCGACCTCGGCGGAAGCGCCAGATACTGCGCGGTCATTCCCAAGGACGCCAAGACCCCGCGGGCGGCACAGTTCCAGTGCAACAACGAGAAGAGCTGCGCCGACTTCCCCGGCTACACCTGTGCCCTCTTCGACCGGCGCGGCCCCAACGCCAACAGCTCGTCGATCGAGGACCCGCTGTGGCTGTGCGACAAGGCGCGCGAGGGCGCGGCCCCGGCGATTCTCGAGGAATGTGACGTCAACGAGACCGCGGGCGGGAAGGTCGCCGCCAACGGCCTGTGCCTGCCCGGGCATGCCCTGGCCCTGGCGCCGGACGGCGGGGTGTCCGCCGTGTCCTACGCCACCGTCAGGTGCACCGGCGCCGCCGACTGCATCGGCGGGGTCTGCGGCGCTGCCGAGTACGCCCTGTTCACCGACACCGGAGCCCGCAATTCGGCGCCGCGCAGCCTCAAGGTGTGCCTCAAGGGAGCCTCGGGGGCCCGATGCGACCGGTGCATGAGGGACTACGAGTGCAAGGCCGACGCGCCCCACTGCCTGGTCAACCCGGACGCCGGCTACGGCGAGTGCACCTCCGAGTGCCAGATCATCTCAGGCGCGAGCAGCGGGCACAGCTACGTCGGCTGCCCGGCAGGTGTCACCTGCGAGCAGTTCGCCAGCGGTTCGAAGTGCGTGACCACCGGCTGCCCCTGACCGAGCGCTGACCTTCACCGCGCCCGCCGCCTCGACGGCGGGCGCCTGCGAGACCGCGGAATGAGAGAGCCCAGAGCGCCGGCGACCCAGGCACTTTCGCTGTTGCTCGCCTGCTCGCTTTCGATCCTGCCCGCGGCGCCGGCGCTGGCCGGCGAGGCCCCGGCTTCGGCCACCGCCGCCGCCCCTGCCAGGCTTCCGACCCTGGTGGTAGTCCCGGTGCCGATCGACGACGCCGGCATCCCGCTCGCCGCGCGCCTGGGCACTCTGGGCGAGCAGGTTGCCAACCGGCTGGGCCGCCACCAGCTGCTGCGGCTGACGGACCTGCTCGATCCCGACAGCAAGACCCGCGAGCAGAAGGCCCAGGAGGCGATCGGCCGCATTGGCGCCGCGCGCAAGGCCTACGACGACCTCGACCTGGCCAGCGCCATCGCCCACTGCGACGCCGCCCGCTCGGCGCTGGAGAAGACCGACCTGTCGCGCCACTTCGAGGACTTCATCCAGGCCTGGATCCTGCGGGTGGCCTCGCTGCTGGCCAACGCCGAGCAGAAGGCGGCCAAGGCCGAGCTGGCGCTGCTGCTGCCGCTGGACAGCAAGTCGAGCTTCGACCCCACCCTCTTCGCCCCCGACTTCATCGCCCAGGTCAAGAAGGCCCGCGAGGAGCTGCGCACCAAGAGCAACCAGCCGCTGGACGTCAGCGCCAAGGGCGGGACCGCCCTGGTCTTCGTCGACGGCGCCTTCCGGGGCCAGACTCCGCTGGAGCTGAGGGACCTCTCCCCCGGCGAGCACCTGGTGACGCTGGTGGCCCCCGGGTTCCAGCTGGTGCAGGGCCGAGCCAGGCCCGGGGCCGGGGCGGCCTTCTCCGAGACCCTGAACACCACGCCCAAGGGCGCGGTCTATCGCTACCTGGTGGAGAAGCTGCGCAAGGGCTTCGCCGGCCCGGACCGGGCGGAGCTGGGGCGCGACCTGGCGCAAGAGCTGGGCGTGGACCAGGTGCTGCTGCTGGGGGTGGCCGGCAAGGGCGACGGCCAGCTGCAGCTCTCGGCGGTGCGGGTGGGGGCCAAGGAGGGCCGCGAGCTGGGCACTGCGGAGGGGCCGGTGTCGACCGACGAGGCGCGCTTCGCCGCCGGGGCCGACTCTCTCCTCAGCCGAGGGCTGGGCGCCGACCAGCAGCGCGAACCGGACAAGAAGGTCGCCAAGGCGGAAGGCAGCCGGTTCGAGTGGAAGACCCGCTACACCGGCTACGTCCTGGCGGGCGCCGGGGCGGCGGCGCTGGTGTCGGGGGTGCTCTTCGGGCTATCGGCGCGCGGGGCGGCGGCGGAGTACCGCGAGCGCAGCGACGCCCAGACCAACTCGGTCTACTCCCGCCTCGAGGCGAGCGGGCGCCGCAGCGCGCTGGTCGCCGACCTGTCGTTCCTGGCGGCGCTGGTGGCGGGCGGCGCCGGCGGCTACCTGCTGGCGAACGACGCCGGGCTTCTCACCTTCCTGCAGCCCAACCCCTCGGCCGAGGAGAAGCACCCCGAGGCCAAGCCCAGGCACGAGGGCTCCGCCGCGCCCGCCAAGCTGGAGACGCCGCCCCCGGCCAAGCCCGCCGACAAGCCGATCGACAAGCCGGCGGAAAAGAAGGTCGAGGAGCCCAAGCCCGAACCGAAGCCGGCGGCGGTCCAGCCCAAGGCCGAAGAGAAGAAGCCGGAACCGAAGAAATCCGAAGTGAGGAAGCCGGAGAAGCCCTCCAAGCCGAAGGAAGAGACCTTCGACGACCTGCGGGACGACTGAGCTCTGCCAAGAGGCGACATGAGGATGCCCCTGCGAATCCTGATCGCGCTGCTGGCGCTGGCCTTCGCCGCCGGGTGCCTGCTCACCACGGACTTCAACCCCGAGGGCAAGCCCTGCGGAAACGGCGAGGCCTGCCTCGACGGCTACGTCTGCGCCACCGACGGCGACGCCCAGGTCTGCGTGCGCCCCGACGCCGGCAACTAGCCCTCTCGCCGGCGCACCCTGCTTGACCCGAAGGCCGCGGCGCCGCCGCGCGAGCGCGCGCGCTCCTTTTCCCCTCCCCGCGGCCGTTCGCCAGCGCCCCGCGGCCCGACGGCCGCACCGAGGCCCGCCGCGCGCCGGGCCGGCCCGAGCGAGCCCCGGACGCAACGTGCCGAGATCCGGTGCAAATTCGCGCAGTCGAAAAATTCCCCACCC
>JBBIQS010000098.1:0-27587 GCA_037442205.1 Myxococcales bacterium
CCACACCCGTTCCCATCCCGAACACGGAAGTTAAGCCCTCCAGAGCCGATGGTACTGCACGGGAGACCGTGTGGGAGAGTAGGTCGCTGCCGGATCCTATTTGAAGCCCCGCGAGGCATCTTGCCTCGCGGGGCTTCGCCTTTTGCGGGCTTGAGAGCCGCTCCCCGCGGCGCCGGCGCCTCCTCTCCCGGGCGCCCGCCGAGTCGCATTGACGCCGACTGCCCTCCGAGCCCCGGTGTTGGCCGCGGAGTTTCCCGCCCGCATGGCTCGGTTTACGCGGGCCGCGAGCTCGGCGCCTTGGCCCAGCGCCGGCCACTGTCCGAGGCGTTCGGGATCGGCTCGCGCCGTCCCTTCGGGCTGCCGGCCGGATCCTGGTCGGGAATCCGGCGACTCGGCTGCGTCGATTCCGACCTGTTTGGCATGCAGCCGTTCGGCGGGCCCGAGCCCTTGCGGCATAGGCGTTCGATTCAGGAACAGCGCCTTCGGATGTCCCCTTGGTCGGGGCCGGCGTGCCTCGCAGCGAGGCCCTCGAGTCCATACCGACCACGAGTTCGCCGGGGCGTGAAAGGCCGCGGCCTGGTCGACGTTCCCTCCCTCGCCGCCACCCGGCACGCCCTGCCTCGAGTCCATACCGACCACGAGTTCGCCGGGGCGTGAAAGGCCGCGGCCTGGTCGACGTTCCCTCCCTGGCCGCCACCTGGCACGCCCTGCCTCGAGTTCATACCGACCACGAGTTCGCCGGAGCGTGAATGGCCGCGGCCTGAACGACGTTCCCGCCGAGGCCGCCTCCTGGCACGCCGTGCCAGGACCGCCTTGAGCTGGGGCGCTCAGGGTCCGGCGAGTTGGGCTGGGTCAGGGAAACAGAGGGGCCTGCGCCGGGGCAGCGCCTATCCCCGGCAATTGCCTGGCTTTTCGGTAGGCCGAAGCCGGGCACGCTAGCCCGGAACCGCCTTGAGCCGGCCGCCGGCTTCCATCTCCGCCACCGTCACGCTGCGGTTCCTCCCGTGGTGCTTGGCGAAGTAGAGGCACTGGTCGGCCTTGTCGATGAGCAGCTGCTTCTCCTGCCCGGTCTCGGGGAAGGCGCTGATCCCCAGGGACATGGTGACCTTGAGCGGCCCGAGCTCGGAGTCGAAGACCGCCGCCATCACCTCGTTGCGGATCCGCTCGGCGATGACCTTGGCCCCGGCGGCGTCGGTCTCGGGCATGATCACGCAGAACTCCTCGCCGCCGTAGCGCGCCACCACGTCGGTGTCCCGGGCGCTCTTGCGCAGGATCTTCGCCACTCCCTTGAGCACCTGGTCGCCCACCGGGTGGCCGTAGGTGTCGTTGACGCTCTTGAAGTGGTCGATGTCGGTGAGGATGAAGGCCACGTGCTTCTTGTACCGGGAGGCGAGCAGCAGCGCCTCGTCGAAGCGGCTCTGGAAGGTGCGGTGGTTGAGCAGCCCGGTGAGCCCGTCGGTGGTCGCCATCCGCTCGGTCTGCTCGAAGAGCGAGGCCCGCAGCACCGACTGCGCGGTCTGCAGCGCCAGGATCTCCGCCGCCCGCACCAGCTCGTCGTCGAAGGCCCCCTTGCGCCGCGCCCCGAGCACGATGGTCCCCAGGATCTTGTCCCCGGCCTTCAACGGCAGGATCTTGAGCGAGCTCAGCCCCTTGAGCAGGGTCTCCTCGTCGAAGACCACCGGGCGGTCCATCTGCCGCACGTCCCGCCCAGGCAGCATTGCCCCATAGCGGACGACGTTGGCCACCAGGCCGGTGTTGTCGGCGAAGGTGAAGCCCTCCAGCGCCCGTCCGCTGGCCACTCCGGCCACTCCCGCCACCCGGTGGCGGCGCCTGCCCTCCACCTCTTCCGCCAGGGTCAGGGCCACGAAGTCGAGCCGGCCCATGCTGCGCGCCGCCTCGAGCGCGGCGGTCACCGCTTCGGCGGTCTTGCGGGTGCGGTTCAGGTCCTCGATCGCCCGGTAGAGCAGGTCCTTCTCGTCGCGGGCCCGCTTGATGTAGGTCAGCACCCGCTCGACCTCGATCGCCCGCAGCACCTCGCCGGCAACCGTGGACAGGATTCGCTCGTCATCGTCGGTGAAGGCGGTGGCGTCGCGCCGGTCGGCCACCAGCACCCCGCGCACGGCCCCGGCCCCCTTGCCCTCGACGATCGGGACCGCCAGCAGGCTCTTCACCTCGCCGCCGTCCTCGTAATAGGTGATCCCCTTCAAGCTGCCGCACAGACGCACCGGCGCCCGCCGCTTGAGGACGCCGCCCAGGACTCCCTCGCCGGCGGGGAATGCCTCGCGCTTCACCCGTTCACTCGCCGAGCGGCAGTCGTGCAGCTTGAGCGACTTGTCGTCCCCAGTGAGCACGAAGGCCGCGCAGGTGAAGGTCTTGAGGGCGATCTCCGCCACCTCCATCGCCGAGCCCACCGCGCCCTCGATCTCCTTCACCGAGGCCATCATCCAGCGCTCGCGGTCGACCGCGGCCTCGCCCTGCGTGCCGCTGGAGATCAGCCGGTAGGCGTGGGCCCGCTCCTCCATCTCCTTGATGCGCCGATCGACCGCGGCCTGCTCGTTGACGCGGCTGCGCTGGATCTGCACCGCCAGCACCGCCCGGTAGAGCAGGGCGAAGAGCACCAGGAAGGCGGAGTGGCCGATCCAGGCGCCGAGCTGCATCTCCGGCCCGTGGAGCAGCTGCGCGGCGTCAAAGCCGAGGGCCAGCGCCAGCAGCAGCGCTCCGGCCCTCGGCGACAGGAACGCCACCAGGAAGGCCATCACCAGGTAGACCAGCGGGAACAGGCTCGAGCCGAAGACCTCGACCAGCAGGAAGGCGGCGCCCAGGAGCACCGCCCCAAGCTCGACGTCGTCGCGAGTGGTCGCCGGGAGGCCCAGCGTCGCGCGCCGCAGCCGCCGGCCGGCGGTGAAGACCATCGCCGCCAGGATGAAGGCGACGATCAGGATCTCGGTCCAGCCGACGCGCGACGGGTCGCGCATCCTGCCGCTGGCCAGGGCCAGGAGGGTGGTGATGGTCGAGAGCGCCGCGCCCAGGCGCGCGGACGAGGCGAGACCGCGCCAGACCTGGAGCCCGATCGACGGAGAAGGGACGCGAGCGGCGGCTTGGCTTCTGGCCATCGGAGTCCCCCTAGCGGTCGAAATTGAAGATCACTTCCTGCGGCTTGATCAGCCCCAGGTCCTCGCGGGCGGCGCGCTCCAGGGCCTTCATGTCCCCGGACAGCGCCGAGATCTCGCGGCGCAAGGCGGCGTTCTCGGCCGCCAGCTCGCTGCTCTTCTGCTGGAGCGCCGCGGTCTCCTCGCGCAGCTTCATCTGGCGTCTCAGCCCGCGAGGATCGGCCATCGAGAGCCCCAGGAGAGTGGCGGCGAGCGCCGCGGCGGCCAGCGCGAATTTTCGGGAGCGGGACATGCAGTGCGGTCGTTCGCGCCTACAGAGTGCTACAGCGCAAAGTACCAGCGCTCGGCCGCCTGTCCAGAAAACAGCCGGCCGGATTGCCGCTCGGAGCCTCGCTACTTCAAGAGCTTGGCGACGAACTCCGAGAGCGCCTTGGGATTGACAGGGCCGTGCCACACCGCCGCCAGCTCGCCCTCCCGATCGAAGACGAAGCTGGTCGGCAGATCGACGATCTTGCCAAACGAGGTCTGCCCCTCCTGGACCGCTTCGCTGGCGACCAGGATCGGGAACGGCAGCGCCGACACGCGCGCGTACGGCTCCAATACCTTGGCCCCTTCGAGATCCATGCCGATGGCCACCACCTGCAGCCCGCGCGCGCCCTGCTCCTCCTGCAGGGCGCGGAACGTCGGCATCTCGACCATGCAGGGAAAGCACCAGGTGGCGAAGAAGTTGACGAGGACCACCTTGCCGCGAAGCGCGGAAAGGTCGTAGCGGCCGCCGGTCGCCTCGCGAAGCACCAGCCCGGTGGGCGTGGGGCGCAGGGCGCCGGAGCTCGAGGCGCAGCCCGACGCCAGCAGCGCCGCCAGGGCGACGGCAACTGCCAGATATCTCGGGCGGATGCGCGAAGAGCTAGCGGGGGCGAGCATAGGCCGCGAATCCTAGCTCGCCGCCGAGACAATGACCGCTTTGGCGACCTCGGCGTCCAAGGCGAGGGTCGTTTCGTCGACTTCGACCACCATCGCCGGAGAGCGCTGGCGCACCAGCACCTCGCAGCCCTCGACGATGCCGAAGGCCGCCAGCTTGGAGAGCCGCTCCCCGCCCATGGCGTCGACCGCGATCACCCGCACTCGCTGGCCCGCGGCGACCTCGCTCAGCGAGCGGCTGGTGGCGGCTCCTGTCGCCTGGGCGTGGCGGCCGGCGAAGAGGCGCTCCAGCCAGGCGGAGAGCCCGGTGGGTTTGGGGAAGCTGTAGCCGCAGCCGGGACAGGTCAGCACGCTGCAGCCCTTGGCCAGTGGGCAGCCGGAGTGGCAGCTGGCGCAGCTGGAGTCGAACTGGGTCTGGCACAGCGGGCAGGTCTGGCGGGCGGCGGCCTGGGCGGCGGGGGCGACGGGTTGGGCGGCGGAGCTCATGGGCCTCTCATCCATTCCTAGAACAGGCGCATGCCGAAGTTGACCAGGGCCCCGACCCCGATCGCGAAGGGGACGATGAAGCCGGCGATGGCCAGACCGGTCCGCAGCCCGCGCTCCTTCACGATCATGAAGAAGTTGGCGATGCAGGGGATGAACAGGGTGATGGTCACCATGCTCACCACCAGCTGGATCTCGGTCTCGCGCCCGAGGTGTCCGCCGACCAGCGCCGGGTGGAACAGGTCGAACAGGCCGGCGGCGCCGTAGTCGCGCCGGAGGAAGCCAATGATGAAGGCGCTGGCCGCCTCCTTGGGCAGCCCGAGGACATCCACCACCACTGGCGCCGACAGGCGCTCCATGCCGGCCACCAGCCCCAGGCGATCCATCAGCCACAGGATGCCGGTGCCCAGCACGAACAGCGGCAGCGCCTCGCGCAGGTACCACTCGATTCGCGCCACCGTCTTGACCGCGATGTTCGACAGCAGCGGGCGGCGGATCGGCGGCAGCTCGAGGAGGAAGTCGCTGGTCTTTCCCGGCAGCACCTTGGCGGCGAGGTAGCCGACCGCGACCACAGTCAGCGCCACCGAGCCGCCCCACCAGGCGGCTCCCCACAGCGACAGCCCGGAGAGCATCCCCAGGATCACGCCCAGCTGCGCAGAGCAGGGAACTCCCAGGGCCAGCAACAGCGTCACCAGGATCCGCTCCTTGCGCGTCTCAAGGATGCGCGTGGTCAGGGTGGCCATGGTGTCGCAGCCTAGCCCGAGCACCATCGGCAGCACCGCCTTGCCGTTGAGCCCCATCGCCTTGAACAGCTTGTTGAGCACCACCGCCAGCCGCGGCAGGTAGCCGGAGTCCTCGAGCACCGAGAAGAATGCGAAGAAGGTGGTCACGATCGGCAGCACCAGGGCGATGCCGTAACTCAAGGCCATCGACACCAGCCCGTACTTGCCGACCAGCAGCCCGCTCGAGCTGGCGGCCGAGCCAGGCGGGCCGACCAGGAACTCCTGCACCGCGCCGGCGGGGAGCGCCCAGCGCACCAGCCACTCCACCGCCGGGACGATTCCCTTGGCGAAGACGGTGTGCTCGAGGAAGGTGACCGCGGTCCCGGCGCCGAAGACGCCCACGAACTGGTAGGCGATCAGCAGCACCGCCGCCAGGATCGGCCAACTCCACACAGGGTGGACCGAGAGCGCCCCCAGCTTCTGCGCCGCCGAGGCGGCCAGCGCCCGCGCACCCTGGCGCCGAACCCGGGCCGCCACCTCATCTGCCCAGGCGAGCCGGGCTCGAGAGACCTGGTAGCGAAGCGGCTCGGCGCCAGGCTGCTCCACCTCGCGGCAGATGGCGCGGACCTGCTCCATGTCGCCGGAAGGGAGCGCCGCCGCCAGCGCCTGCCACAGCGTCGGATCCTTGGACTCGTCGGCGCACAGGGCCATCAGCGCCACCGAGCGCGGGGCGAGCGCCAGCGATGGCGGCAGGAGAGGCTCAAGACGCTCGAGCGCCTGCTGGATCGCGGTCGGGTAGCTCACCCGGGCCGGGGAGGGGCGCGCCTGGGCCGCCCGCGAGCGAAGCAGATCCAGCCCCTGGCCGCGCACCGCCACCGTTTCGATCACCGGGATCCCGAGCGTCTTCTCGAGCCCGGCGGCGTCGATCGCCAGGCCCCGCTGCGCCGCCTCGTCGGCCATGTTCAGGCACAGCAGGAAGGGGACCCCGGCCTCGGCCAGCTGCAGCGACAACAGCAGGCCG
Organism: Myxococcales bacterium; assembly: GCA_037442205.1. Lineage (GTDB taxonomy): Bacteria > Myxococcota > Myxococcia > Myxococcales > UBA5297 > JBBIQS01. The sequence continues at coordinate 6,258 of JBBIQS010000098.1, forward strand.
CGCCTGAGGTTCTTGGCATCGCAGACCTGCAGCACCCGGTAGCCGCGCTCGGAGAGCAGGATGTCCCGGGCCACCGCCTCGTCCTCGCTCAGCGGGACCAGGGCGTTGGTGCCGGGGGTGTCCAGGATGCGCAGCCGCTCGCCGTCGAGGGTGGCCGAGCCGCGGCTGACCTCGACGGTGGTGCCGGGGAAGTTGGAGACGGTGACGTACTTGCCGGTGAGCGCCCCGAAGACCACGCTCTTGCCGACGTTGGGGTTTCCCAACAGCACCAGCGCGCGCTCGGCGGTCGCGGAAGGGCTGCTCTCGAGGCCGGGGATCGACATCAGAGGGACCTCGGCGCGCCCGGGGCCTTGCGCTCGACGCGCCGGCAGCTGCGGCACAGGCCGTAGAGGTCCATCCGGTGGCTGGAGAGCTCGTAGCCGCGGGCCCGGGCGACCTCGGCCTGCAGCGCCTCGATCCGCGGGTCCTCGAACTCCTCGATCGCCCCGCATCGGGTGCACAGCAGGTGGTCGTGGTGGTCTCGCCCGGCGGCCCGCTCGAAGCGGGTCTGGCCGTCGCCGAACTGCTGGGCCCGGGCCAGCCCGCACTCGGTCAGCAGCTTCATGGTCCGGTAGACGGTGGCGGCGCTGACGTGGGGGTCGGCGGCGCGAACCTCGGCCAGCAGGTCGTCGACCGAGACGTGGCCCTCCACCTCGAGGAAGGCGTCGAGGATCAGGTTGCGCTGGCGGGTGGTCTTGAGCCCCTTGAGCCCCATGTAGCGGGTCAGGAGCTGGCCGGGGGTCTCGGGCTGGGCGCTGGCGCGGGTCATCGGGGCCTCCGGAAAATGAGAATCGTTCTCAGAATCACCCAAGGATTAACGGAGCGCAGGCCCCGCGGTCAAGCGCCACTGAAGGACGCCCCCGGTGCCCGCGCGGGCGGTTGGAGGGGCGCCTGGCAAGCGTTCGTGGACGGTTGCATCACCGTTCGTCAGGGGTTAAACCGAAACCCTCATGCGCGCCCGCGCAGGCATGGGCGCCCGCTGCTCAGCGCAAGGAGAACTGCCGATGGCCAGCCAGCTCGTGACCGAGGTCGGGGACGCCACCTTCCAGAAGGAGGTGCTGCAGGCCGACAAGCCGGTGCTCGTGGACTTCTGGGCGACCTGGTGCGGGCCGTGCAAGGCCCTGAGCCCGGTGGTCGAGCAGCTGGCCCAGACCTACGCCGGCAAGCTGAAGGTGGTGAAGTTCAACATCGAGAACGACACCGCCACCCCGCAGAAGTACGGGATCACCGCCATCCCCACGCTGCTGATCTTCCGCAACGGGGCGGTGGACAAGGTGGTGGTCGGCAACAGCAAGGCCAAGCTCGAAGAGGCGGTCAAGCAGGCGATCGCCTGATCCCGCGGCACTGAGCGCGCGGCCGGCGCAAACCGCCGCGGCCCAGGTCGCCGAGCCCCAGAAGCGGTGGGCCGGCAATTCGCAGCGGCGCCTTGGTCAGAACAGGTGCCGCCGCATCCCCACGTTCATCAACAGCCCCAGGGCCACCATGTTGGTGAGCACCGAGGATCCGCCGTAGCTCATCAGCGGCAGGGTGACGCCGACCACCGGCAGCACCCCGGTGACCATGCCGATGTTGACGAAGACGTGCCAGAAGAGGATCCCGGCGACGCCGACCGCCAGGAAGGCGCCGAACTTCTCGCGGGCGCCGGCGGCGACGCCGATCACCGCGACCAGCAGCAGCAGGTAGAGCCCGATCAGGATGATGGCTCCCACGAAGCCGTGCTCCTCGCCCCAGACCGAGAAGATGAAGTCGGTGTGCTGCTCGGGCAGGAAGGAGAGCTGGGTCTGGGTGCCGTTGCCCCAGCCCTTGCCGAAGCTGCGGCCGCTTCCCACCGCGATCAGCGACTGGGTGGCGTGGTAGCCCTTCCCGAGCACGTCGCTCTCGGGGTCGAGGAAGGTGAGGATACGGTCGCGCTGGTACTTCTTGAGCACCGAGCTCCAGGCGAAGACCGCGGCGCCGACCAGGGCAGCGGCGGCGATCGCCAGGCTCTTCCAGCGAACCTTGGCGAACAGGACCATGGTCCCGGCGACCGCGGCGATGATCATGGCGGTGCCCAGGTCGGGCTGCTTCATCACCAGGGCCACCGGGGCCAGGAGTAAGAGCGCCGGCTGCCACAGGTTGGGCAGCGAGTAGCCGTCCTTGTGTTGCGTGTCCTCGTGGAAGAAGCGGGCCAGCACCAGCACCATGCCGATCTTCATCAGCTCCGACGGCTGCAGGTGCACCGGCCCCAGGTCCAGCCAGCGGCGGGCGCCCATGGCCGCGTGCCCCTTGAGCAGCACCGCCAGCAGCAAGGCGACGATCACCCCATAGACCGGGTAGGCGAGGTGCAGCAGGTAGCGGTAGTCGAAGACGGTCATCGCCCCGCACACCGCCAGCCCGACGCCCAGCCAGGCGACCTGCGAGCGCCACAGCTCCGGGGCGGTGTTGCGCGAAGCCGAGGACAGGTTCCAGACGCCGATCCCCGCCACCACCGTCGCCAGCAGCAGCACGTGCCAGGGCGCATGCCGCCACGCCTTGAGCTCACCGCCGCGATTGCTCGAGTACCCCAGCTCCACGCGATCCTCTCTCCTGAACCTTGGTCAGGCAGCCAGCCCTGACCGCATCCAATCCGACTCGAGCACGCCCATCCGCTCGCTGGGCGTTCCCGGCAGCCCCTGCTGCGGCGGCGTCGCTCCTGGCGGCGGCCCGCCCGGCCGCGCAGGCAGGGGAGGGGGCTCGATCACCGCCGGCAGCTCCTTGAGCCGGAAGTACTCCTTGATGATCTCCAGCGCCGGCGGCCCCGAGACGGTTCCGCCGTGGCCGCCGTGCTCGGAGAGGACCACGATGGCGATCTCAGGCTTGTCGGCGGGGGCGAAGGCCACGAACCAGGCGTGGTCGCGCTGGAAGAAGTCCATCTGCTCTTCCTTGAGCCGCGGGCCTCCCCCCAGCGCGATCACCTGGGCGGTTCCGGTCTTTCCGGCCACGGTGACGTTGGGGAGCTTGCGGAAGATCCAGTAGGCGGTTCCGCCCGGCTCGTTGGCCACCGCCTTGAGGCCGTCGATCACCGCGTCGAGGTGCGCCTTCTTCACTCCCAGCTCGCGCACCGCCACCGGGGCGAAGCTCTTGTCGATGTTGCCCTCGACGTCCTCGGTGCGCAGCACCAGCTGCGGCTTGTACAGGGTCCCGCCGTTGGCGATGGCGGCGTAGGCCATCAGCAGCTGCATCGGGCTGACGTTGTTGTCGCCCTGGCCGATGGCGGTGTTGAGCGCCAGCCCCTTGGTGTAGCCGCCGGGGGTGACCCGGTTGTGGTAGTCGGTATCGGGGACGATGCCCGGAACCTCGGGCGAGACGCCGAGCTTGGGCAGGGCGCCGAATCCCAGCTTGCGGGCCATCGCCGCGATGGGGTCGATGCCCATCCGGTCGCCGGTCGAGTAGAAGAAGGTGTCGCAGCTCCAGCTGATGGCGTGGTGCAGGTCGGCCACCCCGTGCCCGCCCTCGTTGTGGCAGCGCCAGCGCCGGCTCCCCAGACTGTAGCCGCCGTTGCACACCACCTGTGAGCCCGGTCCGATGGTCCCGCTGTCCAGCCCGGCCAGCGCGGTGACGACCTTGTAGGTCGAGCCGGGGTGGTAGTGCTGCTGCACCGCGCGGAAGATCAGCGGCTCCAGCGGGTCCTCGGCGATGGACTTGAGCTCGGACTTGCTGATGCGCCCGGTGAGCTTGTTGGGGTCGTAGGCCGGCTTGCTGAGCATCGCCAGGATGAAGCCGGTGTGGACGTCGACCACCGCCACCGCGCCGGCCTGGGCGGTGAAGACCTCCTCCGCCTTCTGCTGCAGCCGCCAGTCGAGGGAGAGCACCAGGTTGTTGCCCGGCCGCGCCGGCCTGGGCTCCTGCTTGGCCATCTTGATCAGCTCGTCGGGATCCTCCAGCGGCAGCGAGGCCGGGCCGGCGCGCCGCTGGGACTGCATCGGCTTGCCCTTGGCGTCGACGATGGTGAAGGTTTTGCCGTCGGCGCCGCGCAGCTTGTCCTCGAACGCCGCCTCCACTCCCCGCCGGCCGATGTAGTCACCCAGCTGATAGCCGGGGCCCTCGCGGTCGGCCTTCTCCTCGTAGCTCTTCAGCTCGTCGGAGGTGATCTCGTTCATGTAGCCCAGCACGTGGGCGGCGGCGGTGCCGTAGTTGTATTTGCGGTGCGGCACCGGCAGGTAGTAGACGCCGGGCAGGTCCATCAGGTTGGCCTGCAGCCGGTCGAGCGAGTCGAGGTCCACGTCGCTCTTGACGGTGAACTCGCGGAAGCGGACCAGCCCCTTGGCCTTCTTCAGGTGCTCGACGATCCGGTTCACCTCGTCGGAGTCCAGCGACAGGTAGGTGGCCAGCTTGGGAATGACCTCGGTGAGGCAGTAGCTCTTCTCGGGGTTGGCCCGGGCCTTGTCGCGCAGCAGCGGCCCCTTCGCCGGATCGTTGCAGAAGGCCGGGGTCAGGGTGACGTTGTAGCTGGGGCGGTTGTCGACCAGCACTTCGCCGCGCCGGTCGAGGATGCGCCCGCGGAAGGCCGGGACCCGGGTCTCCTTGATGAAGTTCTCGGTGCTCTTGCCCTCGTACTCCTCGCCGCGGTTGACCTGCAGCACGTAGAGCCGGGTGACCAGCACCAGCATGGCCAGGGTGACCAGCCCGGCCATGATCAGGAAGCGAGCTCGAAAGTCGCGGCCGCCCATCGACGGGCCGACGGTCAACGGCATGGCGGCACGTCCCTCATGACAGCAGCCCGGTCTCCGGCTTCTTGAAGGCCGACTCGATGCGCGACAAGAGCAGCCACACCAGCGGCGAGGCGAGCGCCGTCAGCACGCTGCTGGGCAGCACGCCCGAGAGCATGGCCGAGCGGCTGACCTCCTCAGGAGTCCCCACCAGCGTCAGCGCCCAGGCGAGCAGGTTGTGGAGCGCGTCCATGCCTCCCACCAGCGCGGCGAAGCTGAGCACCCCGCGTACCTCGACGAAGGGCGAAGCCAGCCGGGCGATCAGGAACGTGAGCACCGAGGAGAAGACATAGAGCCCGCTGGGCAGCCCGCTGACTGCGTCGAGCATGTAGCCGGCGACGAAGCTGCCGAGGGCGCCCTCCAGCGTCTGGCAGTTGATGGCCAGGAAGACCACCACCGCCACCTCGAGGTCGAAGCGGGCGACCGAGAACCCCATCGGCCGCAACAGGGCGCACTCCAGGGCGAGGAGCACCAGACCGGCGAGCGTGATGCTGGCGACCTTCATGGCGAGTGGCCTGGGGCTTCCTTCGGGCAGTCAGAACGCCGCTTGGGGTCGATTGCTTCCATCAAGGGCGAGGCAGCGCCGCCTCGGGCAGGTCCTCGCGGCCAGGCAGGGTGGTCAGCACGAAGACCTCCTCGAGCCGCGCGGGGTCGACGGCCGGGACCACGTCGGCCGACAGGAACAGTCCAAAGCTGGGGCGCACCACGTTGGCCACCCGGCCGACCACCAGGCCCTTGGGGAAGATCCCGTCGGTCCCGGCGGTGACCAGCACGTCGCCCTCCTGGACGTCGTCGGCCCTGAGCGCCTGGGCGAGGATCGGGCTGGCGCGGGCTCCCTGGCCGAGCACCTTGGCCCGCGCCCGCGAGCGCTGGACCCGGACCGGGATCGCGCTGTTGGCGTCGGCCATCAGCAGCACGTCGGCGCTGGAGGCGGAGGCGCTCAGCACCCGGCCGACGATGCCGTCGGGAGAGGCCACCGCCATCCCCTTGTGGACCCCGTCGCGGGTCCCCTTGCCGATCTTGATGGTGAGCAGGTTCATCACCGGCGCCTCGCCGATGATGGTGGCGGTGATCACCGGGCCGCCGGCGGTTTCGGCATAGCCGATCATCCGCCGCAGCCGCTCGTTCTCCGTCCCCTGCTCGACCAGGCGCGCCACCTCTCCCTTGAGGCGCAGGTTCTCGCGGCGCAGGGCCTGGTTTTCCTCGTAGACGTGGCGCAGCGCCACCCAGCTGTTCCAGCGGTCGACGACGGCCCCGACCACCCCGGTCACCGCCCGCTCGATGGGGCCGACCGCGAACAGCACCGCCCGGTCGGCCGCGTTGAGGTCCCGCCCGTGCTTGGACTCGGCGAGGTAGGTCACCAGCGGCACCAGCAGCAGGGCCCCGATGGCGAACAACTCGCGATACCGCTTGAGGAGTGAGAGCACTGCCACCCGTCCGTACAGCAGGCTTGCCTGGGTCTATCGGCCCGCCTGCGCCAAGCCGCCGGAGCCATCCGGCCGGCCGCGCTGTCTTGCCGGTCCCCGCCTGCGGGGTTCCGAGCGTACTCCCTTTGAACCGCCGTCGTCGAACTGCTCGACAGTGTTGAAAAAGAGAGCCCTCGACAGCGCCCTCGCCAACCTGTGCAAGCGACCTATTTCACTTGCATTTTCAACTGTGCGCCTCTAGGGTGTCAAGCCTTCAGACGCTCCCGGAATCATCCGCCAATCCGGCAGGTTGGCGAAAGCCTAGGGCCATCCCAGGGCCCGGAGAAAAATAAAGAGAGGCACCACGATGCTGGACACCCTGCGGCAGAACTCCAAATCCGCGCTGATCTACGTCTTCTTCGGCATCATCATCATGGTGTTCGTCTTCTCGTTCGGGCCCGGCTCGAGCGGGTGCCGCTCGGGAGCGCTGCTCGGAACCAGCTCCAACGTGGCCGCCACCGTCAACGGCACCGCCATCCCGGCCGCCAACTTCCAGCAGTCCTACACCCGCACCTACCGCGACTATCAGGCCCGCTCCGGCGGCTCGTTCACCGAGGAGATGGCCCGGGCGATCGGGCTGCGCGAGCAGGTGCTGAGCCGCCTCATCGACCGCGAGCTGCTGGCCCAGTCCGCGGCGCGCGAAGGGATCGTGGTCACCGACCAGGAGCTGGCCGAGTCGCTCCACAAGATCCCGGCCTTCCAGGTGGACGGCCGCTTCAACCGCGACCAGTACAGGCTGCTGATCGAGCGCCAGCTGGGCACCACCGAGCCCCAGTTCGAGGAGGAGCTGCGGCACGACATGCTCAGCCAGAAGATGCTCTCCGGCCTGCTGGCCTCGGCCAAGGTCAGCGACGACGAGGTGCGCGCCAGCTTCGCCCGCGAGAAGGAGAAGCTGGACCTGAATTACGTGCGCTTCTCGCCCCGCAGCTTCAAGGCCGAGGTCCCCAAGGCCACCGACGCCCAGATCGACGAGATGCTCAAGTCGAACGCGGCCAAGGTCGAGGAGTTCTACAAGACCCAGTCCTTTCGCTACACCAAGGCTCCCCGGGTGCAGGCGCAGGCGATCCTGATCAAGGTCGACCAGAAGGCGGCCCCGGCCGAGGTCGAGGCGGCCAAGAAGAAGATCACCGAGCTGCGCACCCAGGCCATCGCCCCGGGCGCCGACTTCGCCGCGCTGGCCAAGCAGCACAGCGAGGACAGCGCCCACAAGGACCAGGGCGGCGAGCTGGGCGAGGTCGAGGCGGCAGCGCTCGAGCCCGAGCTGGCCAAGGCCGCCTTCGCGCTCAAGGCTGGCGAGGTGAGCGAGCCGGTGCGCACCTTCCAGGGCTTCCAGATCGTGAAGGCGGAGAAGGTGGTCCCCGAGGAGAAGAAGGCGCTCAAGGACGTGGAGCGCGAGATCGCCGGCGAGCTGGTGGCCGACGACGCCGCCAAGAAGCTGGCCAAGGACGCCGCCGAGAAGGCGCTGGCCGAGGTGAAGGCGGGCAAGAAGCTCGAGGAGCTGTACCCGGCGGCCGCCAAGCCCGAGGACGCCCAGCAGATGATGCGGATGGAGATGGCCGGGGCCAAGCCGCAGACCGAGGCCACCGGGCCGTTCGCGCCCTCTTCCGACTTCGTTCCGCGCATCGGCGTGGACGCCGCGCTCTCCCGCGGGGCGCTGGCGCTCAGCGAGCAGAAGCCGAACGCCGAGCAGCTCTACGAGGTCAACGGCAACTTCTACCTGATCTCGCTCAAGTCCAAGGAGCACGCCGACTTCAAGGAGCTCGAGGGGAAGATGGACGAGTACCGGGAGAAGGCGCGCGTGAAGCGGGCCGGCGACCTGGCCGAGTCCTACCTCAAGGGCCTGCGCGAGAGCGCCAAGATCGAGAAGAACGAGGCGCTGGTCGGGGCCGGCGGCCGGATGGCCGACATGGCCGTCGACAACGGCTAGCTCGCAGCAACACCGAATCTCGGAGCGCGTGATGGCCGGTCGCCTGGTCCTCGCCTCCAGCTCTCCGCGGCGCCGGCAATTGCTGGCGCCGCTGGGCTTTGAGCTGCAGGTGTCTTCCCCGGAAGTCGATGAGTCGGAGCTGCCGGGCGAGACGCCCCGGGACTTCGTGCTGCGGGTCGCCGCCAAGAAGGGAAGGGCGGTGGCCCAGGCGCACCCGGGCCAGGTGGTGCTGGCCGCCGACACCGCGGTAGTGATCGGCGCCAGGCTGCTGGGCAAGCCCAAGAGCCCCGACGAGGCGCTGGCGATGCTGCGCCAGCTCTCCGGCCGAGAACACCAGGTGTTGACGGGCGTTTGGGTGACGGGATCCACCGGCGAGCACCAGCGGGCGGTGAGCACCACGGTGCGCTTCCGGCCGCTGAGCGACGCCGAGGCGCGCTGGTACGTGGCCACTGGCGAGCCGATGGACAAGGCCGGGGCCTACGCCATCCAGGAGCGGGGCGGGATGTTCGTCGAGTCGATCGACGGCAGCTACTCCAACGTAGTCGGGCTGCCGCTGGCGCAGACGCTGGAGCTGTTGCGCGCGGCCGGGATGGCGATGCCCTGGGGAGAGGCGCCGTGAGCGTCGCCGAGCGGCTGGCCGAGGTCCGGGCGCGGATGAATGCCGCCTGCCAGCGCGCCGGCCGGGATCCGGCTTCGGTGCAGCTGGTGGCGGTCACCAAGACCTTCCCTGCCGAGGCGGTGCGCGAGGCCTACGCCGCCGGGCAGCGGGTCTTCGGAGAGAACTACGCCCAGGAGCTTCGCGACAAGGCGCGCGAGCTGGCGGACCTCAAGGATCTGCGCTGGCACTTCATCGGCAGCCTGCAGAAGAACAAGGCCAAGTACGTGGCGCCGGTGGCGGCGATGTTCGAGGCGCTGGACGATCTCGAGCTGGCGCGCGAGCTCTCCAAGAAGGCGCAGGCCGCTGGGCGGATGCTGCCGGTGCTGGTTGAGGTGAACCTGGGCGAGGCGCAGAAGGGCGGCGTGGCTGTCGGCGAGCTTCCCCGGCTCATCGACGAGCTGCGAGCGCTCGAGGCGGTTCGCCCCGAGGGGCTGATGTGCATCCCGCCGCCGGCCGAGAATCCCGAGGGAACGCGGCCCTATTTCCGCAGAGTTGCCGAGCTGGCGCGCTCGCTGGGGCTGCCCACGGTCTCGATGGGGATGAGCGCCGACTTCGAGGTAGCGATCGAGGAAGGGGCCACCCTGGTGCGCGTCGGGACGGCGATCTTCGGCGGGCGGCCGCGCAGGCCGGATTAGGCAACGCCGATCAGATTTCGCGGAACTTCCATTTCCCTTCGGCGTTGACCTCGACCTTGTATTCCATGCCGCAGTAGAAGCAGCGCACCTCGTCGCCCGGGCCGAAGCCGTCGTCGTAGGGATTGTTGGCGCCGCACTCCGGGCAGTCGAACTCCTTGCGCCGGGCCCCGCCGCCGCCTTCGCCCTTTTCCTCGTCCTCTTCGTAGTTCGGCATGTTGGCCATGGCGGTCTCCTCGCGGCGCAAGTTGAGGCTGAAGCAAAGCTTAGCGAGCGCGGGGCGGTCCAGGCCAGGGCCATCTATCGAGATGGCCGAGGGAGGAACCGAGCGCCTGCCGGCAAGATCGCCGCGTCCGTGAGCTCGCAGCCCTCGAGTGCCTCGTCGATGGATGCGCACGGCTCCATTCCCAGGGCGCGCACCAGCTCGGCCGGCAGCGAAGTCACCGCGCGGATGCGGAATCTCTCCGCCTTCTCCCGCGCCGCCCAGACCGTGTGCGCGGCGATGTCGAAGCTGTGCCGCAGCGCGGCCTCCATCGCCGCGGCGGTGGGATGCTTCTCGAGGAAGGCCCGATGGCGCGCGGGCATGCCCTCGGAGCAGTCGGAGATCCAGACGATGGTGCCGCCGGGCCGGCAGGCGGCGGCCGCCGCCTCGAGCGCCTTGTGCCCCTGCACGAAGTCGACGTCGTAGGGATGCCCGCCGCTGCTGGCGATCACGGTCTGGTGGAGGGTGCAGGTCGCGGAATAGCCGTCCTCGAGAGCCTGGCAGCTCTGGGCGAAGGCCGCGCCGCGCTCGCCGGCGATGATCCGCACCGGCCCGCCCGACGAATCGAGCACCGGGATGACGTAGAGCTGCGGCGGGGCCTTGTGGCAGATGGCCTCGATTCGCTCCCGCAACGGGTTGTTCTCCCTCACTCCCGCCCGAGCCAGCGGATGGCGCCCGCCTTCGGGCGCGAGGCAGGCCGAGTGGACCCATCGCGCGGTGGCGAGATCGGCCAGCCCCGGCGCCAGCAGCTTTCCGCCTGATCCGAAGCCGGCCAGGTAGTGGAATGAGGCCGGGCCCATCAGCACCAGCGCGTCGGCGTCGAGCGCCCGGGCGTCGAGTCGCGCCGGGCCGCATTGGCGGTGGGCCGCGGCGTTCTCGCAGTCGCGATCGCCGACCGCGATCTTTCCGAAGAAGCGGCCGAGCAGCCGGCGATGCTCCTCCGCTCCGGTTCGCCGGTGGGTACCATTGGCCACCCGCACTTCCAGCAGTGACGCGCCGAGCTCCTCGATGACTGTCTCCACCAGCGCCACTGGCAGCGGCCGGGTCCCGTCGGGCAGCACCAGCACCACTCTGGCGCCGCGGGCGAGCTCGGCCAGCGGCGGCCCGCTCACCGGCGCGCACAGGGCGTCGCGGAGGGCGGTGCTCGGATCGGCGAGTGGCGGCGGCTCAGGGCGCGCCAGAGCGACAAGCCCCATCAGCGGCGGAGGCAGGGGGAGGGTGCGGCGGCCGGTGCGGAGAAAGTCCATGCCCGCCGCGCAGGGTTGCGGAGCCCTGCCAAGCTGTCAACCTTCAGCGACCTGAACTGCTGAGCGCTCGAAGCCTTCCGGGCCCCGCTCGCGGTGGCTCGGGGGCCGGCCGAAAAGTGGACGCGGCGCGAGCGCGGGATTCGAATGGGAGCGGCTGGGCTCGGGCCAGGGCAGGTGCGAGCCCGAAGGAGGCCAATGGATCGGGGGGGCGATCGGGCTTGACCCTGAGGTTCGGGGAATGGTACGCGCTGTCAGTTAAATGCTCGCTCGCTCGGCTTTCTTGGGGGCGATGAGTGGTGCAGCCCACCGGAAGCTCGCGAGTCGAACGGGGAGTTGACGTGAAAAACAGGTACTTCACCGTCCTCATCATTCCGGATGGCTCGCCAAGCACCCGAAAGCTCCGCGTGCCGCAGTGGGTGCTGACGCGCGCCGTGGTGGTCCTGGGCGTCCTGTTGGTCGGCGTGCTGGCCGCTTCCGTCCACTATTTCCAGGTCGTTGGTGAAGTCACCGAGAACAAGATCCTCCGCGACGAGAATGTTCAGCTGCGCAACGATCTGAAGCGCATCCGCGAGAAGGTCACCCACATCGGCACCACGCTCGACCGGGTCGAGCGCTTCGATCAGAAGCTGCGCGCCATCACCCTGCTCTCCGACCCCGACCGCCACCTGGCCATCGGCCCGGTGGGGATGATGGACAGCGAGGATCGCGACAGCCCCTCGGCGCGCGCCATGCTCGGCGACGTCGAGGCCCCGGCCCAGCTGGAGAGCCGGCTGGAGGGCCTGTCGGCCGAGGCGGTGCGCCAGGAGGAGCGGCTGCAGGAGCTGCAGGCCTACTTCGAGGATCAGAAGTCGCTGCTCTCCTCCACTCCTTCGATCTGGCCGATCCGCGGCTGGGTGACCAGCGACTTCGGGCACCGGCTCGATCCCTTCACCGCCGAGCGCATCATGCACAAGGGCCTGGACATCTCCGGTCCCTTCGGCGCTCCGGTGGCCGCTCCCTCCGACGCCACCGTGATCTTCGCCGGCATGGAAGGCGGCTACGGCAAGGTGGTGGTGCTCGACCACGGCTTCGGGGTCAAGACCCGCTACGGCCACCTCTCGGACATCAACGTCAAGGTGGGCGACCGCATCAAGCGCGGCGACAAGATCGCCGCGGTCGGCAACACCGGCCGCTCCACCGGCCCGCACCTGCACTACGAAGTGCGCGTCAACGGCGTGCCCGAGAATCCGCGCAAGTTCATCCTCGAATAGCGCCTTTCCCGACTCTGGATTTCCGACGAGGGCGGCTTCCGCGAGGGGCCGCCCTTCGTCGTTGCGGGCGGTCGAGGCGCGCCCGGCTCAGTGGATCGGCGGCGGTGGTTCGAGCGGGATGCCGGCCGGCTTCTCCTGCGACTCGAGGGCCTCGTCGATGGCGTCCTCGACCGAATCGACCGGGATGAACTGCAGCTGGCGGCGGACCTCCTCCGGAACGCCCTCCAGGTCCGCCAGGTTGCGCCGGGGAAGGATCACCCGCCGCAGCCCGGCCTGGTGCGCGGCGATCACCTTCTCTTTGACGCCTCCCACCGGCAGCACCTTGCCGCGCAGGCTGATCTCGCCAGTCATTCCCACGTCGGTTCGCACCACCCGCCCATTGGCCAGCGACACCAGGGCCACCGACATCGCCACGCCGGCCGACGGTCCGTCCTTGCGAATCGCGCCCGCGGGCACGTGGATGTGCACCGTCTTGCCTTGAAACGCCCTCGACGGCACGCCGAACAGGGCCCAGTTCGAACGCACGTATGAGAGCGCCGCGGTGGCCGATTCGCGCATCACGTCGCCGAGCATCCCGGTCAGGATCAGCCGCTCCGACTGCGCGGCCATCATCGTCGCCTCGACGAACAGGATCTCGCCGCCCATGGGCGTCCAGGCGAGACCGGTGGCGATCCCCGGGCGGTCGATGCGCTCGGCCACTTCGTTGAAGAAGCGCGGCGGGCCGAGCAGCGCCTGCAGCTCGCCGGCCTGGACGCGAATCGGGGGCCGCTCGCCCTCGGCGATGCGCCGCGCCGCCTTGCGCGCCACCGCCGCGATCGCCCGCTCGAGGTTGCGCACCCCCGCCTCGCGCGTGAAGCCGCGGATGATCGCCCGCAGTGCCTCGTCCTCGATCCGCAGCTCGTCCTCGCGCAGCCCGCTGGCGCTGAGCCCGCGAGCGACGAGGTAGCGGCGGGCGATCTGCAGCTTCTCGGCCTCGGTGTAGCCGGGCAGCGCCAGCATCTCGGTGCGGTCGAGCAGCGGCGCGGGGATGGTCTCGACGGTGTTGGCCGTGCAGATGAACAGCACCCGCGACAGGTCGAAGGGGACCCCGAGGTAGGTGTCCACGAAGGCCGAGTTCTGCGCCGGATCGAGCACCTCGAGCAGCGCCGCCGCCGGGTCGCCCTGGAACCCGACTCCGAGCTTGTCCACCTCGTCGAGCATGAAAACCGGGTCGCTGGCCTCGCTGCGCCGCAGGGCCTGGATGATCCGCCCGGGCATGGCCCCGATGTAGGTCCGCCGGTGGCCGCGAATCTCCGATTCGTCGTGGATGCCGCCGAGGCTGATGCGGATGAAGCGACGCCCCAGGGCCCGGGCGATGGACTGGCCGAGCGAGGTCTTGCCCACTCCCGGTGGCCCCACGAAGCACAGCAGCGGCTCGCTGCGCCCGGCCTGGGCCTGAGGCACAGGAGCGGCGCTGGTCAGGTTGCCGACGTCGCCGGCGGCCAGGCCGAGCTCCGCAGCCCGTTCCTGGCGCAGCTTCATCACCGACAGGTACTCGAGAATGCGGTCCTTCACCGCGTCCAGATCGTAGTGATCGGCGTCGAGCACCTCGCGCGCGCGCTTGACGTCGATGGGGGCGCGCTGGGGCTTGGACCAGGGCAGGTCGGCGATCCACTCGAGCCAGGTGCGCACCTGCCCGTACTCGGGTGAGATGTCGGGGATGTGCGCCAGCCGGCCGAGCTCCCGCTCCACCTCGCGGCGGACCTCCTGGGGAGTCGGAATGCTCTCCAGCCGCCTGCGCAGCCGCTGCAGCTCGCTGCCCTCGGCGCCCTCGGCCTCGTCCAGCTCGCGCTGGATGGTCTTGAGCTGCTCGCGCAGAACGTACTCGCGCTGCTGCTTGTCGATCCCCTGGCGGGTCTCGCGCGTGACCTGTTTCTGCACCTCGCGCACCACGGCCTCGTGTTGCAGCAGCTCGAGCAGCCGTCGCAGCTTGGCGGTGACCGAGTCCATCTCGAGGATGCGCTGGCGCTCGGCAGCGTCGATCGGCGCGACGGCGGCGATCTGGTAGGCGACCTCGCGCGGCTCGCTCAGGCTCTCGAGCACGCCGGCGATCTGCGCTGCCTGCTCGCTCTCGAGCAGCCGGATGAAGGTGTCCGCCGCCGCGCGGGTCAGTCCCTCGGCTTCGGTCCCGCGCAGGTCGGTCTCGGGAGCGCCCTGCAGCCGCACCACCGCGTAGGGCTCCTCGCGCACCCGCTCCAGGAACCGCACCCGCTCCAGCCCCTGCACCACGATGCGCAGCACCCCGTCTTCGGTCCGGAACAGCTGCCGGATCACTCCCGCGGTGCCCACCGGGTAGACCTCGGTCTCGGCGCCGGGGCGCCGGGTGGCCAGTGACAGCATCCGATCGGCGCGCATCGCGTCCTCGACCAGCCGCACCGAGCCCGGCTGCCCGATCGCCAGCGGCACCACCGTGAGCGGGAAGACCACCGCGTCGTGCAGCGGCAATTGAGGCAGCGCGTCAGGCAGCGGGGCGCGGGGACGAGAAGGAGGTTTCCCGATCACGGCGCTCCTTCCGCTTTGGGCAGGCGCAGCGTGAGGAATCCGTCTTCGTAGGTGGCGCGCACTGCCGTCGAGTCCACCGGGAAAGGCAGCGGCACCTCGATCCGAAACGGCCCGTAGGCAATCTCCGCGGCGAGGAAGTGCTCGACCTCGCCCGGCACGCGCCACTGCCGCTCGCCCTCGACCACCAGCGCGTCCTGGTAGAGGGAGACCTCGAAGTCGTCTTCCGACACGCCCGCCAACTCCATCCGAACGACGAGCGCGTCGCACGCCTCATAGACGTCCACCGCAGGGCGCCACTGAGGCTGGGCGACCGTCGCGGGCGCGCTGAAAAGCTCGACCGGCCACTGGCTCGCCCAGACCGCGAGCCGATATCCAATTCGCCGGCTGCCGGTGTGCATGCCGACCGAGAGACCTCCTGGAGCTCCGCGCGCGAGAATGCGCGCACCCAAGAAATTTGCGACCTCGCACCCGCGGCGTCAGGACTGCGTTGCCCGCAGTGCCATCGAGCGGGCGATCGCCGGGCAACTCGGGAAACTGCCCCGACTTTCCGGCGCGGCCGGGAGGTCGGCTGCGTTATGGTGCGCTGGCTCACTCAATCGAGGACCCGATGCCCGTTGCCCTCCTTCTCGCCCAGCTCGCTCTGTCCCAGGCCGCCGCCCAGCCGGCCGCGCAGCCGCCCTCGGTCACGGTGGTGGCGGTGGGGCACATCGTCATGGGGACCAGCTACCCGCCCGAGCACCCGGCGCTGCCGCCCGAGGGAGGCCGCGGGATCTTCGATCCGGTGAGGCCGATCCTGAAGAACGCCGACGTGGCCTTCGGCAACCTGGCCGCGCCGCTGTCGGATCGCGGCGGCACCAAGAAGAAGGTCGACGGGATCAACGTCTTCGCCTTCCGCACCCCCAGCTCCTTTGGCGCCCACCTCAAGGAGGCCGGCTTCGACGTGGTGCAGGCGGCCAACAACCATATCCAGGACTTCGGCTCCGACGCCTACGAGGACACGCTCAAGAACCTCGACCAGCTCGGAATCGCGCACGTCGGCCGCAAGGGCGAGCTCTTCGTCAAAGAGCAGAACGGCATCAAGGTCGGGGTGCTGGGCTTCACCCAGCCCTACAACGACTTCTTCGCCACCTTCCACGACCTGGCCGCGGCCACCGAGTCGATCCGCGAGGCCAAGAAGAAGGTGGACGTGCTGGTGGTCGGGCTGCACGGCGGCACCGAGGGCGGCAACTCGCTGCACACGCCGCGCGGGCCCGAGTACCTGGGCAGCGAGTACCGCGGCGAGGTGGTGAAGTCGGCGCGGGCCCTGGTAGACGCCGGGGCCGACCTGGTGGTCGGCTTCGGGCCGCACTTGCCGCGGGCGATGGAGATCTACCAGGGCAAGCTCATCGACTACTCGCTCGGCAACTTCCTCACCTACGGCCCGTTCAATCTGCGGGGCGCGTGCGGGCTGTCGCTGGTGCTCGAGGCCCGCTTCGACAAGCTGGGCAACCTGCTGGCTTCCAAGGTCCACCCGCTGGTGGTCGAGAAGCCGGGGCTGCCCAAGCCCGACCCGGCCAAGCAGACGCTGGCGCATCTGCGCACGCTCTCCCAGCAGGACTTTCCGGAGAGCTTTCCCGAGATCGACGACGAGGGGAGCATCCGCCCACACGCGCAGGCGGCCAAGTAGCGCCAGGGGAAGATCCGCGGGCAGCCGCCGGCGAAGCCGTTGAGGCAGCCTCGGACCATCGCGCCGATGGCCCGGATTCGGGAGGAACGACGGGCCGTTGCGCCGCTCTTGGTGGGACCAGCCGATTTGGACGCTCTCAAGCTCGGGCGCTGGACCGCGGCGCCGCCGAGCCTCTGAGGGGGAAGAAGGAGGAGGGCGAGGGCGAAATCTGCCAGCGATCTCGCCTGTTTGCGTCCTCTGGGAAAGGGTCGGCCGCCAGGGGCGTAATACATGGCGGAGCCCTCGGCGACGGTGCTAGAGTCGCGCGCTTTCGCGAGGACCTAGGGGTTACTTCTCACGGAAGCGACCAAGAAGCGCAGCCCGAAAAGACCAGCGTCCGGTCCCTCGGCAAGGCGCCAGGCATAGCGGCCCAAGGCGCGGCAGGCAGGAGTCCATGTTCAGCTACTTCGCCAAGAAGATCGTCGGCACCAAGAACGAGCGCGAGCTCAAGCGGATGCGGCCCATCGTGGCCCGCGTCGGCGAGCTCGAGCCCAAGATGCGCGAGCTCACCGACGCCGATTTCCCGCGCCTGACCAACGAGTGGAAGGAGCAGGTGCAGAAGGGCCGCTCGCTCGATGACCTGCTGCCCGAGGCCTTCGCCCTGGTGCGCGAGGCCGGCCGGCGGGTGCTCGGCCAGCGCCACTTCGACGTCCAGTTGATCGGCGGCATGGTGCTGCACAAGGGGACCATCGCCGAGATGCGCACCGGCGAAGGCAAGACCCTCACCGCCACCCTGCCCAGCTACCTGAACGCCCTCTCCGGCCGCGGCGTGCACGTGGTCACCGTCAACGACTACCTCGCCCGCCGCGACAGCGAGTGGATGGGCCGGCTGCACCGCTTCATGGGCCTGCAGGTCGGCTGCATCGTCCACGACCTCACCGACAAGGAGCGCCAGGCCGCCTACCGCTCGGACATCACCTACGGCCAGAACAACGAGTTCGGCTTCGACTACCTGCGCGACAACATGAAGTTCCGGCTGCAGGACTACGTGCAGCGCGAGCTGAACTTCGCCATCGTCGACGAGGTGGACTCGATCCTGATCGACGAGGCGCGCACCCCGCTGATCATCAGCGGTCCCTCCGAGGAATCGACCGAGCGCTACTACAAGATCGACGCAGTGGTCCACGGGCTGGTCCCCGACCAGGACTACAGCCTCGACGAGAAGAACCGCTCGGTGATGCTCACCGACCCGGGCGTGGAGAAGGTGGAGAAGCGCGCCGGCATCGCCAACCTCTACGCTCCGGAGGAGATCGAGACCCTCCACCACGTCGAGCAGGCGCTGCGGGCCCACACCCTCTACAAGCGCGACGTGCACTACGTGGTGCGCGACGGGCAGGTGCTGATCGTCGACGAATTCACCGGCCGCATCCTCCCCGGGCGCCGCTGGTCGGACGGCCTGCACCAGGCGATCGAGGCCAAGGAAGGAGTGGTGATCGAGAGCGAGACCCAGACCCTGGCCACCATCTCGTTCCAGAACTACTTCCGCATGTACTCCAAGCTCTCGGGCATGACCGGCACCGCCGACACCGAGGCCGAGGAGTTCGCCAAGATCTACAACCTCGACGTCACGGTAGTCCCCACCAACCGCTCGATGGTCCGCCAGGACCACGAGGACGTGGTCTACAAGACCGAGCGCGAGAAGTTCAAGGCGTCGGCCGACGAGATCGAGAACCTCTACAACCGCGGCCAGCCGGTGCTGGTCGGCACCACCTCGGTGGCCAAGAGCGAGGCGCTGGCGGCGCTGCTCAAGAAGCGGGGCATCGCCCACAACGTCCTCAACGCCAAGCAGCACGAGCGCGAGGCGGAGATCGTGGCCCAGGCCGGCCGCATCAAGAGCGTGACCATCGCCACCAACATGGCCGGCCGCGGCACCGACATCGTCCTCGGCGGCAACCCGGAGTTCCTCGCCAAGCGCGAAGTGGGTCCGGCTCCCGAGCTGCCCACCGACGGCCCGGCCACCCCCGAGCAGCTCAAGGCCCACCAGGAGGCGCTGGCCAAGCACGCGGCCGACGTGGAGAAGGCGCTGGCCAAGCACAAGGAGCTGTGCACCAAGGAGCACGAGGAGGTCGTCAAGCTGGGCGGCCTGTTCATCCTGGGCACCGAGCGCCACGAGAGCCGGCGCATCGACAACCAGCTGCGCGGCCGTGCCGGCCGCCAGGGCGACCCCGGCGCCAGCCGCTTCTACCTGTCCCTCGAGGACGACCTGATGCGCATCTTCGGCACCGATCGCATCAAGGGGCTGATGGAGACGCTGGGCATGCAGGACGGCGAGCCCATCGAGCACCGCTGGCTGTCGAAGTCGATCGAGGGGGCGCAGAAGAAGGTCGAAGGGCACAACTTCGACATCCGCAAGAACCTGCTCGAGTACGACGACGTGATGAACCAGCAGCGCAAGAGCATCTACAAGCTCCGGCGCCGGGTGCTGGCGGCGGGCGCCGGCTTCCCGCTGGTCGAGTACGAAGAGGATCCCAAGACCAAGAAGAAGAACCGGGTCGAGACCTCGGTCAGCTTCGAGGACGCCCGCGAGCGAGTGCTGGACCTGATGGAGGAGTCGATCCTCGGGACCTGCGACGCCTTCGCCGCCACCCGCAGCCCCACCGGCTGGGATCTGGTCGGGCTGGAGAACGCGCTCAAGGAGCAGTTCGCGCTGCAGATGAACCTGCAGGGAAGCAGCTTCCACAGCCGCGAGGACCTGGAAGAGCAGATCTGGAACGTGCTCTTCAAGCGCTTCGAGGGCAAGGAGAAGGAGTTCGACACCGGCTTCGGGCCGGGGAAGTTCCGGGCCTTCGAGCAGTACTGGTACCTGTCCACCATCGACGCCCTGTGGAAGGACCACCTGCTGGCGATGGACCACCTGCGCCAGGGCATCGGCCTGCGCGGCTACGGCCAGAAGGACCCGAAGCAGGAGTACAAGAAGGAGGGATACAACATGTTCGTGCAGATGATGCAGTCCATCAACACGAACGTGGTCAGCACCCTCCTGCGTGCCGAGATCCGCCGCGAGCCGACCCCCGAGCAGCAGCAGGCCAGGGAGGCCCGGGCCTCGCTGGACGAGTTCGACCTGTCGAAGAAGAAGGCCACCCGCGGGCTGGAGGGCCGCGGCGAGGTGCAGGCCGGCGGCGCCCCGGCGCCCGGCAAGCAGCAGACCGTCCACCGCGAAGGGCCCAAGGTGAAGCCCAACGATCCGTGCCCCTGCGGCAGCGGCAAGAAGTACAAGCGCTGCCACGGGCTGGAAGAGGTGACGGCGTAGGCGGCCGCCCTGGCTGACTTCGTAGGCTGAATAAAGAAGCGCGCAGGAGGCCCGAGAGCCGCCTGCGCGCTTCGATCTTCAGCCCGGGCGAGTGACGGCCTCAGCGCCTCACCACCAACTGCACCGCCGCCGACTGCGTGCGCACCTCGGGTTGGTAATAGAGGTAGGCCAGCGAGCTGGGGGCCTGGGCGCGCACCGGGAACTTGGCCCGCAGCTGGTAGGCGAACTGCACCGGCTCGAACGGCCGTAGGGCATCGACGTAGAGCAGCAGCTCCTTGCCGGTCAGCGTGAACTTGCCGACCTTGCCCTGCGCCACCAGTTGGGCGACTGAGGACGGCTCGACCTCGAATCCCGGGGGGATCCCGAGGGCCAGCATCACCATTCCCGATGCCTGCGGCTTCTTCCAGGTGGCGGTGGCGCGGGCGGTGAGCGTGTCGTCCGGCGCCAGCGTGACCCGATCGAAATCCACCTTGAGCGCCAGCGCCTCCTCGGGGACCGGCTTGGGGACGTAGGCGATGGTCACCAGTTGGTACTGGGCCCTGGCCTTGCCCGACAGCGCCAGCTCGACCGACAGCGGCACGCCCGGCTTGGCGAAGCGGGTCAGGTCCACAGTCTGGATCAGGTCGCTGGTCTCGGGGCGGATGGCGATCGGCTCCACCTTCTGGCCGCCGACGTCGATGGCGATGGAGCCGTCGGCGTTGGGATCGCTGCCGCCGGCGCTGGCGCTCAGCAGGCTGCGCAGCGCCAAGACCGTGCTCTGGGTGCTGGGCCAGGCGCCGCTCGGGCTGCGGGTGGCCAGCAGGTAGTCGAGCGCCGAGCGCGCGCGGTCCAGCTGGCCGGTGCGGAACAGGGCCAGCGATGCCAGCGAGCTGGTCTCGACGTCGGCCGCGGGTCCGGCCGAGTAGACCGCGGTGCGGCCGCCGGCCGGGAAGCGCAGCCCGCCCTTCTCCTGGACGGCCAGCGAAATGAGGCGCTCGACGAGCGGCTGGGCGTCGAGGCCCGCGGCGAGCAGGGCGTTGGAGACCAGCGACAGGGTGTAGGCGTCCGAGATCTCTCGGGAACGCGACTGCAGGAAGCCGAGGGCGCGATCGGTGGCGATTCCGCGGTAGCCCGATTCGACCAGCGCCCAGGTGATGTAGGCAGTGGCTCCCAGCCGGCCGGAGAACTGGTCGCGGTAGAGACCGTCGCTGAGCGATTGCCGGTCGGGCTCGAAGCTGCCGTCGGAGCGCTGCTTGGAAACCAGCCACTCCTGGGTGCGGCGAATGACCGCCGGGTCGACCTGGTAGACCCGGGCCATGTCGGCGAACTCGAGCAGGCCGTAGGCGGTGAGGACCTGGTTGGCCGGAGCGCGGCCGAACCACTCGAAGCCGCCGCCATTGACCTCGAACGAGAGCAGCCGCTGGTAGCCCTGCTGCAGGTACTCGAGCGCCCGGGCCTCCAGCTCAGGCTTGCTCTTGCCGGAGCGGCGCAGGTAGTCGAGGACCAGGGCGTTGGGATAGGTCGCCGACGAGGTCTGCTCGAAGCAGCCGTAGGGCTGGCGCAAGGTGCCCTCGATGCCCTCGAGCGCCGCGGCCAGAATCCCCGGGAAAATCCGCAGCAGCACCTTCTCGCTGCCGGGGATGGCGC
>JBBIQS010000099.1:0-27304 GCA_037442205.1 Myxococcales bacterium
GACGTGGAGCGCTCTCCCGGGCTGGTCCGGGCCGGAACAAGACCGGGAGGAAGATCGGCCGGTCGCGGAGCATCCAGGCGACCGGCAGCGACTGCCCGCCCACACCGTTCGCGAGCCAGCACCGAACGCGCCAAGGCAGCCTTGCCGCGGCCGGCTCGGCACTCGGCGGCCACCTGCCGGGCATAAACCCCCGGCCGACCATGAGCGCGCCAAAGCGGAGAGACCGCTGGAGAGCCCCGGTACTGGCGGTGGCGCGGGCGGCTTCGCGACAATTCTCAAACCGCAGCCTGTCGCTGGCGTTCGGTGCCTGCATGCGGAGTTGAAGGGCGACTCCGCCCGCCGCAATCGTCACCTCTGACTACTCAGTCACCTACCAGGGCGTGAGCTTCGACAGCTGCGAGTACCGGCGCTATGACCGGACGGCCACCGGGGTGAGTCCGACCTGGATTCCGCTGAGATTCCCGGGGCAGTACTACGATGAGGAGACGGATCTCTTTGAGAATTGGCACCGGTATTATGACCCAGGCAGTGGGCGGTATTTGTCGGTGGAGCCTTTGATGCAGATGCCAGGGCATATCGAGACGGCGGCGGTGAGCGGGCGCTCGATTCAGCCCTACGCCTACGCAAACAACAACCCTCTTGCGTACATCGATCCGACGGGGCTCTGTGCTCAGTAGGCAGCTCGATTACGCTCACCACGAGAGGCGACGTGCAGGAAAGCCTCGGCGTGCCGGGCAACACATATGGCATACCGATGGGGGTGAGTGCCGATTGGGATGAATGCAAAAAGAAATGCACCCTGTCCCTCGACGCCAAGCTCTGGATTGTCGTCGATTCCAGTCTCACGGGGACGCAACGGGCGGATGTCATCTACCACGAGTACGGACACGCTCGTTACGCCATGTCGCAGCTCGGAACTTGGCAGGATGGAAGGTGCGCGAGCTTCGAGCAGAGCGCCACGTCCACCGCCTCGTGCGCGGCAGCAGGTAGACGAGCCTTCGAGGAACTTGAGCTCGTGCTCTTCACGGGACCGTTGCAGGACATCACCCACGGAGCCGGTCATTACTGAGGGCTGAACTGAACGGGTCGCCCCGAATCGGAGGTGTCCGATGTTAAGGCTGGCATTGCTCGTCTTAGCGCAGACGCAGGCCGTCGAGCCAGCGCTATGTGCCGCGCTGCGAGAGGAAGTCCGAGAGGTGGCAAGCAAGGGCTGCACGGCGTCGCTCACCAGGTTCGCGCCGGACCCGGAGGATCGGGCTCGCCTGTGTGAATTCTTCGTTTGGAGAGAGGTGAAGCAGTGCCAAGGCAATGGCAACCAGCTTTCTCTTGAGCTCGCGGGGAACGAGCATGTGCGTCCTGCGACCTTCGTCTTCCACATCGAAAACGGCGCAGTTGTCTCTACCCAATGCGAGTCGCGTGAAGCCCGAATTCGGCGCGTCCGGGTGGGGATGAAGAAAGATGAGGTTAAGCGTATTCTCGGGCAGCCCACCAAGGTGGAAGGATCCAAAGAGAAGGAGACCTGGAGGTACTGTGACCCGTGCCTACAGCTTGGGGACGATGCCTGCGTGATGCACTGCGTTCAGCTCAACGAGGGCGTGGTGACAAACGTGCTTGAAGGACGTGCCGTCAGAATCTCACGCTAGCCGAGCGCTAGCCTCCACGCCACAGCCTCTTCCCGGCGCTCCTCTTTCACAGTGAAGGGGAGCGCCGTCGTGCCAGTGGCCCCCCTCGGCACGAACTTTGGCGTCCAGTTAAAGTGACCTGCCATTTCCTTCGTGCTGCCGTGCGTGAGCCAGTTGCCTGATCCCCGGGGCTGCGGGGGCATTCTCGCCAGAGGCCCGGCCGGCCGGGCCAGCGCGCCTCCTTCTGAGCCCTTTGCCCTCGGCCATCGTGGCCCCCTTGCGGTCGGCGCCCCGACGATTGGCGCGCCTCGAATCACTCTACACGCGGCCGACGACCCGGCAAGAAATCGGGCCCCGGCTGTTTTCTCCAATGGCCCCGCGGTGGCCGGCGGGGCACGGCGGCGCCGCACTGCGCCAACCCGGGCTTCTCCCCCGCGCCCCCGTCCGAGCCATTGGCGGCGGCTAAAGGTGCGTGTTACATGATGATTTACCGCCCGCGGGGCGGCCGGGCGCGGTTGGGGCCCGGCGGAATCCACCCCTGGGCCCAGCCCGCCTTCGAGCTAGGAATGGCAATCAATCCCGTGCGACCTCCCAGCGCCGATCCTGCCGTCTCCCCCGCCCCGCTCCACGACGTCCTTGCCGACCCCGAGCTGTCGGCGCTGCTGGGCCCCTCGCGCCACGAGGTGCAGCGCGACCGGCAGGTGTTCGTCAACCGCAACCTGCGGCTGGCGCACATCGAGACCGTCGGCTTCGACATGGACTACACGCTGGCCATCTACCAGAAGGAGTCGATCGAGAAGCTGTCGTTCGACATGACCCTGGAGAGGATGATCGCCAAGCGCGGCTACCCGGCGTTTTTGCGGCAGGTGAGCTACGACCACTCCTTCGTGATGCGCGGGCTGGCCTTGGACAAGACCCTGGGCAACCTGCTGAAGATGGACCGCTACCTCCACGTCGGGCGCGCCTTCCACGGCCGGCAGCTGCTCGACCGCGACACCAAGCACCGGGTCTATCGGGAGGAGAAGATCGACCTCAAGTCGGACCGCTTCGCCTGGATCGACACCCTGTTCGCCCTGCCCGAGGCCTGCCTGTACGCCGAGGTGACCGAGTGCCTGGAGAAGGCCGGGGTGAAGGTCGACTTCGGCAAGCTGTACGTGGACATCCGCGAGTGCATCGACGAGGTGCACCGGGACAACAGCCTCAAGAGCGTGATCCGGGCCGACCTGCCGCGGTTCGTGGTCAAGGACCCGGAGCTGGGGCCGGCGCTGCACAAGCTGCGCTCGGGCGGCAAGCGGCTGTTCCTGCTGACCAACAGCTACTGGGACTACACCGACGTGGTGATGCGCTACCTGCTCGACGGCTGCCTGCCGGAGTACCCGAGCTGGCGCAACTACTTCGAGGTGATCGTGGTCGGGGCGGGCAAGCCGGGGTTCTTCTCCGAGGCCCGGCCGTTCCTGGAGGTGGACCCGGCCAGCGGGGCGGTGCTGGGCGAGGCGCGGTCGCTGGAGCGGGGCAAGGTGTACCAGGGCGGAAACCTGGGCGAGTTCGAGAGGTTGTCGGGCATCGGCGGCGAGCGGGTGCTCTACGTCGGCGACCACATCTACGGCGACATCCTGCGCAGCAAGAAGTCCAGCCTGTGGCGCACCTGCATGGTGATCGAGGAGCTGGAGGACGAGATCGCCTACACCGACGCCT
The DNA here is from genome assembly GCA_037442205.1 of Myxococcales bacterium. GTDB lineage: Bacteria > Myxococcota > Myxococcia > Myxococcales > UBA5297 > JBBIQS01. The sequence continues at coordinate 3,318 of JBBIQS010000099.1, forward strand.
GCGCCAAGGACGTGGGGAGGCTGGCGCTGCTGGAGCTGCTGCGGGCGCGGCTGGACGACGAGGTCAACTCGCGCAAGCTGTCGCTCAACGCGCTGGAGCGCAAGCTGGAGAAGGAGCCAGCGGCGCCGTCGCGGGAGAAGGTCGAGGAGCAGCGCAAGCGCGAGAAGCTGGAGCTGGAGAAGGTGCGCAAGGCGCTCAAGGAGGCCAGCGCCGAGGCCGACCTGCTCGAGGGGAAGGTGGAGAGCGGCTTCAACCAGCACTGGGGGCTGCTGTTCAAGGAGGGCACCGAGAACAGCCGCTTCGGCGAGCAGATCGAGCGCTACGCCTGCATCTACACCAGCCGGGTCTCGAACCTGCTCCACTACAGCCCGATGCAGTACTTCCGCTCGCCGCGCGAGGTGATGCCCCACGAGCGCGCGGGCGGGACCCGGGCGCCGATGGTGCTCTCGCCGCTCGGGTCCGAAGGGCCGCCCAAGGATTCGGCGTCGAGCTGACGGGACTCGAAGGCGACTAGGCGCTAGCTCTGCTTCGGCTCGCGCCGAACCGCCCCGCGGAACCCCTCGATCGCCGCCCGCCACAGCTTGACCTCGGCCGCGGTGAGCCCCGAGCGGCGCAGCGTCAACAGCAGCTCCATCACTCCGTGGCGCGCGCGGTCCGGCTCCGGAAATCCGGCCTCGATCATCAGGGCGCGCAGCGCGCCTTCCATCTGCTGCAGCATCGCGTCGGGCGCCCGATGCACCGGCGCCGCCGGCGCCGGCACCTGCTCCCGCCAGGCCTGGAAGATCTCGTAGCCGTAAAGCATCACCGACTGCGCCAGGTTGAACGAGGGCTGCTCCCTGCCCGAGGGGATCGTCGACAGGTCGTGGCAGCGCACCAGCGAGGCGTTGGAGAGGCCGCTCTCCTCGCCGCCGAAGACGATCGCCACCTCGCCCTGCCCCGCCTCGGCGATCGCCTTGCGCCCCACCTCCCGCGGCGTCAGCGGCACTCGCCCGGACAGCGTCCGCGAGCTGGTCCCCACCACCCACACCGCGTCGGCGACCGCCTCCTCCAGCGTCTCAACCACCCGCATTCCCTCGAGGATCTCCTCGGCGTGCACTGCGGTCCGCCGGGCACGGGCGTCGTCGCGGCGCACCGGGGCCACCAGCGTCAGCTTGGTGAGGTCGCAGTTCTTCATCGCCCGCGCCGCCGAACCGAGGTTCAGCGGGTCGCGCGAGCCGACCAGGACGATGTGGATGTTGTCGAGGGTCACGGCGGTCGGGTTCTACAGCTCGGTGTCGTCGACCCGCGGCCGCGACTTGAGCTCCAGCGCCTTCTCCACCGCCAGCTTCGGCTGCACCCCGCCCCATCCCTGCCGCGTGACGTCGATGTTCGGCAGCCGCTGCGCGGTGGTCACCAGGATCCGCTTCACCTGCTGCGGAGTCAGCGACGGGTTGGCCTCCAGCATCTGCGCCACCACCGAGGTCACGATCGGCGCCGCGAAGCTGGTGCCGTCGACCATCTTGTAGTGCTTGTCGATCACCAGCCCGTCGCGCAGCCCGGCCGCCACCAGCTCGCGGATCAGGTAGGTCGGCTGCCCACGCACCTCGTCCAGCGGCTTGTAGACGCCGTGGTGCTCGTTGATCACCTTCACCAGCTGATCGTCCGGCGTCCGATCCAGCAGCGACAAGAGCGCCGCCTGCTTGGCGGTCGGAGTGTTGGGGAGAATCGGCGCGGCGATCCAGTCGGCCAGGGTCACCACCTCCGGCTTCTGCAACCCGTCGATGGTCGGCCCGCAGCTCGAGCGGTAGAGGCTCACCCGCCCCAGCCGCGGATTGCCGGCGTCGTCCACCCCGCCGACGCTGATCGCCGCCGGGACGCTCGCCGGCGGCAGCACCCAGCCCGGCCGATCGCCCCGGTTGCCCACCGCCGCCACCAGCACGATCCCCGCCCGCACGCAGGCCTCGGCGAAGCGGCTGATGATGTCGTTCAGGTAGCTGGCCTCGTAGTCCCCGGCGCAGCTGACGTTGACGATGCGGATGTCGTAGCGCGCCCGGTTGACCAGCACCCACTCCAGCCCGCGGGCGATGTCGTCGTGGTGGATGCGGCTGACCGTCCCCACCTTGACCAGCACCAGCCCCAGGTCCGGCGCCAGCGAGCGGAAGCGCCCGCCCGACAGCGACCCGTTCCCGGCCGCCACCACGCTCGACATCATCCCGTGCCAGGCCGAGGCGTCGCCGGTGTCCTGCAGGTTCGACTCGTTGCCCGCCTTGCCGTGGACCAGGTCGTAGTAGGCGTGGATGCGCGAGAAGGGCGTGGTCAGGTCGGGGTGGGCGTAGAACCCCGAGTCGAGGAAGGCCGCCACCACTCCGTGGCCGGTGAAGCGCGGGTCGGCGCCGATCCGCTCGGCGATGGGCAGCGGCGCCTGGCTGCGCGGATCGAAGTGGGGGCCCTGGACTGCGACGGCTTTGGCTCGGTGTGGCACGTCTGCGACCTCTTCGTTTCGCCTCGGAATCCGCCTCGCCAGGTCTCCCCTTGCCTTCGAGGCCCTTCTCGGTGCAATAAGCGGCACTCTTCTACTACAATTGGACCGATCATGAAGAAAGAGCCGCTCCGCATTTGCCTGGTCGACATGAACAACGGCGTCGCCAACCAGGGCACCCGCTGCTTCCGCCGCATCGTCGACGCCCTGAAGGTCCGGGCCAAGACCGCCAACCCGGGCCTGGAAGTCACCTTCCAGCACGTCCAGCCGCGCAACCTGGGCGAGCTGCCGGCGCCCGACGCCGACCTGATCCTCGGCTCCGGCGGCCCGGGCTCGCCGTTCGACGGCTTCGACGACGCCTGGGGCCTGGGCTTCCGCAAGACGCTGGACTTGGTGGCCGAGAAGAACGCCGCCAAGGTCCCCGGGGCCCCGGCGGCGATGCTGGTCTGCCACTCCTTCGAGCTGGCCACCATCCACTTCAAGGTGGCCACCATGCGCCTGCGGCCGCAGGGCTGCCGCTTCGGGATCATGCCCGCCTACGCCACCGAGGAGGGCAAGCACTCGGCGGTCTTCCAGTACTTCGGCGACCGGATCTTCGCCTTCGAGAACCGCCACTGGGAGGCGGTGGACCTGGACCAGAAGCGGCTTTCCGAGCTGGGCGGCCGGCTGCTGGCGCGCGAGAGCCGCCCCGGCAAGCACGACAAGGGCGAGGCGCTGACCGCCTTCGAGTTCGCCCCGGGCATCGTCGGCACCCAGTTCCACCCCGAGGCCGACCGGGCCGGAGTGATGGCCTGGGTCAACCGCCCGGCCACCGCCACCGAGGTCACGCAGGCCTACGGCGAGGCGGTCTACAAGCGGATGGTCAAGACCATGGACGACCCGCACCGGGTCGCCCGGACGTTCGCCTTCGTGATCCCCGGCTGGCTGACCGAGCGCTTCAACGCCCTGGCCGAGCTGCGCGGCTGGGTCAAGCTCGGCGAGCCGATCCAGGACATGGACGAATTCCGGTCGGAGACCAACGCCGCGGCGGTATAAATAGCCTCGCGGATGGCGGCGAGGCGGCTCTCCGCAAACCATCATTGGCAAGCCGGCGGGCGCCCGGTCCTTCGGGCAGGGCCCAGGCCGGCGCAAGAGGCGGCAGAAAACCCCTGAGAGGACGGCACATGAGCGAGCGCATCGGGATCATCGTCGGCTGGGAGGAGAGCTTCCCGCGGGCCTTCATCGAGAAGGTCAACCAGACCCCCGGCTTCAAGGCCGAGCTGTGCACCCTGGGCGGCATCAGCGAGGTCAACAAGCCTCCCTACCGCGTGATCATCGACCGGCTGAGCCACGAGGTCCCCTACTACCGGATGTTCCTCAAGACGGCGGCCCTGGCCGGCAGCTACATCATCAACGACCCGTTCTGGTGGAGCGCCGACGACAAGTTCTTCGGCTTCTCGCTGGCCGCCAAGATCGGGGTCAAGGTCCCGCGCACGGTGATGCTGCCGCAGAACAGCTACATCCCGTCGATCGACCCCCAGCGCTCGCTGCGCAACCTGCAGTTCCCCATCGACTGGGAGCAGATCGTCGACTACGTCGGCTTCCCGGCGATCCTCAAGCCGGCCGACGGCGGTGGCTGGAAGAACGTCACCAAGGTCAACAACCTCGAGGAGCTGTTCAAGGCCTACAACGACTCGAAGACCCTGGTGATGACCCTGCAGCAGTTCATCGACTTCGACAACTACGTGCGCTGCATCTGCATCGGCCGCGAGTTCATCCTCCCCATCCGCTACGACCCCAAGTCGACCAAGGGGATGTACGGGCGCGGCGAGTACATCGAAACCGAGAACTTCATGGACAAGGAGACCGAGAAGAAGGTCCTCGACGGCGCCTGGGCCCTCAACCAGGCCCTGGGCTACGACATGAACTCGGTCGAGTTCGCCATCAAGGACGGCGTCCCCTACGCCATCGACTTCACCAACCCGGCCCCGGACATGGACGTCAAGTCCATCCTCCCCAAGCACTTCAACATCGCCGTCGACCAGATGGCCAAGTTCGCCATCAAGGCCGCCCGCGAAGGCCGGCAGACCAACCCCAGCTACACCTTCAACAAGTACCAGCAGAAGCCGGCCCCGCGCCCGGCCGGCGTCGGCGAGTGGGCCACCATCCGCAAGGCCGGCTGACGCACCGCGTCCGGCGAGGGGCCCCTCCCGCGCCCCCCGCCGGCCCGCCTTTTCGCCGAACTGGGAATATGGCTTAATCGCGGGAACTTAGGACGCCTGCCTGGCGAGGAGCCAGGCGGTCACCCACCGCCAACTGCCGCCGCACCACACGCTCACGGAGTGCCACCATGCTCGACGGACAGTTCACCCTGGGAGTCGAAGAGGAGTACCAGATCATCGACCCCGAGACCCGGGAGCTCAAGAGCTACATCAGCAAGCTCATCGAGGACGGGCACGCGGTGCTGCGCGAGCGGGTGCGGCCGGAGATGCACCAGTCGATGGTCGAGGTGGGCACCGGAATCTGCAAGGACGTCAACCAGGTGCGCAGCGAGCTGGTGGAGATGCGCGGCGACCTGGACAAGCTGGCGCGCCGCGGCGGGATGCGCATCGCCGCCGCCTCGACCCACCCCTTCTCCGACTGGAAGGCCCAGGACATCACCGACGGGGTGCGCTACCACCAGATCGTCGAGGACCTGCAGGACATCGCCCGGGCCAACCTGGTGTTCGGGCTGCACGTGCACGTGGGGATCAAGGACAAGGCGGTGGCCTTGGCGCTGGCCAACCAGGTTCGCTACTTCCTGCCGCACATCCTGGCGCTGACCTGCTCCTCGCCGTTCTGGAAGGGGCGCAAGACCGGGCTGATGAGCTACCGCAGCCAGGTCTTCAAGCGCTTCCCGCGCACCGGCATCCCCGACGAGTTCGAGTCGGCGGAGCAGCTGGAGAACTTCACCAAGCTCTTGATCCGCACCAACTGCATCGACAACGGCAAGAAGATCTGGTGGGACGTGCGCACCCACTACAAGTTCGACACCGTCGAGGTGCGGATCTGCGACATGCCCACCAACATCGACGACACGGTGTCGGTGGTGGCGCTGATCCAGGCGCTGATGGCCCGGCTGTACCTGATGTACCGGCGCAACACCGCCTGGCGGACCTACTCGCGCTCGCTGATCGACGAGAACAAGTGGCGGGCGGTGCGCTACGGCTCGGAGGCCAAGCTGATCGACTTCGGCATGGCCGAGGAGCGGCCGTTCAAGGAGCTGATCAACGAGTTGGTGGACGTGTGCGCCGACACCGCCCAGCTCTTCGGCACCGAGAAGCACATGGAGCGGATCAAGCAGATCGCCGAGCGCGGCACCAGCGCCCACCGGCAGATCGAGGTCTACACCAAGACCAACGGCGACCTGAAGGCGGTGGTCGACTGGGTCATGCAGGAGACGATGACCGGGCTGTAGCCTCCTCTCCTCACGAGCCGCACCCCTCGAGGCGGACGCCTTTCCGGCGTCCGCCTCTTCTCTTTTGCGCGCTATTCGACCGGCTTGCTGGCCGGCTGCGCAGAGGAGCGGCTCTCGAGCAGCTGAGCGCAGTCGCGGTGCTCCATGGCCCCGGCGATGGCGAAGGGCGTGGCCCCGTCGGCGTCCTCGAGCGTGGGGTCGGCGCCGGCGTCGAGCAGGAGCCGGAGGATCTCCAGGTTGCCGGATTGGGCGGCGAGCCAGAGCGCGGAGCGACCCTGCGGCCGGTTGCGGAAGTTGAGGCTGGCCCCGGCGGCGATCAGCTCGGAGACCATCTCCGCGTCGCCGGCGCGGATGGCGATGTAGAGCGGGAACATGAAGCCCGACGAGTCGGCCTCGCTGGGGTCGGCGCCGTGCTGCAAAAGGGCGCGAGCCAGCTCGCTGTCGTTCTGCAGCAGCGCTGCCAGCAGCGGGCCGACCGTGTCCTCGGGCGTGGCGCGAGCGCTCATGCCCGCCTGGACCGCCTCGAGGGCGGCCTGTCGCTGCCCGGCCAGGATGATCTGCGCGAGGGTAATCACCTCATCAACCTAGCTCGCCCGGCGGCCGGCGTCACAGCGGAGGCGCGGGCGGGACCCAGGAGACCTTGCGACCGGGAGAATGGGGAGCGGCCGGGAGCGGCGCTGGAGAGCGGATGCCGAGGCTCGGCAGGGAGCCCGGAGCGCCGGAGAGCGAGGGGGCTAATGGATGTCGTGCAGCTTGCGGCCCAGCAGCACCCGCTCTTCGCGGACCCCGTTCTCCGGCGGGCCGTAGCGCAGCCGGACCACCGCGCCGCGGACGCAGGGCGCCGACTGCAGGATCGGCCGCACCCTGGCGAAGAGCTTGTCGGCGTCGGGGCCGTACAGGAAGAGCGTCGCGTCGCCACCCTCGCGATCGAGCTCGTGCCCGTCGCACTCCCCTTCGCCCGTGGAGATCAGGGCGTCCTCGAGCCGATCCTCGAGCCGATAGAGCTCGCTGAGGTTCGGCTCGGGATAGCTGAAACGGACGATGACCGCGTGATCGCTCATGAGCCCCCCGGCTCTCGCCAACTCCGGCACGCACGCTGCCGACCCTGGCCGCGCCTTGACCTGCAAGGCCCGGCGCCCCGTTGGCCGGCGCAGTCTGCCCCTTTGCGGCCGCCGGTCAAGCAGAAACTGTCGGTGAAACGCGCGACCGCCCGATCCCTTCCCGGGCGCGATCCCGCGGCGCGAGGCGCACAACGCGTCGCCCTTCGACGGCTACTCGCCGGCGGGCCACATGCCGACGCTGCCGCCGGTCCAGGTCAGGTTCTTGTTGAAGTCCACGCCCAGCATCTTGCCGCGCGAGGTGCGCACCAAGAGCAGCAGCGGCGTGAAGCCCGCATCTTCGGGCGGACGGGCCAGCATCACCCGGACCTCGGCCTTGACCCCGTGCCCCTCGGGCATGTGCAGCGCCGCGGCGTACTCGATCTTCTTCTGCAGCACCCAGTTGCCGCGCTGGTCTGCGGGGACCTTCTCCACCTCCTCCTTGGTCACGTCGATCACCACGCCCGAGCCGGCGAACGAGAACAGCGGCTTGAGCACGTAGCGCGACAGATCCTGAGGAAGCTCGCCCACTTGCGACAGGTAGCGGGTGGGCGGCACCGAGGGATGGTCGAGCAGCGGCAGGCTGTACTTCGACCAGACCCAGTACCAGTTCGGATGCGAGCACCAGCTGACGTCGAGCGGGTCGTTCCACTTGAAGGGCACCGGGACCTTCTTGACCTCCAGCTCGTCGAACACCATCCGGTTGTAGATGCGCTTGACCTGGATCCGCTTGCCGCCCTTGCGCCGGTAGACCTTGCGGCCGTCGACCTCGAGCCGGGTGACGCACTCGGCGTCGATGCCGAAGAACTGCTGGGTGGCCACGAAGTCGGGCGAGGTCTTCTGCTGCTCGGGAGCGTAGTCGACCAGCACCACCTGCTCCGGGTCGTTGCCGCCGAGGAAGGTGCGGCCCATCACCTCGAGGGCCCGCTTGCGGTCGTTGCCGACCAGGCAGCTCCACTGCTGCTTCTCCAGGCCGGGCCAGGTCTGCAGCTCCTCGCCCCAGGTCTCGGCCATCACCGGCATCAGCGCGTAGAGCGAGGGGAAGCCCTGCAGCTCGATCAGCTTGCCGGTGAGCCCGCCCTTGCCGTCGTCCACCAGGGCGAAGTCGACCTGGACGGTGTTGGGCAGGTTGTCCATGTTCGGCACGTCGTAGCGCGCCGGGACCGCCTTGCGCAGCTGGGCCAGGGTCTCGGGCTTGGAGAGCTGGCCGACCAGCGCCTGGGCGTTGGCCACCAGCTCGTCGCGCAGCTTGGGCGTCACCAAGAGCGGCGTCTCGGCCACCCGGAACGGGACCGGGCCGACCTTCCGCTCCAGGCGCTGCATGTAGCTCTGGAAGCGCTGCTCGCTGAAGGCGGCGTTGAACAGGGCGCGGCGGGCTTTGTCCACGGTCGACCTCTCTCAAAATGCTGCCAGCATCCGATACTGCCGATCCGGTCACCCCGAGCGGAGGCCGAGCCTGTCGAGGCCGGAGTCGAGGGGCGCTCGGCCTCCGGCTGACCGGATCAAGACCATCTCAACATCCGAGCCGCCAAAGAGAAAGGGGCCGAGCGCCGAAGCGCCCGGCCCCTTAAGACCTCAGTGCGTCGCGCGCACCGGTGGCGGCATGAAGGTCAAGAAGTCGCGGTGGAAGCCCTTCTCGTACTCCTCCTGCAGCGCCAGCACCCGCTTGCGATCCGGCGAGCGGACGATCAGCCCGGCGTGGGCGGGCTCGGGGGCCCGGAAGACCACCTCGGGGGCGTTGTAGTTCGTGGTCAGGTCCGGCCGCTCCTCCTTGGCCAGGCACATCAGCAAGCCGGCGTAATCCTTGCGGTTCTTGGGCAGCTCGTAGGGCTTCTTGCCGGCATCGACCTCGAGGTTGGCCCACTCGGCCCACAGGTTGATGCCGGTGGAGGCCTCGACGGTCTCGGCGATGTGGGCGCCGCCGACGCGGGCCGCGGTTTCGAGCAGGTAGAGCTTGCCGTCGGCCTTGGCGCGGATGAACTCGATGTGGCTGGCGCCGCGCACCTGGCCCAGGCGCGTCAGGGCCTTCTCGTTCAGCTCGCGCATCTCCTTCTCTTCCTTGGAGCCGCGCTCGATGGTGGTGGTGGTGAAGACGCCGCCGCCATGGGCGACGTTGAACGGCGGGGTGCCGCAGCGGTGGTACTCGGCGAAGACCACCTTGCCGTCGTTGGTCAGGGCGTCGGCGTGGCAGACGTCGCCGGGCAGGTACTGCTCGAGCAGCATGTGCGAGCGGCGATCGCCGCGCTCCTCGAGCAGCTGCCACAGCTGCTCGGCGGACTCGACCTTGGTGATCCCGGTGGCGCTGGCTTCCGAGCGGGGCTTGAGCATCCAGGGGGCCGGCACCCGGGCGATCCACTCGGCGACCTGCTCGTCGTTGAAGACCGGGGTGAAATCGGGGACCGGGATCCCCTCCTCGCGGCACTTGATGCGGCAGGCCAGCTTGTCGCGGAAGTGGCGGGCCACCGTCTCGCCCATGCCCGGGATGCGCAGGTGCTCGCGCAGCGAGGCCGCCACCTCGACGTCGAAGTCGTCGAGTCCGACGATGCAGTCGAAGCGGATTCGGCGGGCCAGGTAGCTGACGGTGTTGACGGTGCTGAGCACCGGGGAGTCGTTCTGCTGGGCGAAGACGTCCTCAAGGCAGTCGCGCGGCCACTCCTTGTTGAGCAGCTTCTCCTGCGTCAGCAGGTAGCACTTGGCGCCGCGGGCCTTGGCCTGCTGCATGAAGCGCTCGCCCTTGAAGTAGCTGGCGAGCAACAGCATCTGGACGGGACGGTCAGCCATTGTCGGAATCTCCTTTGAACCTTAAAGCCAACACAGTGGCTCAGAGAGCAGTCTGGATACCATGAAAGTTCTCGTACGCGCTGAGGGGAATGGCCTCGTCCGGCGCGAAGCCAAGTTCCGGACGTCCCAGCCAGGCCCGCAAGTGCCCGAGTTGTGAGTCATTTCCGGCCCAGCGCAGCGAGGCGATGCGGCGGCGCTTCCGGGGTGCGATCTCGAACGCCAGGGCCTGGTGGCCGCGCTTGACCTCGAGGCGGATCGAGCTCTCGTGGGCGACGAGCCAGCTCAGGGCCTTGGCCGAGAAGGCGTAGCCGTTGACGCGGAGGATCTCGTCGCCGGGGGCCAGGCCGCAGCTGCCGGCGGGGCTGTCGTCGAGGAGGTTGGCGATGGCGGCGCCGGTCTCGGCCATGACGATGCCCAGGTTCGGCGCTTCCTCCCAGCCGACCTTGAAGCCCAGCTTCTCCAGGGTGGCGGCGGTGGCGAGGTTGCCCGGCTCCTCGACCTCGCGGCGGATCAGGGCGGCGATCTCCGAATCTCCGCCGCACAGCCCCTCGACGGCCTGGGCGTGGGTGAAGCCGTCGCCCTTGCCGGCGAAGTCGCGGAAGAATGCGGCGAAGGCGGCGTCGAGGGTCGTCGGCTTCTTCCCGAGGCGCAGCGCCACGTCGAGGTCGAAGGCGGCCAGCATGCCGGCGTCGTAGTAGTCGATGGTGGTGTTGACGCTGCCGGGGAACTTGTTGTGGTTGAGGAAGGTGGCGCGCGAGGAGTCGATGAGGCTCACCCGGCGGTAGGCGGGGAACGCCGAGAGCTGCTGGAAGTAGTTGACCAGGTTGCTGAGGACCTGAGCCGGGGTGTAGATGCCGGCGCGGGCGCAGAGGACGAACTCGTAGTAGCGGGTCAGGCCCTCGCTGACCCACAGCGCCTCGGGGAAGGAACCGTGGGTGAAGTCCGGCTTGCCGAGCGGCGCCGGCTTGAGGCGGCAGACGTTCCAGGCGTGGAAGAGCTCGTGGGCGCAGACGCGCAGCGCGCGGGCACGCTCGGTGGGATCGATGAGCGTGTTCTCGCCGAGGGCGATGGTGGTGGCGTTGGCGTGCTCCAGGCCCCAGTGCGCCAGCGGATTGAAGGTGAAGATGAAGGAGTAGGCCGGGAACGGGAAGCCGCCGAAGAACGCGCGGCACTGCTCGGCGAGCTTCATCAGGTCGTCGAGGAAGCCCTCGATTTGACTGTCGAAGCCGACAGTGCGGTCGAGGAAGAGTGCGTGGAACTTGGCGCCGCCCAGGCTGCGGGTCTTGAGGTCGAAGCGCCCGGCGATCACCGGGGTGTCGAGCAGGGCGGCGAACGAGGGGTACTCGAAGGTGTTGGCGCCGCGGACCGCGGCCCCGGCCGGATGGTGGAGTTCCCAGCCCTTGGGGAGCTGGTATTCGACCAGGCAGGGGCCAGCGACCTCGGGGGCGAAGAGGTAGCGGGTGGCCAGGAGCATGGCGTTCTCGTGGCCGACGAGGCCGGAGAGCTCGCCCCAGGCGTGGTCGAAAGCGTAGGCCTTGAAGGAGACGGTGAGCTCGCGCGCGCCCTCGACCTTGAAGCCCTGCCAGCCGACCCGCTCGACGGAGAGCGGCTTGCCGGCGCCGTCGCGCGCCTTCACCTCGGTGAGGTCGCGCCCATACTTCATGAAGCCGTAGGCGCCCGGGACCCAGGAAGGCGTCTGCAGGAGGAGCGGGGCACCAGAGAGCCCGTCGAGCTTGAGCTCGCACTCCAGCTCGTGGGTGGCGGGGTTGACTGCGATGCGGTAGCGGGCGGGCTGCGCCATGCGTGGGTCCTCGTCGATGCGGAAGCAAGAAGCCGGATGGTACAAAATGCCGGCTGCAGAACGCCGCACTTTATCCGACTTTTCGGCGGCCGCCGGCCGGCCGCGCCGAGCAAGGAGAGCCGATGCGAGCCCTCGCCATCCTCCTGGCAGTGTTGGCGGTCGCCGCGGCGCCGGGGGGACAGAAAGGAGCGGATGCGATGTCGCTGCAGATCAGTTCGCCGAGCTTCAGCAACCAGGGGGCGATGCCCAGCCAGTTCACTTGCGAGGGACCGGACCGGTCCCCTCCCCTGCAGTTCAGCGGCGCGCCGCAGGGGACCAAGAGCCTGGCGCTGATCGTCGATGACCCCGACGCGCCGGATCCGGCGGCGCCGAAGATGACCTGGGTCCACTGGTTGGTCTACGACCTGCCGCCGAACACCGCCGGCTTGGCCGAAGGCGTGGCGGAGAAGGACCTCCCTAAGGGCACGAGAGAGGGAACCAGCAACTACGGCAAGACCAGTTGGGGCGGACCCTGCCCGCCGACCGGACGGCACCGGTACTTCTTCAAGCTCTACGCCCTCGACACCGAGCTGCCCGACCTGGGCAAGCCGGACAAGGCCAAGCTGGAGAAGGCGATGCAGGGACACATCCTGGCCAAGGCCGAGATGGTCGGGACCTACGAGAAGACGCGGCACTGATGGCCGAAGAGCACGACGAGAATCCGGAGCAGGTCGAGATCCCGATCGACGGGGTGCTCGACCTGCACACCTTCAGGCCGAAGGAGGTTCCGCAGCTGGTGCGGGATTACCTGGAGGAGTGCCGGGCGCGCGGGATCCTCGAGGTGAGGATCATCCATGGCAAGGGGACCGGGCAGCTGCGGGAGACGGTGCGGCGGGTGCTGGAGCGGCATCCGGGGATCAAGGCTTTCCGGACGGCGGAGGAAGGGGCTGGGGGTTGGGGGGCGACTTTGGTGGAGCTTCTGGGCTGATTTAAACCGCTGGAAGGATTCCTTACCTGGAAGGAATCCGAAACATGTAGGCCTGGTCCGCGGCCTTCTGGAACCGCACCTCGACCAGCCGCTCCCGGGCGCTGGAGGGGTTGCTGTCAGCGCTGTTTCGTCCCGGACGATAGCAGTGGAACCAGAGCGAGGTTCCAAACAACGTGAAAGAACAATAGGACAGCCACCAACCGCCAACGGTCCGACACTCCTCCCATCTGCGAGATTTGGCCTCCAAGGAGATAGAGGAGCGCGCCCGCCACCGGCACAGATGAACTACGACGTCCGCGAATGTGGGCATGCACCACTATCACAATCATCATGCCATCGATTAGGACGCCAAGGCAGATGACCAGAAGCCCCAAAAGCCCCAACTCAGGAAGAGCACTCATGGTTCAAGAAGCCTTTGCCGATGCTCTTCGCCTATCCAAGTCAATCTGACCAAGGCAATGCAGCCCCAAGGCGGAACTATGTCGCAGAATCCGCCACGTCATAAGCCCAGGGTCTAACTCGGGGACCAGTTTCATCGCTTAGCGCCACCCACCTCTGGAGCCACTTGAAGCCCTGCAGTACCCGAAGCCCGCAAGCGGTTCCGCCCTTCACTTAGCCTACTCCCAAGCCCCCAAAACCTGCCGCGCCACCTCCCGAGCCGTCATCCCCTCGGTATCGACCACCAGATCGCAAGCCCGGGCATAAGCACCCTTGCGATCCTTGAGCAGCTTCTCCAGCCGCGCCAAAGGCGACCGCCCATGCAGCAGCGGCCGAGTCCCCGGCTCAATCCGCTTGGCGCAACCCTTGGGCTCGGCCCAGAGCCAAATCACCAAACAGCTCGAGTGCAGCGCGGCGAAATTCTTGGGGTCGACCACCGCCCCGCCCCCGCAGGCCAGCACCACGCCGCGCCGCTTCACCGCCTTGGCCAACTGCTCGCGCTCCAGCTTGCGAAAGCCCTTCTCCCCTGCCTTAGCGAAGATTTCGGGAATGCTCTTCTTCGCCGCCCGCTCGATCTGCGCGTCGAGGTCGAGCGTCGCCAACTCGGAGATCTTCCCAAGCTCCCGCGCCACTTGGCTCTTTCCGGCGCCGGGCAACCCGATGAGCGCCAGATTGCGCTTCGGCCGCTGCTTCTCCGAAAGCCCGTGCCACATGTCGCCGAGCGGCGGCACCAGCCCGGTGAAGACTCGGAACGCCAGCGCCCCCTGGTAGACCAGCCAGGACCGACCATCGAGGACCCCGCACCCGCGCCGCAGGGCATCGCGCGCCAGCGCCGTCTCGCTCCCGTAGACCGCGTCCAGGAGCACTGACTGCGGTGCCAGCAGCTTCGCCGGAATCACCCGCTCCGCCGTGCTGAGAGTCGAAACGATGAGCTCGGCCTCGGCCAGCACCGGCCCGAGCTGCTCCGGGTTCAACGACACCACCCGGCAGCCGAGCTGCCTCGCGAGCTGGCGCGCCTTGTCCGCGGTGCGATTGGCGATGGTGACGTTTGCCCCCGCCGACAGCAGCGCATAGGCCGCCGCCCGCGCCGCCCCGCCCGCCCCCAACACCACCGCCGTCCGCCCGCGGATCGGCAGCTGCGCGCTTCGGAACGACGAGATCACTCCGTCGATGTCGGTGTTGTAGCCGATGGAATTCTTCGGCCGCAGGTCGAGCGTGTTGACCGCGCCCACCGCCTTGGCCTCGGGGCTGAGCTTCCCCGCCAGCTTGGCGAAATCCTCTTTGAACGGCGCGGTGATGTTCAGCGCCCGCATTCCCATCGACCGCGCGGTACGCAGCGCGCTCTTGGCGTCGCGCGCCTGCAGCCGCAGGTAGACCGCGGGGATATCGAGCGCCTCGAACGCCGCGTTGTGCATCGCCGGGCTGAGGCTGTGGGCCACCGGGTTGCCGACGACGCCGAAAAGCGCAGGAAGCTCCAGGGGCTTCACGATTTCCCTCTCGCGCCGACGAGCTGGCCGATTCGGGCCATCGCCCTCTCCATCGAGCGGCGATCCAGTTGCCCGGGCGCCGTCTCCATTCCCTTCTTCGGCGCGGCGAAGGTGAACTCGCTGCCCAGCCTCGGCGACAGCAGCCGAACCAGCGTGCCCTGCTTGCCCATGCCCACCACCACCATCGGCTTGCCCGACTCGAGCAACCCCAGCAGCCGCGCCGCGTCCGCCGGCGAATTCACCTGACAGGCCACCTTCACCAGGTCCGCCCCGCGCACGAAGCCGCGATTCACCAGCCGATCGAGCGCCTTCTTTGAGGGCGTCTTGTCGAAGTCGTGAATCGAGAGCATGACGCGGCACTTGTGCGACTTGGCGAAGCGAATCAGCCCGCGGCGCAGCCAGGCGTCGGCGTCGTGCTCGATGTCCACGATGTCCGCCCCCGCGGCGATGGCTCCCTCGAGTAGGGCCCGCCGAGCGGCGAGGTCGAGCTTTCCCGGGCGGCAGGTCGCCACCGTCGGCACCTTGCCGCCGAAGAGCTCGCGCAGATGGTTCGCGGCATCCGGAATCAGGTCGAGCCGCAGCTCGACCATCTCGCAGCCCTTCATCAGAGCGAGGCATTGCCGGCTCGGGCCGGACAGGCTGACGCAGATCATCGGGTCCCCTCCTCCCGCTCAACTCAGGCCGCGCTCGAAATTGCCGATGTGCCCGAAGGGCAGCTCGCTCCCCTGCCTCAAGCCACGGAAGATACGCGCCACCTCCGCCGGCTGATAGCTGCGGAAGAGGAAATCGGCGCGCACCCGCCGCGCCCCGGCCGCGGCCAGCGCAGAGAGCTTGGGCCCCAGGCTATAGGGATTCTTGCTCACCACGACAGTCCGGCAGCGCTCGCTGATCGCCAGCGAGTCCTCGCCGTGGCTGGAGGTCATCTCCATCTGCTCGAACTTGCAGTTGCCCACCCCGGGGCAGCCGCCGGCCAGCGTCGCGTACGGGCAGGACTCGGAGATGAACAGCGGGGTGTCCTGAAAGACCACCACCTGCGCCCGCTCGCCGTGTTCCGCCAACAGCGGCTTCATGTTCTCCAACCCGTCCTCCACCGAGAGCGTGAATCGGCCGATTCCCATCGAGAGCAGCTTCTGCGCCGCAGCCCGGTTGAGCACGTAGAGAGACCAGTCGGCGCTCAGCAAATCCGTGGGCGCGCTCGCGTCTGGCGCCAGCCCGAGCATTCCCCAGGCCGAGATGTTGCCGCCCTCCCAGCGCGCGTAGCCCGCCTTGCGCAACTCGGAAATCTTGTGGTTCAGCGCCCGCTCTTCCCAGCCGCGGGTGATCAGCGGCAGCGCCAGACGAATCCGCTGGCGATCGATCTTGGTCGCCAGTTGGTCGAGCGCAGAGGTGAGGTTGGCCAGCGACTCGCGGCCGATGTCGACCACCACTTCGTCGAGGTCCGCCAGATCTTCCTTGGTGAGCTCGGACAGCGAGGCGACCTTGTCGACCTTGATCGACCAGTGAAGCGACTGGGCAGTTCCCGTAGGAGATCCCCGGTCACCCCGAGCGTAGGCCTCGCTTTGCGAGGCCGGAGTCGAGGGGCCTTCCGCTCGGACCGACCGGGTCAGGACCTCGGCTTTGACTTCCTCCACCCTGGTCTTCGCGCTCTCGCGCAGCCGCTCCTCCAGCTTCTCCGCCAGCAGCCGCCGAGCCTCGTTGGCCTTGGAGACCGGCACGAACAGACCCTCGGGATTGCGCAGCTCCAGCTCGCCCAGCGCCAGCCGAGTGTCGCCCAGTTTCTCCAGCGCCCAACGCACTCCGGCCTCGACCAGCGCGGCGTCGCGCGCCTTGTCGTAGCGCCCGGCCACCTCGACCTCGGCCTCGACCCCGCCGGCTTCACCTCTCAGCGAAAGCTTGTCGGCGAAGACCGAAACCGCGACCTTCATCGCGACCCGCGGGCGCTGGCCGTGCAGGTTGGGCCTGGTCAGCTTGTAGCGCGACTTCACCGCCTGCGAAGAGGAGCAATACACCGCCGCGCCGATGGGCAGCGTCGGATAGCCCTCCTCCGGCAGCGCCACCTCCACCGTCGAGCCCTCGGGCGCCTCCATCACCTCGCGGATGCGCCCCTGATCGACCACCCGCAGCTGGACCACCGCAAAGCCGAACGGCCGGCCCTGGCCCGGGACGTCGATCTGCAACCCGTCGTGCCGCGCCAGCGCCCGGGCGCTCCTGAAGCGGATGAAGGTCTTGGGCCCTGAGCGGGTCACCGCCTCGAGCTCGCCCAGCGGCGTGCCGCGGTGCCCGACGGTGTCTGGGTCGGCGACGTCCTTCTCCTTGTTCGAGAGCAGGAAGAGGTTGGTCCACGGCCGGGCGAAGATCGACTGGATGTCCGCCTCGCGCTCGCTGCGCTCCTTCTTCGAGAGGTGCCCGTCGATCAGATTGCGGTAGTAGCTCACCGTCGCCGCCACGTAGAGCGCGCCCTTCTTGCGCCCCTCGATCTTGAGGCTGGCCACCCCGGCGTCGCGCATCTGGCCGACCAGGTCCGGCGTCGCCAGGTCGTTCATCGAGAAGGCGAAGCCCTTGAAGGCGTCGCGGCTGGAGATCTCCTGGGGCGGCGCCTCCTCCGGCTTGACGGTGAAGTGGTCGCGGCAGCTGTAGGCGCACTGGCCGCGGTTGCCGCTGCGCCCGAGCTGCTGCGAGGAGTAGAGGCACAGCCCGCTGTAGGCGTAGCAGAGCGCGCCGTGAATGAAGGTCTCCACCTCCATCCCCTCGACCGCCGCCACCTTGGCCACCTCCTCCAAGGTCAGCTCGCGGGCCATCGTCACCCGGGCGAAGCCGAGCTGGCGCAGGGTCTCGACCCCGGCCCGGTTGTGCACCGCCAGCTGCGTGCTCGAGTGCAGCCGCAGCCTGGGGAAGTGCCGCTGGGCGATCCCGGCCACGCCCAGGTCCTGGACGATGATCGCGTCCACCCCGATGTCGCTCAGCGCCCCCAGCGCCTCGACCAGGTCGCCTAGCTCGCGCTGCAAAATGACAGTGTTTACGGCGGTATAGACCTTGCGCGGCCGCTCCAGCGAGTGGGCGTAGCCGACCAGCGACTCCAGCTCCTCGAGGGTGAAGTTGTCGGCGTCGGCGCGGGCGGAGAACTTCTTCAGCCCCAGGTAGACCGCGTCGGCGCCGTGCTCGAAGGCCGCCAGCCCGGCTTCCAGCCCGCCGGCCGGGGCCAACAGCTCCACCGGCCTCCGCTCTCGCTTCTCATTCGCCACGCGAACCACCTCTTCCAATCCCCTGAAACCGCCGGCGAACGCCGTCCTCGAGGGCGCGACGGCGCCCTCGGCGGCTTGGTTTAACCCTGTGGCTTCCGAGCGTGCAACCGTGGACAGTTCCGCTTGCCGCACATCTCTGCCGCCCCCTATTGTTCGAGGGCTTGCCGGCACGTCCGGCACCCTCTCCTTCCCCGGAGCTCCCTTTGGCCCCCAAGCGCAAGGCCCGCTGCATCGGCATCCTCACCGCCGGCGGCGACTGCCCCGGCCTCAACGCCGCCATCCGCGCGGTGGCCAAGGCGGCGATCAACGAATACGGGATCAAGGTGGTCGGAGTGCAGGACGGCTTCCGCGGCCTGGTCGAGAACCGCTTCCAGCCGCTCGAGGACAAGGACGTCTCCGGCATCCTCACCTCCGGCGGCACCATTCTCGGCACCAGCCGCGACAAGCCGCGCAAGATGCTGATGGGCGATCAGGTCATCGACATGACCAGCACCGCGGTCGACAACGCCCGCCGGATGGGCATCGAGTGCCTGGTGTGCCTGGGCGGCGGCGGCACGCAGAAGAACGCGATGGCCCTGCAGCAGGCCGGGCTCAACGTGGTCACCCTGCCCAAGACCATCGACAACGACGTCGCCCAGACCGACATCTCCTTCGGCTTCGACACCGCGATGAACATCGCCACCGAGGCCATCGACCGGCTGCACACCACCGCCACCAGCCACAACCGGCTCATCGTCTGCGAGGTGATGGGCCACAACGCCGGCTGGCTGGCGCTGGGCTCGGGCCTGGCCGGCGGCGCCGACGTCATCCTGCTTCCCGAGATCCCTTTCGACCTCGACCGCGTCGCCGAGCACCTCTACGAGCGGCGGCGCCACGGCAAGCGCTTCTCGATCATCGCCGTGGCCGAGGGCGCCCGCAGCCTCGACGACGTCGAGGCCCAGGAGCAGGTCGAGCGCGAGCAGGAGAAGTCGCGCAAGTCCTCCAAGAAGAAGGGCAAGGAGCGCGGCGGCGAGCTCGAGGCGGTGGGACCCGCAGCCTCTCCCGAGGAGCCGAAGGTCCGCCTGGTCCAGGAGCCGATGGCCAGCAGGCTGGCGCGCCAGCTCCAGCAACTGACCGGCATCGAGGCCCGGGTCACCTCGCTCGGGCACGTGCTGCGCGGCGGCGTCCCCACGCCGACCGATCGGCTGCTGTGCACGCGGCTGGGCGTGCGCGCGGCGCAGCTGGTGGCCGAGGGGGCGTCGAATGTGATGGTGGCGGTCAAGGGCGAAGGCTGCGAGCCGGTGAAGCTGGAGAAGGTCGCCGGGCAGAAGAAGCTGGTGCCGGCGGACCACGAATGGCTCGACGACGCACGGCTGGTCGGGACCTGCCTCGGCGATCGCTGATTCCTGGAGGCAGCGCCGAACCTCCTCGATAATCAGGCGCTTGCAGGCGCCGCATCGCGAGCCGGGATTCCCCATGGAAGCCGCCCCCACAGCCCTCCAAGTCCAGCGCGCCGCGGTCATCGACATCGGCTCGAGCGCGATCCGCATGGAGATCGCCCAGCGGAACGCCTCCGGCGCGATCGAGATCCTGGAGAGCCTGCAGCGGGCGGTGCCGCTGGGCCGCGACTGCTTCGCCAAGAACAGGCTCGAGACCCGCACCATCAACCTGGCGGTCGAGGTGCTGCGCGGCTTCCAGCGCATCCTCCAGCCCTACGACGTCAAGGCGATCCGCACCGTGGCCACCAGCGCGGTGCGCGAGGCCGGCAACCAGGAGCTGTTCGTCGAGCGGATCTTCATGTCCACCGGGCTGTCGGTGGAGGTGCTCACCGGCGCCGAGGAGGACCGGCTGCTCTACGCCGCGGTGAGCGAGGCCTTCCGCGCCGACGGCCTCTCGGCCGAGGACGCGCTGATCGTCGAGCAGGGCGCCGGCTCGCTGGAACTGGCGGCGATCCGCGGCGGCGAGGTGGTGGCCTCCGGCTCGCGGCCGCTGGGCACCCTGCGGCTGGCGAGCGCGGTCGGCGCCGACGGCAAGAGCCCCGCCGAGTCCCTCGATCTGATGCGCCGCTTCGTCGGCGCCGCCCTCGACAACGTCGAACACACCTATCCGCTGGCCGAGACCCCGGCGCTGGTCATCCTCGGCGCCGACGCCCGCTTCGCCGCCGAGCAGCTCCTCGGGCACGGCGACCAGCGGCGCATCCGCCCCATCGGCCGCGCCGAGTTCCTCCGCTTCGCCACCTCGATCGGCAAGAAGCGCCCCGCCGAGCTGTCCCAGCGCTACGGGCTGCCGTTCGAGGACTGCCAGTCGGTCGGCCCCGCCCTGCTCACCTACGCCGAGCTGCTCAAGCGCACCCCGGCGCAGACGGTGCTGGTGGCGATGGCCAGCATGCGCGACGGCCTGCTGCTCGATCTGATGTCCGAGCGCTCCGTCGCCCGCCAGAAGGAGCTGGACGCGCAGACCTACGCCTCCGCCGAAAACCTGGGCCGCCGCTACCAGTTCGACGAGGCCCACGCCCACCGGGTCGCCGATCTCGCCTGCGCGCTCTTCGACGCGCTCGGCGCCGAGCACGGCCTCTCCCGCCGCGAGCGGCGGCTGCTGCGGGTCGGGGCGCTGCTCCACGACGTCGGGCTCTTCATCTCCAGCAACTCGCACCACAAGCACGGGGAGTACATCGTCAACGCCTCGGAGATCTTCGGGGTCCGGGCCAGCGACAAGTCGGTGGTCGGCTGCCTGGTCCGCTACCACCGCCGCGCGCTGCCGCAGGCCACGCACGCCTCCTACTCGGCGCTCACCCGCGAAGACCGGGCGGTGGTCTCCAAGCTGGCGGCCCTGCTGCGGGTCGCCGACGCCCTCGACCGCGGCCACTCCCAGGCGGTCCAGCTGGTCACCGCTCAGCTCGGCCCCGAAGAGCTGGTGATCAAGGTCGCCGGCGAAGGCGACCTGGCGCTGGAGCGGCTGGCGGTGCGCGCCAAGGGTGACCTCTTCGAGGAAGTCTTCGGCCGCAAGGTCTCGCTGCAGCGCGCCCAGCTCTCCCAAGCCGAGCCTCTCCCATGAGCCCGCGAAACGCCCGCCCCCAGCCCCAGCGCTCCTCGCCCCAGGAACCGCAGCCGCGCCCGGCCGACTTCATCAACCGCGAGCTGAGCTGGCTCGACTTCAACACCCGCGTCCTCGAGGAGGGGCTCAACCCAGACAATCCGCTGCTGGAGCGGCTCAACTTCCTCTCCATCGTCAGCTCCAACCTCGACGAGTTCTTCATGGTGCGGGTCGGCGGCCTGCGCCAGGGCGCCTCGAGCGCCCCCGACGCCTCGGGCATGGGCAGCCGAGAGCTGCTCGCCGAGATCGCCCGCCGCACGCAATCGATGATCGCCCGCCAGACCAGGTGCCTGACCGGCGAGCTGCTGCCGCAGCTGGCGCAGCGGGAGGTGTCGCGCATCGATCCCGCCAGCCTCGGCGGCGAGGAGTTCGCGGCGGCGGAGCGCTTCTTCCGCGAGGAGCTCTTCCCGGCGCTGACCCCGGTGGCGGTGGAGAGCGAGGGCCGCTTCCCGATGGTCCCGGGGCTGACCCTCCACCTGGCCTTCCGCCTGCGCAAGAGCGAGCAGAGCAAGGACCAGCTGCTGGCGCTGGTGCCGATGCCGCGCGGCTTCCACCGGCTGTTCCAGATCCCCACTCCCGGCGGCGTTCGGTTCGTGCTCGTCGAGGACCTGGTGCGCTTCTTCGCCCAGTCGCTCTTCGAGGGCTACGCCGTCCTGGAGGCGGTGAGCTTCCGCGTCACCCGCAACGCCGACCAGGCGCTCGACGACGAGGAGTCGGACGACCTGCTGGAGGCGATGGAGGAGGTGCTGCGCGCGCGCAAGCTGGGCGATCCGGTGCGGCTGGAGGTCGAGTCGCGGGCCTCGCCCGAGCTGCTGGAGCGGCTGTGCCAGGCCTTCGGCATCGATGCCCAGGAGCAGCTCTACAAGATCGACGGTCCCCTGGATCTGCGCGGGCTGGCGCCGCTGGCCTCGCTCGAGCTCAAGTCGCTGCGCTTTCCCCGGTTCGAGTCCCAGCCGGTCCCGGCCTTCGAGGACGCTTCCTCGCCGTTCGAGGCCATCCGCGCCGGCGACGTGCTGGTGCACCTGCCCTACGAGTCCTTCAACCCGACCCTCGAGCTGCTGCGCGCCGCCGCCGAGGATCCGGGCGTGGTGGCCATCAAGCAGACCCTCTACCGCACCAGCCCCGACTCGCGGGTCATCGCCGCGCTCGAGCGCGCCGCGCTCAACGGCAAGCAGGTCACCGCACTGGTCGAGCTCAAGGCCCGCTTCGACGAGGCCCGCAACATCTCCTGGGCCTCGCGGCTGGCAGAAGCCGGCGCCCAGGTCATCTACGGCGTGGTGGGATTGAAGACCCACGCCAAGCTCTTGCTCATCGTGCGCCGCGAGGCCGACGGCATCCGCCGCTACCTGCACCTCTCCACCGGCAACTACAACGAGGTCACCGCCCGTCGCTACGAGGACCTGCAGCTCTTCACCTGCGACGGCGAGCTGGGCACCGACGCCAGCAACTTCTTCAACGCCGTCACCGGCTACAGCGAGCCGCGCGACTGGCGCCGGCTGATGGTCGCCCCCACCGGCCTGCGCGAGCAGCTCGGCGAGCTGATCGATCGCGAGATCGCCCGCTCGACTCCCGAGGCCCCGGGGCGAATCATCCTCAAGATGAACTCGCTGGCCGACCCAGACATGGTGGCCCGGCTCTACCGGGCCAGCCAGCGCGGCGTGAAGATCACCCTCTGCGTGCGCGGCATCTGCTGCCTGCGCCCGGGGGTGCGCGGGTTGAGCCAGAACATCGAGGTCCTCTCGGTGGTCGATCGCTTCCTCGAGCACAGCCGGATCTACTACTTCGGCAACGCCGGCCAGGAGGAGGTCTACCTGGCCAGCGCCGACTTCATGCCCCGCAACCTCGACCGCCGGCTGGAGCTGGCCTTCCCGTTGCGCAGCGAGCAGCACCGGGCGCGGGTGGTGGAGATGCTGCGCACCCTGCTCGCCGATCTCCGGCGAGCCTGGCGGCTCAAGCCCGACGGCTCCTGGGAGCGCTGCGCCGCCAAGCCCGGCGAGCCGGCTCCGCGGGCGCAGGCGACCTTCATGGAGCAGGCGCTCAACCAGGCCGAGGAGTCGCGGGTCAAGCGGCTGTCGGTGTTCCGCCCCCAGGGGCCAGGAAGCGCTCCAGGCGTCAATCACTGATTCGGCAGGAGGATTCGGAATGCTCAGCGTCAAAGAGCTGCGGTCGATGGCCAAGCGCCTCAAGCGCGAGACCTTCCTGCGCCAGCTGGGCCCGTTCGCCCTGATCCAGAAGCCCGAGGACCAGGGCCCGTCGACGGACCAGTTCGGGCTGCCGGCCAACGTCGCCGCCACCCGAATGGCCGACCCGGAGACCATCGCCGGCAACGCGCTGGCCCTCATCTTCCAGCTCGAGGAGCTGCAGGTCGCCACCCTGCCGCCGCTCTCCGAAGACGCCGAGCTGGTGGTCGGCCGCCAGCCGGACTGCGACCTGGTGGTCGACGAGCGCAGCGTCTCCAAGAGACATGCGGTGCTGCAGTGGGAGCACGCCAGCCGCACCTGCCGGGTCCAGGACCTCGGCTCCACCAACGGCACCTTCCTCAACGCCAGCACCCGCCTCAAGCGGGCGCCGCTGAAGCTGTGCGACGGGGACATCGTCTCCTTCGGCGACGCCCAGTTCTGGTACCTGCTCTCGGAGTCGCTGTGGGAGCGCCTCTCGCAGGCCGAGCAGTCGGACCGGCTCGGCGGCGCCGGCTGAGCGGGGTCCGATCAGACGAAGCTGCGCAGCGGGCGGTGCAGGTCGCCGCGAATGCCTGGCAGCTGGCGGGCAAGTCCCGTGGCGATCTGCCGATCGAGCCTGCGCAAGCTCTTGCTCGGCCGGCGGCCTCCCAGCGGAGCCCACTGCTCCTCGAGAAAACCTCGCAGCAGCGACAGGTCGGTCAGCTCGCCCAGCGCATCGACATGGCGCGCGAACGCCCGCCGGCTCGGAGAGTCGAGCAGCGCCAGCTGATCGCGCAGCCGTCTCAGCCGCTTGCGCAGCCGGTGGAGATCAGAGCGAGCGTCGGAGCTCTTGGCGCGCCGGCGCGCACTCTCCGCCTGGCGCAGCGAGCGGCGCAGTCCGCGGGCCAGCGCCTGCGCCTCGACGCGCCTGGGCAGCGCGGCCGCGAGTCGGCGGCGCGCCTGCCGCAGCAGCTCGCCCCCGCGCGCCATCTGCAGCGCGATTGCGCCCCGGTCGCGCTCCCGGTCTCGACGGGCCTCCAACAGCCCCC
>JBBIQS010000100.1:0-27278 GCA_037442205.1 Myxococcales bacterium
CCGCGGCGGTGGCGGCCAGGCCCGCCGCGAGGGCCGCGAGGAGGAAGAGGGCGGCGAGGAGCGCGGCAACGGCCGCGACCGCTCCCGCGAAGGCGGCGAGCGCCGCGAAGGGCGCGAAGGGCGCGAGGGCCGCGAGGGCCGCGAGGGCCGTGAAGGCCGCGAAGGCCGCGAAGGCCGCGAAGGCCGCGAAGGCCGCGAAGGCCGCGAGGGCCGGGGCGAGAAGCAGCAGAAGAAGACCGCCAACATCCAGGATCTGCTCAAGGTCGGCCAGGAGATCATCGTCCAGGTGGCCAAGGACCCCATCGGCACCAAGGGGGCCCGCGTCACCAGCCACATCAGCCTGCCCGGCCGGCATCTGGTGTTCATGCCCACCGTCGATCACGTCGGCATCAGCCGGCGCATCGACAAGGAGAGCGAGCGGCGCCGCCTGCGCGAGATCGTGGACCGCATCCGCCCGCCCGGCACCGGCTTCATCGTGCGCACCGTGGCCGAGAACATCTCCAACGAGAAGCTCGAGGCCGACGCCCGCTTCCTGATCGGCATCTGGAACGCGGTGGGGGTCAAGAACCAGAAGCTGGGCGCCCCGGCGCTGATGCACCCCGACCTCGACTTGACCCTGCGCGCCACCCGCGACCTGTTCGCCCAGGACGTGGAGAAGCTGGTCATCGACGACCGCGCCGAGTGGGACCGGATCAGCAAGTTCGTCGAGGCCCAGGACCCGGCGCTCAAGGAGCGGGTGGTCCTCCACGACACCGAGGAGCCGATCTTCGACGCCTACGGCATCGAGCACGAGCTGCACAAGGCCAGCCAGCGCAAGGTGTGGCTCAAGAGCGGCGGCTACCTGATCATGGATCAGGCCGAGGCCCTGACCGCCATCGACGTCAACTCCGGGCGCTACGTCGGCAAGAAGAGCCTCGAGGAGACGATCACCAAGATCAACACCGAGGCCGCCAAGGAGATCGTCTACCAGCTGCGGCTGCGCAACATCGGCGGCATCATCATCATCGACTTCATCGACATGGATAAGGCCCAGAACCGGGAAAAGGTCTTCAAGGCCTTGCAGGACGCCCTGGGCCGCGACAAGGCCAAGACCAACATCCTCAAGATCAGCGAGCTGGGCCTGGTGGAGATGACCCGCAAGCGGGTGCGCGAGTCGCTGGGCCGCACGCTGAACGAGGCCTGCAGCTACTGCGAGGGGCGCGGCCACCTCAAGAGCAAGCGGACGGTGGCCTACGAGATCTTCCGCGAGATCCGCCGCGAGGCCACCAACTACAAGGAGGCGACGCTGGTGGTGAACTGCCACTCCGAGGTCGCCCGGGTGCTGCAGAACGACGAGCGCGACGAGCTGCGCTACCTGATGGACCGCTTCAACAAGTCGATCCACGTGCGCGCCCAGCAGAACTACCACCAGGAGCAGTTCGACATCTACGGCAAGTCCGATCGGCCGCAGAAGGGCGAGCGCGAGGGCCGCGGCGAGCGCGAGGGGCGTGGGGAGCGCGAGGGGCGTGGGGAGCGCGAAGGGCGTGGGGAGCGCAGCGAGCGGGGGGAGCGCGGCGAGCGGCACGAGCGCCACGAGCGCGGCGAGAAGCCTGAGAAGGGCGAGCCGCGTCCGGCCCAGTCCAAGCCGTCCGAGGCCAGCGCCGCGCCGGCGGAGCAGAAGCCGACCCGCACCGACGCCTGAGAGAGGGAGAGCGCATGGCGACCGAAGCCATCGGAAGGCGGCAGGAGAAGCGCCACGTCATCAACCGCGAGTTCGGCAGCGTCGAGGAGTTCATCACCGAGTACGTCAGCAACATCAGCCGCTCCGGGGTGTTCATCCGCAGCGGCGACCCGTTGCCGGTCGGGACCCGGGTGGCGCTGCGCTTCACCGTGCTGATGGACGAGATCGAGACCATCGAGGGCATCGGGCAGGTGGTGCGCACGGTGCCCCCCGGGGGCGCCGATGCCCCGGGGATGGGCGTGGTGTTCGTCGAGCTCACCCGCCACTCCAAGGATCTGATCGAGCGGCTGCTGATCCGCTCGGCCTGAGCCGATGAAGTCCTGGGGCCGAGCCTTCTCCGAGGGCAGTCTGGGCCGTGGCGCCAAGGCCCTGGCTGCCCTGCGCCGGCTGCTGCAGCGCTCCAGGCTGGGGCGCTTCCTGTTGGAGCTGCTGGCGGGGGCGGCGGCGGTGGTGCGCGGCTTCCGCGGGGAGAAGATCAGCCTCAGGGCCTCGGCGCTGACCTACATCAGCATGCTGTCGCTGGTGCCGCTGTTGGCGGTGGCCTTCGCCATCGTCCGCGCTCTCGGGGTGGAGGGGCTGCGCCAGACGATCCACGAGTTCGTCTTCGCCAACCTCGCCCCCGGGGCCCGCGAGCAGATCGGCGGCTACCTCGACGAGTTCGTCAACCGCGCCAGCGCCGGGGCGGTGGGGTCGATCGGCGGCGGATTCTTGCTGCTGTCGGCGCTGAGCCTGCTGCACAACATCGAGCGCTCGCTCAACGACATCTGGGGCGTCAACCAGCCACGGCCGCTGCTGCAGCGGGCGCTGATCTACTGGGCGGTGCTGACCGTGGGGCCGGTGGCGCTGGGCCTGAGTCTGTTGGCCAGCGACACCATGCGCCGGACGGTGGAGGCCCACATCTCGGTCCCCGGGGCGCTGTTGTCGGTGGTGCCGCTGGCGACCACGGTGCTGCTTTTCGCCTTCCTCTACATCGCCGCCCCCAACGCCCGGGTGAGCTGGCGGGCGGCCTTCGGCGGGGCGCTGGTGGGCGGCGGGGCCTGGGAGATCGCCAAGCACGCCTACACGCTCTACGCCGCCAAGAGCTTCCGCTACAACGCCATCTACGGCTCGGTGGGGGCCATCCCGCTGTTCCTGCTGTGGGTCTTCGTCAGCTGGCTGTTGGTGCTGTTCGGGGCCCGGCTCGCCTACGCCTTGCAGTACGCCACCGGGGCCCGCATCGACGCCCGGCTCGAGGACGCGCGGGCGCGGGAGCTGCTGTGCGCCCAGGTAGCGCTGGCGGCGGCGGCCGATTTCCTGGAGGGGGCCGAGCCGCCGTCAGCCGCGCAGATCGCCCGGCGGCTGGAGGTCGAGTCGGCCTACGTGGATGAGGCCATCCGCACGCTGGGCGAAGGCGGCCTGCTCGCCCGGGCGAACAACGGCGGGGTCGTGCCTACCCGCCCGCCGGAGCAGATTCGGCTGCTGGACATCGCCCGCGCCGCGCAGGGGACGCTCTTCGCCCACGGCGACTCGGCGCTCTCCCAAGAGAGGGGGTCGCGCTCGCTGCGCGAGCTGTTCGAGCAGGCGGATCGAGCCGGGAGGGAATCGCTGGCCCGGGTGGATCTGGCCGCGCTCGCCCGTCCCCTGCGCGCTCCACAGCCGAGCCGCCAGGCCAAAGAAGGCCAATGAATCTGGATGGATGGCAGCCGGAGGGGCGCACGGGAGGCGTGAGCGGGGCGCGGTTTCGCAGGAAGTGCCTTGATATTGCTGGCGTTTTGACCAGTGGAGTGAGGTGGCAGGGGAGCAGGCGGGCGGCATGGGGCGGGAGCCCCTTGCTTGCAAAACCTTAGCAGTCTGCTAGGCTTAGCTCATTTCATGGGCTCCCGAAGTCACCGGCGGGGCGCGAGACTCATCGAATTCGCAGTTGCCTGGAGAACTCCATGCTCAAGAGCGATCTCATCGCCATCCTCGTGCAGAAGCGCGGAGTCACGCAGAAGCAGGCAGAGGCCACGGTCGAGACCATCTTCGAGTGCATGAAGGACGCCCTCTGCGCCGGGGAAAACATCGAGATCCGCGGCCTCGGCGCCTTCCACGTCAAGCACTACGACGGCTACCAGGGGCGCAACCCCAAGACCGGCCAGGTGATTCCCGTCAAGCCGAAGCGGGGCATCCTCTTCCGGACGGGCAAGGAGCTGCGCGACCGGGTCAACCGCCTTGAGGCTGAGGCGGCGGTGGTCGCGGCGGCTCCGGCCGAGGCGGCGCCGGCTGCGGCCCCTGCTCCTGCGCCGGCGACCGATCCCGACAAGGACTCGACACCGACCGGAAACGCCCAGTCCGCCTAGGGTTTCCGGCTTCGGCCACCGCAGTCCTCCCGCTTTGCCCTTCCGATAGCCCTCGCGCAGCCGACCGGCCGCGCGAGTCCCAATTGCCCCGCTCCTAGGCCGCTCGCGCCAGGCAGACCTTGCCCACCGGGCGGACCTGCAGGTCGGGCATCAGCTCGCCGTAGGTGAGCACCGCCAGCTCGGGAAAGCTCCCCTCGCAGATCTTGCGCAGCGCCCGCCTCACGTCCGGGGCCGCCAGCACCACCCCGTCGCGGCCGTCGCCGACGGCGTTGCGCACTCCCTCAAGCAGCGCCTGGGCGTCCTCGGGCGAGAGGGCGAGGCCTCCCGGCTCGCTGGCTCCCTTGAGCGCCTCGCGCAGCGTCTCCTCGAGCTCGGGATCGGCCAGGTGGGCGTACAGCGTTCCCTGGGCGGCATAGCGGTGGCTCAGGTGGCGGCGCAGCGCGCGCCGGCAGCGCTCGGAGAGGGCCAGCGACTCGGTCTCGCCGCCCGGCTCGGCCAGAGCCTCGAGGATCGCGCGCAGGTTGCGGATGCCCACGCCCTCGTCCACCAGCCGGCGCAGCACCTCGGCCAGCAGCGGGGTGGGCACCTTCTCCGAGACCTCCCGCACCAGCGCCGGATGGGTCTTCTCCACCGCCTCGAGAAGCGACTGCACCTCCTGGATGCCGAGGAAGGCCGGGGCGTGCTTGAGCAGCACCCCGCCGACGTGGGCCAGCAGCTGCTCGCGGGCGGTGCGCACCGGAACTCCCGCGCCGCGGGCGGCGTCGGCCTTGGCGGCGTCGAACATCGCCATCGCCCGGCCGGTCAGCGGATCGGTGTAGGGCTGGGCGTCGATCCGCATGGCCTGCAGATCTTCGATCGAGGCGGCGGCGTAGCAGCAGGTGGGATTGATGTGCCCGCGAGCGCAGGGCACCTCGTCGACCAGGATGGCGTAGTCGCCCTGGCCCAGCTGCCCTCCGGCGCGCGCTCGGATCCCCGGCAAACGCACTCCCAGCTCCTGGTAGACCGCATCGCGAAGCTCGGCCAGATCGCGCTGCACCAGCCGGTCGTCCTCGGAGCGGGCGAAGGACTCGAGCGAGCCGTCAAGGTCGAGGCAGATCGGGGTGACGCCGGCGGCCGGGGTGGCGGCAGCCGCTGGAGCCGCGGCCGGGCGGGTCGGGGCGGCTGCCGCGGCCTTGTTGTCCCGCTTGTCGAGGACCGCCCGGCGGCGCTCCTCTTCGGCTGCGGCGCGGCGCCGCGAGAGGTGGCGCGCCAGGAACGCGGCACCGGCGGCGAGGGCGAAGAACGGAGGCTTGGGCATCGAGGGCATCAGTCCCAGGGCCAGCAAGAGCCCGGCGACTACCGCCAGGGCGCGCGGATGGGAGACGAACTGGCTGCCGATGTCCGAGCCCAGCGAGGCGCGCTCGTCCTCGCTGGCCACCCGGGTCACCACCAGGCCGGCGGCGATGGCGATGCACAGCGCCGGGATCTGCGACACCAGGCCATCGCCGATGGCCAGCAGCGTGTAGATCTTGGCCGCCTGGCCGGCGGTCATACCCTTGAACAGCACGCCGATGATCAGCCCGCCGACGGCGTTGATCAGCACGATCACCAGGCCGGCGATGGCGTCGCCCTTGACGAATTTCATCGCCCCGTCCATCGCGCCGTAGAGCTGGCTCTCCCGTTCCAGCGCCCGGCGTCGGGAGCGGGCGCCGTCCATGTCGACGGCCCCCGAGCGCAGGTCGGCGTCGATGGCCATCTGCTTGCCGGGCATGGCGTCGAGGGTGAAGCGGGCCCCGACCTCGGCCACGCGCTCGGCGCCCTTGGCCACCACCAGGAACTGGACCAGGGTCAGGATGGCGAAGATCACCCCGCCGACCACGTAGTCGCCCTGGATGGCGAACTCGCCGAAGGCCTGGATCACCTCACCGGCGTGGGCCTCCAAGAGCGCCAGCCGGGTGGAGCTGACGTTGAGCGACAGCCGGAACATGGTGGTGATCAGCAGCAGGGTGGGGAAGGCCGCCACCTGCAGCGCCTCCTGGGCGTAGAGCGCCGCCACCAGCAGTGTCCCCGCCAGGCCCAGGTTCAGGGCCAGCAGCGCGTCGAGCAACCAGGGCGGCAGCGGGACGATCATCGCCGCCACGATCGCCACCAGCGCCACCGCCAGGTAGACGTCGGCGTATTTGCCGGAGAACAGCTTCTTCATGACGCCCTCCGCGAGGCCTTGGCGGCCTCCTTCGTTTCGAAGACGTGGCGCAGCACCACCGCTGCCGCCTTGTAGAGTTCCTCGGGAACCTCGTCGCCAACGTCGCAGCGCACCAGGGCTCTGGCCAGCGGGACGTCGCGAACCATCGGAACCTTGTAGCGGCGGGCCAGCATGCGGATGCGCGCCGCCTGCTCGCCCTCGCCCTTGGCGACGATGGTCGGAGCCCCGGCCTCCTCGGGGTCGTAGCGCAGCGCCACGGCGACGTGGGTCGGGTTGAGCACCACCGCGGTGGCCTTCTGGACCCCGCGGGAAAGCGTGCCGTTGAGCAGCGCCCGGTGCAGCGCCTTGCGCTTGGACTTGTGGCGCGGGTCTCCCTCCGACTCCTTGTATTCGCGCTTGACCTCGTCCTTGGTCATCATCAGGCCCTTGAGGTGCGAAAGCCGCTCGTTGAGGTAGTCGAGGCCGCCGAGCAGGATCGCCAGGAAGGCCGCGCGGATGGCGGCGCCCTTGGCCAGATCGAAGCCGAGGCCGAGCGCCGAGGAGGCCTCGAGCGAGGGAAGCGAGGCGATGGCCGCCGCCCCGTCGCGCAGCGCACCCCAGGCCAGCCAGACGATGACCAGCGCTACCACCAGGCTGCGGCCCAGCTCGACCAAGCTCTGGCGGGAGAAGAGCTTGCCCATCCCCGCGGCCGGGCTCAGCCGCTCCAGCTTGGGGCCGACTGCCCCGAGGTTGAACAAGACCCCGACTTGCAGCCCGGAGGAGATCAGGGCCCCGGCGAAGGCCGCTGCCGCCACCGGCAGCGCCAGGCGGGCGATCGTTTGCCAAGCCAGATCGAGGGCGGCGGCCACCGGCGCGCCGGCCGCCGCCGAGCGCAGCGCCTGGGCGGCGTAGTCGCGCAGCTCCACTGCAGCGGAGGAAGCGGTGACGGCCAACGCCACCAGCCCGAAGCCGATTGACGCCGAGGCGGAGAGCAGCTTGGAGCGGGCGATCTGTCCCTTCTGCCGGGCCTCGCGCAGCCGCTTGGACGTCGGCTGTTCGGTCTTGTCGCTCACAGGGCGCCTCCCAGCGCCTGCGAGGCGCGGTCGACGGTGGCGGCAGCCTGGCTGATCTCGGTCAGCAGGCGCCCGGAGATGGTCCCGAGCGCGAAGAGGATGGCGGCGCCGCCGGCCAACAGCTTGGCCGGGGCCCCCAGCTCTTTGAGCGCCATTGAAGGCGCTACCCGGGCCAGCACCCCCAGCGCCAAATCGACCAGCATCGAGACCGCCGCGGCCGGAGCCCCGATGGCCAGCCCGGTGGCCAGGGCGGCGCCGGCGCGCAGCAGCACCAGCTCGAGCAGCGGCTGGGTGTCGAAGGGCGCTGAAAGCCCCAGCGGAGCGGCCTGGACGCTTGTGATCAGGCTGGTGGCCAGGACGCGATAGAGCGGGCCGGCGAAGACCAGGGCAGTGAGCAGCTGATGGAGGAAGTCGCCGGTGGCGGCCTCGCGAGAGCCGGTGGCCGGCAGCGAGGCCTCGGCGTTGGCACCGCGGAAGGTGTCGAGGAAGCGGCCGCCCATGCGCGCGGCGTCGAAGGGCAGCGAGGCGATGACCGCGATGGCCGTCCCGGCGAACAGCTCGCGGGCGGCCGCCGCCACCGCGCTCATCAGATCGGCGCCGAGAGCGGGATCCGCCCAGACGTCGCCGCCGAGGTGGGCGTGCAGGGCGAAAGCGAGGCACAGGGCCAGCCGCGCCGGGGCGGGAGCCACCTGGCCGCCGAGCATCGGGGTCAAGAAGGCCGAGGGGACGAAGCGCGCCAGCAGCAGCGCCACCGGCAAGACGTGAGGCCGGGCCAACTCGATCCAGGCCGAGGCCTCGAGGGCGAAGCTCATGACCCCACCGCCGGGAGGAGCTTGAGGACCTCGGTGGTGAAGCGGGCCAGCTGGGCGCCGATCCAGGGCCCGGCCACGACCAGCGCCCCGATGGCCGCCAGCAGCTTGGGGACCACCGCCAGCGTCGATTCCTGGATCGAGGTGACCGCCTGCAGCGCGCTCACCAGGACTCCCACCACCAGGCTGGCCAGCAGCGGCGGCGCCGAGGCCAGGACCATCAACAGCAGCGCCTCGCGGCCGACGGCGATGAAGGCGGACTCGTTCACGGGCGTTCTCCCTAGCGGTAGCCGAGCACCAGGCCCTGGGCGAGCAGCTGCCAGCCGTCGACCATCACGAACAGCAGCAGCTTGAAGGGCAGCGAGACGCTGGTCGGCGACAGCGACTGCATCCCCAGCGCCAGCAGCAGGTTGGCGATGACCATGTCGACGACCAGAAAAGGCAGGAAGATCAGGAAGCCGATCTGGAAGGCCTCCTTCAGCTCGCTGATCAGGAAGGCGGGGACGATCACCACCAGATCCTGCTCGGAAACCTCGTCGGCGCGCTCGGCCCCGCGCAGCTGGCGGGCCAGCTCGAGGAACATCGCCCGGTCGTCGGCATGGCCGTGCTTGAGGAGGAAGGCCCGCAGCGGCTCACCGGCGCGCGCCGCTGCCGACAGCATCTGCTCCGGCTCATGGGCGCTCTCGAAGGACTGCTTGCCTGTGCGCCACATGTCCTGGAAGACCGGCGCCATCACGTGCACCGAGAGGATCACCGCCAGCCCGGTGAGCACGGTGGTGGGCGGGATCTGCTGGGTCCCCATCGCCGAGCGGGCGATGGAGAGCACCACCGCCACCTTGGAGAAGCTGGTGAGCATCAGGATGGCGAAGGGCAGCAGCGACATACCCGCCAGCAGGGCCATCATCGACAGCGGGCGGCTGGCGAAAGAGCCGTCGAGGACCGCGGAGGCGCTGTGCTCGGGGGCCTTGGCGACCGCGGCGGCAAAGAGGGCGAGGGCGGTCATTGGGCGCTCCCTTCCTGCCGCGGCGTCGCCGGCCGGGTGGCCAGCAGCTGGGTGAAGCCGTCGCCGTAGGCGACCAGGAAGCGCTCGTTTTCCAGTTCGATGAGGGCGACTGCGGTCCGCGGCGACAGCGGAGTGCGCGCCACCAGGCGCAGCGGCGAGGCCGGGGCACGGTGCGCATTGGAGAGCAGCCGCAGAGCGCCAAAGGCGATCCCGGCGACCACCGCCAGCCCTCCGGCGACCCGCAGCCCTTGCCCGGCGAAGGTGGTTGCCCCGGCCAGCAGGACCAGCAGCAGCGCTCCCAGCCCGATGGCAATCGCCGCGGCGCGCTGCCGCTTGCGATCGTCGCTCTGTGCTCTGGCAGGTCCAGGAGCGGCCAGCAAATCGGCGAAGTTCACGGCGGCCTCCCTCAGTCCAGCAGCTCGAGGATGCGGGCCGCCACCTCGCCGCCGACGTCGACCAGCTCGGCGCGGGCCACCGCCTTGTCGCCGACGCGCACCAGCACCGGCTGGTCGAGGCGGACGTTGAGGTCGAGGAGCGAGCCGGCCCTGAGCTGGCCGAGCTCGGCCAGCGGGAGGCTGAGGCGGGCCAGCTCGATCTCGATCTCGACGGGGAGCGGCGGCGGACGGGTGGGCTCGGACATGGCGGACTCCAGGGGTTGACGCAGCTGGTGGTGAGAGAGGGTGAAGGCGGCGCCTGAGACCGAGCCGTGCAGCTCGAATCCGGGGAAGCAGAAGCGGGCGGCGCCGGCGAGCTTGCCGTCGAGGCGCTCGAGGTTGGCGAGCACCACTGCGTCGCCGGGCGTGAGGCGCGAGAGCTCCTCCTGCGCGAGCTCGGTCTGGCCGACGTAGAGCGCGCCGCTGAGGCGGGCGGCGGCCACGCTCGCCGCCAGGGGATCGCTGCACGGGGTGCGGTGCTGCCGGCAGACAGAGGCCAGGTCACCGGCGGGGATCAGCAGACGGCCCTCGCCCTCCAGGTCGGCGAGGCGCAGGTCGAGGTCGATGGCCACCCACTCCACGACCGCGCCGCCGAACTGCGCAGCCTCGATGGAATCGGCGGCGATGCCGGCGAAGCGCGGGGCGAAGGCCTCTTCGATGAGCTTGGCCGAACGGGCCGAGCGCAGCGCGCACAGGGCGAGGAAGCTCAGTCCGGCGGCCTCGGCGGGCGAGAGCGGCGCGGGGGCGATGGGCGCCACCGGGTTACCGGCCAGGCGATCCACCAGGGCGGCGGCGAACCCCTCCTCGATCTCCAACAGCGCCCGGTGGCCGGAGTTGGAGAGCGACAGCAGCAGCTGGGTCTTGCCCTTGACGTTGCGGATCGAGCGCAGCGAAGGGGCCATCAGCCGGGTGCGGCACTCGAAGGAGGTGCTGAGCTCGCGCTTGAGGCTGTCCACCACCGCGCCGAGGAGCTGCTGGCCGGCTTGGGCGACTTTGGGCGCGCGCTGCACCTCTCGAATCGCGGGACAGAGCGGCTTGAGCAGCGAGGTGGTCAGCGGGCGGGGCGAGGCGGCGACGTTCATGGCGGCTCCGTGGGTTGGGTGCCGGTCATTCATGGGGCGTGCCAGAGGCCAACCGGGCGAAATCGCGCGGATTTTTCGAGGCGACGCCGCAGCCTGTTCCGCGGTGGAACAGCAGCTGCCTCGGCATGGGACAGCCCTGGCCCGCGGCAGCGAGCCGGCGGACTGCGCGCAGGCCAAGGCGGATCCTCAGCCGCTGAGGTTGCGGGCCACGAAGCGCCGGGCCCAGTTGCGCAGGGCGGGGTGGGGCTTGTGGTTCGTCTCGTGCTCAGGCCGCGAGGCCATCAGCGGCCGAAGGGGCGGCGGGACCCAGGGCAGGGCCAGCCGCCGCAGCCAGGCCGGGCGTCCGTCGAGCTCGCGGTTGAGCTTGTCGAGGCCTCCAACGGCCGGGCCATGGGAGAGGGTCCGCGCCAGGTTGGCCAGCCGGCCCGCCCGGTCCAGCTGCGAGATGGCCTGGGCGGACCTGAGCAGAAGAGGGCTGCGCGATGGCTCGTACAGGCTGAGCAGCTCGACGGCCTCGGCGCTCCTGGTCGCGCAGCACAGCGCCACCAACGCCTCCTCCGCCGGGAGCAGCTCGCCACTGGGAGGATCGGGCAGGGTATCGGTCGGGGCCGGGCGCCTGGCCCGCGGCGAATTGCGGTCGGCGACGGTGGAGTCCGCGGCGCGGCTCGATGGCTCGAGGTCGGAGGTCATGGCGGCTCCCGATCGCCTCAGGCGGCCCGGCGGGCGGAATTGGCGTCAGCGGCGGCGCTCGGAACAATCGGACGGACGTTGCGCAGGCGCAATTTGCGGGCGTGTAGCGCTGCGAAAGTCAGGGCGATGGCCAGCAGGGCGATGAGCCCGGCGGCGGCGGCGAGCAGCGGTCGCAGGTCCGGCTGCGCCGGGGCGGCCAGCGGGCGCGCCGGGGCCATCTCCGAGACCATCACCGCCACCGCCGAGGGATCGAGGTTCTCGACGCTGCCCGCCACCAGCGCCTGCAGCTCTTCTCTGCGCGCCAGCAGCGCCTCCGACTTCCCGGCGCGGATCTTGAGCAGCACCGACGCCCGGGGCTTCACCGGCGGGCGGAACGCCGTCGCCTGGTTGGCGACGCCGACCACCAGATGGACGCGGGCGTGGACGACTCCCTCCAGCGTGCCCAGCGTGCGCTCGATCTCGCCGGAGAGCGCGTGCACGTAGAGCGCGCCTTCCTCGACCGCGGTGGGGACCACGCTCCCCTTGCCGAAGACCTCGCCGAAGCCCTCGGGGGCGCGCCGCGGCAGGTCGTGGTCGCTGAGCAGCTTGACTGCCGCGGCCGCCGAGTCCGCCGGGACCGCCACCGACCACTTGGCGTCGCGGCCGCCCTCGGCGTTCTTGTGGGCGTCGATCCCCGCCTCCTGCAGCAGGGTCTGGATCTCGTTGGCCTGCTGCTCGTCGAGGCCGTGCTGGATCTTCTGCTGGCAGCCGACCAGCAGCGCCAGGGCTATCGGGACGATGGCTCGCATGGAAGCTCCTAGATCTGCGTCTGGAGGGTTTGTTTGACGGCAGAGGAGCCCTTCTCGACGACCTTGCTGGCCATCTCGAGCTCCTGGCTGGCCCGGTAGGCGTGGGCCTGGAAGGCGATCAGCTCCGAGGCGGAGAAGGTCTTCCCCGACTCCGCCATCTGCAGCAGCTTGTCGAGCCGCGCCTGGGCCTGCTGCACGGCGTTGAGCAGCTTGGCTCCGCCCGGGCGGCTCGAGGGAACGTCCGCCTGCTGCGCTTTCTCCGGCGCCTGCGCCGCGCGCGCAGCTTGAGCGCTTTGCGGGACTTGCGCCTTTTGCGCGGCCTGCGCGCTCTCAGCGGCCTGGGCCTTCTGCGCGGCTTGCGTCCTCTGCGCGGCCTGCGCGCTCTGGGGAGCTGGCGGGCCCTGTGCCGGCTGAGGGGCCGTGGCGCCCGAGGCTCGCTGGCCGGCGGTCGGGTTGTTCGAGGACGGCGCCTTGCCGGCGCTCCCCGGGCCCTTGCCGGCGCCGGGCGAGGGCGTCGGGGCACGCAGCGCCTCGCCGAAGTCAGCTCCGCCCGTCGAGCTGGGGACTGCGCCGCCCGCGGCGGCACCGGCGATCTTGTCGACCATGGGTGGCCTCCTTGGCGGCGGTCAGCGCACGTTGTTGATGGCGGTCTTGGCCGATTCGTGCCGCACCTTGAGAACGTTGCTGATGGCGGTGAACTGGCGGCTCTCCTGCTGCATCTCGGTCTGCAGCTTGAGGTACTGCTCGGTCCACTGCTGGTTCTGCTTCATCAGGTCGGCCTGGCTCTCCAGCCCGGAGGAGGCCGAGGCCCCGCCGGTCCCGGAGCTGCCGGCGGTGTAGCCGGTGCCGCCGACCTGCCCGGTGGTGCTGCCCCCGCCGCCCATCGCCCGCCCGGCGGTCTCGCTGACCGCGGCGCTGAGGATCGCTCCCCCGGGGACGACGGCCGAGGCCACTCCCAGCAGTGCCCCCGACGTGCGGCTGACTCCTCGCCCGAGCATGGCGCCGAAGTCGTCCTTGGGAGTCTGCCGCCCGGAGCTCGAGTCGACCGACAGCTGATTGATGCGGTTGTCCATGGCCCACCTCGCGTTGGTTTGACGGGGCGGTGTTCGAGAACCGTGCCAAGCCGCCTGTGAGGGGAGAGAGCGTCTGACCGGGGGCAAGGCTGTTCCGCGGCGGGACAGCGGCTGTGCCACGGTGGAACAGGGCTGGCGCGCGGCAGGGGGGCGGGGCGCCGCCGCGCCGGGTGTTGGGCAGGACGCAAGCTCCCGAAACGCGGGCGATTTATTGCCCGCCTGCGGGACCATCCACTACACTGGGCCCGCCCCACCGCAGCGACACCTGAGAG
Source organism: Myxococcales bacterium (assembly GCA_037442205.1). Classification (GTDB taxonomy): domain Bacteria; phylum Myxococcota; class Myxococcia; order Myxococcales; family UBA5297; genus JBBIQS01. Next base: position 13,424 of record JBBIQS010000100.1, read on the forward strand.
GCGAGCCGACCGATGAATATCAAGCTGGGAGATTTGCTCGTCCGGGCCAAGGTGATCAGCGACGGTCAGCTCAAGGCGGCGCTGGCGGAGCAGAAGAAGTGGGGCGGCAAGCTGGGCGAGATCCTGGTGCGGATGGAGTTCTGCAGCGAGGAGATTGTGGTCAAGGCGCTCGCCAAGCAGCTGGGCATCCAGACCGCCGATGTCGAGGCCGTCGAGGTGTCGCCGCTGGTCCTGCAGAAGGCGCCGCTCAAGGCAGTCGAGGACCTGGACCTGGTCCCGCTGCAGCTCAAGGACGACGGCAAGACGCTGGTGGTAGCGGTCAGCGACCCCTCGAACGTCGAGAGCCTCGACACTTTGCGGGCGCGCACCGGCTGCCGCATCATCCCGCTGCTGGCCGGGGCCACCGCCATCGCCCGGGCCCGCGCGCGCATCTACTACGGAGAGGCCGACCTCGACTCCGGGGGCGAGGCGGGGTTCAAGGTGACCGACGCCCAGGGCCGGACGATGGTCAAGGACATCCGCGATATCCGTCCCCCGCCGGGCTACGTGCCGCCTGCGCCCAAGGCGGCGCCCGCCCCGCAGCCGGCCGTTGCCGCCAGGCCCCCGCCGCCGGTGGCGGCGGCCGATCCCTCCCAGCTGCTCGACGCCCTGGAGCAGGTGCAGCGCAAGGAGGTCTCGGTGCTCAAGGCAATGGTCGAGCTTCTCGTTGAGAAGGGTGTCTTTACTCGCGAGGAGTACCTCGCCCGGATCAAGCGCTAGCCATGGCAGTTCGAAAGAAGATCGGCGAAATCCTCATCGAGCAGGGTGCGGCCACTGCGGACGCGGTCAAGCGCGCCCTCGGTCACCAGCGCCAGTGGGGCGGCAAGCTGGGGCGAATCCTGGTCGAGATGCAGGTGTGCACCGAGGATCAGCTGGCGCGCGCCCTGGCCGCCCAGTCGCGGATGCCGCTGGCCAAGATGAAGGCCGACATCCCTCCCGAGGTGGCGCAGTTGGTGCCTCCCGACCTGGCCCAGCGACACCAGGCGGTCGCTTTCGGGATGCGCGCGGTCGACGCGGTGGAGACCGTCTACATCGCCATTGCCGACCCGTTCAACGTGCCGGGGATGGACGAGATCCGGTTCCGGCTGGGCAAGCAGGTGAAGTTCGCCCTGGCCCCCGCCGATCAGATCGCCCGCGCCATTCAGTCGGCCTCGGGCGGAGGCGGACTGTCGCTCGAATCCTCCGATTTCCCGGCCCCCTCCGAGCCTTCGGATTCGCCGGCTCCCGAGCCCTCCCCTGAGCCGGCGGGGCAGAGCGTCTCGGCGCTGGACGATCTGCTGCCGCCGTCGCCCCGCTCTCAGGTGGCCAACGATCTCGACACGCTGCTCGGGGCTGCCCCTGCTCCGGCGCCGCGCGCCGCGGTGAGCTCGGCTCTTGACGATCTGTTCGGTCCCTCAGCTCCGGCGGCCTCCCCTCCGGTGCCGGTGACCCGGTTCCCTCCGGCGAAACCCGCGCCCAGCCCGGCCGATATCCTGGCTGACCTGACTCCTTCCCCGGCGGCCGCGCCCTCGCTCGCGGCGGCGCCGGCAGTCGCCTCCCAGCCCGAGCCGGCGGCCCCGCCGCCCGGAGCGCCGCCCGAGCTGGCTCTCGAGGCTCACGAAATCGCTGAGCCCGCCGTTGAAATCGCGGCTGCGCCGGCTCCAGCTCCCGCGGTGTCGGACGCCCCGGCCGCTGCCGGCGAGCTCGAGCTCTCCGAAGCCGAGATGGTCGACGGCATCGAGCTGACCGAAGCGGAGATGGCCCCCGCGGAGCCCCTGCCGCAGCCGGCCGAGGTGTCTGTCGCGCCGGGCGACGAGCTCTCCGCCGCGCCGGCGTCGGCTCCCGCTTCCGAGCCCGAGCCGGCATTGGCTCCGCCTGCGGCCGAGTCTGCAGTCGCCGAGGCGGCACCTTCCGAGCCTGAGTCAATCGCTCCCGCGCCCGCAGAGGCGGATCTCTTTCCAGTGGAGGCCCAGGCGCCGGCCGACCTTGACTCTGGCCTGGCGCTCGAAGCCACACCGGCTGGCGCTGCGCCGGAGGCCGCTGAGGAGCCGGCTGCGGAGGTGCCGGTCGCCGTCGCGCCGGCAGCCGATGACGCCTCGCTGGCGCTGGACGCCTCGCTCGACGTCGACGCGCCAGCCGCTGCCGAAACGCCGGCAGCCGATGACGCCTCGCTGGCGCTGGACGCCTCGCTCGATGTCGACGCGCCAGCCGCTGCCGAAACGCCGGCAGCCGATGACGCCTCGCTGGCGCTGGACGCCTCGCTCGACGTCGACGCGCCAGCCGCTACCGAAACGCCGGCAGTGGAAGAGACCTCGCTGGCGCTGGACGCCTCGCTCGCCGTCGACGCGCCAGCCGCTACCGAAACGCCGGCAGTGGAAGAGACCTCACTGGCGCTGGATGCCTCGCTCGACGTCGAGGCGCCGGCGGCTGCCGAAACGCCGGCAGTCGAAGCCCCCTCGCTGGCGCTGGACGCCTCGCTCGCCGTCGAGGCGCCGGCAGCTGCCGAAACGCCGGCTGTCGAAGACGCCTCGCTGGCGTTGGAGGCCTCGCTCGCCGTCGAGGCACCGGCCGCTGCCGACGTGTCGCTCGATGATTCCTCGCTGGAGTTCGACGCCGCGCCGGGCGAGTCCCCGAGCTCGAGCGAGGCCCCTGGTCTGGAGGCGGCTCTCGCTCCCGAGGCGTCTGCCAGCGGCGAGGCTTCGCTGGAAGCGCAGCCGCTCGCCGCCGACGCCGCTGTCGCACTGGAACCGACCGAAGTTCCTTCTGTTTTGGACAGCTCGTCCTCCGACGGTGCGCCGACGGCTGCCGAGGCCGCTGGAGAGGCGGCGCCGGAGGTCGAGGCGTCCCTGGCGTCGCCGGAGCTCGCGATTTCTGCCGACGCCGGCCAGGCGTCCGAACCGGCCGCCGAGGGACCCGTCGAAATCGAGAGCTCGGACATCGAGTTCGATCTGAGCGCCGAGGCGGCCGCCGCCGAGGTCCCCGCGCAGCCGGAGAGCGCCGCTGACGCCCGGCTTTCCGCCGAGGCGCCTGCCGTTGCTCCGGTGCCCGCGCCATATCTGGTCGACGGTGCTCCCGCGGAGCAGATCGAATTGGCGAGCTTTGATTCGCTCCCGCCTGCCAATCCGGTGGCACTCGAGGATCAAGAGCTTCCCTTTGATCTTCCCTCTGCCGCCGAAATGCAGGCCGACGCCCAGGCCGCCGAGCTGCCCGCAGCCGAGGCAATCGCGCCCGCCGGGGAGGCCCAGCTGTCCGCAGGGGACGGCCCTGTCGCCGGGGAAACCTCGGCGGCTGCTGTCCCGCCGCAAGCGCCTCCTGCCGATGGCGAGAGTTCAGGCATCGGCGTGGAAATCGAGGACACGCCGCTCGATCCGATGGAGGCGACCCGGCAGTATGGAGCCGGCGAAGAGCAGGCCGCGGTCAGTGCCTCGGCGCCGGCCGAGGTCGCTCCTGCTTCCAAGATCTCGGCGGTCGCGCCGCTGCTCGGCTCGACGCCGGTGCTGGCCTCCGAGCAGCCTCCAGCTGCGCCGGTCCAGATCGATCCGATGCGCCTGCTGGCCTCCCTGGCTTCGGGCGAGGCACTGCCGGAAGGGGCCCGGCCGGTGGCGCGCGAGCGCATCGGCCAGGCGTTGGCCAGGCTTCTGCTGGAGCGGGGCTTCATCTCCGCCCCCGATCTGCTGAACATGCTGGCGATTCCCGCGGACAAGCTGAGCGCTTCGCTGGTGAAGGTGCTGGTGGAGCGCGGGGTGCTGGCCACCGACGACGTGGTCTCGATGCTCGCCATCCCCTCCGAGCGGGTGAATGCCTCGGTGCTGCAGCTGCTGGTGCAGCGCGGGGTGGCGACCACCAGCGACGCGGCGCGCGCCCTCGGCTGAGGCCGCATGAGCGAGCCCCTGCTCGACATCGCCGACCTGCGCGTCCGCTTCGTCTCCCGCGGCCGCCCGGTCTGGCCGGTGGACGGCGCTTCGCTGGCGGTGGGCGAGGGCGAGGCGGTGGGGCTGGTCGGCGAGAGCGGCTGCGGCAAGTCCACCCTGGCGCTGTCGGTGCTGCGGTTGCTGCCCGCCCAGGCCGAGATCGCCTCGGGCTCGATTCGCCTGCAAGGGGTCGAGCTCTCGGGGCTCTCCGCTGACCAGATGCGGCGGGTGCGCGGCGCCCAAGTGGCGCTGATGCCCCAGGACACCAGCTCGGCGCTCAACCCGGTGCTGACGGTGGGCGAGCAGATCGCCGAGGTGCTCGAGCTGCACCGCTCGCTGCCTCGGAGCGAGCTCATGGGCGAGGTGGTGCGGGCGCTGTCGGCGGTGGCCATTGCGGCGCCGGAGAGGGCGGCGGCGAGCTATCCCCACCAGCTCTCGGGAGGGATGCGCCAGCGCGCCTGCCTGGCGATGGCGCTGGCCGGAGCGCCGCGGCTGCTCATCGCCGACGAGCCGACCACCTCGGTCGACGCCACTCTGCAGCAGCAGATGCTGGAGATGCTCGACGGGCTGCGCCGCTCGCGGGGGCTGGGATTGCTCCTCATCAGCCACGCGCTCGAGGTGGTGGCTCGCCACTGCCAGCGGCTGGCGGTGATGTACGCCGGCAGGGTGGTGGAGCGCGGGTCGACCGAGCAGATCCTCTCGGCGCCGGCGCACCCCTACACCGCCGCGCTGCTGGCGGTGAGGACTCAGAGCGAGCGGCGGGGACGCCTGCGCGCCATCCCCGGCGGAGTGCCGGATCTCTCAGAGATGATGCCGGGTTGCCCGTTTGCTCCCCGCTGCCAGGGTGCCAGGGAGGAGTGCCGGCAGGCCCCTCCCTCCGAGCGGGAAGTTGGCGCCGGGCATCGGGTGCGCTGCCTGTTTCCGATCGCGAGCGCTGCGGCGGTGGAGGTCTCGTGAACGCCCCGCTGCTGCGCGCCGAGGGGGTGGTGGTGCGCTATCCCAGCGCCGGCGGTGGCGAGCCGGTGGCGGCGGTGGAAGGAGTCGATCTGCAGGTCGGCCGGGCGGAGCTGCTGGCGCTGGTGGGCGAGTCGGGCAGCGGCAAGAGCAGCCTGGGCCGGGCCCTGCTCAGGCTGGAGCCGCTGACGGCGGGGCGGATCTATTGGGAAGGGCGGGAGGTCACCGACGTACCGCCGGGGAAGCTGCGGGCGCTGCGCCGGCGGGTGCAGATCATTTTTCAGGATCCGGCTGGGGCGCTCGATCCGCGGCAGACGGTCGGAGCCTCGCTCGAGGAACCTCTGGAGATCCACGGTCTCTGCTGCGGTGCGGAGCGGGCGCTGCGCGCAGCCAATCTGCTGGAGAAGGTGGGGCTGAGCGCGTCGCTGGCGCACCGCTATCCGCACGAGCTTTCCGGCGGCCAGCGCCAGCGGGTGGGAATCGCCCGGGCGTTGGCGGTCGAGCCCGCGCTGATCGTGGCGGACGAGCCGGTGAGCAGCCTCGACGTGTCGGTGCAGGCCCAGATCGTCAATCTGCTCGCCGATCTCAAGGAAGAGCTCGGGCTGTCGTTCCTCTTCATTACCCACGACCTGGGACTGGTCTCGCATCTCGCCGACCGGGTGGCGGTGATGTACCGGGGCCGGATCGTCGAGCTCGCCCCGGCGGCGGCCTTCTTCGCCGGGCCTCTTCATCCCTACAGCCAGGCGTTGCTCGCGGCCTCCCGCGGAGCAGGGCATCTGGGCGGCGAACCGCCGGACCCTCGCGCGCGCACGCCGGGGTGCGCCTTTGCCCCCCGCTGCGCCCGAGCGGTGGAGGCCTGCGGCGGCAAGGCTCCGGAGATGCTCACTCTGCCAGGCGACCGTTCTGCCGCCTGCCTGCGTCTTGAGAGCGACCCGCAAAGTCGCTAGGAGCTTTGGATCGTGTCGGCGCCCATCACTCCGCTCTGGCTGTCCCATCACCGTCCCGAGCACTACCACCGCTGCCTGGGTCTCGGCGGCTGGAAGGTCTGCGCGCGCTGCGCCGGGCTCTACCCGGTGATGTTCTCGCTGATCGCCGTCCAGCTCGCGCTGCGGCTCGATCGCCCTCGGGAGGAGGATCTTGCTCTGCTGGTGCTGGGCTCGATCCCGGCGCTCGTGGACTGGGCCCGAGGGCGGCTGCGGCCGGAGAGCGGCACCAACCTGAGCCGGGTGCTGACCGGGGCAATCCTGGGCGCCGTCCTGGCCCGGGGGCTCTTCCTGCACTTCGTCCGCCCCTTCAATCCCATCTCCTCGATCCAGTTCGGCTTCCTGGCGCTCGTCTTCCTGCTGGTGGAGGCGCTGGCCTTCTGGCGTCGGCGGACAGATCGAAATTCGAGCCCGGGCGTTTGAACCGGCAGCAGGGAACGTCGGGCGCTTCGAGAGAGGCGATTTCGAGTAGAGTGTGGGCGTCTTGTGGGCCTTCTCCCCAAGGCCCGCCGTTCCCGGGATGACGCGTGAGCGAGAGCTTCACCGACGAGAAGCTGATGCTCGCCTACAAGGCCGGGGACGCCCGTGCGTTCGAGCAGCTGGTGCTGCGCCACCGCGGGTCGGTCTTCAACTTCCTGCTGCGGATGACCGGCCAGCGGCAGCGCGCGGAGGACTTGCTGCAGGAGACCTGGCTCAAGGTGGTCCGCAGCGCCGGCAGCTGGGAGCCAAAGGCCAAGTTCACCACCTGGGTCTTCACCATTGCCCGCAACCTGACGACCGATTCCATGCGCAGGGAAAGCTACCGCAAGGCCGAGAGCCTGGACGCCAGCGACAAGGACGGCGACGAGCGCTCGCTCGGCGAGCGGATGGCCTCACCTGACGCGGCACCGGATCGACAGGCCCACGCCGCGGCGGTCAGGCCCTCGCTGGAGCGGGCGCTGGCCGCGCTGCCGGCCGAGCAGCGCGAGGTGTTCCTGCTGCGCGAGTGCCACGGGGTGGCCTTCAAGGAGATCGCCGAGGTCACCGGAGTGCCGGAGAACACGGTCAAGAGCCGGATGCGCTACGCCCTGGAGGGCCTGCGCAAACAGCTGGCGGCGATGGGAATCGAAGGGGACATGGCAGAGGACGGCGCGGCCACGGTGGCGCGCTAGCGGAGAAGGAGTCGCAGGGACGTGAGCCCGGCTTTGCCAGATTGCTCTCGGATCGACGAGCTGCTGCTCGACTACGCCTACGGCGAGCTTGACGACGCCCGCCGTCGAGAGGTGGAGGCGCACCTGCCGGGCTGCCCGAGCTGCCGCGGCGCGCTGGCCCAGATGCAGGGCACCCGCAGCCTGATGCGCGCCCTCCCGCAGGAGCCGGCGCCGCAGGCCGGCCTGGAGTCGCTGCTCGACTACGCCCAGAAGGCTGCCGAGCGCCGGCACTCCCCGGCGCGGCGCTGGCGCGGGCTGCTGGCGGCGCTGCCGGTGGGAGGGCTGCTGGCGGCGCTGCTGCTGCTGGTGACGCGCCAGAAGAACCTCGAGGAAGTGGTGCTGCCGCCGCCTCAGGCCCAGGTGGCCCCTTCCCCGCGCCCGCCGGCGTCGCCGGCCGAAGAAAAGGAAATGGCCGAGCAGGCCCCGCAGCCCAGGGCAAAGATGCTCTACAGCTTCAACAACAACAGCAACGCGGTGGACGATCGCGCCGACCGGCCGCTGCCGAGCATCGCCTCCGCTCCTCCGGCGCCGGCCAAACCCAGCCCGCTCGCCCAGAGCGCGCCGAGGCCGCCGGCCGAGAGCTCCAAGAGTGCCGTGGCCGCCGACAGGCTCAGTGCCGTCGGCGGAGCCCGCTCCGGCGGGAAGGGGAGCGGCTCGTCGCTGACCGGGCCCTCGCAGCTCGGACTGCTGGAGGGCGGAGCCGCCGACCGCGACGGGCAGGCGGCCCTGGGCGCGGCCCCCGTGAGCAAGGCGGACCGCAAGCCGATGGCCGTCGCCGCAGAGCCGGCGCAGCCTGCGGCTCCAGCTCCGGCTCGGTCCGCTGCGCCGGCCCGCCGTCAGCTCGCCCCCGCCGCCGAAGCCGCCGAGGCCGACGAGGTCGGCTCCGTCGCGCCCGAGGGCGCGGCTTCGGCGGACAAGGCCCCGGTTCGGTACCAGGTCAAGGCCGAGAGCGATTTCTACGCCGAGCGCGAGATGGCGAAGAAGAAGGTGGAGCGCTTCGCCCCGGCGGCCGCCGAGCCTCCTCCCGCGCCGGCGGCGGCCCCGCGCGCCGAAGCCAAGGCGGCATCCCGCCCGTCCGAGGGTGCCGATCTCTTCGCCGCCCGGCTTTCGATGGCCCAGGCCGACGCCCGACGCGGGGAGCACGCCGCCGCCGCCGCGGTCCTGGCCGGGCTCGTCGCCGAGCAGCCGAGCCATCCCCGCGCCGCCGAGGCGCTGCTGCTGCTGGCCGAGGAGCAGGCTCGCGCCGGTCAGAGCGAGGCCGCCGCGGCCACCTGCGCCACCTTCCTCAACCGCCACCCGGCCGATCCCCGCGCCTCGCGCGCCCTGGCCCTGCGCGCCGAGCTGCTGCAGCGGCTGGGGCGCTCGGACGAGGCGGCGCGGGTGCGGGCGGAGCAGCGGCGCCTGGACGCCGACTCGGCGGCCCCGGCGCCGACTCCGGCCGCCGCCCCTCCTCCCTGACCGCCGCCGCTCGCCGGCGGGAGAGGGCCTCCGAGCTCCCCGACGCCCGGGCGGAATGCGCAGCTGTCGACCAGTGGGCAGCTTTCGAAGTCGGTCGTTTGACGCACGAGCGGCCGCCTGTATACGATGCCGACCGATCTGCGCGCCGGCTATTGGCGCGCCCCGTCCTTTACGTCGCTGCTCCTTCGGAGAGAGGTTCCATGCTCAAGGGCAAGATGCCGCTGGTCGTCGCAATCATTCTCGGCGTGTGCGCCGGGTTGGCCGCATTCGCCGGGGTCCGGAACAAGGAGAAGCAAGTCCGCCGCGGGTGGAACCTGGTGCCGGTGGTCGTCGCCGCCCAGGACATCACCGAGGGCTCGGTGGTCAGCTACGACATGGTCAGCCAGCGGGCCATCCCCGAGCAGTTCGTCACCAGCTCGGTGGTCAAGCCCGACAGCGCCAACTACGTGGTCGGCCAGCGGGTGCTGGTGCCGCTGCAGGCCGGCGACCCGCTGCTGTGGAGCCAGTTCGAGACCTCCAAGGCCGCCGAGAAGCTGTCGACCATCGTGCAGAAGAAGGGCCGGGCGATCACCCTCGACCTGTCCGGCTCGCGCGGCTCGGTCGGCGGCTGGATCCGCCCCAACGACCACGTGGACATCATCGGCTCCTTCCGCGACCCGGGCACCGGCGAGCAGATGGCGGTGACCCTGATGCAGAACCTGGTGGTCATCGCCACCGGCAAGATCACCGGGACCACCAACATCAACCTGCTCCCCGAGGGCCAGCGCAACTACAACAACCTCACCTTCCTGGTGCTGCCGGAAGAGGCGGAGATCCTGAGCCTGGCGGCAGAGCTGGGGACGCTGACCCTGACCCTGCGCAACCCCGAGGACATCGACTCCCAGGAGGAGCGCGGCCGGGCCACCATCCAGACTCTGCTCACCGGCGAGCGGATCAAGCAGCTGGCGCGCGTGCGGCGCGACACCATCCAGGTCATCCGCGGCACCTCCGAGAGCCGGGGCGCGGCGATCAGCGGGGGCAAGTCCGGCGGCGGCGACTGACGGCAGGCGCGCCCAGAGCTAGGAAATCGCTATGTCCGTCTTTGCGCTGCTGTCGCTGCTGCTGACCGCCGGAGCGGTCTTCTTCTTCGCGCTGGTGATGTTCGGGGTGCTCAACAAGGCCCTCGAACAGTACCAGGAGCGCTACGTCACCAAGAGCATGTCCGACCTGTCGGACATGTTCCTGTTCATCGACGCCCGGCAGATGATCGTCCTCAACATCTGCATGCTGTTCCTGTTCGCCATCCTCGGGTACCTGATGTTCAACCCGGTGCTGGCGGTGCTGTCGGCGGGCGTGGGTTTCTTCTTCCCGATGATGATGGTGAAGTTCTACCGGAAGCGGCGGGTCAAGAAGTTCAACGTCCAGCTGGTGGACGCGCTGCAGGCCATGTCCAACGCCTTCAAGGCCGGCCTGACCTTCCCCCAGGCCATCGAGCACATCGCCAAGGAGTCGCAGCCGCCGCTGAACCAGGAGTTCGGGCTGTTCGTCAAGGAGATCAAGCTCGGCGTGCCGCTGGACGAAGCGCTGATCAACATGGGCAAGCGGGTCGGCAGCGACGACCTGGACCTGATGGTGGTCTCCACCAACATCGCCCGCCAGCTGGGCGGCAACATGGCGGAGATGTTCGAGACCCTCTCCGCCACCATCCGCGAGCGCTTCCGGCTGGAAGGGAAGATCGACGCCATCACCAGCCAGGGCCGGATGCAGGGATGGGTCGTGGCCGCAATGCCGGTGGTGCTGGGCTTCGTCCTCAACTACATGCGCCCCGACCTGATGGAGCCGATGCTCGACCACATGTTCGGCTACATCCTCATCGCCATGATCGCCATCATGGAGGTGCTGGGCATCATCATCATCCAGAAGATCGTGTCCATCGACGTCTGAGGCGTCGGGCGCGGCCCCTCTCGAGGAAGCGAACATGGATGGCCTGACTTCGATCCTGATGTTCCTGACCCTGCCGCTGACCGCGGGAGCGGTGTTCATGGGCACGCTGGCTGCCTGGGACCTGTTCCTGGGGCGGCTCTTGGGCGAGGTGCAGGAGGAGAAGACCACCTTCATGCAGGCGCTGCGCTCGGTGATCCTGCGCCACCTGGGCGTGATCAACCGGCGCTTCATGTGGCCCAGCTACGAGGCCAACATGCGCCGCCGGCTGATGACTGCCGGCGAGCCCAGCGGCCTCAAGCCCGAGGAAGTGATGGGCCTGCAGGAGATCGGCTTCGTCTTGGGCTGCTTCTTCGGCCTGATCCTGCTCAACGCCGTCGACGCCACCTTCGCCTACGTGCCGCTGTTCGGGCTGGTGGGCATCTGGTACCCCTACCAGTGGGTCAGGGATCAGATCACCAAGCGCCACTTCCTGATCACCCGGGCGCTGCCCTACAACCTCGACCTGCTGACGCTGTCGGTCGAGGCGGGCCTGGACTTCACCGCCGCCTTGAACAAGGTGGTCGAGAAGGGCCGCGGCGGGCCGCTGCGCGACGAGTTCCAGATCGTCCTCAAGCAGCTGAAGATGGGCAAGACCCGCGAAGAGGCGCTCAAGGGCCTGATCACCCGGGTCGACCTGGCGGCGCTGACCAGCTTCGTCTCGGCGCTGATCCAGGCCGACCGGATGGGCACCTCGCTGGGCAAGGTGCTGCGCATCCAGTCCACCCAGCTGCGCATCGAGCGCTCGCAGCGGGCGGAGAAGCTGGCCAACGAGGCGCCGGTGAAGATGCTCTTCCCGCTGATCGCCTGCATCTTCCCCACCGTGTTCCTGGTGCTGTTCGGCCCGATCATCTTCGCCTTCACCTACGGCAACACCGGCGGCTAGGCCGGTCGGGGTCCGAGGGGCCGGCGCGGTAGCCGCGCCGCGTCGGTGTGTGCGAGAATGGCGGGCCGGCGACGGCCCCCGAAGACGAGGGGCCAGCACTCGACCCCAACCCGCCGGACTACCAGACGACCATGGGATTCTCGCTGACGATCCAAGAGGGCAAGGAGCCCGGCCGCCAGTACGTGTTCGAGCAGGCGGAGGTGAGCATCGGCCGCACCGCGGAGAACGACGTGGTGCTGGGCGACCCGGGCGTCTCGCGCAAGCACGCCCTGATCCGCTTCGAAGGCGGGCGCTTCTTCGCCCAGGACCAGGGCTCGGCCAACGGCACTCAGGTCAACGGCAATCCGCTCGAGGAAGAGTCGGAGTTGCAGTCGGGCGACCTGATCACCCTGGGGCCGGTGGTGATGGCCTTCGAGGTCAGCGAGGGCAACTCCACCCGCATCCTCGACGTCTCGGCTGGCCTGCCCCCGCCTGCCAAGAAGAAGCCGGCGGCCGCCTCCGAGGAAGGGCGCAAGAAGACCATGGCCATCCAGCCGTCGTCGTCGTCCGCCTCGCGGCGGCCGGCGCCGGTGGCCAAGCCCGCCGCTCCGGCCAGCCGCCCCAAGCCGCAGGCCGCGCCGCTGTCGGCCTCGGAGCGCGCCCGGCTGCAACGCGAGAACCAGGGGCTCAAGGGGAAGATCAACCTCTTCCTGATGGACAAGCCCCCGGCGGTCAAATACGGCATCTTCGGCGGCGCCGGGGCGGTGGCGCTGGTGATCGTCGGGCTGGTGATCAATTCGCTGATTCCCAGCGGCCCCAAGATGGCCGCGATGGGCGATCAGTCGAAGGTGGTGTGGGACATCACCGACAAGGAGACCCGCTCCAAGGTCTTCGGCTACGGCGTCGACGGAGTCTCGGTGCAGACTCGCGACGAGGCCCACTTCAAGTTCGACTACTCCGACGCGTTCCCCACCGTCTACTACGTCCGGTTCGAGGGTGTGGGCATCGACCGCAAGGAGGCGGTGGACATCACCCTCAACGGGACCCACATCGGCTTCGTCAACCCGGGGATGGGCGACTACACCAAGGAGCAGCGGCTGCGGCTGCCCAAGAAGTACCTGAGCGCGTCCACCGAGAACGAGCTGATCTTCGACGACGTCGCCAACCCGCCGGGCAACGAGCCGTGGGCCATCCGCCGCGTGCGGCTGGAGATCAAGCCGGTGCCCAAGGGCACGCCCGGCGAGCTGATGCAGACCGCCACCAAGCAGTACGAGCTGGCCGACCAGCGCTGGTCGATGAAGAACGTCGCCGCCCAGAACCGCTACGAGGCCCGCGTCGCGCTGTTGACCTGCCTGCTGGCGTTGGAGGGCGTCGATCCCAAGCCCGACCTGTACCAGGCGGCCCAGCAGCTGCTGCGCGAGGTCGAGCGCGAGATGGACGACATCTGCAACAAGACCCTGCTGGCGGCCAAGAAGGCGGAGATGCACAACGACTTCCGGCTGTCGATGCAGGAGCTGAAGAGCGGCCTGCAGTGGTTCCCCGGCGACGACCACTCCTGCCGCGACAAGCTGGTGACCAAGATCCTCGACGCCGGCGGCGACCCGAACAAGTAAGCGCCCGGTGGGCCGGGCCCTCGTGGGCCGCCGGCCCCGCATGACCTACGGACCTGCCAATGCCTCCCAAGCCTCCCTCCAAGCCCGCCCCCAAGAGCGCCGACATCGACGCGGTCGCCCCGGAGCACGAGGGCGCAACCGTCCTCGACGCCGGCTCCGACACCGCCCCCGAGCACGCCGGGGCCACGGTGGTCTTCGACACCAACACCTCCTCGGTCAAGAAGCCCGGCGGCAGCGCCAAGCTGGTGGTGACCAAGGGGCCCAAGGCCGGCTCCGAGTTCCCGCTGGGCCCCGGCGAGACCAGCCTCGGCCGGCAGGCCGACAACACCGTGGTCATCCCCGACATCTCGGTGTCGCGCCGGCACACGCGGCTGCGCAAGCAGGGCTCGGGGTGGATCCTGGTCGACCAGGGCTCGGGCAATGGCACCCAGCTCAACGGCGAGCGGGTCCAGGGTGAGGCGCCGCTCTCCGACGGCGACCTGTTCTGCATCGGCGACACCGAGATCCGCTTCAGCGCCCCCGCGGCGGCGGCCCCGGCTCGCAAGACCGGCGCTGCTCCGGCCGCTCCGGCCCGGCGCTCGGCGCCCCCTGCCCGCCCGGATGACGGTGGAGGCCGATCCTCCCGCCGCCCTCACCGTGCGCTTCTCCCCGCAGGGCTGGACCTCGGGCGGCGCCTTCCGCCTCGCCGGCGCCAGCGGCGTCGCCTACCGCATCACCGTCGACCCGCTCACCGGCCGCGTCACCAGCCGCCGCGAGTCGCGATGACCCTCCGCCGGGCGCCGGGCGAATCCGGCTTCACCCTGCTCGAGGTGCTGGTGGCGCTCGCCATCCTGAGCCTCGCGATCGTCGCCTCGATTCAGGGCTTCGCCCAGGGGCTCCGGCTCCTCAAGCTCGCGGGCGATCA
>JBBIQS010000101.1:0-26983 GCA_037442205.1 Myxococcales bacterium
GCCAGCGCGTAGATGTCGGTGGTCCCCAGCAGGCCGTACACCAGGCTCAGCCCGAAGAGCATCACCGCCGAGGCCACTCCGCCGTAGATCACATACTTCAGCGCCGCCTCCGCCGAGCGCCGGTCGTGGCGCTTGTAGCCGGCCAGCACGTAGCTCACCAGCGACACCAGCTCCAGCGACAGGTAGACCATCAGCAGGTCGCGCGAGGAGGCCATCAGGTTCAGGCCCAGGCACATCGCCAGCAGCAGCCCCAGGTACTCGCCGAAGCGCTCGGGGGCGATCTCCTTGGACGGCGCGGCGATGGCGATTCCCAGCGCGGTCGCCCCCAGGAACAGCCACTTGAAGAAGGTGGCCAGCGGGTCGTGGACGATCATCCCGTTGAACAGCGCCTGCGCCGGCTGCTCGGAGAGCAACCAGGTCGCCAGCCCGGCCACGCCCAGGAAGCCGTAGGCCACCGCCATCAGCCCCGCCACCCGCCGCGGGTGCTTCTTGAGCACCAGGTCGGAGATGAAGAGCATCAGGACGCCCACCGTCAGCACCACCTCCGGCCAGAAGTACCGGAGGCTGAGGACGTTGGAGTCGATCTCGGAGAGGTTCAAGTTCACGGACTTACCCTGCCTGACGAAAGTGCTGGCGCTGCGCGAGCCATGCGCCGGCCCGTCACCGGGCCGGCAACTCCTTCAAGCGCCTCTAGCTTCCGAATCCCGGGATGCGCTCCATCATCTGGACCATGCTCATCACCGAGGGCTTCATCAGGTCGAGGATAAGGTTCGGGTAGAAGCCGAAGACGATGACCAGCGCGCCCAGCGGGTAGAGGGTGAAGCGCTCCCGCCACGACAGGTCCGGCAGGTGCGCGTACTTGTCGTTGAGCTTGCCCAGGAACATCCGCTGCAGCGCCCACAGGTAGTAGGCGGCGGTGATGATCACGCTGGTGGCCGAGAGCACGGTCAGCAGGGTGAACTTGGGGAAGGCCCCGGAGAAGACCAGGAACTCGCTGACGAAGCCGGCCAGGCCGGGCAGTCCTAGGCTGGCGAAGAAGGCCAGGCCCATGACCGCGGTGTACTCGGGGACCGACTTGGCCAGGCCGCCGAAGCCGTTGATGTCGCGGTGGTGGGCGCGGTCGTAGATCACGCCCACGATGAGGAAGAGCATCGGACTGATCAGGCCGTGGGTCCACATGTTGAGCATCGCGCCGGCGATGCCCTGCGGAGTCATCGCCGCCATCCCCAGCAGGCAGAAGCCCATGTGCGAGACCGAGGAGTAGGCGATGAGCTTCTTGAGGTCCTTCTGCGCCAGGCAGACGAAGGCGGCGTAGACGATGTTGATCACTCCGAAGATGGCCACCGCGATCGCCATCTCCTTGGTGGTCTGCGGCAGGATGGCCCAGTTGATCCGCAGCATGCCGTAGGTGCCCATCTTCAGGAGCACGCCGGCCAGGATCACCGAGATCGGGGTCGGGGCCTCGACGTGGGCGTCGGGCAGCCAGGTGTGGAACGGGAACATCGGCACCTTGATCGAGAAGCCGATGAACAGGCCGATCCAGACGATGGTGGCGAAGCCGAAGCCCATGATCGGCGCGGCCTTCATCCAGAAGCCCTGCCGGCCGAGGTCGGCCAGGTAGGTCAGGTTGAAGGTGTGCTGGGCGAGGGAGCCGTCGGCCAGCTGGAAGCCGGCGGGAGAGCTGCTGGTGTAGTAGAGGGCGATCACCGCCAGCAGCATCAGCACCGAGCCGGCCAGGGTGTAGAGGAAGAACTTGATCGCCGCGTATTCCTTGCGCGGGCCGCCCCAGATGCCGATCAGGAAGTACATCGGCAGCAGCATCACCTCCCAGAAGACGTAGAACAGGAAGAAGTCCAGGGAGACGAAGACCCCGTACATGCCGGTCTGCAGGATCAGCAGCATCGCCATGTAGCCCGGCACCTTGGTGGTCGAGAAGTGCGGGTGCGGCTCGTGGCCGGGCTCGTGGTGCTCCTTGAAGCCCCACCAGTTCATCGAGGCGATGGTGGCCACGAAGCTGATCAGCGCGGTCAGGATCACCAGCGAGATGCTGATCCCGTCGATGCCGACGAAGTACTCGATGTTGAACTGCTTGATCCAGACGAAGTGGTGGACGTACTGCATCCCGGCCTGCGAGCCGTCGAAGTCCTTCCACAGCCACAAGCCCAGCGCCAGCTCCACCGCCGAGGCGGCCAGGGCGATGACCCGCGCGCCCTGGTTGATGAGCTCGCCGTCGAGCTTCGCGAACTTCTTGGCCGCCAGCAGCAGGCCGATGGCGCCCACCCCGATCATCGGGATGAAGGTGATCCAGGTCAGCAAGTAGCTCGTCGTCGGTTGCATGTCTTCCTCTTGCCCGAAAACTCTCGAAGAAAAGTCGAAGGCCGCTTCGGGGCGGGGCTACAGCCCGCCCGCCAGCCAGGACCAGCCGATGAAGGCCAGCAGGCCCACCAGCAGGCCGTACAGGTAGGTCTCGATCCGCCCGGTCTGCAGCCGGCGCATGGCCCGGCCCTGGGCGATGATGCCGTTGCCCACCAGGTTGACCGCCCCGTCGACCACGTACTTGTCGATGGCCCCGTCGATGCTGGCCAGGGTCCGCCCGATCCAGGCCACCAGGTGGACGATGCCGTCGATCACGGTCTTGTCGAACCAGGAGTAGGCGTCGGCCATCGCCAGGCAGAAGCGGATGACGGTCGCCTGGTAGATCTCGTCGACGTAGTACTTGTTGTAGACAACCTTGTGCAGGCCGGGGAACTTGGCGAGCAGGGTCGCCGGGACGGTGCTCTTGGCGTCCTTGTAGAAGGTGCGGGCGATGAACCAGCCGCCCAGGGCCACCACCACCGAGGCGGCGATCAGAGTCCATTCCCAGGCGCTGCCCGGAGTGGCCTGGCGGGCGGCGGTGGTCATGGCCCCGGGGAGCACCGGCGCCAGCCAGCGCTCGAGGACCGGCTCGGTCAGGGCCTCGATGTGCAGCAGGTGGCCCAGCGGCGCCCAGAAGCCCAGAGCGATGGTGGCGAAGCTGCCCACCGACAGGGCCGCCAGCACGTAGGTCATCGACTTGGGGGCGTCCATCGGCGGCCCGCCGTGGTGGGCGTGGGCGTCGGCGGCGTCGTCGGCCTTGCCGTGGCCGTGCGCGTCGTGGCCGTGGGCGTCGTGCAGGTCCAGCGCGGCCTTGGCCGAGGCCTGGACGTCCTGAGCGAAGGTGGCGGCGTGGGCCGCGCCCACCGAGTGAGTCACCGCGCCGTTCGCCGGAGCGGCGTGATCGTCATGCCCGTGGCCATGGCCGCCATGGCCCGTATCCCCGCGATACTCGCCGGTGAAGGTCATGTAGTAGCTGCGCCACATGTAGAAGGCGGTGCCGGCGGCGGCGATCCAGCCGGTGGCCCAGATGATCCAGCCGGGGATCAAGAGATTCCCGCCGGCGCGGAAGGCGTTCCAGAGGATCTCGTCCTTGGAGAAGAAGCCGTTGCCCAGGAAGAACACCGGCGCCGCGGTGATGCAGATGCAGGCGTAGAGGTAGGTCTTCTCGGTGATCGGCAGGATCTTCTTGAGCCCGCCCATCTTCCGCATGTCCTGCTCGTGGTGGCAGCCGTAGATCACCGCGCCCGAGCCGAGGAACAGGGTGGCCTTGAAGAAGGCGTGCGTCAGCAGGTGGTAGATGCCGGTCCAGTAGGCGCCGACGCCGACGCCGATGAACATGAAGCCCAGCTGGCTGACGGTGGAGTAGGCCAGCACCTTCTTGATGTCGTTCTGGACGAAGCCGATGGTGGCCGCGAACAGCGCGGTGGCCGCCGCTACCACCGCCACCACCGTCATCGCCTCCGGCGACAGCGCGAAGAGGAAGTTCAGCCGGCCGATCATGTACACGCCGGCGGTGACCATGGTCGCGGCGTGGATCAGCGCCGAGACCGGAGTCGGGCCGGCCATCGCGTCGGGCAGCCAGACGTAGAGCGGCAGCTGCGCCGACTTGCCGGTGGCGCCGACGAAGAAGCCCAGGCACACCGCCATCAGCAGCGGCATTCCCCAGATCCTCAGGCCGGCCATCGCCTCCCCCACCCCGCCGAACACGAACTGGTCGCGCAGCTCGTGGAAGACGATGGTCGGGTGGGCGCCCGGCACCTGGCCCCAGGTCCCGGACAGCGCCCAGAACAGGATGAACAACCCGACGATGAACCCGAAGTCGCCGACCCGGTTGACCACGAAGGCCTTCATGCCGGCCTTGGCCTTCTCCACGTCGGTGTACCAGAAGCTGATCAGCAGGTAGCTGGCCAGGCCCACGCCTTCCCAGCCGAAGAACATCACGCCGAAGTTGTCGCCCATCACCAGCAGCAGCATCGCGAACACGAACAGGTTCAGGTACGCGAAGAAGCGCCAGTAGCTGGGGTCGTCGGCCATGTAGCCGACCGAGTAGACGTGGATCAGGGTGCCGATGGTGGTGATGATCAGCACCATCATCATCGACAGCGGGTCGAGGGCGAAGGCCAGGTCGAGCTTGAAGCCGTTGCCGGTGTCGAGCAGGTTCCACAGGGTCTGGCTGAGCAGCCGGTGCTCGACCGGCTGGCCGATCATGTCCACGGCGCAGTAGACCGCGATCAGCCAGGCGCCGAGCATGGCGCCGATGGCGAGGCCGCTGTTGACCTTCTTGCCCAGGCTGCGCTGGATGCGCACCCCGAACAGCGCGTTGATGACGAAGCCGAAGGCGGGCAGCGCCGGGATCAGCCACAGCAACGAGCGCAGCTGCGGGAGCATCTGCACCGGGCCCTCGTGGCCGCCCCCGTGGGAAGCGGCGGCCTCGACGCCCTCGGCGGCGTGACCCGCGCTGGCGACGATCAGCTGGGCGATGTCATGAAGCAGGTTCATGTCGGTCTCTTCTGCCAGTCAGGCCGGGCAAGTCGGGCCTGAGCTCGAAAAGTTCTCTCAGTCGCGCAGGGTGTCGGCTTCGCTGGCGTCGATGGTGCGCATGTTCTGGTAGATGCCCAGGATGATCGCCAACCCCACCGCCGCCTCGGCGGCGGCGAGGACGATCACGAAGGCGGCGAAGATCTGGCCGCTGAGCACGCCGCCCAGGTAGTGGTTGAAGGCCACGAAGTTGACGTTGGCCCCGTTGAGGATCAGCTCGACGCCCATCAGGATGCCGATGGCGTTCTTGCGGGTGATCACGCAGAACATCCCCAGCGAGAACAGGATCGCGGCGACCGCCAAGTAGTGGATCAGGCCGATTTGCATGGTTCGCTCCAAGCCGCTACTCGGGCTTGATCTCCTTGCGGGCGACGACCACCGCTCCCACCAGAGTGGCCAACAAAACCACCGAGGCAATCTCGAACGGCAGCAGGTAGCGGGTCAGGAACAGCTCGCCCAGCGCCGCCGCGGTCGGCTGGTGGCTCAGCGGCTGCGCTCCGGTCCGCCAGGGGGTCATCCAGGCGATGAAGAGCATCAGCCCAGTGGTGACCACGGTGGCCAGGGTCGCCGGGAAGACTCCCACCGCCTCGTTGGAGATGCGCACGTCGCCGATCCGGCTGGTGAGCATCACCGCGAACAGGATCAGCACCAGCACCCCGCCGACGTAGATCAACACCTGGGCCACCGCCAGGAAGTCGGCCGAGAGGAAGACGTACAGCCCGGCCACGCCGAGGAAGGTCCCCAGCAGCGAGAACGAGGAGTAGAGGATGTTGCGGCTGAAGGCGACGCCGGCCGCCGAGACCACGCTCAATCCGGCCAGCGCCCAGAAGGCCACCGCTCCGGCCATGCCGGCCGAGTTGGTCTCCCAGCCCTCTTCGGCGAGGGCCAGCCCTGGAATCAGCAGCGCCGCCAGCGCGGCGAGCGCGCCCAGTGCGCGCCAGGAGGCAAAGTCGAATCGCTTCATTGGGCCTTCTCCTCGGCCTTGGCCGGGGCCGCGGCGACTGCCGGCGCCGGCTCCTCGGGGATGAACGGCGGAGGCGGGGCGTCCCAGGCGCGCATCTGCTGCTGGACGATCTCGCCCAGCATCCGGCGCGGGTAGCTCTCCGCTCCCTTGGGCAGCTTGTAGGCGGTGACCGGCTTGGTCGGGTCGACGAAGCGGAAGGTGAGGTTGGCGATGTTGACCATCGTCCCCTCGAACTCCCGGGTGTGCTGCAGCGCGCCGGTCGGGCACTGCTCGACGCACAGCCCGCAGTACATGCACTTGGCGGCGTCGATGTCGAAGCGGGTCATGATCCGCTGCTTCGGGTTGGCCGGGTCCTTCTCGATCTCGATGGCGATGCAGGCGATGGGGCAGGCTCGCTCGCAGGCCTGGCACAGGGTGCAGATCGCCGAGTCCATCTCCAGGAAGCCGCGGTAGCGCGGCGGCAAGGTGTCGCGCACCGGCACGTCGACGCGGTCGGGGTACTGCACCGTCATCGGCCGGCGGAACATGTGCGACAGCGTGATCGACATGCCGTGCCAGAAGCTGGTCACGGTGTCCCTGATGTTCTGGACGTATTCCTGCGTCGCCGACATCCGCTGCTCCGTTGTTGGGCCGCCGCTGAATCCGAGGGCGGCCTCGCGCTGCCGAAAAATGCCTTCGCCTACCCTGCTACCAGTTGCTCAGGTCCACCCGGTCGCCCATCAGCCGGATGTTCTTGAAGGTCTGCTTGAAGAAGAGGACCGCCGGGAGCAGGCCGGCCATCGCGAAGAAGACGATGTGCAGCAGGCTCAGCACCAGCGGCGAGGCCCAGGCCATCAGCAGTTCGTTGGCCGCGGTCAGCACCACCAGCACCATCGAGATCGGCACCAGGTACTTCCAGCAGATGTTCATCATCTGGTCGACGCGGATGCGCGGCAGGGTCCAGCGAATCCACATCACCACCAGCGACATGAGCAGCGTCTTGAGGACGAAGATGCCGCCGGAGATCAGGCTGTAGCCGTACCAAGGGGACGCGGCGATCTGTGCGTGGGACACGCCGGGGATCTCCCAGCCGCCGAGGAAGAGAATCACCGCAAGGGCGCTCATCACCCAGATGTTGCCGAACTCCACCAGGGTGAAGACGGCGAAGCGCATCCCGGAGTACTCGGTGAAAAAGCCGGCCACGAGCTCGCTCTCGGCTTCGGGCAGGTCGAACGGGGTGCGGTTGCCCTCGGCCAGCGAGGCGATGAAGAAGATGAAGAAGGCCACGAAGGCCATCGGGTTGGCGAAGGCGGTCCAGTTCCAGAACCAGCCGCCGACCTGCCACCAGGCGCCGTCCTGCGGACCGCCCTGGAACTGGATTAGCCCTTGGGTGGACAGGGTGCCGGCCATCATCACCGGGACCAAGAGCGACAGGCCGGCCGGGATCTCGTAGCTGACCACCTGCGCCGCCGAGCGGATGCCGCCGAACAGCGCCCACTTGCTGTTCGAGGCCCAGCCGCTCATCAGCACCCCCACCACCACCAGTGCGGTGATGGCCAGGATGTAGAAGATGCCGACGTTGAGGTCGGCGGCCACGAAGCTGGCGCTGAACGGCAGCGCCACGAAGGTCATCACGAAGCCCAGGAAGACGAAGTACGGGGCGATCTTGAAGAGGATCGGGTCGGCGTCCTTGGGGGTCAGGTCTTCCTTGAGCAGCAGCTTGACCGCGTCGACGATCCACTGCAGGAAGCCGGCGGGGCCGACGCGGTTGGGCCCGATGCGGCTCTGGATGCGGCCGGCCATGCGCCGCTCGGTCCAGGTGTAGATGCCGCTGATCACCGCGCCGAAGGTCCCGGCCAGGAACGCCAGAGTCACCATCCACACCACCTGCACCAGCCAGGTGTATTCGTAGGTGGCCGGGTTCTCGTGCATCAGGCCGCGGACCAAGGTCTCGTTGACGAAGGATTCCATCGATTAGCTCCGACCGTCGCTGCTAGCGGTCGACCTCCGGTGCCACGATGTCCAGGCTGCCGATGAGCGCCACCAGGTCGGCGATCATCAGGCCTTCGCTCTTGGGCTCGATGATCCCCATGGCCATGAAGCTGCCGGTGCGCGCGTGCACCCGGTACGGCTTGTCGGTGCCGTCGCTGACCACGTACCAGGCCATCTCGCCGCGGGCCGACTCCACCCGGGCCAGCGCCTCGCCGGCCTCGGGCTTGACGCGCTTGGGAACCTTGGCCTGGAACTCGCCCGCCGGCAGCTTGTCCAGGCACTGGCGTAGGATCTTGACCGACTCCCGCATCTCCTGGACGCGCACGAAGTACCGGTCGTAGGCGTCGCCGACCTGGCCCACCCAGCCCTTGCCGGTGACCACCTCGAACTTGAGCTCGGGATAGGCGCCGTAGGGGAGGTCGCGGCGCACGTCGAAGTCCACGCCCGAGCCGCGCAGCGACGGCCCGGCCAGGCCCCAGGCCACCGCCTCCTCGGCGGTGATGGTGCATACCCCAGCCAGCCGCTCGATGTAGATCTTGTTGTCGCTGATCAGCCGGTCGAACTCATCGACGAACGGCTCGAAGTGGTCGAGGAACTTGCGCAGCCGGTCGGCCCAGCCGTCGGGCAGGTCGAAGGCCACTCCGCCGATGCGATGGTAGTTGTAGGTCAGCCGGGCGCCGCACAGCGCCTCGAGCAGGTCGTTGATCGACTCGCGCTCGCGCAGGCCGTGGGTGAAGGGGGTGGTGGCCCCGATGTCCATGGCCATCGAGCCGGCGCCGATCAGGTGGCTGGCGATGCGGTTGAGCTCGCAGCTGATGGCCCGCAGGTACTTGGCCCGCGGCGGCACCTCGAGGCCCAGCAGCTTCTCCACCGCCAGCGCGTAGCCCTCGTTGGCGAACATCGCCGCCAGGTAGTCCACCCGGTCGGTGTAGGGCATGAACTGCGGGTACTGCACCTGCTCGGCGATCTTCTCGATGCCGCGGTGCAGGTAGCCGATCTGCGGGACCGCCTTCTTCATCACCTCGCCGTCGGTCTGGACGACGAAGTTGAGCACCCCGTGGGTCGACGGGTGCTGCGGCCCCATGTTGAGCAGCATCAGGTCGCTGTCTTGGGAGAGCTTCTCGAGGAGGACGTTCTGGCCGGCGGCGTTCATGGCGTCTCGCTTGGTCTGGCTATCCGGCTACTTGGCCGCGTCAGGATTGGGGTTCGGCGCGGCGATCTCGGCGGGGGCGGCCTCCTTGGCCGGCGCAGCCGCGAGAGCAGCCGGTGCCGCAGCAGCGGCCGGGGCCGCCGGAGCCGCGGGAGCAGCCGGAGCGGCGGCAGTCGGAGCCGCGGGGGCAGCCGGAGCAGAGGGTGCGGCAGCGGCCGGAGCAACCGGAGCCGGGGGCGCGTTCTTGGCGGCCTCGGCGCGCACCTTCTTGTCCAGGGTCAGCAGCTGATCGAGCGGGCTGACGCGCTCGTTGCTGATGCCGTGGTAGCCGCCGAACTCCTTCCAGTCCTTGCGCAGCGGGTGGCCCTGCCAGTCGTCGG
The DNA here is from genome assembly GCA_037442205.1 of Myxococcales bacterium. GTDB lineage: Bacteria > Myxococcota > Myxococcia > Myxococcales > UBA5297 > JBBIQS01. The sequence goes on from JBBIQS010000101.1 coordinate 9,359, forward strand.
GCAGGAGCAGCCGGCGCAGGTCGGGGTGGCCCTCGAACTCCACGCCCACCAGGTCGTAGGCCTCGCGCTCCAGCCAGTTGGCGGCGCGCCACAGCGCCTGGACGCTGGGGAGCTTGGGAGCAGCCCGGTCGGCCTCGAGCTTGAGCTTGAAGGCGTGGTGATGCTTCATCGACCAGGCGTGGTAGACGACCCGGATCAGGTTGTCCTTGGGGTAGTCCACCGCGCAAAGGTCGGTGAGGTAGTCGAAACCGAGCTCCGGATCCTCCTTGAGGAAACGGACCACGTCGGTCATCCGCTCGGCCTTGACCACCACGAAGGGGTCCTTGGCGGCCACGGTCGGGCCGACCGCGTCGCCGAAGCGGGCCGCGAGCTTCTCGCGGATCTGTTCAAAGGTGAGGGCGCTCATTGTGCGAGGCTCCGGGAGCTCGTGTGGCCTAGGCCGACTTGGCGGGGCGCATGCGGTCCTTCCAGCGCTCGCGAGACATCAGGTCCTGGATCTTGAGGAAGCCCTGGGTCAGCGCCTCCGGGCGCGGCGGGCAGCCGGGGATGTAGACGTCCACCGGCATGATCTTGTCGACGCCCTTGACCACCGAGTAGCTGAGCTGGAACAGCCCGCCGCAGTTGGCGCAGCTGCCCATCGCGATCACGTACTTCGGCTCGGGCATCTGGTCGTAGAGGCGGCGGGCGCGCTCGGCCATCTTGTAGGTCAGGGTGCCGGCCACCAGCATCAGGTCCGACTGGCGCGGGCTGGCGCGGAAGATCCAGCCGAAGCGGTCCATGTCGGTGCGCGGCCCGCCGGCCTGCATCATCTCGATGCCGCAGCAGGCCAGCGCGAACAGCAGGTAGAAGATCGAGTTCTTGCGGGCCAGGTTGATCAGGTTGTCGAGCATCGCCGTGTTCAGGGTGGCGATGGCGGCGCTGGCGCCGGGGTCGTGGGAGTATCCCTTGCGATCGGCCATGGGAAGTTCGCTCTCCGGGTGAGGAAGCTGTCAGGTTCAGCTGCGCTGCGAGTCGTTGCGCGGCGGCTCCACCAGCCGCTTGATCCAGTCGAGGTCGCCCTTGGCCCACACCCAGGCCAGGCCGACCGCCAAGATGGCGAGGAAGGTGAGGATCTCGGCGAAGGCCAGCGCCCCGTGCCCCTGGGCGATCAGCGCCCGGTAGACCAGGACCACCGGCAGCATCAGCGCCACTTCGACTTCGAAGATCACGAAGACCAGCGCCACCACGTAGAAGCGGGGGTTGAAGTTGAACCAGGCCTTGCCGACCGGGACCTCACCGCACTCGTAGGTGGTCTGCTTTTCTTTGCTGGGGAAGCGCGGCTGCAGCAGCCGGCTCGCCAACAGCATGATGAAGACGAAGACGATGCCGATGACCGCGAAGACGAGCACCGTTGCGAAATCGTAGGCCACGCGCCCACCTCACAAACGGGCAAGCGACCTAACCGCGGGGGAAATCAGGGGATTTTGGACAGCTTCCCGCGCTGGTCATCGCCCAGGCTGTTTTGAAGCGCGCGCAAAATGTCAGAGCGAGTGCGCACTGTCAAGTGTCGTGCACACCGATCCCCAAACGGCACTCGGAGTCCCTCTCCGAGCCCTGCGCACTGCATCAAGCCCTTGGAATCCTAGCGAGAAACCGAAGCTGGCGGGTCCTGAATTCCCTACTCGATTGTCGTTGACGGCTCCCGGGCGCGCTCCTACACTGCGCCCGCCCTGTCGGTCGTGTGGTTTTCGACTTCGCCGACTGGCTGGCACATGTATAAGGAGGCGGCTGCCCGTGGACTACTCAACTTACCTGCCGCTGGTGGTGGCCCTGCTGGTGGCTGGGGTGCTTGGGATGCTGATGCTGGCCGCCTCCGCCTACCTGGGCCCCAAGGTGCTGAGCGCCACCAAGTCGGCTCCCTTCGAGTGCGGCTCGAACCCGATCGGCAGCGCCCGCGGCCGGTTCGCGGTCAAGTTCTACGTGGTGGCCATCCTGTTCATCGTCTTCGACCTGGAGACGGTGTTCCTCTATCCCTGGGCGGTGCTGTTCAAGGAGCTGGGCTGGTTCGGGTTCGCGGAGATGGCGACCTTCGCCGCCACCCTGGTGATCGGCCTGATCTACGTCTGGAAGAAGGGCGCGCTCGACTGGGAGCACTAGAGCCCCTCGCCTTCCCGCTCGCACAGCGAGCGACGCAGTCCCAAAGGAAATCGACATGAGCGACCTGGAGCTGGCACCGGCAGTGACCACCCGCCGCGAAGAGGCGATGGGGACGCTGCAGAAGATGGTCAGCAACGGCCTGGGGTGGGCGCGCAAGTTCTCCCTGTTCACCTACCCCTACTCCACCGCCTGCTGCGCGATGGAGTACATGAGCGTGGCCGCCGGCCGCTACGACATCTCGCGCTTCGGCGCCGAGTTCCCCCGCTTCTCTCCCCGGCAGGCGGACCTGCTGTTGGTGGTCGGGACCATCAACCAGAAGCAGGCGCCGATCCTGCGGCGGATCTACGAGCAGATGTGCGAGCCGAAGTGGGTGGTGGCCTTCGGGGTCTGCGCCAGCTCGGGCGGCTTCTACGACAACTACGCGGTGCTGCAGGGCATCGACCGGGTCATCCCGGTGGACGTCTACATCCCCGGCTGCCCGCCACGCCCGGAGCAGGTGCTCGACGGCCTGATGCTCCTGCAGCAGAAGATCCAGTCCCAGCCCCACAAGCTCATCGAGCGGCAGCAGAAGCTGGTGGCCGGCGCCGAGGCGCTGCGCCCGGGCCAGGTCGACTTGCTGCAGACCATGCCTGCCAAGTAGCCCGGCTCGGCATCCTCCCTCGTCAGACTCGGCTCTCCCGCAGGCCCGGCCGCTCTCCAGAGCGTCCGGGCTTCGCTTTTGCCCCAGCCCTCCCCGCGCCCTCTGGATCTCCGCGCCGGGCTTGATGCCGTGCGCGCAGCCCGGCGGTCTCGAAGCCCGCGGCGAGCAGTATCCGCCGACCCTTACTCCACCGCCGAGGATCCGGCGGCGAATCGCGGCTCACAAGCCGACGACGGCGGCCGGCGAGAGATCGCGGACGTCGAGCCCGTCGCCGAGCAGTCCGAAATCGTTCCGGCCCATGTACCACACCGTGCCGTCGGCGAGGACGGCGCAAATGCCGGTGCTGCTCACGCTCGCCTGGCGCACGCCGGTCAGCACCTCTTTCGCGAGCAACGGCGCCGCCTCGCCCGGCACGAAGTCGCCCGCCGCCCACCCGAAGCCCCAGCAGAGGAGCGAGCCGCCCGCGCTGACGACGCAGCCGCGCCCGTTCTCCGGCCCGGCGAGCTGCAGCGGGTTCGCGACGCCTTCGACAACTCCGGGTGAGTGATCCCGGCACAGAAGGAGGCTTTGGGAATAGAGTCGCCCGGGCCGGCAATGGCGGGAAGCTCACCCGGCCCGCGGCTTGTTGGCCGCCTTCGCGGTGGCGGCCTACTTCGGAAGCTTCACTCGCGAACGACCATCTCATTTTCCGGCTCGGCCGTCGTCACGTGGCCTCGCGCCCACAAGCTCTGCCCCACGAACCTACTTTCCCCGACCGCGGCCGGTGGATGGCGCCTTAGCAGCGGGCACTCAGGCAAAGTCCGAGGCAAAGATCGCGCTCTCGCCGCCCCCAAACGGCTCGAGGTCGCGCGGGCGAGCGGCCCGGCGACCTCGAGGTGACAGCAGTCGGCTTTACCTAGTTGGCGTTGGCGTGGCGGTCGACGCGCATCTCGACCTTGTCGCCGATCACCAGCTCGCGGATCGAGCGGACCACCAAGCCGGCGGAAGCATTGTCCTTGACGTCCATGATCACGATCGTGGCCACGTCCTCGCTCGGGAAGGACCTGCCCTCGTCGCCCTGGTGCAGCGGATCGCCGCGGCGGATGACGGTGAAGGTATTGCCCGCCTCGACCCCGTCGCGCGAGCCCTTGTCCACGAAGACCACGTGGTGCTCGCCGACGGCGGGCTCGGTGGGGATCAGCAAGGTCAGGATCACGCCGGAGACCTGCCGGGTGTTCTGCTTGGCCACCACCTGGCGGTCGAAGTTGCCGAGCGGGCCGACGAAGTCGCCACGAAGGATCGGCTCGGCGGTCTGGTCGATGATCGCCCCCACCGCGCCGCCCTCGGTGGACACCACGTGCAGGTTGCCCACCACCTTGGTCATGAAGCCGTACGGCTCGTGGGTGACCGGGTGCGCCACCTCGCCCATGGTGCGAAAGATGGAGTACTTCTCACCGATCCGCACCTGGCCGGGATTGCGGAAGCGCAGGTAGACCTTGTCGTAGGTGGCGAGCATCTCCTTCTCGGCCCAGGCGCGGTCGAGCACCCCGGCGTCGTCGAGCTCGCGCTGCGTGACCAGGCCGTCCTGGCGCAGCAGCGAGCGGCGGGTCGGGCTGAAGCCGATCCTGGTGCCGGCGGCCACCGCCACCACGTCCTCGTCCTGGCCCATCAGGTCGGGGCTCTTCATGCTGCCGGAGGTGACGTCGCCCATCTCGGCAGGGGCGGCCATCGCCGCTTCCTCGTCGCCGGCGGCCGCGGGGGCCTGGGCGGGGCCGGCCTCGACCTGGGCCGGCATCTCCTCGGCCGAGGGCATGAAGCGGATCTGGTTGCCCGGGTAGATCCAGTGCGGGTTCTCGATCTCCGGGTTGTAGGACCAGACCTTGGGCCAGTACCAGGGGTTGCCCAGGAACTTCTGCGACAGGTCCCAGAGGGTGTCGCCGGGCTTGACCACGTAGACCTCATTGGCCTGGTCGCTGCCTTGGGGAGCGCCGGGAGCCGGAGGCTGAGCGACGTCCAGGCTGCCCTGCTCGGGCTCGGTCACCGCCGGCCCGGCGCCCTCGGCGCCCTGCGCCAGGGCGAGAGTGGAGACGGCCAGGCCCAGCAGTGCCGCCGCGATGTGCCGCTTCATGGTTCCTCCTCGTGCTCCACTTCGACAGGTCAGGTCTACTGCGGGCTGCTCGCCGGAGCGCCCAGGCTCTTGAGCTCGTCCTGGGCGACCTTTGCCGCCCGGCTGCTCGGATAGCGATCGATGACTCGGGACAGGATGGCCCGCGCCGAGGCGTTGTTCTTGAGCTTGAGCTGGCACTCGGCCAGCTTGACCATCGCCTCCGGCGCCTCGGCGGCGGTCGGATAGTCGTCGCTGACCCGCAGCAGGGCCATCGCCGCGCCGGCCGGGTCGCCCCAGTTCTGCAGCCCGATGCCGGCGGTGAACAGCGCCTTGGGGGCCAGCTCGCTGCGCTTATTCTTGTCGGCGAAGGTGATAAGCAGCCCCGCGCCGCGCTCGACGTCCCCGCTGCTGATCGCCTTCATCCCCTCGTCGTAGTCGGGCTGGCCTTCGCCTTTGGGTTCGGGGGCGACGTCGTCGTCGGAGAGGATCAGCTCCACCGCCTGCGGGTCCGGTTCGCGCAGCGCCACCGCGGTGGGGACCGGCGGCGCCTGGCGCTCGGGGCGCAGGGTCACGGTCTTCAGGTTCCCCGGGATGCGAGGCGAGGCGGCGGGAGCGGGAGCCGGAGCAGCGGCCGCGGGCGTCGTTCGCCGGGAGCCGGCCATCGCCTCGCGGGCCTCGAGCTGGGCGATGCGCTTCTCCAGCGCCTGCTGGCGATCGGCCAGGGCCCGCAGCTGCAGCTTGCAGGCGTCGGCCTCCGGCTTGACCGGCGCCGCGGCGCAGGCCGAAACCACCCCCAGGCAGACCGGCAGGGCCAGCCTTCCCCAGAGGAGAGCTCCATCGCTTCGCAGCGTCGTTGCCGTGGCTCGCTCCGCGCGCAAGTGCAGGTAAATCAAGACAAAAACGTTCGGGCGATGATAGGGGCCGCCGGAAAGGGGTGTCAAGAAAACGGCCGGTTTTCGGGCCGTTCGGCGGTCGGGCGCGCAGCTCCGGCGCCGCCGCCGGAGCGCAACCTGCCGTGCCGCCTGAGAAAATCGGCCGGGGCCGCGGCCCTACTCCAGCGCCAGCAGCGACAGGTGCCGGCCCGACTTCCCCTGGTCGCGGCGGTGGCTGAAGAACAGCTCCGGCTGGCAGCAGGTGCAGTGGGGCACGGTCTCGATCCGCTCCAGCTCCAGGCCGGCCTCGGCGAGCACTTTGCGGTTGGCCAGCGCCAGGTCGAGCTTGGGCTTCTGGCCGGCGGCGATCACCTCCTCGCCGAAGCGGGCGCGGAATCGGCCGGCCAGATCCTCCCCGACCTCGTAGCAGCACCGCCGGATCGAGGGTCCGATGGCGGCGGTCATCTTGCGCGGCGCTGCCCCGTAGCGCTGGTGCAGCTTCTCCACCGCGCGGGCGGCGATGGCCAGCTCGGTGCCCCGCCAGCCGGCGTGGACCGCGGCGATGGCCCCGACGTCGGGGGCGAAGATCAGCACCGGGACGCAGTCGGCGGTGCGGATGCACAGGGCGGTGCCACGGACCCGGGTGAAGAGGCCGTCGCCGTCGCCGACCGGGTCCGGCATGCGCGATCCGGTGCCGGCGGCCTCGATCTCGAAGAGGCGATCGCCGTGGACCTGGTTGGCGCTGATCAGCTGGCCGGGGGCCAGCCCGAGCTCGCGGGCGAAGCGCCGGCCGTTCTCCTCGACCCGCTCCGGGTCGTCCCCCACCGAGCGCCCCAGGTTGAGGGAGCTGAAGGCGCCCTCGCTCACCCCGCCGGCGCGCGTGGAGAACGCGTGAAGAGTCCCCAGCGCCTTGGCCCGCACCGACATCCGCCACCTCGTCTCAGAACACCTGCTCGTAGGACCGCTCGTCGAATCCCACCAACAGCCGGCCGCCGGCCCACAGCACCGGAACACCGCCGGCCCGGATTCCCTGCCGGGCACAGCGCTCGGCCAGCTCGCTGGCGGCCGCGGAGTCTTTTTCCACGTCCCGCTCGGCGAAGGAAATCCCCTTCTTGCGAAGCCAGGCCTTGGCCCGCTTGCACACCCCGCACCACGAGGTGGTGTAGAGCACCACCTCGCTGTCGCGCTTGGCCTCGGCCGGCTCGGCCGACTTGAGCGCCCGGGCCTGGGCCACCGCCCGATCCAGCCGCTCCTGCAGCGACCGCTCGCGCGCCTTCTCAAGCTGGTCGCGCTCGGCCGCCTCCCGCAGCACCTTCGCCCGGGGTGCGGTCGCCTTGTCGGCAAGCGCCGGACCGAGCGCCTGCCGCGCCGACTCGAAGTCGCCTCGCGCCAGGGCGACCTCTCCCCTCAGCAGCGCGGTCGGGCCGTCCGGAGAGAGGGCCCACAGCCGGTCGGCGAAGGGCGCGGCGTCGTCGGGGCGCCCGTCCTTGAGCGCCGCCTGGGCGCAGGCCCGCAGCGAGGCCGGATCCTTGGCAAAGGCCTTCAGCCCCCGCTCGCAGGCCAGCGACGCCAGCGCCAGATCGCCGGCGGCCAGCGCCCTGGACGCCAGCTCGCCATGGGTCGCCCCCGTCGCCGCTCCCGCCGGGGCCGAGGCCAGCGCCTCCAGGGCCTCCTCGAGCGCCCCGCGCTCCATCGCCGCCCGCGCCGCCTCCAGCGGCGGGGCCGCCCCCAGCAACGCCGCCGCCGCCAGCACCGCAGTCCATCGCCTGTCCATCGGCCGCAACCTCCCCTCTTCCCGCGCCTGCCGATTCAACCACAGCCCGCTCGCCGGCGCCGCTTCTTCCGGAGCTCGAGCCGGACGTTCGCGCCCGGAACCGGAGTGCAGCGCGGCGCGTCAAGTACTGGTTTTGATTGGCATTCCGAGATCTTCCGGACGCGATCAGCCGTTGACAGGCCGGGCAGCGGCGGCGAGAATGGACCGGTTTAATCGCCGGAGATTGTTGAGTCATTCCGCTCCGGCGAGGTGCTCCGCTGCGCTGGGCGCCTCTCGAGACAAGCGCAGGCGAGGACCATGGGGAGCCGGCCGGTCACAGGAGTGGGACGCAAGCTCGCCCTGGCGGTCGGCCTTCCAGTGCTGGTCTCGGCCATGGCCGCGGTCTACTACGCCCGCGACCGCGCCCAAGAGCTGGTGCACCAGAACGCCGTCGAGGAAGCGGCGGCGCTGGCCGACCTGGTGAGCACCAGCTTCTCGCTGGCCGAGGAAGATCCCCTCAAGAAGACCACCAGCCCCGAGCAGGCCCACCGCCAGGTCAACGCCGCGATGCGGGCCGACTACAAGCTGCTGCAGTCGGTGGCCGAGCTGCGCATCGTCGATCGCGACGGGAAGGTGCGCTGGTCGCGGCGGCTGGAGGAGGTGGGCCAGCACCTCGCCGACGCCCCGCGGCTGTTGGCCGCCCCGCCCCAGGGCAGCACCGACGTCGCCCAGGGCGAGTACATCCGCCCGCTCGGTGGGATGGCCTGCGCCCGCTGCCACTCCGGCGACGCCTTCAAGGTCGGGGCGCTGCAGGTCACCGTGCGCCACCCGCGGATCGCCGACGACGTCGAGGGGCTGTTCTCGGCGCTGACCCTCGCCGGGCTGGCGCTGTTCGCGGCGCTGGTCCTGGCCACCACCTTCATCATGCGCCGGCTGGTGACCCAGCCGCTGTCCGAGCTGGCGGGGGTGATGCAGAAGGCCGAGCAGGGCGACTTCCTGGTGCGGGCCAAGGTCGCCAGCCGCGACGAGATCGGCCAGCTGGCGCGCGAGTTCAACTCGATGCTCGGCCGGCTCACCGAGCTCAAGGTGGCCGAGATCGAGGCCATCCGCGAGCGCGAGGTGATGCAGCGCGAGCTGGCGCTCAAGGCCGAGGTGGAGAAGCAGCACAAGCTGGTCGAGGAGACCAACCGCGCCCTGGCCCGCCGGGTGCGGGAGATGACCCTGCTCTTCGACATCACCCGCTCGCTCAACTCCACCCTGGAGCTCAACGAGATCCTCAGCCTGGTCACCGAGATGGTCGGGGTGACGCTGGGGGTGGACCAGTGCACGGTGATGCTGCTCGAGGAGGGCTCCAAGACGCTGCGGGTGTCGGCCGGCTTCGGCATCGACGAGGCGAGCTTCGCCAGCTTCCTGTTGCCGGTGGGGCAAGGGGCCTCGGGGATCGCCGCCCAGTCGCGGGAGTCGGTCTACCTGCCCGACGTCAACGTCGATCCCCGCTACGTCAAGAACCCCCAGCAGCCGGCGGAGCGCGACCAGTCGCTGCTGAGCGTGCCGATGATCTGCAAGGAGAAGCTGGTGGGGGTGCTCAACTACGTGCGCCACGCCAAGAACGCCTTCTCCGAGAACGACGTGATGCTGCTCAAGCTGGTGAGCAGCCAGGCGGCGATGGCCATCGTCAACGCCCGGCTGTACAGCGAGACCAAGGAGCTGAGCCTCACCGACGAGCTGACCGGGGCCTTCAACCGCCGCCACCTCTTCGCCCGGCTGGAGATGGAGATCGCCCGCAGCCAGCGCTTCCACTCCTCGGTCGGGGTGGTGATGATCGACATCGACCACTTCAAGCACTTGAACGACACCTCCGGCCACCCCGCCGGCGACCAGGCGCTCAAGGAGGTCAGCGACCTGCTGCGCCACTCGATCCGCAAGGTGGACACGCTGGCGCGCTACGGCGGCGAGGAGTTCGTGGTGGTGCTGCCTCAGGTGACCCGCGAGGAGGCCTTCGAGGTCGCCGACAAGCTGCGCAAGGGCGTGGAGAAGACCCACTTCCCCTTCGGCGAGAGGCAGCCGGGCGGCAGGCTGACCATCTCGCTGGGAGTGGCGGTGTTCCCGGCCGACGGCGACTCGCTGGAGAAGGTGGTCGACGCCTCCGACTCGGCGCTCTACGCCTCCAAGCGCGGCGGGCGCAACCAGGTCAACCTGTTCGCCCCGGGGATGGATCTGCATCCCGGCCGCGAGCGCGGGCCGGCAGCCGAGCAGCGCTTGCGCGAGGGCGAGCCCGAGACCGGCGCCACGCCCGACAAGCCCGCGGCCTGAGCCAAGGCTGGTATTGGCCACCTTCGATCCCGCTGCGCGCTCGCCTGCCCTGCCCCGCGCTCATCGGCGGAAGCACCGCCGCGCCACGCCCGAGCAGCCGGTTCGAGCACACCGAAACCGATAGCGGGCTCGAAGGCCGAGCCGCCCGAGCCAATCGACGCGCGGGAATTTCCTCGGAAATCCGGCGCCGGCCCGGAGGGCCGCGGAATCAGCCGCCGGGGTTGATGGAGGTGATGCGGGTCAGGTCGAGCCCGCCGGTGTAGCCGTAGGAGACGTACTCGTCGTAGCCGTAGACGGTGACGCCGACCTTGGCGGTGGCGCTAATCTTGTGGCTTCCGCCGCTGACCGGGACCTGGAAGTAGGTGTAGCCGCCGGGAAGCGTACCGGTGACCACGCCGGGGAACGACGCGGCATCCTGGCCGTCGATCTTGGCGTTGGGGGAGACGGTCGGCCCAACGACCGACAGGTAGTTGTGAATCAGAGTCGGAGAGGCCAGCACGTTGTACTCGCGCCGCCATTGCTCGATCGGCGGGGTGAGCACCAGCGACGGGTCGCCCTCGCTGGATGTGGGGCTGGAATCCTCGCCGCCGAAGTACTGCGCCACCATCACCGGCTGATCGGCAGCCACGGTGAAGCTGCCGGAATGGCTGATCTCGATGAACGGCGCGAAGGCCTGCGTGCCGCCGATGGCCGGGAGGGTGCAGACCCCGTTGGTGCAATTGCCTGAAACCACTGAGGTCGGGGGCGGGCTGATCGTCACCTTGGTGCCATTGGGGCAAGAGCTTGCTCCGCAGCCAGCGACGATGCGCCAGTAGTCGGGCCCGCGCGAAGTGACCGGCAGATCGCTCCAGGTTCCATTGCCGAAGATAAAGGGCGGCTCGAAATGCTTGTAGGGCGCGGATTTGAGCCCGACGTACGTCTTGCCCCAAGTTTCGAAGGGCATCATCTGCTCTTCCAGGTGGTCGCAGGCGAAGGCATTGGAAGGCTTGAAGGCGCAGCGCGCGCCACCGAAGACCGCCACTGGCTTGTCGGAGGCGACGATGGTTCCAGTCAGATCAGAGGTGTATTTGCACATCTGATCCGGGGAGTTGGGACCGGCGGTATTGGCGCAGGTCTTGATGCCGCCGATGTCGGAGAAGACCTGGAGCACCTCGTAGCGCTGCAGGGTGTAGGTGGCCGTCGAGCCGATGGCCTGGGCCGGGATTGAGCCATCGCGGCTGCGCTTGACCGCGGCGGAAAAGCGCAGCTTCACCTGCGTGTTGTCCTGAGTGGCGACCACCGCCATCAGGCCCGGGTTTGCGGACAGGCTGGCCTTGCAGTACTTGCCGAGACGCGGGTCGTAGCCGCTGCAGGCATTGCCCGGGCCATCGCAGTCGTAGTCGGTAGCGCATGGAACGACGATGTTGGACGGATAGGAAGATGTCTCGTGCTCGTTGGCGATGACGACGTATGACCCGGCCAGGATGTGCGCTGGCAGGAGTAGCGAGGCGTCATTGGTGTAGGAATAGGTATTCCCGATGGCGGCATTGAGCGGGTTGAACTGGTACGCGCTTACCGGGAGGTCCGTGGTCACGTGGTAAGCGTAGCGGGCCTTACCGGTTTGCTCCACCTCCTGCCACGGAAGCTTGATGACCTGAAGCGAGCCGGCCGCGACCGAGATGACGCCGCCAACCGCCGCCGGGGCCGAGGGAGCGATCTCCTCGGCGCCGTTGAAATAGCGCTGAACCTTGACGTTGACGGCGCTGGCGTTGGGATTGGAGACGACAATGGCGAAGTCGCTGGGGGTGGTGCCCTGCGCTCCGACCGCTGTGTTCGCCCGGAATACAGGCTCCAAGCCCTCGCTATTGGCCAGCACTGCAGTCCAGTACTCGCACCCCTGGTAGCTGGCGTTGCGCGCCGCGGTCCCGCAGGGGTCGACGCAGTCATTGATCCGCGAATCGCAAGTCGCGGTCGGGGTGGAGAACTGGTCCACCGCGCTGCAGGCCTTGGCGTCGTAGCCCGAGCCGTCGTCGCGGCAGATCTCGACCTCGGTGCTGGAGCCGGCCTTGCAGCGGCGCTGGCCGGGCTGGCAGGCCGGCGGGACGCAGGCCGGGGCGCCGCTGCTCGAGTCGCACTTGCCGGTCACCGAGCAGAAGGCCCGGTTCCAAGCGGTGCCGTCGTCGGCGCAGGTCTCCAGGAACTTGCCGTCGGCGCTGCAGCGCGTCGCCGCGGGCGTGCAGATCTGGCAGTGGCCGTTGATGCACTGGGAGGGAGCCTGGGAGTCGGGGTTGACGCAGGCGGTTTCGGTCCAGCCGTCGCCCTTCTCGGTGCAGGTGCGCGAGGTGTTGGCGTCCTTGCACTCGCTGACCCCGGAGCTGCAGACGGTGCAGTAGTAGCCGGTGGCGTCGGCGGCGCAGTGGCCGGCGGCGGGGCAGGTTTCGAGGTTGTCCCAGAAGCCGTTCTGGCACTCCTGCACCGCCTTGTTGTCCGGCGAGCAGCGGCGGGCGCCGCTGGTGCACAGCTGCGGGCCGCCGTCGGGCTCCGTCACCTGCGGGCGCGGCTGACAGGTGCCGGTGACCCCCTCGCAGTACTGGTCGGAGGGACAGGCGCTGTCGTTCTGGCAGTAGCAGCGGCCGAAGCGGGCCACCTGTCCCACTCCGCAGACCAGCCCGCCGGCGTCCTCGTCCTCGTAGGCGACCGTCTGCGTGTCGGCGCAGGCCGACACCAGCGACAGGGCAATCAAGGCGATGGCTGAGCGCACGGGGTACCTCCGCCGAGCAGGGCGAAAGGCACCTTATAGCCGATCGTCCGGCCGGCGGAAATCCCAGCGAGCGAGCGACCTTAGCTCTCCAGCTTGTCGAGCGCGTCCACCACCTGGGTCCAGTCGTCGTCCCCCGACTTCTGCGGCTTGGCGCCCGAGACCGGCAGCGACACCACCTGCGTCCGATCGTTCTCCAAGTCGGCGACTGGGGCCTGCTTTACCGGAGGCCGAGGCGCCGCCGAGGGGGCGGCAGGCCTGGGCCCGACGGCCGTGTTGCCGCGGGCGACCGGAGCCGCCGTCGCCGCCGGCTTGGGCGCCGGGGTCGGGGCCGCCGCGGCCTTGGTCTTGAAGCGCGCCAGCTCCAGCTCGGCGACCTTGAGGGCCTTGGCCTTCTCCTGCACCGAGGTCTGCAGCCGCTGAATCTCCGACTGGCGCTGCGCCTCCTTGCGCTCCAGCTCGGCCTTGTGGCGCCCGGCCAGCTCCTCGAGATCCTTGGCCGCCTTGGCCTCCAGGTCCTTGCGCTCGCGCAGCGCCGCCTGCAGCCGCTGGGTGAGCTCGACGGCCTTGGCCTCGGCCTGGGAGGCCTTGCCCGCCCCGTCGCGCTCGGCGCGCACCTTGGCCTGGTTGGCCGCCTCGACGGTCTGCTCCAGCTCCTGGATGCGCTTGGCGCGGGCGGAGAGCTTCTCGTTGGCCTCGGCCACCAGCTTGGCGCGGTCGGCCTTCTGGGCCTCGACCGCCTTCTCCAGCTGGGACATGCGCGCCTGGTCCTTGGTGGAACGGGCCGCGTGCTCCTCGGACTCGCGCCGCCGCTCGCCGCGCTCGGCGTTGAGGGCCGCGGTCAGCTCGTTGATGCGGGCCTCGCGCTGGGCGACCCCCTTCTCCGCGTCGCGCCGGTGCCCCTGGCTCTCGGACTGCAGCTGGTCGAGCCGGGCGGTCAGCTGCTGCAGCTCGCCGGTGCGGGCCGCCAGCTCCTCGCGGACCTGCTCCAGCTCGACGCCCATCGCCTGCTTGACGGCGGCCGCCTGCTTGACCGCGCGGTCGTGCTCGTCCTTGCCGTGGGCGACCTGGGCCTCCAGGCGCTTGATGTTCTCGTTTCGGGCCAGCTGATCGCGGGAGGCGACCTCGGCGGCGCGGCGGGACTCCTGGGACAGCTGCTCGCGCTTGCGCCGCTCGTCGGCCAGCTCCTGAGAGCGGGCCGCCAGGTCCTTCTGCAAGAGTTGCTCGCGCCGGGTGGACTCCTCCTGCAGGCCGGCGAGCTTCTCCTCCAGGCTGGCCGCTGCCTCCTCGGCCTCGGCGAGGCGGGTGCGCATCCGGCCCTGCTCGCCCTCGCTGGTGCCCAGCTCGGTGCGGGTCTGGCCCAGCTCGGCCTCGAGATCGGCGATCTTCTCCAGCCCCTGGTCGCGCTCGCCGGTGAGGGCGGCGAGCTGGGCGTCGAGCTGGGCGATGTGCTCGGCGCTGGCCTTGTTCTCGCCGGCGCGGCTGGCCTGCTCCTCCTGCAGCGCCCCCTGGGTGTTGGACAGCTCGTCGGAAGTCTTGGCCAGCTCGTCGGTGAGGCGCTTGACCTCGCCGCGGGCGGCCTGCAGGTCGGCCTCGCGCTCGGCCTTGGCCTGGCGGGTGGCGCCCAGTTCCTGGGCGGTCTTCTGCTGCAGCTGCTGCAGGGTGGCGAACTCGGAGTCGCGGGAGGCCTTGGCGGCGCGCAGCTTCTCCAGCTCGGTGGAGAGCCGGGTCCCCTCGGTGCGGGCGGCGGTGAGCTGGGCGGTCAGCTCCTGCTCGCGCTCGGCGGCGGCCTGGCGCTCCGCCTCCAGCTCGCCCTCGAGCTCGCCGATCCTGGCGAGGTTGCCGGCGATCTGCTCCTGCAGCGCCGCCTCGCTGCGCTCCTTCTCGGCGCCCAGCTTCTCGTGTTCCTTCTCCAGGGCGGCCAGCTTCCCGGAGAGGGCGGCGATCTGGCCGTTGAGCTCCAGCGCCTCCTCGGCCTTGGCCTGGGCCAGCGCCTCCATCTCGCCGCGCAAGGTAGCGAGGTGGTCGTCGCGCTCGGCGATGGAGCCGAGCAGCTCCTCCTCGCGCTTGTCGGCGGCGGCCAGCGCCTGCGCCAGCTGCTGCTCCAGGGCCTGGATCTTGCCGGTGAGCTCGGCCTCCTGCAGCGCCTTGGCCTGCTGCAGGGCCGCCAGCTCGGCCTGCAGCGCGCGGATATTCTCGTCGCGCTGGGCGATCTGCTGGCTCAGCTCCTGCTCGCGCTGGGCGGCCTGCTGGCGGGCGAGGTTGAGCTCCTCGGCCAGCGCCTGGAGCTTGCCGCTGAGATCCTGCTCCGAGGCCGCCTTGGCCTGTTCCAGCGCCTGGTAGCGGGCGTCGCGCTCGGCCTCGCTGGCCTGCTTGGCCTGCTCGAGCGCCCGGTAGCGCTCGTCGCGCTCCTTCTCGCTCTGGGCCTTGGCGGCGGTGAGGTCGGCCAGGTTCTGGGTGAGGGTCTCGATCTCCTGGCGGGCCTGCTCCAGCTGGGCGCTGGTCTGGTCGAGATCGGCGCTCAGCTGCTCGATCTGCCCGTTGAGCTCGGCCTCGACCTGGTCGCCGTGGGCCTTGAGGGCTTCCAGCTCGCCCTCCAGCTCGCCGATCTTGGCCAGGTGCGCGCTCACCTGCGCCGACAGATCGGCCTCCAGGGCGAGGGCGCGCTCGTGCTCATCCTTGAGGGACAGTTCCAGCTTGGCGATGCGCTCGTCGCGGTTGGCGAGCCGATCGGTCATCGACTGGCTGAGGCCGTCGCGCTGGTGGCGCAGGGTGTCGCGCTCCCGCTCGGTCTGGGCCAGGTCCTGCTCGGTCTGGGCCAGCTGGGCGAGCAGCTCTTCCCGCTGCGCCCGCTCGTCCGCCTGAGCCGCCCGGGCCTGCTCGCGCAGCAGGTTGAGCGAGGTGGTGGCCTCGTCGAGGTCGGCGCGCACCTGGTGCAGGTCCTGCTCGCGCTGGGACAGCGCCTGCGTCAGCTCGGCCTCGGCCAGCTTGCGCTCGCGCTGCTCCAGCGCCAGCTGGGCGTCGCGCTCCCGGGTCAGCGAGGTCAGCCGCTCCGACAGCTTCTGCCCGTCGTCGGCCAGCCCGGCGATCTCGTTCTCGCGCACCGCCAGGGTGTGGAGCAGCTCCTTCTCCCGCATCTCCGCCTTGAGGGTGTCGACCTGGTACTGCTTGTCGAGCGCCTCGTACTCGCGGTGGGAGTTGTCCAGCTCGACCCCGCGGGCGGCCAGATCGTCGTCGCGGTTGCGCACCTCTTTCTTGAGGTGGTTGAGCTCCTTTTCCTTGCCGGCGACGACCTCGATCAGCTCCTTCTCCTGGCTGAACTTCTGCAGCAGCAGGTCGTCGATGGCCGCGCCGTGCTCCTGCTCCTTGTGGACGAAGGCCTGCTGGGCCTCGTTGAAGCGGTGCACCAGGTCGTCGACTTGCTTCTTGAAGCCGGTGATCTCGACGTCCTTCTCGTGCAGCCGGTCGTCGAGCGAGAGCAGCTCGCGCTCGCGGGCGGCCCAGATCTCGCTGATGCGGGCGATCTGGCCCTCGCGGGACTTCAGCTCGTCGCGCAGGACCTGCAGCTTGCCCTCGGGAGTGGCCAGCAGGTCGCGGCGCGGCGGCTTGCGCACCGCCTGCTTGGCCTCGGCCAGGAGCTCAGCCTTGCGGTCGGCGATGGAGCTGAAGGCGCGCTCCAGAAACTGGCGATCGTCGTCGGTGATGGCGGTGCGCCGCTCGCGCTTGGGCACCGGCGGCGGCCGGCTGTTGTTGCTCAGCGGAGGCGGAGCGGCCTGGGCCGGGGCGGCCTCGCCGCCGGCAGCTCGGGGGGACCGCATCCGCCCGAAGGCGTCGTCGACGTCATCGCCGCCGGCGGCGACCGCGGCGTCGCCGATCTCCACCGGGGCGTTGAGCAGCCCGGTGGCCATCGCGACCAGGGCCTCCATCTCGAAGGGGATGCGCAGGTAGCCGTCGGCGGCGCCTGGGCTGGCGCGGTGGCGCTCGAGGGCCTCGGGGCTGGCCTCGCTCATCAGCAGCACCGGGAAATTGCCGAAGCGCTTCTTGAGCTGGCCGCACAGCGAGAAACCGGCCTGGTCGGGGAGCTCGGCGCGCAGCACCACCATGTCCGGGCGACGCTTCTCGATCTCGCGCTGGGCCTCGGCGGCGTCGGTGGCGAGGGCGGTCTGAAAGCCGGCTCCGCGCAGCGCTGAGGCGATGGACAGGGCGAAGTCGTTTTGGTGCTCGACGATCAGGACGCGACGTGGATCCATGACCTGCCAATCTTCACGAAGGTCCGCCGC
Organism: Myxococcales bacterium; assembly: GCA_037442205.1. Classification (GTDB taxonomy): domain Bacteria; phylum Myxococcota; class Myxococcia; order Myxococcales; family UBA5297; genus JBBIQS01. The sequence goes on from JBBIQS010000101.1 coordinate 26,176, forward strand.
CTCCCGGGCCATCTCGATGCCGGAACCCGGGCGAGACAAGGCGGCGAAAAGTGGCGCCATCCTAGCACGCGAGGGCGGCGGCGCCAGAAGTCGATTCGCCTCCGAAAAAGGCCGGCCGGGAATGCCAAGCAGTCGGCATCAGGGGCCTTTTTCACCCCCTGCCCGGCGTCAGCTGCCGGTCTGATCGGCGCCCTTGGGCTTGCCGTTGGCGGCCGGCTCGGCCCCCACTGCGCGGCGGGTCACCGGGACCTGGAACGGCGCGTATCCCAAAAGCAGGTGGCCGAGCCACTCCTCGGTGGCTCCCAGGCCGCTCGAGGGTGTGAGGGCTGGTTGGGAGGCATCGGAGAGCGCGGGCCCGGCCTTGGGCACGGTGGGCGGGACGTGCATCGGCGTGGGCATCGCCTCGAGGTCGGCGGCGCCGACTTCGATCGGCTCTTCGCCGTGCGGCCGCGGGGTGAGCTGGCGCATCAGCGCGGGGCGGGGCTCGGCGGCCATCGGCGTCGCTCCTGGCGGGAGGGGGTCGCGGGGCGGCCCGGCCAGGGCGCCCTCGGGCGAGGGGACGGGAGCGATGGCGCCCACTGCGGCCGCCGCAGGCGCGACGACGCCCAGCACGGACGAGGGCGGCAGCAAGATCGGGCTCCTGCGAATCTCAACCGGCTGGGGGCGCCGCCTGCGGCGGGCCTTCCGAGCGCGAGCCGAGGCCTCATCGGAGCGCGCGGCCTCGGACGCGGGCGCGGCGGTCTCAGACGCGGGCGCGGCGGTCTCAGACGCGGGCGCGGCGGTCTCAGACGCGGGCGCGGCGGTTTCA
>JBBIQS010000102.1:0-26780 GCA_037442205.1 Myxococcales bacterium
TCAGCGAGTCGGAGCTGCGCAGCGCCGCGCAGAAGCTCGTCCAGCAGATGGAGCGCGAGGCGCTGCACTGATTCGCCGCATTGCCAGGTTGTCCCTGCTCGCCGCTTCCCTCATGCCAGAAAGGCAGGCTTGCGGGTAATCGCTTGGTGCCATGCGAGCACCGCTGAGTTGGCGCGACTCGTGCTCGGCGCAGGGGCATGGACTCCGACCGCTCTCTCGATCTCCCAGCAGCCGCTGCCGAGGCTGTTGCCTCCTCACCGTCCGAGAGGCGGCGCAGCATGGCGATGCCGATCTTCCTCGGCCTCTTGGCCGGAGCGTTTCTCGGCGTCTCGTGCGTCGAGGTTGCTTTCTACGGAGCCAGCGGCCTGCTGCTTTGGGGCCTGCTGGCTCTGGTCGGACGATTCAGCTGCATCCGGCGCGAGAAGCAGGGTCTGAGCCGGTGGCTGGTGGTGATCCCGGTCGCGCTCGGACTCGCTGGCTTGGCGGCTTTGGCCCCGCTCAAGCAGATGGATCGCCCGATCCCGAAGCTTCTGCCATCGGAGGCTCTCACGGTTGCGGAGCTGGGCAGGTTCCTCGACGTCTGGCCCGAGGTCGCTCCTGAGGCTGCCGCGAGGGTCGTTCATCTTCCCTCGCGACGGCCGACTTGGAGAGAGGTTGACGCCGCCTTGACGCGGGATTCGGGCCTGCGCCTTCGGTTCGGGTACTGCGGTTTCGGAGCCAGTCTGCTGTTTGGCCCTCATCCAATCGGTCCACCGCGAATCGCTGCGCGGGAGTAGCGCGCGCCGTGCAATTCGCGCTCGTCGGAAGGGTGGGCGCAAAAAAACGATGGCGCCGAGTCCCCGGGAGTGGTCTCGACGCCATCGTCGGGCCCGGGGGGCCCAGCTTCGTCTCTTGCTGCTTCCGATCGGGTATCAAGTGCCGCGCCGATCGGGAAAGAAAACGATGGCGTCGAGTCCCCGGGAGTGGTCTCGACGCCATCGTCGGGCCCGGCGGGCCCAGCTCCGATTCTCATTGCGGCCGTTCGGGCAGGAAGCGCTGCGCCGACCGGGAAAGAAAACGATGGCGCCGAGTCCCCGGGAGTGGTCTCGACGCCATCGTCGGGCCCGACGGGCCCAGCTTCGATTCTCGTTGCGGCCGATCGGGCAGGAAGCGCTGCGCCGACCGGGAAAGAAAACGATGGCGTCGAGTCCCCGGGAGTGGTCCCGGCGCCATCGCCCAGGCCCGACGGGCCTAGAGCTTGATCTCGTGGTCAACAGGACCGGCCGCCACCGCGGTGCCGCTGACGGTCACGTAGTCGCCGATCTGCGGAGCGGCGGCGGTGCTGGTCGAGGACTTGCCCTTGGAAACCTTGATCCCGCTGTCCGGGCCGCCGGCCGGGTCCTGGATCACGAAGCCGAACGGACCGCTGGTGGTGGTCCAGCGCCCGATCACCACGCCGCTGACGGTGACGGTGGTGCCCTTGGCGAAGTTGCCCAGCAGGTTGGCGATGTCGGTCGAGGCGGTGGCGGTGGCGGTGCCGGAGTAGGCCGGACCGGCGCCCACCCCGGAGCAGTCGGTCAGCGCCAGCACGAACAGGTCGGTCTTGGTCGAGGACTGGTACTCGTCCTGCCAGATGCCGGTCACCGTGGCCACCGAGCCGCTCTTGGGCACGCAGGTGTTCTTGGTCCCGAGGAACGAGAAGGTGTCCACCACCACCGAGCTGCCGCTGACCTGGGCGTTGAAGCCGTCGCAGTAGGTCTTGCCGGTGGTGGGGTTGGTGTAGGGCAGCGGGCAGGGAGTGGTGCTGATGGTGCTCGACACCGCCAGCTCCACCAGCTGGTTGAGGTGGTCCTTGGCGCCGGTGCCGCTGTCGTCGTTCTTCAGCACCGCGGGATCGCTGACCTGCCAGGCCGGGGGCAGGGCGTTGCCGCTGCTGACCACGGTGACCGAGCCCGGCGGATAGGTGTGGCCGCCGTCGGCCGGCGGGTTGGTGCCGGCGTCGGTGTCGGGCGGGATGACGTTGCCGGCGTCCTGATCGACCGGCTGAGAGCCGGCGTCGGTGGCGGCGGGGTGGCCGGCGTCCTTGTGGCCGGCGTCGGCGGTGGTCTGGGCCGGGCCGCAGCCGAAGCCGTGCAGCACGGCCACGCCGGCGAGGACAGCGGGGAAGAGAGCGATCAGCTTGGTGCGCATTGGCACTCCGCGGCGGCAGAAAGTCTCGCCGCGGACGCCGCCACTCCGCGCGAAGCCCCGGCCCAGTGAGGTCGGAGCCGAGACTGGGGTGCGCAGGCAACCTCCGTGCCGGGGCGCAAGTGCCCGAAATCCCGAAGGGCGCATTCGGCCGGGAAGCAAGTTCCTTCGAGGTGGCTACGGGCGGGGCGAAGAACTTTTCAGTCGGTCGGCAAGCTCGATGCCCGCGGCCTCGGCGTCGCCGGCGGTCGCCTCGGTCGGCCGGCGACCTTCAGCGCCAAATCCCTTCGGCTCACAGCCACCCGAGGATCGGGCCGAAGACCACGAGCAGCGCCGCCGCGGTGCCGGCGAGGGCGCCGGTGAGCACCAGCTTGCCGCGCACGGTCGGCAGGTCGTGCGCCCAGGCCGCCGCCGCGTAGAAGGTGGCGTAGCCGAAGATCACGATCAGCCAGGGGTTCTTCTCGTTCCAGAAGCCGTAGTACCAGTGGAAGCTCCCGGTGGCGTGCAGGTAGAGCTCGACCACCACCGAGAACACCGAGAAACCGAGCACCGCCAGGATCCGGTTGGGCACGCCCAGGACGCGCAGCGCCGGGTCCTTGGGCAGCATCTTGGCGAAGGCGATGCCGGCGAAGGAAAAGAGCAGGCAGATCTCCAGATTGAGCCCGATCAGGATCTGCAGGCTGCTGCGCCCGGTGGTAGTCCAGAGCGCGGCCTTGCCGGTGGAGTGCAGGATCACGCCGTTGACCGCCTCGTTGATCCAGTCGGCCGACCAGAAGGCGAGCCCGGCGAAGACGGTGTTCCAGTTCCGCTTCTCGATCTCGACCGAATAGACGTAGATGGCCAGGCCAAACAGCGTCACCGCGTTCCAGCTGAATTGGGTCGGATCGCGCAGCAGGCGCAGGCCTTCGGTCGTGAAATCTGGCGGCATGGCGTGGTCCTCCGGTCCCGACATCAAGCAATGCGGGACCCGCCGACGCCAACTCGCCGCGCGGGATCTTGGGCAGTGGTGTCTTCCGGTGAAAGTCGCGCAGCCGACCTTCGAGCGTCCCGCGCGTCGCCCCCGGGCGGCCGCCGGGCGCGGCTAGAAGACGAAGGCCAGCTGGGCGCCCCAGCGGTTGCGGGCCAGGAACAGGTCGCGCCCGTACTCGAGCTTGACGGCGGCCTGCTCGTCGAGGTTGAAGCGCACCCCGCCCAGGATCAGGTTCTCGCGGGTGAGGGTGCCGCCCAGGTTGAAGAACGGATCCTCGGACGAGCGGCGCGCCTGCTCGTAGCGCGCGTAGGGGACCACGAAGCCGATCGGGACCCCGGCCTGGAGGAAGCCGCCGGCGAAGGGGTAGGCCTGGCCGGAGCTCAGCCCGGTGTGCTGGCCGAAGTAGAGCTCGCCGATCACCAGCCAGCGCGCCGCCATCCACGCCAGGTGGGCGCCCAGGATCCGCTCGCGCAGCTCCTCGCCCAACGCGCCGCCGGAGTTGGGGATCCGGTCGAGGTAGGCGCTGGCCCCGATCTCCAGATCCTCGAGGAACAGCGGCAGGATGGCCAGCCTGGCCACCAAGGCCTTGGCCAGCTTCTGGGGATCGACCTGGCCGTTGTTGAGGATGTCGGTCAGCTGGGTGCCGCGGCCGTTGCCGACTCCCAGGGTGTAGTCGAAGGCCACCTTGCCGACCTCGGTGCGCCCGTGGAGGTCGGCGCCGACGAAGTGCGCCGGGATGAAGGCCCCTTGGTCTTCGAAGCCGACCACGAACGGCCGCTCGGTGCTCAGCTGCAGCAGCAGCGCGTGGTGGAAGGCGTTGAGGTAGTAGCCCAGCGGCGTGTGGGTGCGTCCGACGCGCAGCGCAAGCCAGTCGGTGAGCTTGACGTCGACATAGAGGCGCTCCAGCTCCATGTCGAAGCGCCCGTCCATGAACTCCAGCACCTCCTCGGCCAGCAGCCGCAGGTGAGGGGAGGCCTGGGCGGCGGCGAAGAGGTCCAGCGCGCCGATCCCGAAGCGGAACGGATCGGGCGAGGTGCCGTCGGTGCCGAGGTTGACGTCGGAGTAGAGGTGCAGGTCGAAGGAGGCTTCGGCTCGCGCTGGGCTCGACCACAGCGCCACCGAAACCGCCACCGCCGCGAGCAGCGGGTGGCCGGCGATTGCCTTCATCTGAATACTCGCCTCTGGTCGGCAGTGCTCTCCCCGTCACGCCGTCCGCATTCCGACAGTTGGGATTCACGGACAGTGAGAGCGATTCGCTGCTCGTGCGAACACTACCAACCGGGGGTGGCTCGACGCGGCGAGTCAGGGATGGGCGCCCGAGCTCAGTCGGGGCTCAGCGGCGGGCCGCGCGCCAGGAGGGTGCGGGCCGTTCGCCGAAGTCGCGGCGGAAGGAGAGAGCGGTCTGCCCGACGGTCCGGCGCAGCCAGGCGTCGGCGCTGATGCCGGTGGATTCGAGAACCCGGCGGCACAGGGTGCGCACCGACAGCGGCAGGTAGCCGTGTGGGCCGGAGACGGTGAGCTGGGACGCTGGTGGCGGCCCTCCGCTATCCTCGGCCGATGCCTCTGCGATCCCTCGCGCTGATTCTCCTGGCTCTCTCGGCGTGTGGCGCCGGGGCGCCGGCGGCGTACGAGTGCGCGGTCGCCTCCGCTCTGCCGATGGGCGAAGGCGGACGGCGAGTGGCGCTGAACGCCTACTACCTGCAGGAGGAAGCGGCGCGGGCGGTGCGCCTGGGGCGGACCGAGTCGCCGGAGCTCGAAGAGACGATGGCGAAGGCGCGCGCGCTCGGGGCGACGGTGGTGCGGACCAATGCCTTCAACGACGACCCGGCGAAGGCCGGCGATTCGGCCATCCAGATCGCGCGGCTCAGCTGGGACGAGACGGCGCTGCGCGGGCTCGACCTGGTGCTCGCGCGGGCGCAGGCGCACGGGGTGAAGCTGGTGCTGCCGCTCGGGAACTACTGGAACGCCTACGGCGGTGCTCGCCAGTACGTGGCCTGGGCCGGGCATGCCGACGCGGTCGAGGGCGATCCCCGCTTCTTCACCGACCGCCCGGTGATCGACCATTTCAAGGCCCAGATCCAGATGCTGCTGTCGCGCGTCGACACCGTGGACGGCATCCGCTACGGCGAGCACCCGGCGGTGCTCGCCTGGGAGCTGCTCAACGAGCCCAGAGGAAGCGGTCTCGATGCCGAAGGACGCCAGATGAGGGCGTGGATCGACGAGCTCGCGGGTCTGGTGAAACGGCTCGCCCCCGGACATCTGGTTGGAACTGGCGAAGAAGGTTTCGATCTCTCAGCCGAAGGCTACGGGCCGATCGCCGAGCTGGGGTGGCGCCAGGTGCTCGAGGCTCCGGGCTCGAGCTTTCGCCTGAACCTTGCCTCGCCGTCCATCGACTTCGGCTCGGTGCACCTTTATCCGGAGGCCTGGAGGATCTCGGCGAGTCAGAGCATCACCTTCGGCTCGGCGTGGATCGACGGGCACGCCAAGGTCGCGCGAGAGCTCGGCAAGCCGCTGTTCGTGGGAGAGTTCGGACTGCCCAACGACGGAGTGCTCGCCCTCGCCGAGCGGCGAGCGGCCTACCGGGCCTGGTTCGGCTGCGCTCGGAGGACCGGCGCCGCGGGCGTGGCTCCGTGGCTCTTCGCCTACGACGCGCGCCCCGACACCTGGGACCGACACACCTTCTATTTCCGCGACGGCACTTCGCCCGAGGACCCGGTGAACCGCTACGCCGATCTGGTCATCGAGGCCGCGCGATAGCGCGATCGAGAAGACCAACGCCAGCTGCGCGCTGCGCCGCAGAGCTCAGTCGAGCAGCGACGATGCCGCAAAGCGCGGCTGGCGCCCTTCAGTTGCGTCGCCGGCAGCGAGCCGCGGCCACAGCGCGCAAGACGGGCAGCCACACCAACTTGCGCCGCTCGAAGGCTTGGGCCAGGCCTTCTCACGGAAACGTGCCGACCGAGGGAGCCCTGAGCGAGCCTCAGAAGGTGATTCCGTCCCAGCAGAAGAGCAGGTAGAGCGGGTCGGCCGAGTCGGGGCCGATCACGATCGCGCCGTCGTCCGGGGCGGGGGTCGCCGGGTTGCGGTGGACGAGATGGGCGCTGGAGGGCTTGTTCTGGCTGGTGGCGAAGAAGCTGATCCGATCTCCGATGTTGATCCGTGCCGCCACCAGCTCGATCAGCTCGCTCATCACGTGGGGCGTAAAGCCGTCGACGTGGGCGCCCAGGTCGCCGGGGTAATCGAGCGCGGCGCCAGGATGCCAGCCCTCCGACCAGGGTCCGCCGAGCAGCGGGTGCGGCACCTCGGAGAGCTTCATGCGGGTGTCGGTTCCGTTGCGGCCGTCGGAGAGCACGTTCACCACGATTCGATAGACCGCGCCGCTGGAGAGGACCTCGATCACCAGGTGCGTGCCGTTGACCTCGGTGCACTGGGTGTCGGTCGGCTTGACCACCGCCAGCACCGTCCCGTCGAAGCGGCCGAAGCCGTTGGTGAGCCCGTTGCCGAAGGTCGTGGCGCACTGCGCCGCCTTGTTGATCGCGCCGGCGTCGGGCTGCTCGAGCAGGCCCGCGTCATCCCCGGCTTGCAGCCCGGGAGCGGCGCCGCTGCACCCGGAGAGGCCGGCCAGCAAGAGGACCAGGAGCGAGCACTGGAGCGGGTTCATCGGCATCCTCGAAGGCGCGCCGCGGGACAGGGGCGGCGGCGCGCCGGCGAGATTAGCGGACCTGCCGCCGGATGTGGAGTGCGACGGAGGTCTGGAATCGCAAGCGCCCGGGACCAGGGCGCTTTTTCAGTGCAAGCGGCGCGAGGCCCGGGGCCTGGGAGACGCCCACCGGCGGACGGTGGAACAAAATGAGCAATTGGACGCCGCCCGAGTGTGCGCCAGGCGACGTTGCCGATCCGGCTACATCCGCGACCGCCAGTAGAGCGCCAGCTCGAGCATGCGGCTGGCGAAGCCCCACTCGTTGTCGAACCAGACCAGCAGGTTCGCCTGGCGGCGTCCGGCGACGCGAGTCTGGCTGACATCGACGATGGCCGAGTAGGGGCTGTGGACGAAGTCGGCCGAGGCGTGGGGATCGCTGGAGCAGGAGAGCAGCCCGGACCAGGGGCCGTCGGCGGCGGCATTCATGCACTGGTTGAGCTCGGCGGCGCTGACGTCGCGGGCGAGCGCCACCGTCAGGTCGATGGCCGAGACATTGAGCACCGGGATGCGGATCGCCTTGGCCTGGACCTTTCCCTCGAGCGCCGGCATCAGCCGCTCGATGCCCCGCGCCAGGCCGGTGGAGACCGGGATCATCGACTGCATCGCCGAGCGGGTGCGGCGCAGGTCGGCGTGGTGGTAGCCGTCGATCAGCGGCTGGTCGTTCATCACTGAGTGCAGGGTGGTCATCGAGGCCTGCTCGATGCCGAAGGCCTGCTGGAGCAGGGTCAACACCGGGACGATAGCGTTGGTGGTGCAGGAGGCGGCGGAGACCAGCCGGTCGTCAGGGCCGAGCTCCGGCTGGTTGATGCCCATGACGATGGTGCGGTCGACGTCGCTGGCGGCCTGGCCGGGGTGCGAGAGCAGCAGCCGCGGGCAGCCGGCCTCGAGGAAGCGCTCCAGCTCGCGGCGCTGGCCGTAGCGGCCGGAGCACTCCAGCACCAGATCCACGCCCAGGCCGCGCCAGTCGATCTCCTCCGGAGTGAAGGCGTGGCTGACCGGGATCGCGGCGCCGTCGATGCGCAGCGCGCCGCCGGTGGCCTCGACCTTGCCCGAGAAGCGGCCGTGGGTGGAGTCGAAGCGGGTGAGGTAGGCGATGCTGTCGAGATCGGCGGGCTCGTTGATGGCGACGATCTCCATCTCCCCGCGCCGGTCCGATTCGTAGAGGGCGCGCAGCAGGCAGCGCCCGATCCGGCCGTAGCCGTTGATGGCGACTCGCAGGGGCATGGTGGACTCGCTCAGGTGAAGGTTCTTCGGGGCCAAGGCGACTCGCCGGACCCTAGCATTGGATGCGGCGGCGCGGGCGTTGGGTTTCCCGAGACAGGACGCGCTGTTGCGGCCGCGGAGCGGGCGCCAATTCGCGGGGGACGAGCCCTGCTTCTCAGCCCGCTGGACTGACCCGCCGCATCGCGAAGAAGAACGGCTGCTCGATCCCGCGCAGGTCCATCAGCCCGAGCAGCGTGTCCTGATCCACGCGGCGGAAGTTGTCGTTGATCGGCAGGAAGTCGTAGAGCATCGCCGCGCTGAGCTTGCCGCGGAACTCGAGCATCCGCAGGCGGGCGGTGGGAGCCTTCGTGCGCAGCAGCGGGCGCACCAGCGCGAACAGCGCGCGGACGAGACCGGGCCTGAGCCAGCTGGCGTTGAGCAATGACATCGGCAGAAACCGCGAGGTGATCGGGAAGACCTTGCCGCCGGCCTCGACGAGCAGCGGATGCACCTGCTCGGCGTCGAGGAACTCCTTGCCGTACCAGCCCAGCGCCACCAGCAGGTCGTCCAGCGGATGTCCGGTCGGCAGCCCGCTGCCCTTCCAGCGGCCGATCAGCTCGTCGAGCCCGACTGGCGGCAGCGAGTCGTAGAAGGCCAGCGCCTCGGCGGATGTGGTGCCGGTCTTCTCGCGCTCCTCGAGCCAGGAAAGGGGAGACGAGGCGGGCGATTGCGAGGCTTCCATCGGATGTCCCTCGTAGGCTGCCAGCCCGGGCGCAGCCTGCTCAAGTCGAGCCCAGATGTAAGAAAGAAGAACCCGCTTCGCTACTTCCAGTCCCGGTCGGCGCGAACTCCGTCGAGCAAGGAGAGCGCGGTGCCTGGTGGCAGGCCGAGGCCTCGCGCCCTCCAGGTCCAGCCTTCCTTGGAGAGTCTGGGGCGGGTGATCTCCCCGGCTTCAGCCATTTGTTCAAGGATGTTCTCCAGCGCCGACCGGCGCCGCCAGGCCATTAGTGACTGCAGCCTCTTCCACAGCACTCGAATGAGATGAGCGGTGGGCGCTTTCATGTCTCAACCTTAGTCATGCGGAGCCAATCGCCCTCCTGCATCGGGCTGCCACGACTTCCGAGGCCCGGCTCAGCTTGCGGCATCCTCGGCAACCGGCACCTTCGGTCGCTGCACCGCCCAGAACGCCAGCGCGCTGCCGATGAGGATGAACAGCGCCGACAGCGAGAACACCGGCATCATCAGCTTCGACTCGCGCAGCGCCAGCACCATCAGCCCGAACAACAGCAGCCCCATGTGCAGCAGGCCCGAGCCGACCCGCACCAGCCTTCCCTCGCGCACGAAGCGCAGCGACCCGGCCCCGGCGATGGTCAGCACCACCACCGCCGCCTGGATCAGCGAGGCCAGCCCGACGTACACCGCCAGCCCGAGCTGCCCGCTGCCGCTCACCAGCCCGGAGAGCAACCCGGCCCCGGCCAGCGCCACCGACACCGCCATCAGCGCCCGCCGCTCGAACAGCCGCTTGGGCACGCACAGCCCCATCACCGCCACCAGCGCCACCACCTGCGGCAGCGCGATGGCGTTCATCGTCTCCAGGTAGCCGGGGTAGCCGCTCTCCATCCAGCCGTCGATCGCCCGCTGCGCCCAGGCCACGTAGACCGTCCCCAGCAGCGACTGGATCCCCAGCCCGCCCAAGAGCAGGAGCGTGGTCACCATCAGCGCGAAGTCCCAGTTGAGGCCCTTCTTCGGCTGCTCCACGGCTTCCTCCAGCTTCAGGCGACCGAGTGCGCCCCGGGCACGAAGTAGGTGGTCAGGTAGGTCAGCACCAGCGCCACGAACGACGCCAGCCCCAGGCCGGCGCTCACCGCCCACATCCCCGGCCGGCGCAGGTAGAGCCGCGCGTGCAGCCAGGCCGAGTAGAGCAGCCACATCATCAGCGACATGTTGATCTTGCCCGACCACCACCAGGCCTGGTCCTTCCAGGCCATCAGCGCCCAGGGAATCCCCAGCAGAATCCCGGCGGTCAGCGGCAGGTAGCCCACTCGCGCCCAGCCGCCGGCCAGCGACTCCAGCTCGTAGTCGCGCCGCGGGATGGCCCGCGCCAGCGCCGCGAAGCTGACCACGAACGCCCCGTAGGCCGCGAACAACAGCGGCGGATGGACCCACATGTACCAGGCGTTGTAGTAGCCCTCGCGCGCCCCCTGCATCCCGCGAAAGGCCCCGAAGGCGGTCCACAGATCGGCTGAGCGCATCGCCTCGGCGTAGCCGCGGTACTGGGCGAAGAAGCGCGGCAGCGGCTCGGCGAACGGCTTGCCCTGGATCAGCGCCAGCCCGGTCAGGAGCGCCGCCAGCACGCCCAGTATTGGCAACAGCCGCTCCCTCTGCCGCCGCACCAACAGCGCGATCGCCGACAGCATCAGCGCCCAGACATAGAGCTTCTCCGACTCGATCCACAGCGGCACCGCGACCCGGCCGATGAGGTTGTTGAAGCGCGGGTCGACGACGATCGCCGCGTCGTAGATCGCCAGGTGGAGGCGCACCAGCGCCGCCTCGCCGGCGAGCAGGACCAAGAGCAGCAGGGCGATCGCGCTCCGGCGAAAGTGGGCCAGCGGCGCCGCCAGGCTGACCGCCGCCAGCAGGCCGGCCGCGAAACACAGCGCCACCGTCAGCGGCAGGTCGAGCTGGGAAAGGGACTGCCGGGCGACGTCGAGCTGGGCTAGCGCAGAGGAGAGATCGGCCATCGCCGCGAAACTCTAGAAAATTTTGGCCCGCCGCGCACCTGGCTCCTTTCGCCGGCTCCGCCCGGACGGCTTGTGCTAGTGTTCACCGGTGGAAATTCGGGGCGGGGCCGATCGGAGGGACTCGTGATCGACTCAGGGCGCTATCCGCGCCTGGCGGAGTACGTGGCCTCGCTGCCGCAGGGGCTGGCATCGTTTCCCGACTGCCGCGCCAAGGGCTCCATCATCCGCCATCTGCTGGAGAAGCATCCGCTGTCGCGCGATGCCGGGTTGCCGCCGGAGCTCATGGCGGTGATCGAGAAGCCGGTCTCCAGCTCGGCCTGGGTTCCCGAGTGCGTGTGCATGGCGCTGCACCTGGCCATCGGTGACGCCTACAAGATGAGCCCCGCCGAGTACACGCGCTGGCTCTACGAGCACAACGCCGGGCTGCTCGAAGGCCGGTTCATGTTCAAGGCGGTGATGTCGGTGACCAGCCCGGCGGTGCTGATGCAGGGCGCGGGCATTCGCTTCAACAGCTTCCGGCAGGGGACCCACTTCGCGATTCTCGGCCGGACCGGCAACGTCATCGACTATCAGATCAGCTTTCCCCCCGGGCTCTACAACGAGCTGTGTCTCGACGCCTTTACCGCGGCCTTTCAGGCGGCGCTGGACATGACCAAGGCCCAGAACCTGAGGCTCAAGCGGACCGCCGTCGAGCCGGGAGTAGCCAGGTTCGCGGTGAGCTGGGGCGCCTGGACCTAGCGGCCGCTGGTCTCGGAGCGCCCGCGCCAGCGGCGCCCGGATCAGGTGGCACACGATGGCGGTGAGCGGTCGGGCCCTTGGCGGACGCCTGGCCGGGCGACGCTGGTGCAGGCCGCTCTCCGCCGGCCGCCTGACCGATCCCGCCGAGGGCGGCGGAGGATGGCGCAAGTATTGGAAATGAGGATTGAAAACAGGTTCCGTGGCGTCTGTTCCTCTCGCCCGCGGCGCCAACGCCAGATGCCGCAGGATGGCGGTGTGCCGTCCCAGCCGCTCGCCGCCGCGGCCTTCTCCCGAGGGCACCGAGCTGAGCTGCCACTCCTCGATGAAGCGCTCCATCGCTCCGGGGCTGCCCTGGACCAGATCGCCGGCGACCTTGCGCAGATCGACGCGCTGCTCGGGAAGCAGGCGCCCGCCGATCGTGCCGCCGGCTGGGCCTCTCGCTCCAGGTGCAGAGCGCGTCCCTGATTTGCGCCCGAGGAGCTTCCGAACCAGCCGGCACCGCCATGAATGGTCAGCGCTCATCGGAATCGCCCCGATGCCATTCCTAGGGCTTCTTGATGCAGGCTTGCCAGCCACCTTTCACAAAGGTCGCCTTGTCGCACCAGACGGCGACCGGGTAATAATCCCCCATCACCTTCTGGGCGCACTGCCCAGCGGTGTCCAGAGCGCTTCGGTCTGGAACGTTCGGGAACGTGATGTCAACCGTGCAGCCGGCCGCCCAGGCATTTTGGACCGCATGGGGAAAATTGGCCGCTGGCAGCATGTTTCGTAAAAGCACGAACTTCGGGTACTGCTCATCGCCGTACGGCAGCCAGCTGACATTGGGCTGCTGCAACCATTTGGGTCGGACCGGGTCGTCAGAAATGACGACGGTATAGTAATTTCCTTCGAGATTTGTGTTCAGATCGGTCGCGCAACCAATGTTTGGAAGCGGCATCGCGAAGTCCTGCTCGCACAAGGCCCAATACCGAACGTCGACGGTCCGGAAGCCCCGCGATGGCACCCAAATCGGCGAACCGTTGAAGGTGTCGGGGAAGCCCGGAGCTTTGCCGTGTATGATGATGATCCGCCCGGGTTGGTATTTCTCCCCCGGCCACATCATCATGTATTTGTTGTCCGGGTTGGGCCATAGAATCGACGGCGGGTTTAGCAGTGACCCAAACCACAGCCGATCAGAGGACGGCGTGCCTTCGTTCACCTTCAGATCGAGGGCTGGTGGAAGGAGAAATTGGGCAAAGGCATTCGCATCCAGCCACTTATTGATCGGCGAACAGGTCTCCAGCGGAAGGCTGGCACCGTTTTGGCCGGTCAGGGTTATGGTGGGCAGCGGCACCCCGCCCATCAGGCTTTGACCGCGCAGGGAGGGATCGGCGTTCGCGGCGTACATCCGCATGACGACCCAGACGAGGTCCGACGATACTGCAATCGTATTCCCCGAGCTCGATCCGGTGCGCGAGATTACGACGGTATAAGTGCCGCTGCGACCGCCCGGTGGGACGAACGGGTTGGTGCTGCCCGGATCGGGGGCGATCTGGGTGTCGTACAGATGGTGCTCTACGAGGTGGAATCCTTTGTTTGTGTTCTTTGCGGCGTCGTAATCCAGAGTCTCGTAGGCGGTGAAAGAGAAATACCGGACGTTGGGATAGGTGCCCTTGAGCGTCATTGCTTTATACGTCGGGTCAAAGGGCATGATCCAATACCGGGCGGTGCTGTCGGGGCCCTGTATGTTGCCGGATCCCTCGGGCGAGATCAGGAGCGGCCATGCACAGTTTCGCGAATTAAAATTCTGAGCGCGAGCGACCCCGGGAGGTCCTGGGAGCGTCAGGGTGGCAAGAGCAATGAAAACGCCAATGCGGAACGCGGTCATCGCTAATTCTCCTTTGTGTGCTGGGTCGGAACCTTGGCCTGGGTGTGGGGGACGTGGTTCGAAGGAGTCGCGCCTTTGCGAAGGCGACTCGGAATGAAGTCATGGAATGCCCGGGCAGCGTTCTGAGCGGACTTGCCCGGCAGGGAGGATGAGGTGCCTCTTGGCGACTGGGCCCGCTGATTCCCGAGCTTTGGCTCGCGCCTAGGGATTTTGAAGGCCCTTTCGGGGCGACCCTGCCGCTAGCTGAGGCGGAGCTGAGGCGGAAGAGATGCGGTGTGAGGCATCGGAGGCGCGTGGGGGAGCTGGTTCGCGCGCCCAAATGAAAGCCGCAACTACGCTCGTCGTGTCCGCGGCGCCCGCGCCAGATGCCGCGCGATGGCCGTGAGCTGCCCCAGCCGCTCGCCGCCGCGCCCTTCTCCCGAGGGCACCGAGCTGAGCTGCCACTCCTCGATGAAGCGATCCATCGCTCCGGGGCTGCCCTGGACTAGATCGCCGGCCACCTTCCTGAGGTCGACGCGCTGCGCCGGAAGCCGGGCGCCCGCCGACTCCGCCAGCTGCAGGGCGTAGTCGCCCCAGGTGCAGAGCACGTCGCCCTCGCGCAGGAAGGCGCTCCAGCGCGGCGCCAGCTCCTCCCGCGGCAGGCCGGCCAGGATCCGTTCCGCCGGCAGCCGGGTGTGGACCGGCGTCGACGGCGCGAGCGGAAAGGACGGCGCCAGCACCGCCTCGAAGGTCTCCCCGGTCGAGAGGCGGCAGGCGAGCCAGTGGATCAGCTCGTCCGGATGCGCCCCGGGCAGCCGCGCGTTCCAGGCGTTGGCCTCGGCCACCGCGCACACCAACTGCGAGCCCGGATCGGTGAGCGCCCGCGGCAGCCGCGGGGCCTTGTCGGGCTGGCCGGCCCAGCGGAAGCGGTGGCGACTGGCTTCGCCGCGCCGGCTTTCGCGGTGCTTTTCCTGTAGCGACACCAGCCGGCGCAGCGGCGCCATCAGCCTCTCGAAGATCGCCTCATCGCCTTCGAGGATCGCCAGCGCGTGGGCCAGCGCCTCGAGCGTGGAGACGTAGTCGCCGCGCGGCTCCTGGCGGATGGTGTACTCGCTTGGCGGCGGGTCGAGCCGGTAGCGCGGCAGCTGGGCCACCGCCGGGTTGTCGCGCACCAGCGACTTGGCGGTGGACCAGGTGCCGTCGACCACCACCAGCGTGATCGGGCCACTGGGAGGCGCGCTGGCGAGGTCGACCGAACCCGGGCCCGGCCAGAGCAGCGCCGCCGGGCGCGAGGGGTCGCCCAGCTCGCCCGTCAGCTCGGAATTCGAGGAGAAATCGATGCCGACGAACAGCCGCGAGTTGGGCAGGCACAGGCTCGCCATGCGGGCCGTTCCCACAGGGACCTTCCGCTCGCGCGGATGCTGGAGGAGCAGGACCCGCGTGCGCGAGGGCAGCGTGGGCAGCTGGTCGCAATAGCAGACCGCGGCGGGGCGCAGGCAGCGGGGACAAATAGAGCGGGGCTCGGACATCGCGGCGCAGCATCGCATGGAGCGCGGCGATTCGTTTCATTCGGTCGGGCGCGTGCAGCCCCGGAGCGCGAAGCCCCGACGAAGGATCGAGGGGCGAGGAAGCGATGGCTCTGCCGGCCATTCGCTTGGAAGGGCCTCCGACGGCGAGGCACTTCCCATTCCAGTCAGCTAGGGCGCTTCCGCAGACTCGTAGATGAACCTGCCGTAGACGCGGCTGACCGGGGCTCCCGCAATCGAGACGTCCCCGAAGCTGTTGCCGCCCTCGGCGTAGGCGGCCAGCCACTGGCCCTTGCCGGCGCTGACGAGGGCGTGGCCGACGGTGGTGATGCCGGTGGCCACGACGCGGACGTCATCGCGGCCCTGGGACGTGCCCTGCGCGGGATCGAAGCGGCGCAGCACGATTTCGTAGGGATCGGTTTGGAAGGTCCGGCGAGCGTAGAGGATCGCCAGCCCGCGGTCGTCGGAATCCACCTGGACGTCGCCCACATTGCCGCGCTCAGTGACGATGGTCTGGGGCGTCCCGATCATCCCCGCGTCGTCGAGCGGCGCCCAGCGCAGGGAATAGTCGGAATCCCAGCTCGACTCGATCCAGTGGAGGACTGGCCGGCCCGCCGAGAGTGCAAAGCCAAGCCCGGAAAGGAGCAACGGCGGCGCGGAAATTGGCACCGCGACCATCCCCATGACGGTCGTGGTCGGAGCCGAGGGATCGAGGATCGCCGTGGTGAGAAGGCGGCCCTCCTGCAAGCCAACGACGATTTTGTCGCCAACTGCGACGAGGTGGAGATTGTTGTAGCCCCAATGACCATTGGGGATCGAGTGGGCCACGGGTTGGGCCGTGCCGTCGTCGGCGATCCTGAAGACAAAAACATCGCTCCTGCTATGAGGCACGATCGCGGCGAAGTACAGGCCGGAGGCGGTCCGCGCGAACTTGAATTTCGCCGCGCCATTAGAAGCTGAACCTTCCATCGGAAAGACCTTGGCCGCCGACGGTTGGCCGGACTCGGGAATCTCGCGCAGGTACAGCGCTGAGATGTCGCCGGGGGCCCAGTGCCGAGACGCGTAGAAGAATCCGCGCTCGGTGGCCGTCACCGCGCTGGCCTGGAAATCGATGGGAAAAGGGCCGTCGTCGAGCGAGAAGGATTCGGAGTCCACGACCTTTCCGGTGGCCTTACTCACACGCACGCCGCGCACCTTGTTGTTGTCCCGGCTGTCCTGCCAGACGATCAGGCACTGGTTCAGGCCGCAACTTTCCTTGGGGTTGCTCTGCGCGTTGGCGCCCCCGGGCAGGTACTGATCGATGCGGGGCGCAGAAAACGCCTGGCCGGAGAAGATCGGCGCTGCGGCGGCGCCAGAGCCCCACGTCGATGATACCGAGCGGATGATCGCCAGGTTCTTAGTCCCGTCCCAGGAGAACGCCTCGAGCGCGGGGTCGCGGTCCTTGGGCCCGAGGGCAGAGGCCTCTCCGCTGAAGGTGAATGTCGGGGTCAGGGTTACTGGGTCCAGGAGAACGGCCAATGGGATATCGGCCTGATCGCTGCGCGAGACGACGCCGCGAACAGCGACAAGCACCTTTCCGTTCTCGACCCCCACGGCGACGCCGGAATAGAGAGTGAGGGGGATGCTGGCCACGGGCACGATCGGCGAGGACTGCACGGTGTCGGAGCCAGTGACCTGGAACGAGGCCGCGAGGAGGGCTGGCGACGAGGTCGCGTCATCGGTACCAGCCCAGACAGCCACCGCCCGATCGCCAACCGCCACCAGGCGAACCGATTTGGTGCCGCCCCGCGCGCCCGAGGCATGCAGCGCCACCACGCCGTCGACCTTGCAGTCCGCCGGCGGCGGATCGCCGAGGCCCCGGGCGGGAAGCACCTTGACGACAAGCGCTCGGCCGCCGGCTTCATTGACGACGGCCGCCACGAAGTCGCGGTCGCCGACCCGCAGGTAGCTCGACTCGTCGACAATCCCGAACATTGGGACTTGGAGCCCGGCGAAGCACCGCGAGAAAGAGTCGTAGTCGTGGCCGAGGGCCACGGTGCGCACCGTGAGCGCGGCGCCGTCTGGGCTCGGACCTGCCAGGCCGAACACGTCCGCTGTCGGGGCGTTCGGGTCCTTGCCCAACGCCTGGAGCACGAAGGGCACAGGCAGCCGGTTCGTGATCCATTTCGGCGTGCTCGGACGGCCGTCGGAGGCGATGCTGGCCTGCCAGAGCGCTGGGTAGACGGGGTCGGGGATGAGCTGCGAGGTTAGCTCGTTGATTTCGAACCCCGTCCAGAAGACCAGAAACCCGCCGCCATCCTTGGGCAGGACGCGAATCGATGCGTCGTTCGAGTGCACCATCGCAGACGGCGCGACGACGATCGGCTCCTGGTCGAGGCGCTGACCGTCTGGATCGAGCCGCGCCGCGGAGACCCCGCGCGCGCCGAGCCAGGCCACCAGGTGCACCGTGCCATCGAAGGCCACGTCCAGCTGCCGCACCCCGGTGTCGGGGCCGAGGACCGGCTCGTCCACCGGGAACGGGTCGCCCATGGAGCTCGGGAAGACCGTCTTCGTTTCGCCGGTCGAGGCGTCGGGGGGCGAGAAGCCGACGAGGTGCGGCGAGCTGCAGGCCGTCGCCGCGGCCATGGCGAAGAGAAGAGAGGTGCGGGAGAGGTTGATCACGGAGGGCTCCGGGTGAGAGATGCGCCCTAGTCGCGGCAGGGGCCGAAACCTTTCAGGCGCCTTAGGGCCTTTCGGTGCCCTCATAAATGAACCTGCCGAAGACCCGGCTGACCTGGGCTCCCGCGACCGAGACGTTTCCGAAGCTGTTGCCGCCCTCGGCGTAGGCGGCCAGCCACTGGCCCTCGCCCGCGCTGGCGAGGGCGTGGCCGACTGTCGTGATGCCGGTGGCCACGACCCGGACGTCGCCGCGGCCCTGCGTCACGGGCTGAGCGGGATCGAAGCGGCGCAGCACGATCTCGTAGGGGTCCGAGGGGAAAGTCCGACGCGCGTAGAGGATGGCGAGCCCGCGGTCGTCGAAATCGAGCTGCAAATCGCCCATCTCTCCGCGCTCGGTGGCGATCGTCTGCGCGGCCCCCATCTTTCCGGCGTCATCCAGCGGCGCCCAGCGCAGCGAGAACCCGGGAGAGGTCATGGAGGGCTCGGTCCAATAGAAGATCGGCCTGCCCGCGGGTGCAGCCACTCGGAAGGCAGGCACGGGCTCGGCCATGTTGGCCACCAGCGTGTCCTGCATGCCGACGACCGTCGTGGCTGCGGCGGGGTCGACGAAGGCCGTGGTGACGTAGTCGCCCGCCTGCAGCGCCAGCAGGATCTTGCCCCCAACCGCCACCGCATCGACCTGCTCGTATTGCCATCGGCCGTTGGGAATCGCATGGGCGATCGGCCTCGCACCTCCGTCGGGCGCCACCTCGAAGAGGAAGAGCTGGTTCGGCCAAGAGCGCAGCAGGACGACGACGTACAGCGCTCCCTGGGCTCGAACGAAGCGGACGCCGACCGAGGGGTTGCAGGTCGAGCCCTCCATCGGAAAGCCCCGAGGTCCCGAGGGCTCGCCGGTCTCGGGCACCACGCGCAGCGAGAGCACGGAAGAGCCGGAAGAGCTGTCGCTGCCGCAGGCCTGCGTCGCGTAGATGAAGCCGCCGTCGATGGCCGCAGCCGCGCCGGTGTCGAGGATGATCTCGCCGAGCGCGAGGGAGCTGGAGTCGACGACCTTCCCGGTGCGGTTGCTGACGCGAACGCCGCGGACACGGCTGTGCTCCCGGCTGTCTTGCCATGTCACCAGGCACTGCTCCCGGCCGCAGCCGACGCGCGGGAGGCGCTGGCTGTTCTGGCCGCCCGGAAGGAAGCGGTCGATGCCGGGCTCTGCGAACGGCTGACCGGGAAGGATGACGGCCGGGGCCGCGCCGCGCCCCAGAATCGAGCCCGCCCTCATGATCGCCAGATCCCTGGCGCCGTCCCATGAAAACGCCCCAAGTGCCGCCCTGGCCAACTTGGAGAGCGTCGACACCTCGCCGTCGACTGTGGAGACCGAGGCGAGCGTCACCGGGTCCACGCGGAGGGCCAAGGGGATGTCGGCCTGATCGCTCGGCCCAGCCACGCCGCGGACGGCGACGATCGCCACGTCGCCCTCGCTGCCAGCGGCGATGTCGTTCGCGGCCCACGCCGTGTCGGAGTGAGCCAGGGTCACCACCGGCGAAGCAGCCACCGTCTGCGGCCCAGTCACCTGGAAGGAGGCCCCGTAGAGCGTAGTCCCCGAGCCGTCCCAGTCGCGCCACACGGCCAGCGCCCGACCCGCGACCGCGATCAGCTTCACGTTCTGGCCGTACTTCACGAACGAGGCGTCGCCGACGAAGGGGACGCGCAGCGCCTCGATGCCCTCGACCTTGCAGTCCTGGGGCAGCGGGGACACGTAATGCGGCAGCGCCTTGACCACCAACGCCATGCCCGACGGGTCTTCTGCGAACGCCGCCACGAAGTCGCGATCGCCCACCCGTGCGTAGCTCGGCTCGCCGACGAGCCCCGGCATCGGAACCTGCAGCCCGGTGTAGCAGGTCGTGCCGCGGTCGTTGTCCGCGTACAGCCCCAGGTTTCGAATCATGAGGGCATCGCCGCTCGCGTTGGCGCCGATCACGCGAATGCCGTCCATCCACGAGAAGGTCTTGTCAGCTGGCTGGAGCGCGAAGCGCGCTGGGACGTTGCGCGCGACTGCCTGCAGAATGCCGGGAGCCCCGTTCGTGCCGATTTCCGCCGCGTACAGCGCCGGCCCGAAGGAGAACAGGCCGGCGGCGAGGCCGCTCCCCGTCCAGAAGACCCGGAACCCGCCGCCGTCCCTGGCCAGGACGCGAATCAAGGAACCGCCCTCGTTCACCATCGCCTTCGGCGCCACGAGCAGCGGCTCCTTGTCCAGGAGGTTGCCGTCCGGGTCGAAGCGCGCCGCGGAGACTCCGCGCGGGCCGAGCCAGCTCACCAGGTGCACCGTGCCGTCGAAGGCTACGTCCAGCTGCGAGACCCCGTTGTCGGGGCCGATGACCGGCTCGTCCACCGGGAACGGGTCGCCCATCGAAGTCGGGAAGACCGTCTTCGTTTCGCCGGTCGAGGCGTCGGGGGGCGAGAAGCCGACGAGGTGCGGCGAGCTGCAGGCCGTCGCCGCGGCGGCGGCCAAGGCGAAGAGAAGAGAGGCGCGGGAGAGGTTGATCACGGAGGGCTCCAGGAAAGAGACGCGCCCTAGTCCAAGCAGAGGCTGAAACCTTTCAGCGCTACAGTCCGAGCCGCCCGCGGACCGCATTGGCGAATCGGCCGTCGGGGAACTTCTCCAGGTAATCCAGCAGGTCGCGCTGGCTGCCGTGCGCGTCGCCCAGCTGAGCGCCGCAGACGGCGCGGCCGTAGAGCGCCCGCTCCTCGAGCCCGTCGCCGCGAGAGGCCGCCAGCGTCTTGGCGAAGAGCGGCACCGCCTGCGGGCAGCGGCCCACCTCGGAGAGCAGCTCAGCCTCGACCAGCAACAGCTCCTCGCCGCGAGGTAGTCCCTCGAGACCGGCGTTCTCCAGGATCGCCAGCGCCTCGCGCCGTTGCCCGGAGGCGAGCAGCGCCTCGATTCGCGTGATCTGCGCCTCGCGCGCCAGCGCTCCCTGGGGAAACTGACGCGCGTGCTCGTCGAGGGTGGCGAGCGAGGCGGCGACGTCGTGCTCCTGGCGCAGTTGCTGGACGGCGCGGGCGATCAGCCGCGCCTCGGCGGCGAGCCGATCCTCCTCGTCCACCGTCGCCGGCGGAGCCTCGGGCGCGGGAGCAGCCGCGACTGCGGGCGCCAGAGCGGGCGCCGGCTTGCGCGCGGGGATCGGAGGGGCGACAGGCTGCCCGGGAGAAGGCGATGGCGCCGCAACGGCTGGCGCGGGGAGCGGCGGAGCCGCTGGCGGCGCGAGCGCCACCGGCGCAGGCGCAGGGGCTGGTTCGAGGGCGGCGCGCGTTCCCGAGAACTTCCACAGAGAGGCGGCGAGCCCCGCCCCGAGAATGACGAGCGCCAGGCCAAGCGGCCACCTCTTGAGAAGCCCACCCCGCGGCGGCAGGGCACCGCCGGGCGCGAGCTTGGACCAGACCCTCTCCAACTGCTCCGGGGACAGCGGCTCGCTGGAGCCGGCCTGGCGCATCAGGCTCCCGGCGCGCTGCTCGAGCGCATTGTCCGGGGTGGAGGCGTCAGCCCAGCGCTGATCGATCGGATCGGTGGCGCGCATCAGGAAACTCCCTGTTCAAGCTGCTGCAGCCGCTCGAGAAAATCGGCGCGGGCCCGGTGCAGCCAGACATGGACCACGCTCGGCTTGACGCCGTGCAGTGCGGCGATCTCCGCGGCCGAGCGCCCTTCCATCTCGAAGAGGATGAGCGCACCGCGGTACTTGTCGCTCATCTGATCGAGCACGCGGTAGACCCGGCGGCGCGCCTCCTCGCGCTCCAGCGCCTCCGGAGCCGGGCGCTCGCCCGTCGCGAGATGTCCCGCGGTCTCCTCGGCCGAGCCCGACAGCCAGCGCCGCAGCAACTGCACCCGCCGGTGCCGGCGAACCAGGTTCGCGGTGATCCCGAACAGCCAGGTGTCCAGGCTCGAGTCGCCGCGGAAGCCGCCGAGCTTGCGGTGCACCACCGCGAAGACCTCCTGGGTGAGGTCCTCGACGTCGGCTCCCGGGCCGGCCAGGGCGCGCACCCAGCGCGAGACCGTCGCCCCGCGGGTGCGGAACAGCTCCTCGGTCCCGAGCGGTGGCGCCTGCTCCTGCTGGAAGGCCACATCCAAGATCATGGCGAGGGTGAGTCGCCGCTCCCCGGAAAACCTTTCACCAGCAGGTCCAGGCTCAAGCCGGCGCGCAGATCGATCGCCACCGGCGGAAGGCCCCATTGCTCATTGATTCCGCCCACTTGGACCGATTCGCCCCGGGGGTGGAGAGTCCCGGCGAGCTCCAGCCAGGCGCTGAGGGATTGGGCGCCCGGCGCTCTCCACGAGGCCCGAACCGCGGCGCTGACCCCCGGGTCGAAGTCGCGCGCCGAGGCGTTCTCCTGGTAGCCGACGCCCCGGACGAACAGCATCGCGGCCAGCAGTTGCATCCCCAGGTCCAGCGGGACCGCGCCGTCGAGCAGGCGGTATCCGAAGCCGACGGCGAGGGCCGGCCGCGACCAGCGGACCTGGCCGGGGCCGAGCGGAGTTTGGAACGGCGCGGCCGCGTGCACGGCGATCAGTGCCCGCGCCGGGCTCTCGGCGAATCCGCCGGCCAGGCCCAGCGAGCCGCCGGCGCGCACCGAGCCGCCCGAAGTGGCAATGGCGCCGCCGGCATCGATCCGGAGCGCGAGCTCGGATCCCGTCGGCGGGCTGTCCGGCGGTGCCGTGCCCTCGCCGGTCGCAAAGGAGCCCACCGGGCGCCGCGGCGGCGCGGCGGGCAGCTCGCGCGTGTGCGACGGCAGGTTCGCTTCCCATGCCATGAGGACGGCCGCCGCGCCCTGGGCGAGCCCGGCACAGGTAGCCGCGCGCAGCGTCCGATGCCCGATGAGCGCGCCGCGCTCGTCGCGCAGCTCGACCACCACGGCCCTTTCGAGCTGCGTGAGGCTCGCCTGGTGCCCGACGGTGCGGGCATCAATCCCCTCGAGCAGCTTGGCGACTCGCTCGGCGACTTCGTCCGGAGCGGGGCAGGTCGATTCCCCTGAGACGGAGAGCGCGGGGAGCGCCAAGAGCAGGCTTGCCAGGGGACTGATCAAGGACGGCGGGCTCCTGGCATCGGAAAGGCATCGCTCAGTGCGCCTGGGCGGGCGGCGGGAGGATACACCACCGGAGAGCAGGCGAGCCCCGTGCGGCCAGCTCGAGGGGTTCCGTTTTCCGGCCGACCGGGAGAGGGCCTGGCTGGCGGCCAGCCGGACCAGCAAATCGCCTCTTTGGCTGCGGACCCGGATCTTGTAGGGTGCCGCGCCTGCACCACCCACTCAGCGCATCCTTAGAGGACTCATCCATGGCCAAGAAGAAGAACGCCCCCAAGAACCTGGTGAAGATCGTCGACGAGAAGGGGGTCGACCACGAGTTCGAGCTCCTGGAGATCTTCGGCGTCGGCAAGCAGCCCTTCGCCATCCTGCAGCCGGTGCGCGGCCCCAAGGGCGAGGTGACCGTGGTCAAGGTGGTCACCGACAAGAAGGGCGTCCCCACCGCCTTCAAGGCTCCGACCGAGAAGGAGTTCCAGAAGGCGATCGAGGCCCTCGACGCCGAGTGCTCCTGCGGCGACGGCTGCGAGTCCGAGGGCTGCTGCGAGTCGGGCGGCTGCGGCTGCGACTGCTCCTGCGAGGAGGAGAAGCCCGCCAAGAAGACCGCGACCAAGAAGAAGGCGGTCGCCAAGAAGGCCGCCCCGAAGAAGGCCGCCAAGCGCGCCGCCGCCCGCGCGTAAGAGCAGATAACTCCCTGGAAATTCGAAGGCCGCGGCGCCGTTTGGACGGCCCGCGGCCTTCTCGATCTGGCAGGGGTGCGCTGGCTAGTCGCAGCCGATCAGCACCTGGCCGGTGCAAGGCAGCGCCGACGCTTTGACCCCATCGCACTGCTGCGGGCTGGGAAGGTGGATGACGGCGTAGTTTCCCGGGATCAACGTCAGCTTGTAGTTCGCCTCGCCGCTCGAGCCCAACTTGGCCGCGGCGGTGCCGTCGGAGCGGACGAAGTTGAGCGGGCCGCGCTCCGCGGTCGAGGCGGGAAGCACCTGTCCCCTGAGCGTCACCCGCCCGCTCACCTGGATCGCCGGGATGTCGACGTCGAGCGCGCCGTTGCTGGTGATTTCAGCAGTGGTCAGCGCTCCGCCGTTGCAGGGCACCGCGGGAGGCGCGCTGCCGCCGCACAGGCCCGGGTTGGCCTCGTAGCCGACGACGTATTTGCCCGGGAGCAGCGCCAGCAGGTAGTGAGCGTCCCCCGAGTTTCCCAGGGGCGCGAATGCCTGGCCTCCGCCGTCGAGGGAGAAGAGGAGCCGGCCCCGCGAGCCCGGTTGCGCTGGAATCGGCTGGCCCTTGAGCGTGACCCGGCCACTGACCTCGATCCTGTGGATATCGATGTCCAGGTTGCCGTCGGCGGTGATTGTCGAAGCCAGCAGATCCCCCGAGACGCAGGGGACGGGTGGGGCAGTGGTGCCGTCGCACAGCTGCACATTGGCGTCGAGCCGGACGAGGTATTGCCCTGGGAGCAGGCTGACCGCATAGCGCACCGCCCCTGAGCTGCGCATCGCGAGGCTCAGCGGGACGCCCTGCTCCAGCGCGAAGGAGATTCGACCGCGCTCGGCGGCGGCGCTTGGGACCGGCGAGCCGTCTACCGTGACGCTGCCGCTGACCTTCACCATCGGGATGTCGAGGTCGAGCGTCCCGCTGCTGGTCAGAGCGATCTTCCGCAGGCTCCCGCCGTTGCAGGGCATGCCGGGAGCGGTCGTGCCGTCGCACAGCGCGGCGTTACCGAGGAAGCGGATGTCGTAGCTCCCCGCGAGCAAGGTGAGGGCATAGGTGACCGCCCCCGAGCTGCGCAGCGAGAAGGCGGCCTCCGTTCCTGACTCGAGCGCGAAGCTCATCTGCCCGCGCGCGGAAGCGGTGCTTGGGAGCGCGGCGCCGTTGACGGTGATCGCCCCGTTGACCTTGATGGCTTGCAGATCGACGTCGAGGGCTCCGCTGCTGCTGAGAACGATCGTGCTGACCACGCCGCCGTTGCAGGGCATCGCCGGCGACGACTTGCCGTCGCACGCTCCGCTGGGGAGGTAGCTCACCTCGTAGCTGCCGGCGAGCAGGGTCATCGCGTAGCGGAAAGTGCCCGAGGACCCGAAATCCCGAGTGGTCGCGGCGCTTCCGCCCTTGATGCCGAAGCTCAGCCGGCCGCGCGAGGAGGATTGGGCCGGCAGCGCCTGGCCGTTGAGCGTCACGTTGCCGCTCACCGATACCGAGCGGATGTCGACGTCGAGCGCTCCGTCGGCGGTGAGGGAGACGTCTTTCAGCAGCGGCCCGCCGGTGCAGGGCATCTGCGGCGTGGAGGCGCCGGCGCACAGGACGGCGTTGGCCGCGAAGGAGACGTCATAGATACCCGGGGCCAGCGACAGCGCGTAGTTGATCGGGCCGCTCGTCCTCAGCGGAACCGACGCGCTCGAGCCTGTCTTCTTCTCCGTGAAGATGACCGATCCACGGCTTCCTGCTTCCGAGGGCAGCGCGCCCCCGTTCAGATGGACGGCGCCGGTGATGGTGACCATCTTCAGATCCAGGTCGAGCACACCGTCCGTGGTCAGCGGCGTGCCTTGGCAACCTTCGGGGAGGCCGCCGTCCGCCCGGGAAACGGGCTCGCCGGCGTCTTGCCCAGTGTCCGGCGTGGAGCAGGAGCAACCGGATGCAGCCAGGAAGATGAAGATCAGCAGAACGTGGCGGTCCATCGACATTGCCTTTCCTGAGCAGGTGACCTCGAGCGGATGGGAATGTCTATTTGATCGTCCATGCTTGCGATCTGGCCGCCATCCGTCACGCGCAATGGCCGAGGCCCGGGAGTGGCTGTCGGGCGCCGGGCTGGCGCTCCAAGAAGCCAGCGGACCGAGCGCCGGAGCCGGGCAGTCGCAGGGCCGGGGCGGGGCGGTCTGGTTTCCAGGGTGCCATGTTGACTGTCGCGGCACAATTGCCTGCGTCTTCCGCGGGCGGATGAGAAACGCTGGGGCCGAGCCGCAAGCTCCAGCGATTCCTGAGTCTTGTTGAGTCGGCGGCGGAGACCCCGACCGATCAGCGCCGACGCCTGCAGCAGTTGAATCGGCCGCTGCGCCCCGCCAACAATCGCAGGGAAGATCGGGCCTGCCAGGCCAGCAGGGACAGGCGCCCTTCGCACCGCGTCCATTGACGGTCGATCTCGGGCCGGGCGCCTTCCCGTCTTGAGGATTTCCGCCGGTGGCCGTGACGGATTGGCGGCGGTGCCCGCAAGCATGAGATGAATGGGCCAACCGGGCTTCCCTGCCCACCCGGCCAATCAGCGAGGAGCCGCTTCGATGAAACGCGTTCTTGCCCTGGCCTGCACCGCCCTGTTTCTCGGGTGCCAGTCGACCCCGGTCTGCGACGCGCCGCAGATCGCCTGCGATTCGACCTGCGTCTCCCCTCAAACCGACCGGCTGCACTGTGGCGGCTGCGGGCAGGCCTGCGCCGATGGCCAGGACTGCGTCGACGGGGCCTGCCTGGCCAGCGCGGGTTGCCCTGGGGGAGCGGTCTGCGCAGACAAGTGCGTCGACACCGCCAGCGATCCCCTGAACTGCGGCACCTGCGGCCACGCCTGCGGGGCCGGCCAGGTCTGCCAGGCCTCGGCCTGCAAGTCGGGCGGGGACTGCCGCAAGACGCCCTGTTCCGGCCTGAGCTACTGCGACCTGGGAAGCGGCCAGTGCAAGCCGGGGTGCATCACCGACCAGCAATGCAGCGCGAGCGAGACCTGTGACCTCGCCGGCCATTCTTGCGTCTGCAAGAGCAGCTTCCACCGCTGCTCGGGGAAGTGCGTCTCCAACTCGCTGGTGACGAGCTGCGGCCCGTCGTCCTGCTCGCCCTGCTCGCCGCCGGCCAACGCCAACGCCGGTTGCGACGGCCAGTCGTGCTCCTTCACCTGCCAGGGCGGCTACCACCTGTGCGGCGGCGCCTGCGCCTCGAGCTCGAGCCCGCAGACCTGCGGCAACAGCTGCCAGCCCTGCCCGTCGGTGGCCAACGCCACCGCCACCTGCGACGGGACCCGTTGCGGCTTCACCTGCAACGCCGGCTTCCATCGCTGCGGGAATGCCTGCGTGGACGATGCTTCGGTGGCCAGCTGCGGCACCTCGTGCAGCGCCTGCACCTCGGTGGCCAATGGCACGCCGAGCTGCGACGGGATCCGTTGCGGCTTCACCTGCAATGCCGGCTTCCATCGCTGTGGGAA
>JBBIQS010000103.1:0-26579 GCA_037442205.1 Myxococcales bacterium
CTCAAGCAGTACCCGACGGGTTGCGCCAGCTGGCCGGCCGGGTACTGCTTGAGGCGGGCGAGCCGGCCCGCGCGCTCGAGCTGCTGCAGGGAGCGTCGGCCGAGTCGCAGCTGCTGCGCGCTCGCGCCCTGCTGGCGCTCGAGCGGCGCGAGGAGGGCGCCGCCGCCTACCGCGAAGCGGTCGCGCTCAACCCCACCCTCGAGGACGTCGAGCTGCGCGCGGCGCTGGGGGCCAAGATCCAGGACATCCCCGCCCCGCCGACTGGCGGCCCGCGGCTGCGGGTCATCGCCAACGACGACACCGCCGACACCGAGGCCGACCGGCTGCTCAAGCCCGAGGTCCAGCGGGTCACTTTCGCCGACGTCGGCGGCCACGAGGATCTCAAGAAGCAGATCCACAAGCGCATCATCCTGCCGTTCCAGAAACCGTCGCTGTTCGAGAAGTTTCGCAAGCGGGTCGGGGGCGGAATCCTCCTCTACGGCCCGCCGGGTTGCGGCAAGACCCTGCTGGCCCGCGCCACCGCCGGCGAGTGCCACGCCGCCTTCTTCAACGTCGCCATCTCCGACGTCCTCGACATGTACATCGGCGAATCGGAGCGGAAGCTGCACGCGCTCTTCGACAAGGCCCGCTCCTCGACCCCGGCGGTGATCTTCTTCGACGAGCTGGAGGCCCTCGCCGGCAAGCGCCAATTCAGCCGCGAGGCGTCGTCCTCCAAGATGGTCAGCCAGTTCCTCTCCGAGATGGACGGCTTCTCCAGGAACAACGCGGGGGTGCTGGTGCTCGGAGCCACCAACGTCCCCTGGGCGGTGGACCCGGCCTTCCGGCGCCCGGGCCGCTTCGACCGGGTGCTGTTCGTCCCTCCGCCCGACGCCGAGGCCCGCCAGTCCATCCTGCGCCTGCAGCTGGCCGGCCGGCCGCAGCAGGAGCGGATCGATCTGGCGGCGGTGGCCCGCCGCACCAGCGGCTTCACCGGCGCCGACCTGATGAACCTGGTCGAGACCGCCGCCGACTACGCCATCGAGCGCTCCCTCGGCTCGGCGGCGGAGGTCCCCATCGGCCGCGAGGACCTGGAGAGCGCCGCCGCCGAGGTCAAGCCCACCGCCCTGGAGTGGCTGACCACCGCCCGCAACTACGCCCGCTACGCCAACGAATCGGGCCAGTACGACGAGGTGCTGCGGTTCCTCGCCAAGAACGGGCACGCCTGATGGACGCCGCCCTCTACCGGATCGTCGACGAGCCGCGCCCGGCGGCGCTGTCCAGGCTGGCGGTCAATCCGCTGTGGCCGTTCTTCGCCTGCATGTTCGCCGGCCCGTGGCTCGGGTGGTCGTGGTTCGCCTTCAACGGCTTCGCCTTCGGGGACGAGCGGCGCTGGCGGGTCCTGGCCTGGGCCTTCGGAGGGGCGGCGCTGACGGTGGTCGTCCACTACCTGTGCCTGCGCCTGGGCGTGGAGCGAGAGCTGTCCCGGCGCACGCTGCGCTACTTCATGCTGCTGCCGGTGCTGGTGCGGATGACGATGAGCTACGTCCTGTTCGTCGAGCAGCAGCGCGGCTTCGAGCTGTACCGCTACTTCGGCGGAGCGGTGAAGCCAGGCTGGATGGTGGTCATGGCCGGCTTCTGGCTCGCCCCCCGCCTCGTCGAGGCGCTTCCGACTCACTCGCTGCTGACGTTCCTCTCGCCCCTCTTCCAATGAGTCTCGACTTCGAGAACCAGCGCCTCTTCGAGCGGATCGAGGCGCAGATGGCCCGGGGCGACCTGAAGGGCGCGGTCGGCTCGCTGCGGCGCCTGCTGGCGCTCGACCCGGACAGCGCGCTCGGCCACGCGCTGCTGTCGCTGTGTCTGCGCGATCTCAAGCGCCTGCATGCGGCCGAGCACGAAGCCCGGTTGGCGCTGTCGCTGGAGCCGGAGCTGCCGCTCGCCCACTTCGCGCTGGCGATGGTCTGCCACGGCCAGCGCAAGTCGGAGGAGGCCTTGCGCTCGCTGGAGCAGGCGCTGGCCTTCGAGCCGGAAAGCGTGGTGTTCCTGCGGGGAAAGGCGCTGCTGCAGGGGGCCGCCCGCGAGCGCGAGGCGGCGCGCCAGACGCTGGAGCGCGCGCTGTCGCTGAACGCCGATGATCCCCAGACGCTGGTGGCGCTGGGGGAGCTGGAGCTGGAGCGCGGCAAGCTCCTCGAGGCGGGGCGCTATGCCCGCGAGGCCCTGGGGCTGGCTCCGGAGACGGCGGAGGCGCTGGTGCTGCAGGGGCGGGTGCTGCTGCGGCAGGGCAAGGTGGAGGAGGCGCGCGAGCACGCCTTGTGGGCGCTGCGCATCGACGCCACCGATGGCCGGGCGCTGCACTTCCTGGTGGAGGTCAAGGCCCGCCAAAACTGGCTGCTGGGGCTGTGGTGGCGCTACGCATCCTTCATGAGCGGACTGGGTGACGGCCGGCAGATCCTGGTGCTCACACTGGGGTTCGGGATCTATCGGCTGCTGCTGCTGCTGGCCGGTGATTTCGGTGCCCGCGATCTCTCGCAGGTTCTGCAGGTCGCCTGGCTGGCACTGGCCGCGTACTCGTGGGTCGGCCCGGCCATCTTCCAGCGGATGCTGGCGAAGGAGATGAAGCAGGTGACGCTCAGCGCCAACTACTGAGCAGCCTCGCGGGCGCGGCAGGCCATCGGTGGCGCCTCTCGCGCTCTCACCCCGGAGTCCGCTACGATCCGGGACGAGCCCAGCCCGGAGGCGCCATGTCCGCGGAGTACTTCTGCTACGCCGACGGCTCCTGCAAGAGCGGCGAGGGCGCTCCCGGCGGCTGGGGCTACTTCATCAAGCCTCCCAGCGGCGCGCCAATCGAAGGACACGGGCAGGCGGTCCGCACCCAGGCCAAGATCATGGAGTACACCGCGGTGGCCCGCGCCCTGGAGGCGCTGCCCGCCGGCGCCCGGGCGACCGTCTTCTCCGACAACCAGGCGCTCATCGAGAACTGCGCCAAGCGCCTGGCGAACTGGCGCACCAGCGGCTTTGCCCACGTCGATCCGGAAATCCTTCCCGCGGTGAGGGAGATCGATGGCTTCATCTCCTCCAAGGCCCTGAGGTTGACCTGGACCTGGGTCCGCGGACACAACGGCAACGCCGGCAACCGGCGCGCCGACGAGCTGGCCGCCCTCGGCGCGCGAGAGGCGAAAGCGGCGCTCGCCCAGGCAGCGGATTCGGAAGAGGTCGCCTGAGGGCTGTTGTCCGGGGCTACGGGTCTTCCCGCTCGCGCCGTGCCTTCTTCTCCGCAACCTCCCACTCCGGCACGCGCATCCCCAGCGCCAGGGCCAGGCGCACCGCGGCGTCGGTGGCGATCTTGGCGTCCTTGACCCGGGTCTTGGCCGGATCGAGGAAGACCCCGGTGGCGCAGGAGAGATCGGCCTTCTTGAGCTGGCAGCCCTGGAAGACCGCTCCGGTCAGGTCGGAGCCGGCGAAGTCGGCCTCGGTGAGGTCGCAGTCGACGAAGTTCGCCTCGGTGAGCCGGCAGCGCCACAGCCGCGCCTTGCGCAAGTTCAGGCCCACGAACGAGGCGTAGCGCAGGTTGCAGTCCTCGAAGGACAGCTGCGAGCCGGCGGAGAGGTCGGCCCACTCGACTCCCATCAGCTTGCAGCCGGCGAAGCCCACCTCATGGGCGCCCATCCATCGCGGCTTCATCCGCGTCAGGTCGCAGCCCTCGAAGCGGCAGTCCTCCAGCCGCGCCCGTTCCCAGTTGCTCTCCTGCAAGCGGCAGTGCTTGAACGTCGCCCGGAACAGCTCCTTCTTCGAGAGGTCGATCCCCGACAGGTCCTCGCCGGTCAGCTCCAGATCCTCGGTGTAGTCGGCGTGCAACAGCCGTTCGCGGGCGTCCATCGGCTCGGTCCTCCTTGAATCTCTTGTGCCAGGGTATCGCGCCACCCAGACCCCCGACCTGGCCATACCCACGGTCCGGCAGGCCGATCCCGGATCTTCCAGTGATTGCGGTCCGGTATCTCGACGAGCGGCTCCCCGACGTCCGCGGGTGGGCGGATTCGTGAAAAAGATCTCAGGAAATCAAGAGATAGAGCGTGGTGTCTGGCCTACTCAGCGGGTCGCCTGTGGACAGGAGGCCACTCTTGTTCGCAACCAAAGCCCGAGTTATGAGCCTACGAAAGCCCGCGCGGCGCGTCATGGAAGACCAATACGGGGGGTGTCTGCGGGATTTCGAGCAACGAACGAAGCGGTCGCGAATCGAATGTCGAATGATCGTGGGACCCAGGACGAACCAGCTGCGAGGAGGCCGAATGGTCCGCGCCAGTAGCCTGCTGCTCGTCTGCCTCGGGCTGCTCTCGGCCTGCACCGGCCAGGTCCAGAAGATCACCGCTCTGGACCGCACCACGCACGACGCCAAGTTCCCCATCCTCACCGGGGCCCACTCCCAGGCCGACTGCAACGACTGCCACGGCCTGTTCGACTCCTTCACCCAGTTCACCTGCCGCAACTGCCACCTCAATCCCGCCACCGACAACGCCCACAGCGGGATGCCCGGCTACTCCTACGACGACGCCGCCTGCTACAACTGCCATCCCCGCGGCGACGTCGCCGGAGTGGCCCACGACGCCTTCTTCCCCATCGGCGACAGCTCCAAGCACGCCGGCCTCAAGTGCGTGGACTGCCACACCACCGGGGACAAGAAGAAGGTCGACTGCATCGCCTGCCACGACCACAGCCAATCCGCCACCACTCCGCAGCACACCCTGGTCGGCGGCTTCCAGTGGACCGGGGCGATGTGCCTGCGCTGCCACGCCGACGGCCAGGTGAACCAAGTGGCCGGCCACGGCGGCGCCAGCGGCTTCACCACCGTCGATATCCGCTTCGGCTCGCCCCACCACAAGGCGGAGTGCCTCAAGTGCCACTCGGCCGCCCGCACCGACAAGACCTACGCCGCCGACTTCAAGGTCTTCGACTGCAAGGCCTGCCACGCCCAGGCCCAGACCGACACCTTCCACCAGACTCACTCCGTCACCGGCTACGCCTACGACAACCCGAGCTGCCTGCTGTGCCACCCCACCGGCGACCGCTCGGGCACCGTCAACCACGCCGCCCACTTCCCCATCGCCACCGGCGACAAGCACAACGGCCTGGCCTGCGGCACCTGCCACGTCAACCCCGCCACCCGCAAGGTGGTCGACTGCACCAACTGCCACACCCACGCCCAGGCCACCGCCGCCCCACAGCACAACCCGGTCGGCGGCTACGCCTGGCAGTCGGACAAGTGCCTGCGCTGCCACGCCGACTCCCAGGTCTTCCGCGTCGTCACCCACGGCAGCACCGCGGCCATCCCGATGGACGTGCGCTTCGGGGCCCCGCACTACAAGCAGGACTGCCTGCGCTGCCACCCCGGGCTTCGCACCGACAAGCCCTTCGGCACCGATTTCGGCACCCGCGACTGCCTGGGCTGCCACGACCGCGCTCACATGGACGACGTCCACTCCGGCGAGAGCGGCTACTCCTACTCGACCCCGGTCTGCCTCACCTGCCACCGCGACGGGCGCAAGCCGCCCTGAGCGAGCCGAGCTCCTGACGCTCTCCACTGCCCCCCAGCGGGCCCGCCTGCCGGGCCCATGAGGTGACACGATGCGCCGATTCTTGCCCCTCTTCGCCCTCGCCGCCGCCTGCGGAGGCCCGTCCGGCTCCGGCAACAGCGGCGGCGCTCACCCCGACGGCTACGCCGATCCGACCAGCGCCGCCTTCCACGGCCCGGAGGCGCTGGCGGATCTGGCGCCCTGCAAGACCTGCCACGGCGACGACCTGGCCGGCGGCAGCTCGACCATCAGCTGCGAGCAGTGCCACGGAGGCTGGCGGACCAACTGCACCTTCTGCCACGGCGGCGGCGAGAACGCGACCGGCGCCCCGCCCAGCGACACCCACGGGGTCAGCGACACCAGCGTGGTCACCGTCGGCGCCCACACCTCCCACGTCGCCGGCAGCCGCCACATCGCCAGCCCGCTCGACTGCAGCCTGTGCCACGTCAAGCCTTCGGACGCGCTCGACCCCGGGCACATCGACGGCCCGACCGGCACGGTCACCTTCTCCACCACCGCCGGCGCCTGGGATCCGCAGACCAACACCTGCGCCGTCTACTGCCACGGCGTCTTCCCCGGCGGCAACGCCAAGAACCGCCCGGTGTGGACCGACGTCGGCAACCACCAGGCCGACTGCACCAGCTGCCACGCCAAGCCCCCGGCCACCGGCCGCCACCTGTCCCACGTCGGGCGCGGCAACACCTGCGTCGAGTGCCATATCAACACCGATCCGACCGGGACGGTGATCCTCGACGCCGAGGTCCACGTCAACGGACTGCGCGACGTGCAGCTCAACAAGGGCGGGGTGTGGATCGGGGCCGAGCGCTCCTGCACCGACACCTGCCACCAGGGCAAGCGCTACTGGACCGGCGGCACCGGCGCCCACCCGACGGGCTGGGACAAGCCGGGCAACGTCCCCTTCCACGGCACCGACGCCAACCAGAACCTGGCCAGCTGCGCCACCGGCGGCTGCCACGGCACCGACCTCAAGGGCGGCGCCTCCGGGGTCTCCTGCGAGAAGTGCCACTCCGGCTGGCAGACCAACTGCACCTTCTGCCACGGCACCGACAACGTCAACGCCGCCCCTCCCGGCGACGTCAGTGGCAAGACCGCCACCACCGAGATGTCGGTCGGCGCCCACCAGAGCCACGTCACCGCCAGCCTCGGCCTGAGCGCGCCGTTCGACTGCAGCGCCTGCCACGTCAAGCCGGCCAGCGCGCTGAGCCCCGGGCACATCGACGGGGTGGCCGAGGTCAAGTTCACCGTCAACGCCGCCCCCGGCTTCAACACCAACGACGGCAGCTGCGGGGTCTACTGCCACGGCCAGTTCGACGGCGGCAACACCAGCAACCGCCCGAAGTGGACCAGCGTCGGCGCCGGCCAGGCGGCCTGCAAGACCTGCCACGGACTGCCGCCCTCGACCGGCGACCACGTCTCGCACATGACCCGCAGCCCGACCCCGGCCACCTGCCAGGACTGCCACCCCGACGCCACCGGCACCAACGGCAACGCCACCATCGTCGCCGCCTCCAAGGCGCTGCACGTCGACGGCAACAAGCAGGTCGCGCTCAAGAGCGGCAGCTGGACCGCGGCCAGCAAGGGCTGCTCCGGGGTCAGCTGCCACAGCGCCCCGGCCAACACCTACCAGTGGGTCGGCGGCGGCAAGCACCCCGCCGGCTACCAGACCCCGGGCAACAACCCCTTCCACGGCGACGACGCCAACAAGGGCCTGGCCAGCTGCGCCACCTCCGGCTGCCACGGCACCAACCTGACCGGAGGCTCCGCGGGCATCTCCTGCGAGACCTGCCACGCCAACTGGAAGACCAACTGCACCTTCTGCCACGGCGGAACCGACAACCAGACCGGCGCCCCGCCCTCGACCGTCGACGGCGCCACCGCCAGCAGCGACCTGGGGGTCGGCACCCACACCGCCCACGTCGCCGGCCGGCTGAAGATCTCCAAGCCCTTCGCCTGCGCCAGCTGCCACCCGGTCCGCACCAGCGCCCTGGACCCCGGGCACATCGACGGCACGGTGCAGATGAACATGAAAGACCCCTCGACCGGCCTGGCCAGCAATGGAAGTTGCGGCGTCTACTGCCACGGCAACTTCCCGGGCGGCAACGCCAACAACAAGCCGCTGTTCACCGCCGCCGGCGGGACCGCCGCCAGCTGCGGCACCTGCCACGCGATGCGCCCGACCACCGGCGACCACACCGGCCACGCCACCTACGGCATCCGCTGCACCGGCTGCCACACCGCGGCTACCGCCGCCGGCGACGCCATCGCCGACCCGACCCTGCACGTCAACGGCCAGAAGGACGTCGTGGCGCAGTGGGGCGGGACCATGACCGGCGGCACCTGCGCGGTCTACTGCCACGGCGCCTTCCCGGGCGGCAACGCGGCCAACAAGCCGAGCTGGGCCACCCCCGGCGCCCAGCCCTGCGGCTCGTGCCACACCAAGACCCCGACCACCGGCGAGCACAGCGCCCACGCTACCTACGGCTACGGCTGCAACGCCTGCCACCCCGACGTCGATGCCGCCGCCACCAAGATCACCCAGGTGGCCCTGCACCCCAACGGCCAGAACGACGTCGCACTGCTCTACGGCGGCAGCTTCGCGGCGGGCAGCTGCGCCAACTACTGCCACGGCAACTTCACCGGCGGCAGCGCCGACCGGCCGAAGTGGGTCAACGGCCCGGCGATGAGCTGCACCAGCTGCCACGGCGCCCCGCCCAGCACCGGCCACCACCGCAAGCACCGCGGCTACGACTGCAGCGAGTGCCACCCCGACGCCACCTCGAGCTCCATCACCAACAAGTCCCAGCACGTCAACAACGTCCGCGAGGTCAGCAGCAGCATGGGCTACAGCGGCGGCACCTGCCGCACCCCGGGCTGCCACGGCTCTGAGCGCTGGTAGCGCGATCCTGGGGGACCTTTCGCAAACCGCTCCGCCGGCCTGGACCGGCGGAGCGGGGGCTGCCCGCGACGCTCGCGCCGGCGGAGTCGGCCGAGGCCAGCGGCAGGGGGCGGAGCCGTCGGGAAGTCCGCCCTGTGCACTAAAGACCGAATAGGGCGGTGCCGATGGTCTACGTGCCGCCCGCGGGAAATCGGCCCGCCCCCGGGTGATGCACGAGGCTGCACGCGGGTCGCTGCTGCCCCAGGGCCGTTCCGCCGGCAGAATCCCCAGGGCTGTCGGTCGGTTAATGAAGCATTCCGCTCCGCCAGGCCCGTGAAGACGGCGCTGCGAGGGTGGGCGCCACCCAGTCCCGATCCTGATCCCAGCGGGCGCTTCCGGAGTCGTGCCCGAGCGCTCTTCCCTCTGTCGCGGCGCTGGCGCAGGCCGGCGCCCGCGCGCTGGCAGACCGCTTGCTAGTCGACACTGCCGCGAAGCTCGCTGTGGAGGGAGATCTTCGATGAGCGACCTGGCGGCCAAGGGCCGGACCCCTTTGAGCGGGATCGCGGGCATCGTCCACGTCCCCGGCTCGCCGCTGGGCGAGGTGATCCGGGTCTGCGAGCGAATCGCCGGCAGCGAGGCCACGGTGCTGATCTCCGGCGAGACCGGCACTGGCAAGGAGGTCTTCGCCCGGCTGCTGCACCAGAGGAGCCGTCGCGCGGGCCGCCCGATGGTCGCGGTGAACTGCGGAGCCATTCCCGAGGCGCTGCTGGAGAGCGAGCTGTTCGGCCACGTGCGCGGGGCCTTCACCGGGGCGTGCAGCGCGCGCAAGGGGCGCATCGCCCTGGCCGAGGGCGGCACGCTCCTGCTCGACGAGATCGGCGAGCTGCCGCTGTCGCTGCAGGTCAAGCTGCTGCGGGTGCTGCAGGAGCGGGTCTACGAGCCGGTGGGCAGCGCCGAGTCGGTGAGCGCCGACTTCCGGCTGGTGGCGGCCACCAACCGCGACCTGGCCGCCGAGGTGGCCGCGGGCCGGTTCCGCCGCGACCTCTACTACCGGCTGATGGTCTGCCCGCTGAAGATCCCGCCGCTGCGCGAGCGCCGCGGCGACGTGCCCGCCCTGTTCCAGCACTTCTGGTCGCTCAAGGGCGAAACCCGGCCGCTGGAGCAGGAGGCGATGCGGCAGCTGTGCCGCTACGACTGGCCGGGCAACGTCCGAGAGCTGGAGAACCTGGTGGAGCGGCTGTCGGTCTGCGCCGAGGGGCCGGTGATCCGCGTCGCCGACCTGCCCAGCCCGCTGAGCCCGCCGGTGGCCCCGGTGCCCGAGCCGGCCCCTGCTCTCGTCGCTCCTCTCCGAATGGCCCCGCCGGCCCTGGCCGCGCTCCCCGACCCCGAGCCGCTGCCCGCGAACGCCGCCGCCGAAGCGCCGCGCCCGCCAGCGGCCGAGCCCGCTACCCTCGGCGCCCTGCCGCCCCTGCCCAGCTCCGAGGCCGGTCGGCCGGCGATTCCCACTCCGCAGCTGGATCCGGGCCAGCCCATCGACCTGCCGGCGCTGCTGCGGCGGATCGAAGACGACTTCATCGACGCCGCCCTCTTCGCCACCGCCGGCAACCGGAAGGAGGCGGCCAGCCTCCTGGGATTGCAGCGCACGACGCTGGTGGAGAAGCTGCGCCGGCGCAACCGGCCGACTCCGGCCGTCTGACGGCAATCTCGGCCGACGGCGACTGAGGACCCCGCCGGCGCGTTGCCCGAAGCTCGGCTTCCCGTCGTCGGCGCCTCCCTCCGCGATGCCGCCACCGGCACGCGGAGCGCCGCTGCGACTCTGCCCGCGCCGATGAGCCGGGGCGGAGCGGTGGCTGCGGGAACCTGCCGGGCCCTCCTCGCGCGGATTCTTTAGCCGGCGTCGAACTCCAGCTGCGCCAGCACCGCCTGGCTGCCGTCTCCGGTCGCGCGGCGCCAGGCGACCTTGAAGGCCACGTTGTCGGCCAGTTCCAGCTGCAGCCCCAGCGCTAGTGCGCCCTGCGACGAGCGCGTCCCGATGTAGTCGATCCCCACCCAAAGCCGCGGCGAGATCTCGGACAGCTCGCGATCCCACGAGGCCAGCAGCCCTCGGCAGTCGGTCCGGCCGACGGGATCGACCAGCACGCTCGAGGCGCCGAAGAAGTAGCCGAGCGACAGCCGACCGAGCTTGCCGAAGGCGCGGGACGCCAGGGCGTAGAGCATGTTGGGCTCCTGGCTGGGCCCGAGCTCGTAGACGCCGAGCGCCAACGCCGGGGCGCCGGGGAGGAGCGCTCCGAGGTCCAGGCCGAGCTTGGCGTCGATGCCGCCCAGGCCCGTCCCCAGCGGCCGGCCGGATTCCAGGTCCAAGTCGAGGTCCAGGCCCATCTCCGCGCTGACCAGGCCTCGATGGAAGAGTCCCACCGTCAGCCCCAGCGCTGCCGGCGCGCCGTCGTCCAGGTCCGGCGCCACGCCCAGGACCAGGTGGACGCTCCGCGGGCCCTGGAAATCGGTCGAGGGGATGTTCACCTGGCCGGTCGGGCTGGCGCTTGCCGTGGTCGCCAGCAGCGCCGCTGCCACCAGTCCCGGGACCTTCCGCATCGGCGCCTCGAATCTCCCGAGGCGAGCAGTGCAAAGCCCATACAGCCCCTTGGAGGGCCAACGAGGGAGAAGGATCTGTCCGAGTTACAGCGGGTTGCGCCTGGAGGTGGGTCGTGGCGCCGAGGGCCGTGCCGCCCCGCCAGGGTTCGAGCGGCCCCGGACAGAACAGACCAGGCGTGCTTCCGCTCGCTTGGCTGCGGGCTCTTCGAGCGCACAGGCGAGTGCTCGGTTGGCCGGCCGCTATTTCGCAGCCAGGGCCAGCGAATAAGCGGCCCCCAGGTTGAGGGTGACCAGCAGCGGCAGATCCGCGCTCGCCGCCGGGAGCACCGCCGCCCCAAGCGACGCCGAAAGCGCCAGGCGATCGGCCAGGAACGCGCGCCGATAGCCGAGCTCCAGCCCAACTCCCAGCTGGTTGTCGAAGTGCCCGTCGAAGGCGCGGCTCCACGGCGGCTGCAGCTGCAGCCAGCGCAGCCGCGCGCCGGCCCACAGCCCGCTGGCGAAGGGGTGCCAGTCGACCGCAACGCTGTACGACTGCAGCTGCGCCGAGGGCTCCCAGCGCAGGTTGAGGTCGAGGAACGGCTCGCCGCCGCGCGCCAGCCGGCCGGTGGCCTCCAGCGCCAGCGGCAGCGGCAGGCCGAGCTGGGCGCCCAGATCCAGTGCGTCGGCCGCCACCTGCGCGCGCGAGACGCCGGGGGCCAGGATCAGGGCCAGCAGGATGAGGGGGCGCATGGTCACCTCGAGAAGTGGTTGAAAAAGCGCACCGCCCGGCTCAGCGCCTCATTGCGAATGGCGTCGGACTCGGAGAGCAGCTCGTGGAAGGCGTCGGGGAAGGGCTCGAGCTGGCAGCGGGAGGCGAGGCCGCAGTAGCGCTGCTCGGAGCTGGTGAGCACCACCTTGTCGGCGCCGGCTTGGAGCAGCAGCACCGGCGCCGAGGTGAGACGGGCCAGCTCCTCGGTGTGGCCGGCGGAGAGCATCGCCTGGCACAGCCAGCGGTAGCTGACCCCGCCCAACCGCAGCTCCGGATGCTCCTCCAGCATCTGCACCTTGAGCGCGAAGCGCACCTGGCTGTGGCTGACGATGTTCCCCTCGAAGGATTCGGTCTGGTAGGGGTGCTGGCCCAGCGCGTAGCCCTTGGCGCTGGAGGCGTCGCAGACGCCGAAGGCGACATCGAAGGCCACCGCGGCCGGGAAGGGGCTGGTCGAGATGCCGAGCATCGGCGAGCTCAGGGCGGCGGCGGCGAAGGGCTGATCCGCGCGCGCCAGCAGCTGCGCCCCGATGCCGGCGCCCATCGAGTGGGCGAGCAGGAACAGCTTGCCCGAGGTGCGCGGCCGCACCACCTGCGTGATGAAGGTCGCCAGGTCGTCGACGTAGTCGGAGAAGTACTCGACGTAGCCGACTTGCGGGTCCGGCAGCATCCGCCCCGAGGCCCCCTGGCCGCGCGGGTCGAGCGCCCAGACGGCGTATCCCTGGCGCGACAGATCCAGGAACGTCTCGGCGTGCTTGAGGATCGGCTCGGTGCGGCCGGGCAGGAAGACGATCGCCCCCTTCTCCGGCGAGGCGGCGAAGTGGCGGTAGTGAATCGGGACCGCGCCGACTCCGGCAAAGGCCCCGTCCTCGCCGCCGTCGTGGAAGGCCAGCACCTCGGGGCGGTAGCGGGCCTCGAGCGTGGTCTCGGAGCTGAAGTCGGCGGCCGTGGGACCGCCTTCGCTTTCCAGATCGACCGGCGGCTGCTTCTCCGGAAAGCCGCACCCGGCCGCCAGCAGCAGCGCCAGCAGGTGCCACCCTCGCCAAACTCTCTTCATCCGCTGCCTCCTGCCGAAATCCGGACCGCTAATTGAGCGGGTTCCCGCCGCGGATGCAGCAAAAAATACCTTGGGCGTCATCCAGCTGGCCGAGGGCCCGCCCGCGTCAAGTCTGTGGCGGCCGCCCCAGACCGGACCGCCGCGCGGCGGCTTCTTGACGCTCTCGCCGCCTTCGCCCGGCCGGCGCCGGCTGGCCAGGCGCGGGCGTGGCGCTTGCAGCCATTGCCCTCCAGCTTCTGCGATCGGCGCGGGCGGTCATCGCGCTGACGCACCGGGAGAGCAGATGGAGTCGGTGAGTCCCCTCAAGCTGGTCGCCGCGCGCCCGCAGGCGCCGCTGAGAGTGATCGCGGTGACCAGCGGCAAGGGCGGGGTGGGCAAGACCAACCTCTGCGGAAACCTGGCTGTGCTGGCGGCCAAGGCCGGCCGGCGGGTGCTCATCCTCGACGCCGACCTCGGGCTGGCCAACCTCGACACCGTCCTCGGCATCCAGCCGCGCTTCCACCTGGGCCATCTGCTCGACGACGCCGCCCCGCTGGATCAGGTGTTGGCCGCCGGGCCGGCGGGAGTGCGAGTGCTTTCCGCCGGCTCGGGCATCCCGCGGCTGACGCACCTCGACGACGCCCAGAAGCTGCGACTGGTCACCGCCCTCGATCTGATCGAGGACCGCTTCGACCTGCTGTTCATCGATTCGAGTCCGGGCATCGGGGACAACGTGCGCTTCTTCGTGGCCGCGGCGCAGGAGGCGCTGCTGGTGGTGACCCCGGAGCCCACCTCGCTCGTCGCCGCCGCCGCGGCGGTGAAGGTCCTCAGCCAGGAGGCGGGGCTCAGGCACTTCAACGTGGTGGTGAACCAGGCGCCCTCGGACGAGTCGGCGCGGGACAGCTTCGATTCCCTGACGACCACAGCCAGCCGCGTCCTCAGTGCCCGAGTGAAGTACCTGGGCCGTCTGCCGCGCGACGAGGAGCTGCCCCGCGCCGTGATGTCCCGGCGGCCGCTGGTTGAGCTGTCCCCGGGCTCCCCGTGCGCGCGCGGGATGGCGGAGTTGCTGGAGCGGCTGCTGGGAGCCCCGGCGCCGTCGGCGCTGGACGGTGGAATGAAGTTCCTGTGGCAACGGCTGCTGCGCGAAAGCGCAGTCTCGAGGTGACCCATGCCTTGCGCCTCTTCCACCTCTCAGAGACAGGCCGGCGGCGACTCGGCCCTGGTGGTCAAGTACACGCAGCTGATCGACCGCTGTGCGCGGCGGCTGGCGCGGCGAAGTGGCAGCAACCTGGCGGACGAGCTGTGGTCGGCGGGGGCGCTGGGGCTGCTCGACGCCGCCCGCAGTTTCGACCCCGGGAAGAACGTGCGCTTCGAGAGCTTCGCCGAGCACCGGATCCGCGGGGCGATGCTCGACGAGATGCGGCGGATGGACCATCTGCCGCGCCGGCTGCGGGCGCGCACCGACCTGGTGGCCAAGGCGCGGATGAGGCTGGGGCACCGGCTGGGGCGGGAGCCGACGTCGGAGGAGCTGGCGGCCGAGGCGGGGATCGAGCTCGACACGCTGGGAGAGCTGGAGATCCTCTCTCGTCCCCACCTGTCGCTGGCGCAGAGCCTGCCCAACGCCAGCGAGGAGCCGCCGCCGGACGAGCAGGCCGCGCGGGCGCAGTTCCAGCGGGCGCTGGTGGCGGCCGTCGGCAGGCTGCCGCAGCGGCTGCAGCTGCTGCTCTCCCTGCACTACGTGGAGGGGCTGACCTACCGAGAGATCGGCAAGGTCCTGCAGGTGAGCGAGCCGCGCGTCTGCCAGCTGCACGCTGAGGCGGTGGCGAGGATGCGCCAGGAGCTGGCGGAGCCGGAGGCGCCGGAGCGGCTGCGGAGGGTCGCCGGGGCGTGAATCGATCTCGCGACGACGGCTGGCTCGGCGGCGCGCCGGCGTGGTAGACGGCTGGAACCATTCGGTCGCAGCCACCGAGGCCTCCCAATGAAGCGCGTGATCACGGCCGAGCTCGTCGAGCAGGAGCATCAGGCGGGGCGCCTGCGAATCGCCGCCCCCCGGGGCAAGGCGATCATCACCCCGGCCGCCTTCACCCGCGCCCGCGAGCTGGGCGTCAGCTTCGACGAGTCGGAAGCCCCGCTGCCGGAGATCGCCGCACCCGATAAGAAGGACGGCGCCCAGGGAAGCTGCGAGAAGCTGATCGATC
Source organism: Myxococcales bacterium (assembly GCA_037442205.1). Taxonomy (GTDB): domain Bacteria; phylum Myxococcota; class Myxococcia; order Myxococcales; family UBA5297; genus JBBIQS01. The sequence goes on from JBBIQS010000103.1 coordinate 15,011, forward strand.
CCTCCGGCCTGACGCTGGTGCGCGGGCAGTCGGTGAAGCTGGGGAAGTTCACCGGTGCCGGCGAGGGCAAGAACATCGGCCTCACCGATCTGATCACCGCGCGCGACGGGTCGCCGATGGCCGCCGGCATCATGAGCTGGCGCCGCGAGGACAACTTCCCCTGGACGCTCGACTACGACGAGATCGACCTGGTCCTGGAGGGCGTCCTCGCCATCGAGATCGACGGCCGCACGCTCGAGGGGCGCGCCGGCGACGTCTTCTACATTCCCAAGGGCAGTCGAATCGTCTTCGGGACGCCGAGCCGGGTGCGGGTCTTCTACGTCACCTATCCCGCGGACTGGGCGGCGGCGCCGGTGATCCGCCCTCAAAAATAGCCGTCGTCCTGCGGGCCCGCGGTCCCCTGAGGTCATCGCCTCGGTCGTCGGGCCGCTCCACGCACGGAGCGCGGCATGTCCGCGCAGCGGCTAAGGATTTTCGGCCGGTTCGGACGTGGCGATCTCCCGCGAGAGAGCCGAGCGGCGCTCCCGGGGCAATCAATTCCGCGGAACGAGCCGAAATGGGCGGCACGGCGCCTGGCGTCGCCGCGGGAAGCCCGCCGGTTCGAGCGGTCGATCGGGCGTGAAGCGCACTGGCAGGTGACGACGGGGCTCTACGAGCGGAGCCAGCGGGGTCCGCGAAGGCGGGTGATCATGACGGTCAAGCAGCCAGGGCGCTTGGACAGAGAGGCGTCCGCTGGTTCGCCAGACTCGAGCGACAAAGCGCAGGAGAAGGAAGAGGCGGTCTGCTCCGACGGCGCCGCGGAGTGGGCGGCGATGGTCCGCGAAGCCGCGGCGCGCGCCGAAGCAGAGCATCGGCGAGCCATCGGCGCGCTTGCCGATGCGGTCGGCTGTGGGGCCTACCTGCCCGACCCGCAGAAGATCGCGCAGGCCATCCTGCGGGAGGCGGAGTTGGACGCTTGCCTGCGGTCGCTGCTGCGGCGGTGAAGCTGTTTGCGCTGATCTCCTGCGTTGGCCGCCCGAAAACCGGGCGCCCGCAGGGCCTTCCGGGCCGATCGGCGGCTTCTCTTGCTTGTGCACGCTCGCTCATTCGCAGGCCCCCGCGTGCCCTGGAGGCCTTGCGGCGGCTCTCCTGCCATGTGCGACAGAAGCTCGGTAGCTATCCATTGATCGGGCATCTGAGAGAGGGCACTGGCCGGCTATGCGGGGGGCTCGGTGGCGCGGCACAAGAGAGAGGCGGGCGAGAGCGACTTCGGGGAACCAGCAGCGAATGCTCCCGAGGGCGAGCGCGAAGCAGTGGCCCGACTGGAAGAGGAGCTGAAGAACACCCGGGCCCAGCTCCGAGAGGCCGAGGAGGCGCTGCAGCGCAGGGAGCGCATCCCCGGCGCTGACGGCGGAACTCCGAGCGAGGCGGAGCAGCGCTCCCAGGAGCTCGAGCGGGTGCTCGATGCCATGGTGGCTCCAGTGGTGGTCTTCGACGCCAAAGGCACGGTGGTCAAGATCAACGCGGCCGCTCGAAAGCTGTGCGACATCGATCCCACGGGCTTCGACGCCCGCGGCTGGGACTGGTTCGTCACGCAGCGAATGGACGCCCGGCACCTGGACGGCAGACCGGTCGCTCCGTCGGAGTTGCCGGTGCGGCGGGCGCTTCGCGGCGAGCCGCAACCGGACCTGATGCGGCTCAGGCCCGCGGACGGGCGCGGGCAGATCGTCATCGATGGAGCAAGCTGCCCGCTGCAGCGCGGCGGACGCATCGTCGGGGCGGTGAGCGCCTGGCACGAGATCACCGAACAGCTTCGAGCCCAGGATGCGCTGCGCGAGGAGCAGTCACTGTTGCGGGCGGTCATCGAGACGATCGCCGACCCGGTCTACATCAAGGACTCCGAAGGGCGCTTCGTGCTGGCCAACGCCGCCGTGCTCAGCGCTATGGGCAAGCCCGTCGAGCAGGTTCTCGGCCGCACCGATCTCGAGATCTACGGCAACTCGCCGAACGTTCGGCCGATCGTCGCGAACGACCGGCGGGTCATGCAGTCCGGCTCGGTTCAGGTGGTCGAGGAGACCGTCCCGACGCCGCGCGGCCCGCGGGTCATGCTCAACACCAAGGCCCCGCGCCGGGATCCCTCTGGGCGAATCATCGGCCTGGTGGGCGTGGCGCGGGACATCACCGACCGCAAGCGGGCCGAGGAGTCGCTGCGCGAGAGCGAATCCCGCTTCCGCTCCATCGCCGACAGCTCGCCGGTGCTGATGTGGCTGACCGACGCCGAGGGGGAGCTGCTGTTCGTCAATCGCACCTGCCGCGACTACTTCGGGCTGCCGCGGGATTCGGCAGGCGCGGACTGGCGGCCTTTCGTGCATTCCGAGGATGCGAACCGCTGGGGCGAATTCGCGGGCGCGGTGCGGGAGCAGCGGACGTTCGTCGGCCAGCTGAGGGTCCGCCGCTCCGACGGCGAGTGGCGGTGGCTCGCCACTCACGCCGAGCCGCGCTTTTCGGCGAGCGGTGAGTTCCTGGGGCACGTCGGGGCGGGGCGCGACATCACCGAGGCCAAGCGGGCCTCGGACGCGCTGCGCGAGGCCGACCGGCGCAAGAACGAATTCCTGGCCATGCTCTCTCACGAGCTGCGTAATCCACTGGCGCCGATCCGCAACAGCCTCTACATCCTCGACCGCGCCGCGCCCGGCGGCGAGCAGGCGCGCCGCGCCCACCGCGTCATCGATCGGCAGACCGCGCACATGGCGCGGCTGATCGACGACCTGCTCGACGTCACCCGCATCAGCCACGGGAAGATCAGCCTGCAGCGCGAGCGGCTGGAGCTGGGCGAGCTGGTCCAGCGCACGATCGAGGACCACCGCTCGCTGTTCCAGGACAGCGGGATCTCCCTCGAGCCGTCGCTCCCCGACGAGAGGCTGTGGGTCGACGGCGATGCCACGCGGCTGGCGCAGGTGGTCGGCAACCTGCTGCAGAACGCCGCCAAGTTCACCGGCCGGGGAGGGAGCACCAGCGTGACTCTGCGGCGCGACGCTGCCACCGGCCAAGCGGTCATCACCGTGCGCGACACCGGCGTCGGCCTGGGCGCCGAGATGCTGCCCCACCTCTTCGAGCCCTTCTCGCAGGCCGACCGGACGCTCGATCGCAGCCGGGGCGGTCTGGGCTTGGGTCTGGCGCTGGTCAAGGGCGTGGTGGAGCTCCACGGGGGCACGGTGGCTGCCCGCAGCGAGGGGCCGGGGCAGGGCGCCGAGTTCACCGTGCGCCTGCCGCTCCAGCAGCGGGACCTCGAGCAGGCCGAGGCGGCCCAGGTCGCGGCGCCGGCGACCGGGCGGCGCGTGCTGCTGATCGAGGACAACCTCGACTCCGCCGAGACCCTCCGCGAGGCCCTGGAGTTGATGGGCCATCAGGTGGAGGTGGCCCACGACGGGCCCGAGGGAATCGCCATGGCGCGCCGGCGGCCGCCGGAGGTGGTGCTGTGCGACATCGGCCTGCCGGGGATGGACGGCTACCAGGTGGCGCGCGCCCTCCGCGCTGATGAGACCTTCCGCGGCGCGGTGCTGGTGGCGCTCACCGGCTACGCCGGCCCCGACGACCAGCAGCGGGCGGCCAGGGCCGGCTTCTGGATGCACCTGGCCAAGCCGCCCAGCATGGCCGAGCTCGAGGAGGTGCTGGCCACTGCCCCCCGCGCCGGTGAGGCTCAGCCTCCCGAGGCCGGTCCGCCGTCGGCCTGAGTGAGCGGCGCGGACCGCGGCCCGACAGCGACAGCTCGCTCCGGACGCGGCCAGGTGCTCCACGAGGGCCGGCAGCTGAGAGGTTCTGGCGTTCTCACCTGGGGAAGGACCGTGGCGGCCTGCCCGGCGCCGGGCGGCCCCTGTTCGACGGTATTCATCGGTCCACGGGCTCAGCGCGCGCGATTTGACCCGAGGGGGAGCCCGAGCGCACGATAAAGAATCCTTTAGTGCCTATGAAGGAGAACGAGATGAGAGTCATCGCCGAGGAGAATCGGGGGCGGCGGGCGGAGCGGGCGCGGGAGGACATTCTGCTCGCCGCCGCGCGGGCCTTCGCGCAGTCCAGCGTTGCCCAGGCGACCATGGGCGACATCGCCAGGGAGGCCGGGTACACGGTGCCCTCGCTGTACGCCTACTTCGGCAGCAAGGACGCCATCGTGGAGGGGCTGGGAGCGATGCTCACCTCGGAGATCATGGGCGTCTTCGACGAGGGGTTTCCGGCGGGGCTGACCAGCGGCCAGCGGGTGGAGCTGCTGCTGCGGCGGCTGTTCGCGATGACCGACCGGCGGCGGGAGATCCTGGCGGTGTTCCTGACGCTGCCGATGGCGGGCGGAACCGCCAAGGAGATGATCAACGGCTACGAGCTGATGCGGGCGCGCATGGCCCGCTGGTTCCGGGAGCACGAGCGATTGGGGGCGCGCGGGCGCAGGACGGCGGACCAGCTGGCGACGGCGCTGTGCGGGCTGGCCGATGGCTTCCTGCGGCGCTGGCTGATGGACCGCCAGCGCTCGCTGCTGGTCCACCAGGCCTCGTTCATCGCCGAGATGTTCATGGGCGGGGCCCAGCCGCAGCTCAAGGCGGCCCGCGAGAAGCGCTGACCGCGGCCGGCTCCCGACCCTCCTCAACGCGGAGCTTGCGCTGACTGTCCACCTGTTGGCATTGATGGATAGTGCGCAACCGCGCGAGGAGGGTCCGTGCAGCAGCTCGTCCACAGGGATTCGGTCAAGATCGGCCTGAGCGGGTCGATCTACGTGATGTGCTACGACGCCACGCCGACGCTGGCGACGGCCAAGGTGTTGGAGGAGGCGCTGGTCAAGCGCTTCGACGCCGCGCCCGACGCGCACTGGGCGCTGCTCAGCGTGATCGACGCCACGATGCCGCCGCCGGACCAGGTCGCCCGCGCCGAGATGGCCCGGGTGATGAAGGGCCGGGGAACCCGGGTGTCGGCGGTGGGGCACGTGGTGATCGGCAGCGGATTCCAGGCCGGCGCGGTGCGCGCGGCGCTGGTGGGCATGACCCTGCTGGCGCGCTCCGAGTACCCGATGAAGGTCTTCCCCAAGCCCGGCCTGGCGGTGGACTGGCTGGGAAGCGTCGCCCCCAATGTGCTCAAGGCGCTGGAGGTCCAAAGGACCAAGGCGGAGATCGAGCAGTTCGTGGGGAAGGCGTAGGAAACGAAGAAGCCCCCGGAATCACCGATTATTCCGAGGGCTTCTGGCTGTGTCCCCAGGGGCACAGAGCAGTAGGGTCCCGCCAAGCGTCGAGGCGCACCTGGCTCAGGCGCTCACCGAGGAATGGCTGGTGCCTCGAATTGCCATGGTCGCCTGAACGATTCGGCCGAGGCGATTCTCGAGGTTCGTGCAGTGGGACCCGCTTCAGGCCGGGCGTCGAACGGCGTCAAGCAGCAGGCACCGCGCAGGCTTCGCACCTGGCTTCGCGTAGAGGTGCAGCGAGCCGCCTTGGCAGCGCGCGAACTCAGCGCACGAGGCGCACACGCCGTGGTTGGCCCAGGAGCGATCGCGCAAGATCTGGAAGCGCTCCTCCCAGACGGTGCGAAATCGCTCGCGACGCACATCGCCCTGCACGAACGCCTCGGAAAGATGCGTGCAAGCGCCGATGCGCCCGTCACATAAGACACTGCCGAGTGTAACGCCCGCAGTACATTGCCAAAGGTATGGACGCACCTGCATCTCGAATTCGTCGCCCAGGAAGCCTTCGTCGCAGAGCTCGGGCACAGGTACAAAGCCGTCGGCGCGCGCCTCGCGCACGTACTCAAGGATCGTGCGTAGCCCGGCATTGTCAGGGACGAGGTCCGGGCGTTCTGCGGCTCGTCCCAGGGGCATTACCGGCACGACGCGCCAGCGCGGGATCTTCAGCTCCGAGACAATGCGTCGCATTTCGTCCAGGCAAGCGATCGCGGGTGTCGTGATCGTCGAAATGATTTCCAGCGTGCCGCGATAGCCGGCCGCGCGAACCGCGTCGATTGCACTGACGACCTTCTGGGAGGCACCACGGCCGCGCAGTTCGTCGTTGAGGGCGAACGGTGCGTCCAGGCTCAGCGACAGCGAGCGCAGGCCGCTGCGCACGATCGTTCGTGCTGTGCTCTGGTCGAGAAGCTGACCGTTGGAGACCATTCCGAACCTGCAGCCCAGGCGACCCAGCTCGTTCAGAATGTCGAAGATGCCCTCCTTGACGAGCGGCTCACCGCCGGTGATCTCGACCGTCATTTTGGTCGCGTCGAAGTCCTGGACGATCTCGCGGATGACGCGAATCCACTCGCTCGCGCTCAGTTCCTCACCTTGTGGGGCCCCGTTGCAGGCGCTTCCGCAGTAGGCGCAGGCGAGATTGCAGCGTCGCGTCACCTCGAGGACAAGGAAGCGCAAAGGATGCGTGCGCCGAAGCAAGGCCAGCTCGGCCTCATGGACTCTGAACTGGAGCGCACGCAGCAGCGATTTCATTGCGTGCCGGCGTCCGCGCCCGCATCCGGATACGAGCCCGCGTCGGGTTGCACTTCCTCGCAAAACCCAGATGGCGCGCAGTACCAGCCAGATCCGTGGTCGCTAACGCAGGAGTCGTCGTCACGGCAGTGGGCAGGGAGGTAGGCGGGCACAGGCGTACATCCACAACCTAGGGCCGAGGCAATTCCACCAACTAGTACGAGCAGGGCTCGCCAGCCCAGGCCCGCGGCGCTGCTGGCTCGGCGCATCGTAGACCTCCCGCTCCGTTTCGCCCCGCTGAGGAAGATACCACGTCAGAGGGTGGCGGCGATTTCCCTGACTCACGGACGCGGCAGGAGGAAAGGGCAATGTCTCGGCGACGGCAGTCCAAGGCGTGACCGAGCGGGAAGCCAGGCTACAGATCGCCGATGAGGACGCCAGGGATGGGGAGACGGCTGAACGTCGGCGGAACCGAACCAAAACGAAGCCCCCAGAATCCGTAGGGATTCTGAGGGCTTGGAAGTGTCCCCAAGGGGATTCGAACTGCTTTCTGGGAAGAACGAATAATTCAGGCGAGACGCGACCTTGGCCCGCAACTCCCTGATCTCCTTAGGAAGATCTCATCCCGCCTCGGTCTGTTCCGTCCCGCTCCGTTCCAGGGCGTGGAGCAGAGTCACGGCAACCTGACGGCAACGGAAAGCAGCCCGACGGCCGGCTGATCCCGTGAGGGAGTCCGGAAGGCTATCCGGATAAAGGCTCCAAAAACCTGCCAACCGAGTCTGGCCGCCCCGATGCTGGGCCGCGCCCGCTGAACGATTCGGCGAGGGTAGCAGATGCCTTCCAATCGCTCGGTTCTCAACTCGTAGATCTTGCTTGTCGGTCTGGCTGATTTCGGATGGCCCGGTTTCGGGCCAGCTCGTGGGCGGCGATGGCTCCGTCGCGTCCGACTAGGACCGGGAACTGGACGCCGGGTGGCGTGTCTCGATGTAGAGTTGCGGCATGGGACTGACCTATTGGGCCTATCAGCGAACCGCCCCTGGGCAGATCGCCCCCGTGACGGCCAACGCCTTCGACCTCGGGGGACGGGCAAAACCGGCCATAGAGGGACAGGTCAAAACCGGCCATAGCGGCTGAGGTGGACTCAGGACGTTGACGAGGGCGGCGAGAAGCTGGTTCGCCCTCGGGATGGCCAACGTCTTGAGCAACGAGAAGCGACAACAGGTCCTGGTACTCGGCCGCCTTGGATGGCCGCTCAGGCAGATTGAAGAGACGACCGGAGTGCGGCGGGAGACCGCCAGCGCCTACCTGAAGGCGGCGGGCGTGCCGATCCGCCCGCCTGGCCGGTGGGGCCACGACGGCCCAAATCCAGCCAAAGACCCGTCCCCCGACCCAGGTGCCGGCTCAAAACCGGCCAAAGAGGTGTCCCCCGACCCCGAGGGCTCGCCGGGGCCTTACCAGACGCCAAGCCGCAGCCCGGTGGCGAGCGCCTGCGAGCCGTTTCGGCCGCTCATCGAGGCCGCGGTGGCGAACGGCCGCGACGCAAAAGCCATTTGGCGCGACCTGGTGGACGACCAGCACTTCACCGGCAAGTACGCCAGCGTGAAGCGCTTCGTGCGGCACCTGCGCGGGCCCAGCGCTCCAAAGGCCCACCCGGTCATCACAACGCCGGCCGGCGAGGAGGCGCAGGTCGACTACGGCGAGGGGCCGATGGTGCGCGATCCGGCCACCGGCAAGTACCGCCGTACTCGGCTCTTCGTGCTCACGCTGGGCTACAGCCGCAAGTCGGTGCGGCTGCTGACCTTCAAGTCGAGCTCGCGCATCTGGGCCGAGCTGCACCAGCAGGCCTTCCGGCGGCTTGGCGGCGTCCCCAGGCTGGTGGTGCTCGACAACCTGCGCGAAGGAGTGATCAAGGCCGACATCTTCGAGCCCAGCCTCAACCCGCTCTACCGCGCGCTGCTCACGCACTACGGAACCGCCGGGCTCAACTGCCGCGCCGGCGACCCCGACCGCAAGGGGAAGGTCGAGTCGGGGGTCGCGCACGCGCAGAAGGCGGTCACCGGCTTGCGCTTCGAGACGCTCGAGGCCGCGCAGGCCTACCTCGATCGCTGGGAGGAGCGCTGGGCCGACACCCGCATCCACGGGACCACCAAGCGCCAGGTCTCGGTGATGTTTGCCGAGGAGCGACCTTCGCTGCTCCCTCTGCCAATCGAGCCCTTTCGCTACTTCGAGTACGGCGTCCGCACGGTCCACCTCGACGGACACGTCGAGATCGACGGCGCCTACTACTCGGTCCCGCCAGGGCACATCGGCGACGAACTGCCTGTGCAATGGGATACCCGGCAGGTGCGCATCCTCGACGCGCACACCCAGGAACTCCTGCGTGAGCATCTGCGCGATCAACCCGGGCGCTACCGAACCAAGCAGGAAGACCGACCGGCACGCACACCGCCGACGACCTCGGCGCTGCTGCTCAAGGCGGCGATGCAGGGCAAGCACATCGGACGCCTTTGCCGCGAGATCCATGGCCGCGACGGGGAGCTGGGCGTACGTCGCGTCCTGGGAGTCATGTCCCTCGTGCGTAAACGCGGCGCAGGCGTCGTCGACGACGCCTGCGCCGCCGCCCTCGACGTCGGCGTCCCGACCTACCGCTTCGTGAGGCGCTACCTGGACCGCAAGCCGGCGGTGCAGCTGACGCTGCGCCAGGTCGACCCGCTCATCCGCGAGCTGACCGAGTACCGCGACGTGATCAACCGCCTCACCTCAACAGGAGAAGAACCGTGAACGTCCCCGAAGTGACCCGAGCGATGCGCCAGCTGCGCATCTCCGGAATGGCAGCAACCCTCGAGAGCAGGCTGGTGCAGGCCCAGGCCGAGAAGTGGGCGCCGCTCGATTTCGTCTCGGCGCTGGTGCAGGACGAGCTGGTGCGCCGGCAGGATCGCCTGCTGGAGCGCTGGCACAAGCGCGCTCAATTTCGCGACTTGGGCAAGACGCTCGACAGCTTCGACTTTGCCTTCAACCCGAAGCTCGACCGCAAGCTCGTCTTCGAACTGGCAAGCGGCCACTTTGTGAATCGGCGCGAGGACGCGCTCTTCCTGGGGCCGCCGGGCACCGGCAAGAGCCATCTCGCGCAGGCTATTGGGCACGCCGTCATCCGGCAGGGCCACAAGGTGCTCTATCGGGAGGCTCACGCGCTGCTTGAGGAGCTCGCTGAAGCCACCGTCGATGGCACTCGACGGGAACGGCTTGCGGAGCTTGCCGCGGTCCCACTGCTGGTCATCGACGACCTGGGAATGCGCAAGCTCCCGGCGACCGCCGCCGAGGACCTGCTTGAACTGGTGATGCGGCGCTACGAGCGGGCGAGCACCCTCATCACGTCGAACCGTCCCGTGGAAGACTGGGGCAAGCTGCTGGGGGATGTGGCCGCAGTGAGCGGAATGCTCGACCGACTGCTCCACCACGCCCACGTCCTCAAGTGCGGCCCGAGGAGCTGGCGCACACAGCACGCCGGCTTGCGCGACGAGGCTACGAAGGGATAGAAGCGCACGGGTCCTGGGTCCCGCCCTTTGGCCGGTTTTGACCCGTCCCCGTATGGCCGGTTTTCAGGTGTCCCCCGAGGCCTTCGATGCGTTCCTTGCCGGGAGAGGGACTCTGCCGCCCAACGAGGAGGGTTACGTGTTGGCGGCGATGGTTTGGCTGGAGATGCGCGACCGCCGTCCTGTCGAGGTTTTCAGGATCGACTGGACGAAACGGAAGGTGCTGCCGGACGGGAAGCTCGATCCTGCGTACAACATGGACCTGCTGCGATCTGCGATGTCGAGCTTGCCGCCTCTTTCAGGGAGCATGAGGCCCCAGACCAACGTCGTCCGCGCCGAACACCACTTCGAGCATGCGAAGTACGCGCACATGGCTCGCTGGGAGCCGATTGAACAGGAAGTGCAGGCCGTCCGCTCGGCCATCAACGAGAGGGCCGGTCGTCCGGTCCCCTGGAACCTTCGGCGGTCATAGCAGGCGGGGCTGCTTCACGTCGCCGCACGGCACCCGTTGATCGAGAGGGATAGCAGCAGCCCCCTCCCCGGGGCCTCGGTAGGCGAACGGCTGGCTGAGGGGATCACAGGGAGCAGCGTCCCCAAGGACGGCCCCAGATCGGATCAGGGGCGCGACCATTTGGTCGACGATCCCCCAAGATCCTGAGCGTTCTGTGTCAGGCCAAGTGATCGAAGTTGCTGGGGTTCTGTCTTCACCCCTCCCCAGCCCCTTCCCCGCACTCGAAGTGGCCCCCAGGGAGCGTGTCCCCAGGGGGGCCCATCCCTCGAACCGGAGAACTTGCGCCCGTCCTTCGGGTCAGGGGAGTTCCCCGAGCCGAACCTCGCGCATCCAGGCGTCCACCGCAGCCTGCGCCTCCTCGACGGTTGTCCCCAGGCGTTGGCGGTAGTGCAAGGTGGCTTCGAGCTTCTTGCCCTGCTGGCTCAGCCGGCGCTCGACCTCGGTCAGGAGCTTCGGATCAGGCGGCTCGTAGGGCAGCGGCTTGCCGAGTGAGTGCTCGGCATTGAGGAAGGCTTCGGCGCGAACCAGCTCCCCTGCGGCCTCTTTCAGGGCGGTGCTGTTCCACTCGGTCTCGTCCCTGGCGAACGCTCTCGCGGCTGCTTCGAGAGATGCCACCGCACGCTGAAGCCTCTTGGTCGCGGCGCTCATGGTCTGGCCCCAAGGATACCGGAGCAGCCCGACACACCCGGCTTGGCCCAGTTGCCCTTCGTCGCTACGCGCTCAACCGGCTGATCCCGGGGTGTGCTGCTTCCGACGCAGCGACTGCCTCCCCTAGGCGCTTCCGCTGGTCCTCCATCCATCCGGCCAGGTCGGCGACGGTCTGAATGGAGCCAAGGGCTGGCGTGTCCGGTCCCAGCAGGCCCTTGTAGCGGGCAACAAGGCCGTCCTTGCGGAGGATGGGCAGACCGAAGAGGGCGAGAGGAGGCACTCCCATTACCAGCGTTGCGACCACCGCCCCGATGCTCACAGGGTGGCTAGTGCACCGCCGTCTAGATAGAATCAACGAGGCCTAGGGGACGTCTATCGGGCATGATGAAGCCCGTGAAGGTGTCTCCGAAGCAGCGCGCTGAGCTCGAAGTCATCGTCGCCAGGCCGTCTGAG
>JBBIQS010000104.1:0-26239 GCA_037442205.1 Myxococcales bacterium
GAGAGAGGCAACCGTGGCGCCTGGCGCCGAGGGCGCCGGGTCGGCGGGCATCGACGCCATGGCCGCCTGGATCCGCGAAGCGAGGCGCGCCTGGTCCTGGGCGGTCAGGCCCGGACGGCGCCGCTCGGCGGCGAGAAGTGCCTCGGCGCCCTCCGGCAGCGGCTCGAGATCGAAGCGCTGGCTCATGCCGCACCTCCGTCCTGGATCGCCCTCACCGACTCCGCGAATCGCTGCCGGGCCGCGCGAAGCCGGGTGTAGGCGGTGTTCACCGGGATCTCGAGCGCCTCGGCCACCTCGGGGATGCTCAGGCCGTCGATCTCGTGGGCGACGAACACCGCCCGCCGATCGTCGTCGAGCGCCTCGAGGGCGCGCAGCACCAGCGCCCGCGCCCGCCTCTCCTCCAGCGCCGCCTCCGGGCCCGGGCCGTCGCATGGCAGCTCCGGCAGCTCCCCAGCCACCTCGTGACGCAACGAGGCCTGCCTGCGGAAGTTGGCGGCGGTGCGAAAGGCGATGCCGAAGAGCCAGGGGCGAATCGGGCGCTGGGGGTCGTAGCTCGGGAAGCGCTGGAAGGCGGTCAGGAAGACGTCCTGGGCCAGGTCCTCGACGTGCGCGGCGGGAACGCCCAGCCGCTGCAGCGAATTGCAGACGTAGGAGAACTCGGCCTCGAGCAGCGCGGGAAAGGCGCCGGCGGGTGCGACCGGCTTGGGGGTGAGTGGCGCCATCGCTCGGCTATTGTCCCTGGCGCCCGGAATCCGTTTGCAGCTCCCAGGCAACGCTCACGCCGAGGCCGAGCGCCACCGCCGGGGTCGTCCACACCGGCTGGCGCCCGACCAGGACGGTCGTGTGGGACAAGGGGACGTCGAGGAAGAAGGTGGCGCGCGCCGAGAGGTTCGCGGAAGCGCGCAGCTGCGCCCCCAGCCGCGCGCCGAGCTGGACGTAGCCGGCCTGGGCGCGGTCGGGGTTGCTCAAACCGTCGCCGGAGATCCGGAGCATTCCTGCCGAGGCAGCCAGACACCCGATGGCTGGCCCCTGATGCAGGCAGGGAGCAAGGGTCATCCCGAGCGAAGAGGCGTTCAACCAGCCGCCGGCGACGTCGGCGCGCCGAGGCAGGAGCGTCGCGCCCTCGAGGTCCAGCTCGAAATCTCCCCAGCGGGCACCGAGGCCCAGCGCCAGGCCGCCGGTGGGCGAGGGAAGGGCGTTGACCGCCGCGAGCGCGGCCAAGGATGCCGAGAGCGCCGGCGAGGCGAGCGACGGGGGCGGCGGAGCGGTGGGCGAGCTGGGCGAGCTGGGCGAGCTGGGCGCGGCGACCGGAGGCGCGGCGACCGAAGGCGGAGCGGCCGGCTCGCGCGGCCTGGAGGCGCCCACCGGGTCTACGGCGAGCGCCACCGCCAGCTCCACCGAGGCGCCCAGCTCGCGGCAGTCGCGGCTCGAGGAGGGAATCTCGCGGCCGCCCAGGACCGTCCCGGAGGAGCCCAAGAGCTCGACCTTGGCCAACAGGCCCTCGCCCGCGCCGCGAACGGCCACGCGCACGACTCGAGCCGCCGCCGGGTCGAAGGGGTTGAAGCCAAGCCGTCCGATCACCGAGTTCCGCAGCGACTCCTCGTCCTCGCAGGCCTCGGCCCCCGGCTCGCGCTGGTACTGGAGCTGCGCGCGAGGCTCGGCGGCCTGGGCGAGGACGGGGCCGGTGAGGAGGCAGGTGCAAAGGCTGGCGAGCAGATAGCGTTTTGCCCGGCCTGCGAAGGGAACGGCCGTCGCGGCTGCCTGAGGCGTCCTCGGTTCAGTCATTCGATGAGTTCCGGCGGCAGATCAGTCGATGCCGGCGAGCGCCTCAGGCGCCGGCCTGGAAGGAGAGGGAGGATAACCGAGGGAGCCCGGCGGCGTCTGCGCTGGGATGCGCCGATGAGAATCCTTCTCCGGAACCTCTGATCGGTCCGGTGCGCCGCGAAGGCGCCCGGATTGCCGAGCCGCGCCCGTTCCAAACGTTTGGAACGATCGGCCGTGGGAACGGGTCATCGTCCTCCCACCTCCCGCAAGCAGAAGGGGCGACCCCAAGGCCGCCCCTTCGCGCATCAGGAGTTTGAGCCGGTCCGTCAGCCGGTGGCGATCTCGTCGGAGAGCTCGTCCTCGCCGCCGGCGGAGGAGGAGGCCTCGTCGAGCATCTGCAGCGCCACCGCGAGCGCCTTGCGGGTCTTCTCGCGCAGCTTCTCGTCGGACTTGATCTTCTGGTAGGCCTTGACCACCCGCTCTTCGCTCTTGGCGGCGCCGTCCTCGAGCTCGGACACCTTGGAGCGCAGCGACGCAGCCTCCTCCTCGACCGAGGAGAGCTTCTCGGCGTTGGCCCGGGCCTCGTCGAGGTCGGTCTGCAGCTGGTCGCGCTCAACCCTGAGGGACTCCAGCGAGCCCTTGGCCTCGTCGGCCTCGGCGCGGGCGGCGTCCAGCGAGCCCTGCAGCTCGGCCGCCTGCTCCTGGGCCTGATCCAGCTCGCCCTGGGCGGTGGCCAGCTTGGCGTTGGCGGCGCGGGCCTCATCCTTGGCCGCCGCCAGCTGCTGCTCGATCTTCTTGCGCTCGGCGGCTGCACCGTCGACCCGGGTGGTGAGGGTCTTGATCTGGGCGTCCTTCTTGGCCAGCTCGGCGGTGGCCTCGCTGGCCTTCTGCTCGAAGCCGTTCTCCTTCTCCCGCAGCTCGATGACCTCCTGCTCCTTCTCGTTGAGGTCCTGCTTGAGCCGGACGATCTCCTTGTCCTTCTTGGTGACCTGCTCCTTGAGGGAGAAGAACTCCTTGTCCTTGCCGCCGCTGGTGCTCTTGACCGCATCCAGCTCGTTGTCCTTGGCGGTGACCTCGTCCTGCAGGGTGCGGACCTGGCCCTCCAGCTCCTCGACCTTCTCGCGCAGCGCCTTCAGCTCGCCGTCGTCGACGGCGGGCCTGGCCACCGTGGCCACCCCGCCGGTGCGGGAGGCGGAGGCCACCGGGCCGGTGGAGGTCTTGACCGAGGCCACCGGACCGGTCGAGGTCTTGGTCGCGGCGGGCTTGGCGGCGGCGCGCGGCGGCGGGGCAGGGGCCGGCTCCTCCTCCAGCGGCTCGAGGGCGTCGAGCTCGAACTCGGCGGCCGGCTCGCCGCCGGGCTTGGTCGACTCGGCGGGCTCATCGCTGCCCAGCGAATCGAGGGCCTCGTCGGCGGAGCTCTCCTCGGCGATGGCGCTCAGGTCCACCGCCGGCGGATCCTCGATCAGCCCGTCGTCCTCGGGCGCCTTGACCGCCTCTTCGCCCTCCGGCTCGCTGATGGTGTCGAAGGCCGCGTCCAGCATGTCCAGGTCGGGGTCGCCGCCGCGGGTGGGCTCTTCGCGGGGAAGCGCCTTGGCGATCACCGTCCGCTCCGCCGGCTCCTCGTCGAGCAGCGGCTCGTCCTCGCCCAGGCTGGAGAGGGTGAGCGACTCGTCGTTCTCCAGCAGCAGCCCGTCGTCGTCGGCCGCCGGCAGCCCGATCAGCTCGCCGATCTTCTCCAGGATCGCCGCCGGCTCGAACGGCTTCTTCAGATATTCCTCGGCGCGGGCCTTGAGGCGCTTGTGGGCCTCGAAGCCCTCGGCGTCCTTGCCGGCGATGATCACCGGGATCTTCTTGAGGTCGTCGTCCTTCTTCAGCTTGCCGCAGACGATGTAGCCGCTCTGGCCCGCCGACAGCTCGACCGCCAGCACCACCAGGTCGGGCTTCTCGCGCTTGACGATGTCGACCGCGCCTTTGCCGTCCTGGGTCTCGACCACCGCGAGGCTGCGCTGCTCGAAGGCGCCGCGCAGCTTGGAGGAAAACGCCGCGTCGCTCTCGATGATGACAATCTTCTTGGGCATGTTCTCCGCCTGGTTGGCGCCGGCTCGCAGGAGCTGCCCTCGTCAGCTCTCGACACTCGCTCGACCGCCTAAATCGGCGGAAATCGTAGATGCTCAGATCATCGAAGTCAATGATACGACACGCACTTTCCGTCTCGGTGGCGGCGGGAAAGCGGGGTCGAAAGCGACCCGACGGCCGGGCAGCTAAGCCCGCGGAAGCCCTCAGGGAACCGGGGCCCGGGCCGAGCCCACCAGCTCCAGCAGCTGCTGCTCGTCGAGGTCGCTGACCAGGCTGTAGGCGATCTCGCGGTCCTTCCAGATGGCCACGTTGTAGCCGCGCTGGTTGGCGAGCATCACCTCGCGGTCGCTGATCCGCCGCCCGCCGGAGATGGTCAGGTCGGGGGCGTCGAAGACGAACAGCCCGATCCGCC
This sequence comes from Myxococcales bacterium, assembly GCA_037442205.1. Lineage (GTDB taxonomy): Bacteria > Myxococcota > Myxococcia > Myxococcales > UBA5297 > JBBIQS01. The sequence goes on from JBBIQS010000104.1 coordinate 4,253, forward strand.
GCTGGGGAGTGCCGTAGGCCACGTAGGCGGCCTGGCGGTCAGCCAGGTGGCTGAGCCGGGCCCCGATCACCGCCACGTTGTGCAGCTCGGGGATGCGCCCGGGGGCGAAGTCCACCTTGCCGGCCAAAAAGCTCTGGATGCGCGGCAGCTGGGCGTCCTGCACGTCGAGCGGCAGCTGGTGCTGGTGGTAGGAGATCGCGGCGTTGACCAGGGTCTCGGCCCGGCGGTGCTCCTGGGCGGCGCGCAGGTAGAAGAACAGCGAGGCCGCCGCGCCCATGGCCAGCCCGGCGTAGGCGACCACCATTTTGGCCTTGGCCAGCCGCCGCGAGCGGTCCTCGTGGACCAGGGCGGCGTGCAGCGAGTCGCGCAGCTGCGAGGGGCAGCCGGGGTTGCCGGCGCAGGCCTCGCGCCCCGACTGGCGGACCCGCTCCTTGAAGGCCCGCTCCACCTGCACCGCCGCCCGGCAGCCGGGGCACTGGGCGAGGTGGGCTTCGACGTCGGCGCGCTCGTCGTCGGAGAACTCGCCGTCGACGTAGGCGTGGAAAAGCCCCTCGAGGTCGTCGCAGGTCATTCAGGCGTCCCGTTGGAGGTCCAGGTCACTTGCCCGCGCTGGAGGTTCGCCGCCGCCGGAACTCGTCCAGGTCCGCGGTCCCCTCGGGAGCGGGCAGGACCCCGGCTTCGGTGGCGTAGCTCTTGAGCATCTTCTGCAGGAGCTTGCGGCCGCGGTAGAGCCGGCTCATCACCGTGCCCACCGGGCAGGCCAGAATCTCGGCGATTTCCTTGTAGCTGAACTCCTGCAGGTCAGCCAGGATGACGACCAGCCGGAAGTCGAGCGGCAGCTGGTCGATGGCCCCGAGGATGTCGTCGGACAGCAGCCGGTCGAAGAAGTACTGCTCGGGGTTGGCCGCATACTCGGTGGCGTCGCGGCTGATGAAGCGCTCGTGCACCGTGTCGCGCTCGCTGCCCTCGACCACCGTCCGCTCCTTCACCTTGCGCCGGTAGCGGTTGATGAAGGTGTTGGTGAGGATCTTGAACAGCCAAGCCTTGATGTTGGTGCCCCGCTCGAACTTGTCGAAGAAGCGGTAGGCCCTCAGGAAGGTGTCCTGGACCAGGTCCTCGGCGTCGCGCTCGTTCTTGGTCAGCCGCAGGGCCGCCGAGTAGAGCGGGTCCAAGTGCGCCAGCGCCAGTTCCTCAAACTCGGCCCGGGTGCCGTTGTCTTGCCGAAAGTCGAACATTCTCAAGGTCGTCCGCGTAGAAACTGTCCACCGCCGAATGGTTCAGCACGGGCAGCGACCGGGGAACAGGTTCCTCTGCTTCTTATTCCTGCCTGCGTCCGGTTGGCTGCATGTTCCAATGGTCGGCATTGCTAACGACAGGCCAGGCGCTGCCATTCCGACGGACCGGCCGCAAGGGATCCAAAAGAGCAGGAAATACGGTCGGTTGTCACGCGTGCGATCGGGCGGCGGTTCGCCGGGCTGTGGCGGGCGCGGCCGGCCAGCCGCGGTGAGTGGTGCAAATTTCTTGGCGGCGCGGAGCCGCGGACGATCGATGCCAGCGGAGCGAGCAAGGCCATCGGCGTCAGCTCGAATCCCACCGGCCGGCCTGAGGCCCAAGCACCTGGCCGTTGATGGAGCACCTTGCACCGCCGCTCGGGTCTCGCGGGATGTCGGGCCGCGAGCCGACCCCAGGCGTTGCCGCGCAACCATTGTGGAACCATAATGGTTCCATGATGGTTTCCTGGAGGTGGCGATGGCTTCGCTCACGCTGAAGAACCTGCCCGATGAACTGCTCGGTGCGCTGCGCGAGGCGGCCGAGCGGGACCGCCGCAGCCTGACCCAGGAGATCATCTACCTCCTCGCTGCCGCCGTCCGAGGCGGCGAGCGCTCGGCTGGGCGCTCACCGGACGTCGAAGCACAGGTCGCCGCGTGGCGGAAGCTCGCCGGCAAGTGGGAGTCGAACCTCGACCAGGCGACTGAGGCGGAACGCATCATGGAGCGGCGCACGGAAGGGCGCGAGGTTGATCTTTGAGGCTGCTCGACACCGATACCTGCATCGCCATCCTGCGGGGGAACGCGGCCGTGCTCGAGCGCCGCGCCGCAACGCAGGATGAGGTGGCGACGACCTGGATCACTGCCGCGGAGCTCCACTACGGAGCCGCAAAGTCGAAGGTGCCGGAGAAGAATCGGGCGCTGGTGAGGACCTTCCTTGGGACGCTGCCGATCCTCAGCCTCGACGAGGCGTCGGCCCAGATCTTCGGCGAGGCCAAGGCGCTGCTCGAGCGACAGGGGCAACGTCTCGCCGACGCTGATCTCCTCATCGGCGCGATCGCCGCCGCGTGCCGAGCGATCGTCGTCACCGGCAACCGGCGACACTACCAGCGCATCCCGGGCGTCGCCGTCGAGGACTGGATCCGTCCCTGAGGTTCCCTCGATTCGCTGGGCCATTGATCGCAGTCGAAGTGCACGCAGACCTCGTCGAGGACCGCTGGGACGAGCTGGTATCGAGGCCGCGGCTCAGTCCAGCCCGCGCTCGTAGAGATCGTCCTCCGAGAGTCCGAGGAAGTGGCCGACCTCGTGGACCAGGGTGACGCCGATCTCCTCGATCAGCTCGTCGCGGCTGCGGGCGTAGCGCTGCAGGTTCTTCTGGAAGAGGGCGATCGAGCTTGGGAAGTGGCTCCACGGATCGGAGAGCGAGCGCTCGGTCACCGGGGTGCCTTGGAAGATCCCGAGCAGCGTCGGGGAGAGCGGCGGCTCGCTGCCGCGCAGGTCTGCGTCGGTGGGCAGGTCGCGCACCGCGATCGACACGTTGGTCAGGTAGCTGTGGACCTTGGGCGGCAGCCGCTCCAGGGCGTCGGAGACCGCCTGGTCGAACTGCTGCGGCGACAGCTCGATGGGCTTGGGAAAGTCCTCGGGCGAAAGCGCGCGCGCCTTGGCGAAGTGGCGGGCGGCCGCGGCGGCGTCGCCCTCGCGCTCGGCGATGAGCCCCAGGTAGTGCCGCGCCCAGGCGTCCCGCTCGTCGAGGATCAGCAGCCGCTCGAACTGCGCCTTGGCCTCGGCGAAGCGGCACAGCTCGAAGAGCGCCAGGCCGCGCTCCTGGCCGATCTCGGCGTCGTCGGGGAGCTCCTTGGCCAGCGCGTCGAGCACCGCCAGCGCCCGCCCCGACTCCCCGAGCTTGTTGAATGCGATCGCCTGCAAAAGCTGCAGCTCCAGCCGGTCGTCGTCGGTGCCGTGCTTGCGCGCCTGCTTGAGCGCTCGCTCGATCAGCGACAGGCCGTCCTCGAGCGCCTCCACCGGGTCCTCGTGCTCCTCGAGGACCAGCATCTGCGCCGCCCCGCGCAGCACGTCGAGATCGCCCGGGGCCAGCTCCAGCGCCCGCCGGTAGAACTGGGCCGCCTCCTCCAGCTGCCCCAGCCCGGTGTGCGCCGCCGCCAGGTAGTGGAGCGCCGCCACCGATTCCGGCGCCAGCTCGCTCGCTTCCTGGGCTCGTTCCAGCGCCCTCTCGAAATCGCCGTCGTCCAGAGCGGCCTCCGCCTGGTCGAGCAGACGCTCGACCGCTTCGGAAAGCTCGCCGCTGTCGCCGCGCTTGGATCCCATGGGCCGGGGACCTTAGCAGACCTGCCTCGCCCCGGCTCGGGCGGGTCGCCCTCGACGTGACAATCGACGCAGCGCGGTGCAGGTGCTAGGCTGCGCCTGCCGTGAAGATCCTCATCGTTGACGACGACCCCGAGCTCAACCTGATGCTCACGCGCCGGCTGGAGCGCGAAGGGTACGAAGTTCACTCTGCCGGCGACGCGCTCCAGGCGCTCGACCTGATGGAGCGGGTCGCCGACGTGGGGATGATCATCACCGACCTGATGATGCCCTACATCGACGGGCTGCAACTGCTCGACCGGCTGCGCGCCGACGAGCGCTTCAAGTCGCTGCCGGTGATCATGACCACCGCCCACCCCGACGACGCCAAGGCCGATCAGTCCTTGCGCAAGGGCGCCGCCTTCTTCCTGCCCAAGCCCATCGACTTCGACCGGCTGCTGGCCATCGTCAAGTTCGCCGAGTAGCGGGGCGCGCTCCCGCCGCCGCCGGCCGCGGCTAGTGCCGCTTTCTCACCACGGCAAGCCCCTCGGCACCCGCTCGCCTTGACGGACGCCCTTCCGCGCTTAGATTAGCGCTCGCCTCGGGCGAGTGCCAATGCTCGTCCGCTCGAATTCCCACACGAAATCAGGAGGTTGCGACTCATGGCGGCGAAGGAGATCTGGTTCAATCAGTCGGCCCGCGAGGCGGTGCTGCGCGGGGTGAACACCCTGGCGGACGCGGTGGCGGTGACCCTGGGCCCCAAGGGGCGCAACGTGGTGATCGAGAAGAGCTTCGGCTCGCCGACCATCACCAAGGACGGCGTCACGGTGGCCAAGGAGATCGACCTGGCCGACCGCTTTGAGAACATGGGCGCGCAGATGGTGCGCGAGGTGGCCAGCAAGACCAGCGACAAGGCCGGCGACGGCACCACCACCGCCACCGTGCTGGCCCGGGCCATCTACCAGGAAGGCCTCAAGCTGGTGGCCGCCGGCCACAACCCGATGGACCTGAAGCGCGGCATCGACCGCGCGGTCGAGGTGGTGATCGACGAGCTGAAGAAGCTCTCCAAGTCCACCAAGGGCAAGAAGGAGATCGCCCAGGTCGGCATCATCAGCGCCAACGGCGACGAGACCATCGGCAACATCATCGCCGAGGCCATGGAGAAGGTGGGCAAGGAGGGCGTGATCACCGTCGAGGAGGCCAAGAGCCTGGAGACCAGCCTCAACGTGGTCGAGGGCATGCAGTTCGACCGCGGCTACCTCAGCCCGTACTTCGTCACCAACCCGGACCGGATGGAGGCGGTGCTCGAGGACGTCTACCTGCTGCTGACCGAGAAGAAGATCTCGGCGATGACCGAGCTGATCCCGGTGCTGGAGCAGGTGGCCAAGAGCGGCAAGCCGCTGCTGATCGTGGCCGAGGACATCGAGGGCGAGGCGCTGACCACCCTGGTGGTCAACAAGCTGCGCGGCACCCTGCACGTGGCGGCGGTCAAGGCCCCCGGCTTCGGCGACCGGCGCAAGGACATGATCAAGGACCTCGCCGTCCTCACCGGCGGCCAGGTGGTGAGCGAGGAGATGGGCGTCAAGCTCGACTCGCTGACCCTCAAGGAGCTGGGCCGGGCCAAGCGGATCGTGATCGACAAGGACAACACCACCATCGTCGACGGCGCCGGCAAGAAGGCCGACATCGAGGGGCGCATCAAGCAGATGCGGGCCCAGATCGACGAGACCACCTCCGACTACGACCGCGAGAAGCTGCAGGAGCGGCTGGCCAAGCTGGCGGGCGGAGTGGCGGTGATCAACGTCGGGGCGGCCACCGAGACCGAGATGAAGGAGAAGAAGGCCCGGGTCGAGGACGCGCTGCACGCCACCCGCGCCGCGGTCGAGGAGGGCATCGTCCCCGGCGGCGGAGTGGCCTACCTGCGCACCCTCAACGCGGTGGAGAAGCAGACCGGCGGCCTGGAGACCTCGCAGAAGCTGGGCGTGGACATCGTGCGCCGGGCGCTGGAGGCGCCGGCCCGCAAGATCGCCGAGAACGCCGGCTGGGAGGGCGCGGTGGTGGTCGACAAGATCCGCTCCGGCAGCGGGGCCTTCGGCTTCAACGCCGCCAGCGAGACCTTCGAGGACCTGGAGAAGGCCGGGGTGATCGACCCGACCAAGGTCGAGCGCACCGCGCTGCAGAACGCGGCCTCGGTCGCCTCGCTGCTGCTGACCACCGAGGCCATGGTCGCCGACAAGCCCAAGGCGAAGGCCAAGGGCGCCGGCGCCGGCATGCCGGACTACGGCGGCGAGGACATGGGCTACTAGCCAAGTGCCTGATTCGGCTGCCGAAATGCCGGCAGCCGAAGTGTTGCTCCACCGTTGCCTGCTGGCTAGCGTTTAGACGTGGGCAAGAGTCGCCGAAGCCCGCCGGACTACTAGGCCGACAGGCGACGGTCACCGAGCAATAGGCCGAGGGTCCCTGAGGGGGCCTCCGGGAGGAGACTCCCGGGGCCCCCTCAGTCTTTTCTGCCTTTGCCGCTCGGTTGCCGCCCGCACTCCGCGGCGCGAATGCGGCGCGGGGCTCCCGACGCGCAGGATCGCGGCGCAGGGGCGGCGATATGGCAGGCAAGCGATCGCCGCCTTCCCCCTCTCGAAAGGCGGCGATCCGAGGCTCGGTCGAGTGGGAGCCTCAGTGCAGCTCGCGGCGCGGTGCTGGCGGCGGCGGCTGGGCGAGGGTGTTGATCCATCCGCGGTCGCGCCGCAGTTGCTCGGTCGTCTCGCGCAGCGCCGGCCGGTCGCGCTGCATGCGCCTGCGCCCCAAGACCAGCAGCGCTCCGCCGATGAGGAAGTTGGCCGCCGCGCAAATCAGGAAGGCCAGCCAGGGCTGCATCGCCAGCCCGAGCAGGAAGCCGATCCCCAGCCACATCAGCAGGTAGCCGATCAGCAGCACCGGGGCGCCGCCAATCTCCATCGCCATGTCGCGGGCGACTGCCCGGAAATCGTGGGCCATCTCGGCGCGGGCCAGGTCCAGGTGGCCGCGCACCAGCTGGTTCATCCCCTCGGAGAGGTTGCGCACCGACTCGGCGATGGTCGGACCCTCAGCCTTGCGGCTCTCGCGCCGGGCCCGCCGCATCCGGCTCAGCCAGGCCCCGCGGACAGGCGCGCGCTCGGCGGCTGGCGCAGCTTGGAAGGCCTCCGCCAGCTCCTCGCGCTTGGCCTCATGCTCGGCTGGACTGGGGGCGGGCATGCGCAGCGATTCGGTGCTCGGATGCGTCCGGGGCTCGGCTTCGCGCTGTTCCATGGTCCCTCCCGTCGCGACCGAGGCCGCGCCTCTCGCAAGGAAGGGTGCTGCCCGGCCGTCCACATGGCACGGGGCGGGCGAGGGGACGGCTCTCAGTCGTCCCCGCCGCCGACCAGGCGGTAGAGCGTCTTGCGGTCGATGCCCAGCAGCTCGGCAGCGCGGGTCTTGTTGCCGCCCAGCTCCTTGAGCACCAGCTGGGCATAGCGGCGCGACAGCTCGTCGAGGGTGGGGCGGTCCTCGGCCAGCACGGCCTTCGGGCTGGCGCGGCGGACGTTGTCCGGCAGGTCCTCGGGGGTGATGGCGCCGCTGGGGTTGAGGGCCATCGCCCGGGCGATGGCGTTCTCCAGCTCGCGGACGTTGCCCGGCCAGTCGTGGCGCTGCAGCAGCTCGCGGGCCTCGGCGGAGATCGCGGCCACCTCGCCGCGGGCGTAGCGGTGGGCGAAGTGCTCGCACAGCAGCGGGATGTCCTCGCGCCGCTCGCGCAGCGGCGGGATGCGGATGGTCACCACGTTGAGCCGGTAGTAGAGGTCCTCGCGGAACTTGCCCTCCTTGACCAGGGCGGCGAGGTCCTTGTTGGTGGCGGCGACGACGCGGGTGTCCACCTGGACCACCTCGTTCGAGCCCACCGGGCGGATCTCGCCCTCCTGCAGCGCGCGCAGCAGCTGGCTCTGCAGCTTGGGGCCGATGTCGCCGATCTCGTCGAGGAACAGGGTGCCGGTGCTGGCCTCCTCGAACAGGCCGCGGCGGGCGCCCTGGGCGCCGGTGAACGCGCCGCGGGCGTGGCCGAACAGCTCGCTCTCCAGCACTCCCTCGGCGATGGCCCCGCAGTCGACGGCGACGAAGGGCTCCTGGGCGCGCGGGCCGGCGGTGTGCAGCGCGCGGGCCACCAGCTCCTTGCCCGAGCCGCTCTCGCCGAGGATGAGCACCGTGGCGTCGGTGGCGGCGACCCGGGCGGCGGTCTTGTAGACCTGGAGCATCGCCTCCGAGCGGCCGACGATGTTCTCCAGGGCCCACTTGTCGCGCACCTTGCGCTTGAGCTCGCGGTTCTCCTGCACCAGCGAGCGCTGGGTGAGGGCGCGGCTGACCACCACCTGGATCTGATCGACGTCGTAGGGCTTGGAGATGTAGTCGAAGGCGCCGCGCTTGATGGCGTCCATGGCGCCGTCGATGTTGCCAAAGGCGGTGACCAGGATGACCGGGACCTCGCGGGCCTTCTCGCGGAAGGCGGCCAGCACCGCCAGCCCATCGGCCTCGGCCATGCGGATGTCGCTAACCACCAGCGCGATCGAGGCGTCGCCGGCCAGGGGGATCGCCTCCTTGCCGTCGCCGACCGCCACCACCTGATGGCCGGCGGAGGTCAGGATCTTGGCCATCAGCTCGCGGCTGGTCTTGTCGTCGTCGACGACCAGAATCCGGCTCTTGGCGGCGGGGGCGTTCATGCGACTGGCACTCCGTTTCTCGAGGAATTTCCAGGCATTTGCTGGGGTGCCAACCGTTCACCCCGAGCGGAGGCCGAACTTGTCGAGGCCGGAGCGGAGGGGGCCCCCTCGTCTCCGCCTGCCCTGAGCGTGTCGATGGGCTCAGGCTGACCGGAGGTTCGACTTCTCGGATGAAAAGCACTCTCGAACATCGCGCTATCCCGCCTTCCGGACGCCCTCGAGCGCGCTGTGGGCGGGGATCTGGAGGGTGAAGGTTGCGCCGCGGCCGGGGGCGCTGTCCACCTCGACGCGGCCTTTGAGAGCGAAGGCGATCTCCCGGCAGATGGAGAGTCCCAGGCCGGTGCCTTTGCCCACCGGCTTGGTGGTGTAGAACGGCTCGAAGATGTGCTTGCGCTCCTCCGGGTCGATGCCCTTGCCGGAGTCGCGCACCGACAGCGCCAGCATCTCGCCGGCCAGCGCGGCCGACAGCTCGAGCTGCCCGCCCTCGGGCATCGCATCGACGGCGTTGGCGATGAAGTTGGTGAGGACGTGGCGCACCAGCCCGGGGTCGATCACCACCGCCGACAGCTCCGGGGGCACCTTGCGGCTCAGCTCCAGCTTGCCGCGCGTCTCGGCGGACAGCGTCAGATCCAGCGCCTCGGTGAACAGCGCGTCGAGCTCGACCTTCTCCGGCTTGGGCGTCATCCCGCGGGTCGAGTCGAGGAAGCGGCGGATGATCCCGGTCATCCGCTGCACCTCGCCCTGGACGGTCTTCAAATCCTGGCGCTGGGCCGCCGGCAGATCCGGATCGCGGGCCAGCAGCTGCACGTGTCCGTTGATGGCGTTGAGCGGATTGCCCAGCTCGTGGGCCAGGGTACCGGCGAGCTGTCCCAGGGCCGCCAGTCGCTCCTTGGCGGTCAGGTCGCGGCGGGCGGCGACCAGCATCTCGTTGAGCACCTCGAGGTCGTGGTTCTTGCGCGCCAGGTCCGCCACGGCCTGATCGATCTTCTCCTGCAGCTCGCGGTTGAAGCCGCGGATGCGTCCGACCATGGCGTTGAAGCCGCGGGCCAGCGCGCCCAGCTCGTCGTGGGAGGCGACGTTGACCGCCACATCCAGCTGACCGCCCTCCATCTGCCGCATCGCCGAGCCCAGCGCATCGATGGGCCGGCCCACCAGCCGCAGCAGCAGCAGGTGGACCGCGAAGATCAGCGCCGCGCAGGCCCCGGCGGTGACCCAGATGAACACCCGGCGCTCGGCCTGGGCCAAGGAGTCGGCCTCGGACAGCGAAGCCTCCAGCGTCAACCGCCCCTGCGAGCGTCCCACCCGCGCGCGCAGCGACACCGACCACAGCCGGCCGTCAGCGGCGTCGACCAGGGTGAAGGTCGGCTTCTGCGGGACGTCGGCCTGGCCCTCGCGCACCTCGACCCGCGGGCCGAGTGGGGTGAGCTCGATGTGCGTGATCTGGTCAGGCCCGGGCCGCTCGATGGCCAGCTCGGCGGCGCGCAGGCCGCGGTGGCTGCGCAGCAGCTGGATCAGCCGGTCGTTGGTGGAGCGCGGGTCATAGCTGGCGGCGCGGGCCAGCTCGGCGACGAAGGCCTTGCCGGTCTCCACCGTCCGCTCGCGGATCTCGGTTTCGATCGAAGTCTGGGCGATGCGCCCGCCGAGCCAGGCGGCGAGGCCCATGGTGCCGGCCAGCACCGCGGCGAACAGCGCAATCAGCTTGACGCGAAGCGACATGCAGGCGGCGCTGGCAGCCGCGGCCCGGTCGCCGGCGGCGAAAGGGTGGGGCTAGGCTCGGCCCTGCGGACCGCCGGAGCCGTCGGCGGGAGGCTGGCCCTGCGGCAGCTGCTTGGCGGCTTCGTCCTGGCCGGAGATTCCCTTCTTGAATCCGCGGATCGCCGAGCCCAGCGCGTTGCCCAACCCCGGCAGCCGCTTGGGCCCGAAGAAGAGCAGAATCACGCCTACGATGATCAACATCTCCAACGGGCGAAGGCCAAACACGGCGAGCTCCTCTCGAGAATCCGCGCGCACACTACCCGAGCGGGCAGTGGCGGATCAATGGTCACTGCGCCGGCCTGCGGCGCCGCCCCATGATAACCCGCTGGCCCGCCCGGCGCTGCCCGCTTCCAAACAGCACGAGGCCCTCTCCGGCGAGCGGAGAGGGCCTTGGAGAACTGCCAGGCAGGCGGAAACTACTGGGCCGGGGCCGGAGCGGGGGCGGGCTTCTCGGCGGCGGGGGCGCCCTTCTTGACCTCGGTCTTCTTGAGCTTCTTGTTGTGCTTGGGGGCCTCGGCCTTGGCCGGCTCCTTGGTGGGCTCGGCGGCAGGCGCCTCCTCGGCAATGGCGGCGAACGACAGAGAGAGCGGCAGGGCGAGGGCGAGGGCGAACACGATCTTGCGCATGGACGGCTCCTGGAGGTTGTCGGACTCGGACCGGCACGCCATGCGCCGGCCATGTCCGACCCTCATTACACCACCCGTGCCATCCCCGGCCACCGCTCGCTGACATCGGAAAAATAAGCGATTGCGCAGGGTTGTCTGCCGGGCCCGCGGGGCGCCCCCAATCCGGGTTGAGGAGAAAAGGGCCTGACGCGGCGAGACGCGCGGGCAGAAACTCCCCGGTCGGCGCAGTCCGGCCTGGAATCCGGCAGGGATCATGCGGGGTTGCCGGCGAGGGCGGCGGTCCACTAGGATGCGCGCCCCTCGCACGGAGAATCGAAAGATGGCGGAGCAAGAGAAGAGCGGAACCAGCGCCCCTTCGTCGGCTGATGGACTGCCGGGCTGGCTGTTGCCGGTGGTTGGGCTGGTGTTGGCTGGCGGACTGGCGGCGGCCTACCTGCTCGGATTCGTTGGCGATCAGCTGGTGGCCGAGGTGCTGGCGGCCGGCTTCGTGATCGTGCTGGCGGCCATCGCGCTGAAGGCGGGGCTCGGCCCCGCGGCCAATCCGGCGATGAAGGGGCTGTCGGTCGCCTACGTGGCGCTGTTCCTGTTCGTGGCGCTCTACCCGGCGACCAAGTCGCTGCTTCCCGGGCAGCCCGCGGCGGAGGGCACGCTGAGCGCGCAGGGCGACAAGCTCGCGCTGCCTGGAGCGGGGACCTACCGGATCCTCGTCCACACGCCGCTGCACGAGGGGAGCGAAGCGCGGGTCAGCTACACGATCAAGGCCGGCAATTCGAGCGTCGAGGGGACCTTGGAGCGGACCTACGCCTATCGCCGTGCGCGGCGCGGGGCGGCGGTGCGGGTGAGCGAGGACCACGACGTGGACGCCCACCAGGTGACGGTGGGCGATCCGGCGCAGGTGTCGCTGGACTCGGTGCGCACCGACAGCCGCGGAGGCACCGCCTCGCTGACGGTGCGGGCCTATCCGCTGCTGCCGCCGGTGGTGATGTGGCTGGCGATGGGGCTGGTGGTGGTCGCCGGGGCCTTCCTGGAGGCCAAGCTGTCGGTCAAGGGAGCGATGTCGATGACCGGGGCGGCGGCGATCAGCTTCGCCTTCCTGATCGACAGCGCGAATCCCGGCTCGGCGCTGGGGCCGGTCATGGGTTCGGCGCTGCTGGGCGCGGGCGGCGGGGCGCTGGGCGGCTCGTTCATGGGATGGGCCGGCCACAAACTCTTCCCGCCGGCCGAGCCCAAGGGATTCGCCGGGACCAAGGCGGCCAAAGATCGGCAGTCCAAGGCCAAGGAAGCCTAGAGCCTAGGCTTTCTCGAGAGCCGGTGCGGCCTCGGCGGTCCGTGGCCGACGGGGTGAGAAGCGAGGCGCTAAGTCGGCAGAATCACCCGGAATTCGGTCTGCTCCTTGAGCGAGGAGACCGCCGCCGAGCCGCCGTGGGCGCGGAGGATGGAGGCGGCCACCGCCAGGGCGAAGCCGACTCCCAGCCGGCGCTCCTTGAGGATCTGGACGTCCCGGTCGAAGACCTCGCGCGCCTGATCCGCGGACAGCGAGTCGCCGTGGTCGGCGAACTTCACCTCGACCGAATTCGGGCCGACCTCCGCGGCGACCTCCACCGGGCTGCCGGGCTTGGCGCGCGCCAGGCTGTTGTCGAGGAAGGCCCCCAGCGCGCTGGCCAGCCGGTCCTTGTCGCCCAGCACCTTGGGCAGCGACGCCGGCAGCCGGCTGTCGAGCTGGATCGCCTTCTCCTGGGCAGTGCCCTTGCGCGCGGCGATTACCTCCTGCACCAGCGGCCCCAGCTCGATCGGCTGGCGGTCGATGTCGAGCTCGCCGGTCTCGGCGCGCAGCGAGTCGAAGTAGCTCTGCAAAAGCTTGAGCGCCCGGTCGGCGTTGCGGGCGATGACCTCCGCCGAGCGCTTCACCTTGGGATCCAGCTCGCCGCCGGTGCGCGCCCCCAACAGCAGCCCGGCGTAGCTGCGCACGTTGGCCAGCGGCGAGCGCAGGTCGTGGGTGGCCACTCCCAGCAATTGCTCGCGCCGCTTGGCCTCCTGCCTCTGGTGCGTCACCTCGCGGAAGGCGTCGAGCCGCGCCCCTTGGGGCAGCGGGAAGGCGTGACGCTCGAACTCCCGGCCCATGGTCGCCAGGCTCGCCGGCATCCCCGACGGCGGCAGGGAGTTCATCCCGAGCGACTCGAGGACCCGATTCAGCCCCGCCTCGTCCGCCCCCTCCACCAGCTCGCGCGTCAGCCCCAGTTCGTCGAGAAAGCGCCGGCTGGCGAAAGCCACTCGACCTTCGGCGCTCCACAGGAGCAGCAGCTCTCCCCGCGATTCCAGCGCCGAGCGAAGGTATTGTTCCTGTCTCTCCACGACGCCGCTCCCCCAGGTGCCCGAAGGCTTTGCAAGCTAGCCACCGCTTTGGGGCCCGCCACTCGTCGGCCCCCAGCTTTTCTCCCATCAGTTGCGCACTCGCGCGGGCGGCCCGCTCGCGCCCCCGCTTCCCTTGACTTCAAAGCGGGCCGTCGCTAGCTTGCCCGGTCGGAAAGTTTCAGCTTTTTCGAAGCCTTACCCGCTGTCTCCCTCTCCCAAGCACCGGAGAAACCATGGCCGACCCGACCGCCAAGCAGTTCCTGGAAGAGATGATCCCCCAGCGCATCACCGCCAAGCCCGAGCTGCTCAAGGAGATCAACGCCGTCATCGTCTTCGACATCGGCGGCAACAAGTGGACGGTGGACATGACCCGGCAGAACGAGTGGGTCAAGTCGGGGGCCGAGGGGGTCACCCCCAAGATGACCGTCACCGCCAGCGAGAACGACTTCGTGGCGGTGGCCTCCAAGAAGCTCGACTCGAAGATGGCGGTGATGAGCGGCAAGCTCAAGCTCAAGCCGATGGACCTGAACCTGGCCCTCAAGCTGGGCAAGCTGCTCTCGTAAGATCCGGCAGATCCGGTAGATCCGGAGCCGATTCCGAGGTATCCGAAGGCCGGGCGCTCCTTGCTGGAGCGGCCCGGCCTTCTCTCGTCTGGAGCCTCGAGAATGCTGCCCCTGAGCGGACTGCGGGTGTTGGACCTCTCCCGGCTGCTGCCCGGGCCGTACTGCACGCTGCTGTTGGCGGATCTGGGGGCGCAGGTCATCAAGGTCGAGGAGCCGGCGGGCGGCGACTACCTGCGCCACATGCCGCCGATGGCGCGGCACAGCTCGGCGCTGTTTTTGGCGCTCAACCGCAACAAGCGCTCCTTGGCGCTCGACCTGCGCGCGCCGGCCGGGGCGGCGGCGCTCAATCGGCTGGTGAAGAGCGCCGACGTGCTGGTGGAGAGCTTCCGCCCCGGGACGCTGGACAGGCTGGGGCTCGGCTACGAGGCGCTTTCCCGAGAGAATCCGCGGCTCATCGTCTGCTCGCTGAGCGGCTGGGGGCGGAGCGGGCCGCTCAAGGATCGGGCCGGGCACGACCTGGGCTACGCGGCGCGCTCGGGAGTGCTGGGCTACGGAGGCGATCCCGAGGCTCCGGCGATGCCCGGGGCGCAGGTGGCGGACATCGGCGGGGCGCTGTGCGCGGCGACGGCGATCCTGGCGGCGGTCCACGAGCGGGAGCGGACCGGACGGGGGAGGGCGGTGGACGTCTCGCTCTTCGACAGCTCGCTGCCGTTCTTCCACATGCAGCTCGGGGCGCGGCTGGCGCTGGGGGACGAGGGATCGCCGCTGGCCCGCGGGCGCGACGTCCTCAACGGCGGCTATCCCTGCTATCGGATCTACCGGACCAAGGATGGCCGGCACCTGGCGGTGGCGGCGCTGGAGCCGAAGTTCTGGGAGGGCTTCTGCCGGCTGGTGGGGCGCCAGGACTGGGCCGACTCGGGCTGGCGGACCGGCGAGGAGGGCGCGCGGATCGTTGCCGAGGTCGCCCAAGTGATCGCCGGCAAGACGCAGGCCGAGTGGGAGGCGCTGCTGCGCGACCAGGACCTGTGCATCGAGCCGGTGCGCGAAGGGGACGAGATCCTGGCCGAGCCGCAGATCGCCGGGCGCGGGCTGATGTTCGACATCGAGGACGACAAGGAAGGGCGGGCGGTGCGGCAGCTGAAGACGCCGCTGTTCGGCCTGGGCGAGCCGCCGCCGCAGCCGGCGCCGGGGCTGGGGGAACACACGCGGCAAGTGCTTGTGGAAGCTGGCTTTTCCGATGGCGAGATCGCTGAGCTGCTGAGCTCGGGCGTGGTGGTGCAGAGAGAGTAGGGGCGCCGGCTTTCAGCCGGCCTCGCGCGGAGCGCGAAATCCGGGAGCGCGGAGTTCCGCCGGTGGAAGCAGTTGGGCGCCGATCAGTCGAAGAGAAAGGAAGGCGCAATGCTGTTCAAGGGAGCGGTAGGGCTGGTGAAGGCGGGGCAGCTGCGGCTGATGGGAAGCCTGTTGCGGCTGAGCGGGCCGCTGTACCGGGTGCACTGGCTGGCGGCGGCGTCGTCGGAGGGAGTGCTGGCCAGGCTGGCGCAGGGGCCGCGGACCGAGGAGCAGCTCTCGGCGGAGCTGGGGATGCAGCCGGCCGGGCGGGAAGGGTTTGAGGCCTGGCTCCAGTTCGGCGTGCGGCTGGGCGAGCTGCGGCGAGGGCCGAAGGGGCTGGAGCTGGCCGGGCACCTGGCGAAGGCGCTGGCGCGGCCGGAGGCGGACCCGATGGCGGCGCTGCTGCAGGAGTCGGCGGACCTGCACGTGCGGCTGCTCTCCGGGACGCTGCGCAAGGCGCGGGAGGGGAAGCGCTTCACGTTGGCCGACCAGAGCGGGGACCTGATCGCGCGCTCGTCGCGGGCGCTGGAGCCGCTGGTGTTCGCGGCGGTGGACGCCTTCGTCCCGAGGAAGGGAGCGGTGCGGCTCTTGGAGATCGGCTGCGGCTCGGGGACTTACATCCGGCGGGCCTGCCGGCAGAACGGCGAGCTGACGGCGCTGGGGCTGGAGCTGCAGGCCGAGGCGGCGGCGCAGGCGCGCAGGAATCTCGACGGCTGGGGGCTGGCCGAGCGGGCGGCGGTGGAGGAGGGCGACGTCCGCAATCGCAAGCCCGAGCCGGCCTTCGATCTGGCCACGCTGCACAACAACATCTACTACTTCGCGGTGGCCGAGCGGGTGGCGCTGCTCGAGCACGTGCGGGGCTTCCTCAAGCCGGGAGGGGCGCTGCTGCTGACCACCGGTTGCCAGGGCGGCAGCCCGGGGATGGAGGCGCTCAACCTGTGGGCCGCGGCCACCGAGGGCTGCGGTCGGCTGCCGACGCCCGAGGAGCTGGTGGGGCAGATGAAGGAGGCGGGGTTCGAGTCGGCCCGGGCGAAGCGTCTGGTGCCCGGGGAGAGCTACTTCGCGTTCTTTGCGCGGTAGTGTTGCCTCCGCGAGGGCCTGGGAGCGCCGGCGTCCCGCCGGCCGCCGTGGCGTATCTCGAATCGGCGTGTGCGAGCACAAGGGCCTGGGAGCGCCGGCGTCCCGCCGGCCGCGAAGGTCGGTCGATTATCGGTCGAATCGACGGCCGCCAACATGGAAGATCTCAGGCGTGTTCGATTAGCCAATTAGGCCCAATCGCGACGCGGCGGGCGGCCCAGCCGCGAAGAGCCAGAACGGCTGCGGCGCGGACCCATCCGGATCCGCGCCGCACCAGAATACAGCAGGAATTCAGGCTACTTGAGCATCGAGTCGACTTCGGCGAAGGTCTTGCGGACCACGTCGGCGGACTTGGCCAGGGCGGCCTTCTCGTCGCTGGTCAGCTCGACCTCGATCACCTTCTCCACGCCGCCGGCGCCGAGGATGGCCGGGGTGCCGAAGTACAGATCCTTGATCCCGTACTCGCCGTCGAGCTTGGCGCACACCGGCAGCACCTTCTTCTTGTCGAAGATGATGGCCTCGGCCATCTCCAGGGCGCCGAAGGCCGGGGAGACGAAGGCCGAGCCGGTGCCCAGCAGGCTGACCACCTCGCCGCCGGCGCCGCGGGTGCGCTTCTCCAGCGCCGCCAGCTTGTCGGCCGGGACGAACTTCTCCACCGGCATCCCCGCCACCCGGCAGCAGCTGCGCACCGGCACCATGTCGTCGCCGTGCCCGCCCAGCACCATCGCCTCCACGTTCTCCACCGACACCCCGGCGGCGTCGGCGATGAAGTAGCGGTAGCGGGCGCTGTCCAGCACCCCGGCCATCCCCACCAGCTTGCCCTTGGCCGGGCTGAGCTTCTTGTGGATGGTGTAGACGATGGCGTCCAGCGGGTTGGCGATGTTGATGATGTAGGCGTCCTTGCAGTACTTGCCGATGGCGTCGGCCACGACGCTGGTCACCTTCAGGTTGATCGACAGCAGCTCCTCGCGGGTGGGCAGGGTGCCGTCGGGCTTGGGCTTGCGGGGCACGCCGGCGGTGTTGATCACCATGTCCGAGCCGGAGATGACGTCGTACTCCTTGGAGCCGATCACCTTGACGTCGCTGGCCATGATCGGCCCGCCCTCGAGGATGTCGAGCGCCTTGCCCTTGGCCACCGACTGCTTCTTGGCCTGCTCCTGCTTGTCGGCCGGGTCGTTGGGGTTGACCATCGGGGCCACGTCCACCACCGCCACCGTGCGCGCCAGCTTGCGCCGGACGATCTCCTGCACGAGCACGCCGCCGATGTTGCCGCCGCCGATGACGCTGATCTTCTTGAACATGGATTTCTCCTTAGTGCTGACCGACGCAGTGGGTGAGCTGAGCCGCCTTGAGGACGCCCTCGGGCGGAAGCGGGGGACTGCCAGAGCCGCTTCCTCCTCGAAAAAACGGCGGCAGCATAGGCCGCTTGACGCACGTCAGCAAGGACGTTTGGCGAGCATCCTGGCAGGCGATTGCCAGAGCGAAGCGGGGCGAATTGGCCTCAGCAGCTGGCCTTATCGGCGCCGCCCCGCCGCCGGGCGCCAGCCGCGGGAGAGAACGCCGTCCGCCGACGACGCCGCCGATGCCTCAGGCACGGTTTATTTTGACCCCCCAGAGAATGCAGGGTTACGCGCCGGAAGGGGGAATATCCCAGCCCCAGCGGGCGCTTGGCCGCCCGGTCGCGGGCGACCCCAAAAAGGTCGCACCGGACCCCCACTTGTTCATCGCCCGCACCGCCAGTGCGGGCACTTAGCTGCGAATTTCCCGTAACACTGTACGAACTCGAGCCGGCACGGGGAGTGAAATGTCCAGCAAGACACGGTTTCCGAGGAGGTCCCATGAGGCCACCGGAAAGCAGTGTCAGAGTGGTGAGGGCTGCCGATGTCATGCAGCCGGCCGTATACCCGGCGGCGCCGCGCCCGTGCGTCGGCCAGCGGCTGATGACCCTGGCCGAGGCGCACCTGCTGCTGCGGGGAGCCGAGGCCCCGGAGGCGCCGCCGGAGCAGTCTCTCCCGGTGCGAGTACGTTGAAGGCGTTCCTCGTCCCTGTCGCCGGTGAAGGCCGGGCCGAGGAGGCACTGCCTTCCGCGCGCCCGCTCCGCCGCGCCGCCGGGCGCCTTTCCCCAGGTGCCGGTGGCGCGCCGCGGAGCGGGAATTCGCGGCGCCCGCCGGATCGTTGATTTTCATGGCCGTGCGTCGCGCGGGACCCTCCGCCGCGATCCCCGAACCCCCCGTAACTCCAAACTTTCCTTGGGATCGCCGGCCGGTCGTGGTAAACGAACCGCCCGACGCTGGGGCATCACGCTCTGGATTTTGGAGGACGAAATGGATCAGGTGACGCTGACACTGCCCGACGGATCGAAGAAGCAGGTGGACAAGGGCACCCGCGTCATCGACTTCGTCAAGACCAGCATCGGGGTCGGGCTGGCCAAGGCCGCGGTGGTCGCCAAGCTCGACGGCCAGCCGGTCGACCTGACCCGGGCCATCGAGGCCGACGCCAAGCTCGAGGTGGTGACCACCAAGAACCCCGAGGCGCTGGAGGTGGTGCGCCACGACGCCGCCCACGTGATGGCCTCGGTGGTCCAGAAGCTCTACCCCGGCACCCAGGTCACCATCGGCCCCTCGATCGAGGAGGGCTTCTACTACGACTTCTACCGCGAGCAGTCCTTCACCCCCGAGGACCTGGAGAAGATCGAGAAGGCGGTCAACGAGGAGATCGCCAAGGACCTGCCCTTCGTGCGCAGCGAGGTTTCGGCCGAGGAGGCCCTGGCGCTGTTCGAGAAGAAGGGCGAGAAGTTCAAGGTCGAGATCGTCAAGGACATCGTGGCCAAGGGCGCCAAGACCCTTACCCTCTACAGCCACGGCGACTGGGTCGACTTCTGCTTGGGGCCCCACAGCGCCTCGACCGCGCGCATCGGCGTGGTGAAGCTGCTGTCGGTGGCCGGCGCCTACTGGCGCGGCGATCCCAAGAACCCGATGCTGCAGCGCATCTACGGCACCGCCTTCTTCGACAAGAAGGAGCTCGACGCCTACCTCAAGCGGATCGAGGAGTCGAAGAAGCGCGACCACCGCAAGCTGGGGCCGGCGCTGGGGCTGTTCACCTTCCATGAGTACGCGCCCGGCTCCGCCTTCTGGCTGCCCAACGGCACTCAGCTGCTGCACACGCTCACCGAGTCGATGCGCAACCTGGTGCTGAAGAACGGCTACAAGGAGGTCAAGACCCCGCTCTTGTTCAACAAGCGGCTGTGGGAGACCAGCGGCCACTGGGGCAAGTACCGGGAGAACATGTTCCTGGTGGTGGACTCGGAAACCGACGAGAAGCTGCCGCTCGAGGAGCGCTGCACGCACTCGTTGAAGCCGATGAACTGCCCGTCGCACCACCTGATGTACGGGATGGAGAAGCGCAGCTACCGCGAGCTGCCGCTGCGCTTCTACACCACCGACGTGCTGCACCGGAACGAGGCCAGCGGCACGCTCTCCGGGCTGACCCGGGTGCGCCAGTTCCAGCAGGACGACAGCCACATCTACCTGATGGAAGAGCAGGTGGCCGGCGAGGTGTCGGCGATCGTCGAGCTGATGAAGAAGGTCTACGCGGCCTTCAACCTGCCGTTCGAGCTGCGGTTCTCGACCCGGCCCGAGACGCGGCTGGGCGACGACGCGATGTGGGACCGCGCCGAGGGAGCGCTCAAGGCGGCGCTGGAGAAGACCGGGCTGCCCTGGACGCTGATGGCCGGGGACGGGGCGTTCTACGGCCCGAAGATCGACTTTCAGGTGGTGGACTCGCTGGGGCGCAAGTGGCAGCTGTGCACCATCCAGCTCGACTACGCGGCGCCGGAGCGGTTCAACCTCAAGTACATCGGCTCGGACAACAAGGAGCACCGGCCGGTGGTGATCCACCGGGCGATCTACGGGTCGCTGGAGCGGTTCACGGCGATCCTGGTCGAGCACTACGCCGGGGCGTTCCCGGCCTGGCTGGCGCCGGTGCAGGTGCGGCTGGTGACGGTGGCCGACCGCCACAACGAGTACGCGCGCAAGGTGGGCGACAAGCTGATGGCGCTGGGCTACCGGGTCGAGGTGGACGAGGCCAGCGAGAAGCTGGGCGCCAAGATCCGCGACGCGCAGCTGCGCAAGATCCCGTTTACCTGCGTGGTCGGCGACAAGGAGATGGAGGAGGGCGGGGTCAGCCCGCGCCGCCACGGCGGCGAGGATCTGAAGACCATGCCGGTGACGGCTTTCATCGAGTTGCTGGCCAAGGAAGCGGCGGTGCCGTACGGCGGGTAGCGCTCCAGCGACCGCCCGCAAGAACGCGACCCGCCCGCATGCCGAAGAGGCAGGGCGGGTCGTCTCGCATCCGGCGAGCGCCGCCCAGGCGGCACTTCCCACGAACCACGAGCGAGGCGACCAACCGGCCATGAAGACCAACTCATGGATCATCGCTTGGGCGGTGGCGGTCTCGCTGCTCGCCGGAACGGCTCCTGCGGCGGCGGAGAAGCCGGACCTTACTGCGCTGGCCTTCAACGTCGAATACGACTCCGACGAACCGGCGAAGTCGATCGCCGCGATCGAGAAAGCGGACGCCGACGTCGTCTGCCTGAGCGAGGTCCGCCCGGCCTTCTACGCTCGCCTGCTTGAGAAGGTGGGCAAGCGCTATCCGTACCGCTCGATGCAGACCGCCTCGGGCACCTGGGGCATTGGAATCCTCAGTCGATTCCCGCTGGCGGACGGCAAGCTGTTCGAAGAGAAGCCGCACAAGATCCCGGCGATGGAGGCGCGGGTCCAGACGCCGCCGCAGGGACCGGTGCGCGTCGCCTGCCTGCACCTGTTTCCGCCCGTCGGCAAGCACCGCAAGAGCGACGGCTTCTTCGAAACCATGGAGAAGAACGCCCAGCTGCGGGTGGCGCAGGCCAAGGCGCTGATCGCCCGCTATGCCACTGAGCCGTCACCGGTGCTGCTCATGGGAGACATGAACGAAGGCCCGGATGGCGAGGCGATGAAGGCCCTCTCGCAGGCCGGCTACGCCTTCGCCTGCGCGGCTCCACACTCGGAGTGCGGCAACACCTGGCCAGGAGGGAACAGCGCCTGGCCGGCCGTCTCGGAGATCGACCGTATCCTCGGGCGGCGACTCAGCTTTTCCAGTGCCAGGGTCGTCAAGGGCGGGGGCTCGGACCACTTCCCGGTGTGGGCCGCCTTCCGGGTCGCGCCCCCGGCGCCGCCGGCGGCCGCGGGGAATGGTCGCTGAGCGTGCGGGCGTTGACAAACACCCGAGATTCGGTATCTTGGCGCGCCTTTTGGCTTGCTATGGAGCCGATCAGGCGGGGGCCGAACGGCCAATCCGTAGAGCTGGTTTGCGCGTCCTCTCAGAGCCGCGCCATGACGGAGGTAGGGTCACATCGCTAGAGACGCCAGAACCAATCGCCGCATCCGTGCACGCGAACTGCGGGTGATTGGAGCCCAAGGGGAACAGCTGGGGATTCTCACGCTCGAGCAGGCGCTGGCCAAGGCCGCCGAGGACGGCCTGGATCTGGTCGAAGTGAGCCCCATGGCCAAGCCGCCAGTCTGCAAGATCATGGACTACGGCAAGTTCAAGTACGAGACCAAGAAGAAGGCTGCCGAGGCCCGCAAGAAGCAGGTCGTGGTCCATCTCAAAGAAGTGAAGATGCGGCCGAAGACCGAGGAACACGACTACGACTTCAAGGTCAAGAACATCCGCCGCTTCCTCGAGGAAGGGGACAAGGCGCGGGTGACGATCATGTTCCGCGGCCGCGAGATCACCCACAAGGACATCGGCCAGAAGATCCTCCAGGAGGTGGTCGAGGATCTCAAGGACGTGGCCATCGTCGAGCAGACGCCGCGCATGGAAGGGCGGCAGATGTTCATGATCCTGGCGCTCAATCCCAAGTGGAAGCCGCCCAAGGTCCCCGGCGCTGGTGCCTCCCAGCAGGCTCCCAAGCCGCCGGCGCCGCGCCCGGTGGCAGCCGCGCCGGCCCCTGCTCCGG
>JBBIQS010000105.1:0-26215 GCA_037442205.1 Myxococcales bacterium
CTGCCCGCCCGGTCGCGGCGGCGCCCGCGCGCGCCCGCCCAGCGCCCCGGCCCTCGCTCGCCGATTCCGAAGCCGAGATGACGGGCCGCTTCCCGCCCAACGCCGCGGTCCCCTCGCGCCGAGGCGCCAACAAGCAGGGCGGCGGCAAGGGGAAGATCCTGGTGGCGGTGGGCTTGGTGGTGGTCGCCGGACTGGGCGGCCTGATCGTGGTCAAGCGCCAACAGCAGCAGGCGGCCGAGGCGGCCGCGGCCGACCAGGCAGCCCAGGAGAAGCAGCAGGTCCAGGACGCCTTCAACAAGATGGTCGAGAAGGGCAAGGCCAAGGTTCGCGAGGGCGACTTCAAGGGAGCGGTGGACTCGTTCACCGCCGCGGTCGCCGCCGGCAAGGCCTCGAACCTCGACACCCGCGACGCCGCCCGCCGGCTGGCGGTGGCCAGCGGCGAGGTCGCCAACCAGGAGGCCGCCGATCGCGCCAAGGAAGCCGCCGATCGCGGCGAGCTGGCGGCGGCGGTCGAGCTGCTCAAGGGCATCCCCGAGGACAGCGCCTACCACGACCGGGTCCCGCAGCTGATGGCGGACATCAAGGCCAAGGTCCCGGATCGGCTGAACGCGGGCAAGGCGGCGCTGGCCTCCAAGGACTTCGACGCCGCGCGCAAGGCGGTGGCCGACGTGCTGGCCGTGGATCCCGACAACTCCGATGCCGCCGCGCTCTCTAGCGCCATCGACGCCGCCGGGGCCCCCAAGCCGGTCGCCAAGCCGGTCTCGACCGGCAGTGAGAAGGCCGACCCGACCGAGAAGATCATGGAGGTGGCGCGCTCGGGCCGCTTCGACGAAGCGCTGCAGGCGGCCCAGGCCTGCTCCGAGCCCAAGTGCAAGGCGCTGGCGGACAAGCTCCAGTCGGCCACCGAGGCCTGCAACAACCCCGACAGCGCCGACCCCGAGCGCACCGCGGCGCTGCTGCGCTCGCTGGGCGCCGCCAGCAGCCCGTGCATGGGCGCGGTGGCCGGCAAGGCGGTGACCAAGTACCTCAAACAAGGCATCGGATCGATGGGCGCCGAGGAGTTCGCCAAAGCCTTCCAGTCGTTCCGCAAGGCCAAGGAGCTCGACCCGGGCAACCCGGTGGCCGAGAAGCATCTGCTGGCGCTGCGCGACAAGGCCCAGTCGCTGTTCCAGCAGGCCTACGTCGACAAGGGCGAGGATCCGGAGAAGGCCCGCCGCGAGTTCGAGCTGGTCATCTCCATTACCGCCGACGGCGACGAGCTCAACCTCAAGGCCCACAAGCACCTCAAGTCGCTGGCAGGTCCCTGAGCGAGGGCGTTCGTGGCTGACTCGGGCAGCGGGCCCAAGGGGCTGCACGGCGCGCAGATCGACCTCTTCAAGCGGTCCTCTGCCCGCGCCGAACCGACGCCAAAGCCCGCCAACCTCGCGGCGCCGACTCCCTCGCTGCCACCGCTGCCCGAGCGCGCCCGCGCCGCGGTCGAGCCGGCGCGCGCCCGCATCCACACCGTCAGCGAGCTGACCCGCGAGCTCAAGGGAACGCTCGAGGGTCGCTTCTTCCAGGTGGCGGTGCGCGGGGAGATCTCCAACTTCCGCCCGGCGGCCTCGGGGCACGTCTACTTCACCCTCAAGGACGAGGGAGCCTGCCTGGCGGCGGTGCTGTTCCGCGCCGAGGCCACCCGGCTCAAGTTCAAGCTCAAGGACGGGCTGTCGGTCGTGCTGCGCGGGCGGCTGTCGGTCTACGAGGCCCGCGGCCAGTACCAGCTGATCTGCGAGTCGGTGGAGCCCGAAGGCGCCGGAGCGCTGGCGCTGGCCTTCGAGCAGCTCAAGCAGAAGCTGTCGGCCGAGGGGCTCTTCGACCCCGAGCGCAAGCGGCCGATCCCGTTCCTGGCGAAGCGGATCGGCGTGGTCACCTCTCCCACCGGCGCGGCGCTGCGCGACTTCCTGCGGGTGCTCAACGACCGCTTCCCGATCCCGGTGCTGCTGGCGCCGGCCAGGGTCCAAGGGGAGGGGGCCGCGGCGGAGATTGCCCGCGGGATCGAGCGGCTGGCCGAGAGTGGGCTGGTGGACGTCATCGTGGTCACCCGCGGCGGCGGCTCGATCGAGGACCTGTGGGCCTTCAACGAGGAGGCGGTGGCCCGGGCGGTGGCCAGCTGCCCGGTGCCGGTGGTGTCGGCGGTGGGGCACGAGGTCGACTTCACCATCTGCGACTTCGTCGCCGACCGGCGCTGCGCCACTCCCACCGACGCCGCCAAGACCCTGGCCCCTTCGCGCGAGGATCTCGCTCGCCAGCTCGACAAGCACCGGCGGCACCTGGGGCAGCTGGCGCTGCGGCTGGTGTCGCTGCGCCGCGAGCGGCTGCAGCTGCGTGCCCGCCAGCTGGGCGATCCGCGCCGGGCCATCGCCGAGGAGCGGCTGGCCCTGGACGACTGGGCCGACCGGGCCCAGCAGGCGCTGCGCCAGGCGCTCGCCACGCGGCGGGAGGCCCTCTACCGGCTGTCCGAGCGGCTCGCGCGGGCCCATCCCCGCACTCGCCTGAATCGACTGGGGAAGGAGCTCTCCGCCTGCGACCAGGCGATGGCCGCGGCGATGCGCCGCCGGCTCGCCGGCGAGCGCCAGCAGCTTCGGGAGCTTTCGGAGCGGCTCCGCGCCGCCTCGCCTGCGCCGCTGCTGTCGCGCGGGCAGGGCGCGCTCGCGCTCAAGCGCGAGGCCTGCGAGAAGGCGCTGCGGCGCGCCCTGGCCGAGCAGCGGGTCCGGCTGTCGAAGGCCGCCGCCCGGCTGGAGTCGCTGTCGCCGCTGGCGGTGCTAGCCCGGGGGTACAGCGTGGTCTTCGGCCCCGACGGCCGGGCCGTGGTCCGAGCCGAGCAGGCGCCCCCGGGCTCGGACGTCCGACTGCTCTTGGCCGATCGCAGCGAGCTGACGGCCCGCGTCAACGGCAGGCGAGCGCCGGACCGCTGAGCGGCGCTGCGGCGCCGGGTGCAGGCCGCTATGAAGAGGGAAAAAGGCCGCCCGCACCGCGGGGAAGAGAGCGTTGACCCCCCTGCGTGGCCCCACTAGCATGACGCGAGTCTTTCCCGGTGTTACGAGGAAAGACGCACCTCGGAGGTCGAAGTGGCCAAGGAGTCGGCCAAAAAAGCGCAGGAGCTCGCCTACGAAGAGGTGCTCGCGCGGCTCGAGGACGTGGTCAAGCGGCTCGAGGCGGGCAACCTGCCTCTCGAGGAGTCGCTGCGCTCGTTCGAGGAGGGGATCGCGCTGGTGCGCACCGGCGAGGCCAGGCTGGCCGAGGCCGAGAAGCGGGTCGAGCAGCTGCTGTCGGCCCCGCAAGGCGACAAGGTGGCCGCGTTCGAGCCCGAGAAGCCGGCCGAGCCGGCGCGCCGGCTGGCGAAGGCCTCGCGCGAGGAGCCGCCTCCGCCGAGCGACGACGACGTTCCGTTCTAGTGGTCGGGGCAGGGCCGAGGTGGGAACATGGAGCAGTCGGGAGCCAGCGTGGAAGCGACGAGCACCAAGATCCTCATCGTCGACGACGACCGCGAGACCCGCGAGATGCTGACCCTGGCCCTGGAGCTGGAGGGCTACTCGGTCGAGCAGGCCGCCAACGGCCTGCGGCTGGTCAGCAGCCTGCGCGTCGACCGCCCTGACTTGATCCTGCTGGACGTGATGATGTCCTGGATCGACGGCTTCGAGCTGTGCCGGTCGATCAAGAAGAACCAGGAGCTGAGCGACATCCCAGTGGTCTTCATCTCCGCCCGCAAGAGCGGCTCCGACGTGCAGAAGGGGCTGTCCTCGGGGGCGGTGGACTACTTCACCAAGCCGTTGGACATCGAGCGGCTCTCGGCGCGGATCCGGGAGATCCTCGGCGCGCGCGTCCGGGGCCCCGGAGAGACTGCGTGACCGCGAGCAAGCGCTTCGATCTCAAACCCTGGCTGGACGATCGCAAGGCGATGGTGGAGGTGGCGCTCGAGGACGCGCTGGCCGAGTACAAGGGCAAGATCGCTCCCCAGCTCTTCGACGCCATGGAGTACAGCCTGCTGGGAGGCGGCAAGCGCCTGCGCCCGGTGCTGTGCCTCGCCGCCGCCGAGGCGGTGGGCGGCAAGGCCGAGGGTGCGGTGCTCGACTTCGCCTGCGCCGTCGAGTTCGTCCACACCTACTCGCTGATCCACGACGACCTGCCGGCGATGGACGACGACGACCTTCGCCGCGGCCGGCCCACCAACCACATGGTCTTCGGCCAGGCGCTGGCGATCCTGGCCGGCGACGCGCTGCTGACCGAGGCCTTCGCGGTGCTGGCCCGCGGCGCCGATCCGATGCGGGCCTCGCTGTGCACGCTGCTGGCCAAGGCCGCCGGGGCCCAGGGCATGGTCGGAGGCCAGGCCGACGACGTGCGCGAGAAGTGGCCCAACTCGCTGGAGTTCCTGGAGAGCCTCCACCTGCGCAAGACCGGGGCGCTGATCGCCGTCTCCTGCGCCGCGGGCGGCAAGGCCGCCGGGGCCAGCGACAGCCAGATCGCCGCCCTCGACGACTACGGCCAGCACCTGGGGCTGGCCTTCCAGATCTGCGACGACCTGATGGACCTGGCCGGCGACCCGAAGAAGATGGGCAAGACCAAGGGGACCGACGCGCGCAAGGGCAAGGTGACCTTCCCCTCGCTGCTGGGCAACGAGGAGTCGCTGCGGCGCGCCCGCGCCGAGGCCCAGGTGGCCAAGTCGGCGGTCGAGCCGCTGCTGCCGCTGGCGGCGCCGCTGATCGCCCTGGCCGACTACGCGGTCGAGCGCGACCACTGATGAAGAAGAAGGAGCGCATCGACAAGCTGCTCGTCGAGCGCGGGCTGGCGCCGACGCGCACCAAGGCCCAGGCGCTGCTGCTGGCCGGCGAGGTCGTCGCCGGCGAGACCCGAATCGACAAGCCCGGCACCCTGATCGACGTCGAGCTGCCGCTGCGGCTCAAGACCGGAGCGCTCAAGTTCGTCTCCCGCGGCGGCCTCAAGCTCGAGGCGGCGCTCGACCACTTCCAGGTCGACGTCACCGGCCTGGCCGCGATGGACGTCGGCGCCTCGACCGGAGGCTTCACCGACTGCCTGCTGCAGCGCGGGGCGAAGCAGGTGCTGGCGCTCGACGTCGGCTACGGGCAGCTCCACCCCACGCTGCGCTCCGATCCCCGGGTGGTGGTCAAGGAGCGGGTCAATGCCCGCGCGCTCACCCGCGAGGAAGTCCCGTTCGACGTGCAGCTGGTGGTGGCCGACGTCTCCTTCATCTCGCTGCGGCTGGTGCTGCCTTCGGCTCTGGGCTTTCTCGAGAAGGGAGGGGCCCTGGTCTGCCTGGTCAAGCCGCAGTTCGAGGTGGGGAAGGGCGAGGTGGGCAAGGGCGGGGTGGTGCGCGACGAGGCCAAGCGGCGCGCGGCCATCGAGGGGATCGCCGAGTTCGTCGGCACCCAGGGAATGCAGGTCGTCGGCTGGATGGACTGCCCGGTGGAAGGGCCGGCAGGCAATCGCGAAGCGCTGCTCTACGCGCGCAAGGTTTGAGGGCCTGCCGGG
Organism: Myxococcales bacterium; assembly: GCA_037442205.1. Taxonomy (GTDB): domain Bacteria; phylum Myxococcota; class Myxococcia; order Myxococcales; family UBA5297; genus JBBIQS01. The sequence continues at coordinate 5,527 of JBBIQS010000105.1, forward strand.
GCGCCGCAGCGGGCGCCCCGGGGCCGAGCCGCTCAGCGCTCCAGGATCATGAACTCCACCCGGCGGTTGAGCTCGCGGCCGCGGGCGGTGAGGTTGGGGGCCACCGGCTTGCTGTCGCCGAAGCCCTCCGACGCCAGCCGCGCGGCCGGGATGCCCTTCTTCATCAGGTAGTCCATCACCGCCTGGGCCCGATCCGAGGACAGCTTGCGGTTGGCTTCCTTGTTGCCCTGGTTGTCGGTGTGGCCGTTGACCTTGATCTTCTTGAGGTCGCTGCGAACGATGGCGTCGATCACCTGGTCGAGCAGCTGGAAGCTGTCGTTGAGGATCGTCGCCTTGCCGGTGGCGAAGTGGACCTGCTGGCTGATCTCGATCCGGTCCTGCTTGACCACCACCAGGGTCTTCTTGGGGACCGGGGCCAGGTCGATATCCACGTGGACCTCGCCGCTCTCCGGGACGTCGAGCTCCTTGATCTTGGAGAGGTAGCCGTCGGCGGAGACGGTGCCGGCATAGTGGCCCTGGGGCAGCTCGAGGCTGGCGCCCTCGGCGGCCACCGCCAGCTCGGCGCCCTTGGGCCCGGCGAAGCTGACCTTGCCGGCGACCTTGGCCTTCCCCGACACCAGGGTCACCTTGACCGTGGCGCTCTTGAGCTCCGGCTCCAGGAAGGCCTGTACCGCGGCCACCTTGCCGGCCTCGATCACCGCCTCGACGGTGGTCGCCTTGTAGCCCTCGCGGGCGAAGCTCAGCTGGATCTTTCCGGCCGGCAGCTCGTGGGTCAGGAAGCGGCCGCCGTCCACGTCGGAGGCCACCGGCGGCAGCCCGGCCCCGGCCATGGCCACCAGCACTCCGCTGATCGGCTGCTTGGTCTGCTGGTCGAAGACCGCTCCGCCCACCTTGCCGGTGTAGACCGGGGGCGCGGTGGCCACCTCAACCTTGCGCTCGACCAGGGTTGTCTTCTCCACCACCTTGGTGTCGCCCTTGGCCATCGGGTCGAAGGCGTAGGAGAGGCCGAACCAGACGTTGTAGGGCGGAGTCGCCGGGATGCCCTTGGCCACCCGCTGTGACAGCCCGATGTCCACCGCCAGCAGCAGGGAGAGGTCGCGCAGGGCGGTGACCTTGGCGCCGACCGTCAGCAGCTGTGGCATGGCGCTAGCGGCGCTGACCGCGACGTTGTCCGGGCCGAGCAGAGTCTTGGTCCCCAGCGGATAGCCAAAGCCGTACTCGAGGAACGGGGTGGCGTAGGGCAGCGGCGCCTCCAGCCCCAGCCCGAGGGTGAACCGGTGGTACTGGCTGATCCCCAGCGCGTACTCCTCGGCGGAGGTCAGCTGGTGGGTGCTGCTGACCAGCCGGCTGCTGCCGTCGAGGAGGAAGCCGGCGTTGAGGTGCAGCCGCAGCGGGACCTTGGGGGCCGCCTTGCGCACGTCGTAGCTGGCCAGCAGCTGCGGGGCGAAGCCGAAGGCGTAGCCGCTGACGTCCTGGCCGCCGACTCCGGGCAGCGACAGCAGCCGCAGGTCGCCGCCCAACCGCAGCCCCTTGGTCACTTCCTTGGCGGCCTTGAGGCCCAGCGCCATGTCGCCCTGGGTCTGCATCAGCGGCGGGCTGGAGCGGGTATTGCTGTTGGCGGCCACGGTGTAGGACAGGTAGGCCTCGAGGTACTCCAGCGCCGTCCAGTCGAGGGTGAGCGAGCCGGCCGAGCGGGTGTCATGGGCGTTGAGCACCGGGAAGTTGGCGCCGTTGAAGTACTGGCCGAGCACTGAAATCCGGACCACGCCCGGCCGGCCGAGATCGGCCGAGCCCACCCGCAGCAGGCCGGTGGCGCCGGCGGAGCCGCTCATCACCCGCAGGTTGTCGTCCTCCAGCCGGCGGCCGGCGGTGGCCGGGCTGTGCGGCGGAGTGGCGGGAATCACCGACTCGTTGACGGTGGTGGTTGGGGCGCCAGAGTCGGCGGTCGGGGCGGTCGCCGGGGCCGGGGTCGATTCGGCGGCCGAGGTCTTGGGGACGGTCGGCGGCGGAGCTTCGTTGTGGCGCCTGGCTGGAGCGGGCGCTGCCGCCGGAGCAGGCGCGGCCGTCTGCGCGGGGCGGGGAGCGGCCGGAGCCGGAGCTGGCGCCGCCGCCGGAGCGGGCGTCTCCGCGGGGCGGGCAGCAGGAGCCGGTGCCGGCGCTGCCGCCGGAGCGGGCGCGGGTGGCGCCGGCGAGAAAGTGCTCCAATCGTCATTGCCCGCGGCGCTGGCGGACACGGCCAGCGTCAGGGCGGCGATCGCCAGAGCACTCAGAAGCAGGCGGCGCATGGAAGTTCTCCCGGGGTGAAGGGCAAGTATTTTCCGGCCGCTATGCGTGAAGCGCCCGGAAGGGGCGCATTATAGGGGAGCGGCGCGCCGGCAACCACTTGGCTGAGCGAGGATTTTCCCTCGTGGCTGGCGGGCGGCCTCTCCCTTGACACCCCTGGAAGCCGGCACGTACCCTCGCCGAGTTGAAAATTGTGTAATCGCCGGAGAGTCGATTGCAGAGCGCGCGCAGGTACTACACGACGTTCGAAGCCAGCCACTTCCTGGGCGTGAGCCTGCCGACGGTGGTGAACTGGATCAAGGCCAGCCGGCTCAAGGCGCACCGGACCCCGGGCGGCCACCGGCGCATCGCGCGCGAGGAGCTGGCGAGCTTCATCCGGCGGCACGGGATGCCGATGCCGCCCGAGCTGCGCGAGGAGGGCGAGGCGGCGCGGGTGCTGATCATCGGCTGCGAGCGGGCGGCGGGGGAGCAGCTGGTGGGGGCGCTGGAGAGCGCCGGCTATGACGCTCGGGCAGTCGCCGGCGGCTTCGAGGCCGGCCTGGCGGTGGGCTGCTTCCGGCCGGATCTGGTGCTGGCCGATCTGGCGCAGGGCGGGGAGCTGGTGGGAACGTTGCGCGCCACCGAGCAGACCCGGAACCTGCCCATCCTGGCGCTGGCGGGAGCGCGCGAGGAGCGGGTGGCGCGCCGCGCCAGCCACGCCGGGTTCAACGCCTACCTGCAGCGGCCCTGGGCGCCCGAGGACTTGCAGCGGACGGTGTCGTCCGCGCTGCGGGCGAGGAAGATGGCCTGAGGTCGGGACCGTCCTCCGGGGCGCGAGGAGCGATGGGACATGACTCGAGCTGGCCTCAGAGGAGTGGTGCCGAGCCGGGTCCTGGTGGTGGGAGAGGCCGGCTGCTGCCAGCGACTCCGCGCCGTCCTCCCCGAGCTGGAGCTGCTGGAGGGCGGCGACCGGCTGGAGGCGGTGGAGGCGCGGGCGGCGGCCATCGGCGCCGAGCTGCTGTTGGTGGCCGATCCCGGGCCGGCCTGCCTGGACCGGGTCGGGCGGCTGCGCCAATCGGCGACCTTGCGCTCGCTGGCATTGCTGGCATTGGGCCCCGCCGACCAGGCGGCGGCGCTGCGCGCGGCCGGCGCCGACGAGGTGCTGCACGCCGAGGAAGTTGAAGCGCTGAGGGATCGCCTCGAGCAGGCCCTGCGCCTCAAGCGGCTGGCCGATGCCGAGGCACTCTGCAGGTCGAGGTTCGAGGCACTGGTCGAGCTGGCGGAGCTGTCGGCGGCCGGATTGGCGCTGGAGGAGCTGCTGCCGCGGGCCATGCAGGTGCTGGCCAAGGTGCTGCCGGGGGACCGCTGCTCGGTGGTGCTGGGCGAAGGGCCGCGGACCGCCACGGTGGTGGCCACCAGCATCCACTCCGGCGGCTTCAACCTGACCATCGACCTGGCGCGCTACCCCGAGATCAAGAAGTCCCTCTCCACCCGCGAGCCGGTGCTGGTGGACGACGCCTCCAAGGACCCACTGCTGGCCGAGGTGCGGCCGCTGATCGACGCCAAGTCGGTGCGCAGCATCCTGGTGCAGCCGTTGATCTGGCAGGAGGAGCAGCTGGGGGTGCTGTTCCTGCGCTCGGCGCGCCAGGAGGGCGCCTACGGGCAGGAGGAGCTCGACTTCTCCCGGGCGGCGGCCAGCGTGCTGGCCTCGCTGGTGCGCACCGCGCGCCACCGGCAGCTGCTGCGCCAGCAGCGGGACCAGATGGAGGCGGCCTATGTCGATCGCTATCAGGAGTTGCTGGAGGCCAACCAGCGCCTCAAGGGCCTCAACCACTTCAAGGACGAGATGCTGGCGGTCTGCTCCCACGACCTGCGTGGCCCGCTGCACGTCATGATGGGCCACCTCCGCCTGCTGCAGTACGCCGAGCTCTCCGGCCAGGCGGCGGCGTCGGTGCAATCGATCGCCGGCCAGTCGCGCAAGGTGCTGGAGCTGGTGGAGCGCCTGCTGGAGAGGGCCCGCGGCGACGCGGCGCGGATGACGCTCGAGCCGGAGGAGCTGGACCTGGCGGCCCTGTGCCGCGAGCTCGCCGCCGAGCACGAGATCCTGGGCGCCGACCGCGGCGTCTCGATCGCCGTGAAGGCTCCGGAGCGCTCGGGGCTGCTCGCCGATCGCGTCAAGCTGCGGCAGGTGCTGCAGAACCTGCTGGCCAACGCCCTCGCCCACGCGCGCCTGGGCGGCGAGGTGCGGCTGGCGCTGGAGGAGGTGGACCGTCCCGAAGGGCGCCAGCTGCGGGTCACGGTGGAGGACGACGGCCCCGGGATACCCGCCGACGAGCTGGCGCTGGTCTTCGACAAGTACCGCCACGGGCCGGGAGGGGTCGGGCTGGGCCTGGCCATCTGCCGCGAGTACGTGGAGATGCACGCCGGCGAGATCTGGGCCGAGAACCGGGCCGAAGGCGGCGCCCGCGTGGTCTTCACCCTCCCGCACACCGACGCGCGCCTGCCCGGCGAGGGCCTGAACGACGGGGCGCGCTCGCGGGTGCTGCTGGTGGAGGACGAGCCCCAGGTCGCCGCGGTCACCGCCGAGCTGCTGCGCTCGCGCTACCGGGTCGAGCTGGCCTGCGACGGGGCCGAGGCCATCGCCAAGGCGCGCGCCCTCCAGCCGGATCTCATCCTGATGGACGTCTTCCTCCCGCGGGTGGACGGCCTCGACGCCGCGGCCGCGCTGCAGGCCTCGCCGGACACCGGGGACATCCCGGTCATCCTGGTCTCCGCCCACCACGGCATCGCCGAGAAGGTGCGGGCGCTCAACCTGGGAGCCGTCGACTACCTGGCCAAGCCCTATCAGTCCTCCGAGCTGTTCGAGCGGGTGGGAAACGCGCTGGCCAAGCGTGCGCAGGGCCTCCACCACAAGCGGCTGGAGAAGCTGCGGCGGGCAGGCGCCGACCCGGCGACGGGGCTGCTCGAGCCGGCCAGCTTCGCCCAGCGCCTGGCGCAGGAGCTCTCCCGGGCGCGCCACTACGCGCGCGAGGTGGCGCTGGTCGGATTCATCCCACGCCAGTCGGTCGAGCCGTCGCGACTGGGGCCGGCGGCTGGGGCGTTCCAGACCGCGCTGCGGGCGTCCGATTTGCTGGGGCATCTGGGGCGCGGGCGCTTCGCTGCCTTCCTGCCTGACATCGCCCCGGCCACCGCGCGGGCGGTTTGCGGCCGAGTCGCCGCCGCGCTCGAGCAGACGCTGGGCGTGCCGATCGAGACCCGGATCTTCGACTTGGGCAACGGCAGCCAGGATATCGAGTCGCTGCTCGCCAGCTTGCGGCCGCAGCCCGAGCCTTAGCGAAGCGCCGCGCCGCCGGGCCGGATACAATCCGGCAGAGATGCCGCCCCCGTACTCCCTCGCCTTCGGCCGTGCCGCCGCTTCCCTCGTCAGAGGTGGGTCGGCTGCGGCGGTCGCGGCCGCCCTCGCGCTCGGCTGCGCTGCGGCCCAGGCCCAGCGCCGCGCCCCGGACCGGGCGGCGATGGAGGAGGCCTTCCACGCGTCGGGAGCCGAGCGCTTCGCCTCCAGCCGCGCCTACGCCCACTTCGTGATGGCGATGCTGGCCACCAACCGGGGCGAGCCGCGGGAGGCGATCGAGGAGCTGAAGCTGGCGGTGGTCTTCGACCCCGAGACTCCTTTTCTGCGGGTGGCGCTGGCCGAGCAGTACCAGCGGCTGGGGGCCCTGGACCGGGCCGAGGGCGAGCTCAGGCAGGTCATCGCCGCCTCGCCGCGGTATGCGCCGGCGCACCTCGCGCTGGGCAAGCTCTACGCCGAGCAGCGCAAGCCCCGCCAGGCCCTGGTGGCGTTGGGCAGGGCGATCGAGCTCGAGCCCAAGGACAAGGCGGCCTATCTGCTGGAGCTGCAGGTCCAGCTGCAGGCGGGGAACGAGGCCAAGGCGATCGCCGCGGCCGAGGCCCTCGCTCGAGCCCTGCCCGAGGAGCCGGCTGCCTACCGGGCGCTGGGGCGCTGGTTCGGCCAGGAGAACAAGCTCGAGCAGGCAGTGCGCTTCCTCAGCCTCGCCTCGCAGTGCAGCCCCGGCGACCCGGAGATCCTGACCGAGCTGGGGCGCGCCTACGAAGCGCTGGGGAGGCTCGACGAGGCGGAGCGCAGCTTCCTGGAGGCGCTGGCCCGCGACTCGGAAGATCCCGAGCGGCTGGTGGCCATGGGCACGCTGCAGCTGCGCAAGGGCGATCTCAAGAGCGCCAAGGCCTACTTCGACCAGCTGCTCTCGCTCGCTCCCGAGGACCCGGCGGTGCGCGCCCGGCTGGCGTTCGCCTTTGCCAAGGCCGACCGCCTCAAGGAATCGGCGGAGCTGTTCGAACAGGCCCACGCGCTCTCTCCAGGCGACGAGACGGTCAGCTACTTCTGGGGCCGGGTGCTGGAGGAGCTCAAGCAACTGCCGGCGGCGGTGAAGGCCTACGCGCTGGTGGGCGAGGAGTCGGAGCTGGGCTTGCAGGCGCTGGTGCATCGGATCTCCTGCCTGTCGCAGCTCAAGGAGCACGGCCAGGCGCTTTCGCTGGCGCGGCGGGCGCAGGCCCGCGAGCCGGACCGAATCGAGGCCCTGCTGGCGCTCGCCGACGCCCTGGAGCGGGCCGACAAGGTGGACGAGGCGTTGGGCACGCTCGAGGGGGCGCTGCGCTCGGGGCGGGGTGAGCCGGCGCTGGTCGCCTCGCTGTCGGCGCTCTACCAGCGGGCGGGGCGGGTGGACGAGGCGGTGAAGATGCTCGAGGAGCGGCTGCGCCAGCGCCCCGGCGAGCTGGAGCTGCTGTTCGCCCTGGCGGTGGCCCTCGACAAGAGGGGCGAGCGCCAGGGCGCGATCGAGCAGATGCGCAAGGTTCTGGCGCGCGAGCCGAAGAACGCCAGCGCCCTCAACTTCGTCGGCTACACCCTGGCCGACCTGGGCCGCGACCTGGACGAGGCCGAGGCGCTGATCCGCCAGGCGCTGGAGGCGGGCCCGGACAACGGCGCCTTCCTCGACTCGCTGGGCTGGGTCTACTTCAAGAAGGGGCAGCTCGATCGCGCGGTGCAGTCGCTAGAGAGGGCGCTGCAACTGCTGCCGGACGAGCCGGTGATCGCCGAGCACCTGGGCGACGCCTACCAGAAAGCCTCGCGCCGAGACGAGGCGGCCAAGGCCTTCCGCCGCGCCCTCAAGGCCCTCGAGGCGGCGCCCGACCCCGAGCTGCGCAAGAGCGTCGAGGCCAAGCTGCGCAAGCTGGAGCGGCCCGCCGGCCAGTAGCCCGCGGCGCCGATCGCCGATTTCCAACGCCGTCGGCGATTTGACACGCCCGTCGCCGCGACCCTAACGTCGCCTGCCATGGGAGAGCTCGACACCGCGGTGAGCCCGGGGCAGCTGCGCTACGACGAGGGATTCTTCGCCGCCAAGGACAACCTGCGGCTGTTCTGGCGCTCGGTCCGGCCGGCGGAGGCCTCGGCCGAGCGGGCGCATCTGGCGGTGGTCCACGGCTACGGCGACCACTCGGGGCGCCACAAGGCGGAGATGGAGTTCCTGGCCCGCCGCGGCATCGCCTGCCACGCCTTCGATTACCGGGGCCACGGCCAGTCCGACGGCCGGCGGGCCTACTGCGACGCCTTCTACCAGTACCTGGACGACCTCGAGGTCCTGCTCGGGCACGCGCGCCAGGCGGCCGAAGGCAAGAAGCTCTTCCTCTACGGCCACAGCCTGGGCGGCCTGATCTGCGCCCGCTGGGCGCTGGGCAGGAAGTCCGAGGTGGCCGGGGTGATCTTCGGCTCGCCGCTGATGCGGCTGGCCTTCGAGCCCCCGGCGATCAAGGTCTGGGCTGCCAAGGCGGTCGACAAGATCCTCCCCTGGCTGCCGATGGGCAACGAGCTCAAGGCCGAGCAGCTCACCCGCGAGGTGGCGATCCAGGAGGCGAGCTGGAAGGACCCGCTCTACCTGCACGTCGCCACCCCGCGCTGGTTCAACGAGAGCCACCGGGTGATGGACGAGGTGCGCCGCCGCTGCGCCGAGATCACCCTGCCGGCGCTGGCGGTGGTGGGGTCGGACGACCCCATCGTCTCGGCCCAGGCGGTGCGCGACCTCTTTGCCGGCCTCGGCTCCGCCGACAAGCAGCTCAAGGAGTATGCGGGGGCTCGGCACGAGCTGTTCAACGAGCTGGAGCGGGAGCGGACCTGGGGCGACTTCCTGGCCTTCATCGACTCCCACCTCTCCTAGGCTGCAAGTCCTTGAAATCAGGGCGGCAATCGCCGGGGAGTGGACGATTTCGATTTGTTGACAGTGTACGAGCGACCACGGTAGGGTCCGTGGCGTTCCCGCGCTGCGGCGCGACACGACTCTGAAAGGAAGCGCGATGGCCACCGAGGGCACCGGCATCATCGGCAAGGGCATCCACATCAAGGGCAACCTCACCGGCGGTGGGGACCTGGTGATCGAGGGGAAGGTGGAGGGGCAGATCAGCCTCAAGAACCACCTGACCATCGAGGGCACCGGCAAGGTCGACGCCGACATCCGGGCCGAGCAGCTGACCATCAACGGCGAGGCCAACGGCAACATCGACGCCGGGGACCTGGTGGCGATCAACGCCAGCGCGGTGGTCACCGGCGACGTGCGCGCCCCCAAGGTGATCATCGAGGACGGGGCCCACTTCAACGGCTCGATCGAGATGGACGTCAAGCTCCCCGACGACCTCTAGACCGCTTCAGATCCGTTTCTCCCAGGAAAGTCAGGCAACTCATTTGAACTACGAGGGCTCCATGGCCAACACGGTGATCGGCAGCAGCATCATGATCGACGGCGAGATCAGCGGCGACGAGGACCTGGTGATCCAGGGCACCGTCAAGGGCAAGATCGCCGTCAAGGAGAGCCTGTTCGTCGAGGGCAGCGGCATCGTCGAGGCCGACATCTCCACCCAGAACGTGGAGATCGCCGGCAAGGTCACCGGCAACATCGTGGCCACCGACAAGGTCGAGCTCAAGAGCGACTGCCGCGTGGTCGGCGACATCAAGGCCCCGCGCATCCTCATCGCCGACGGCGCCAGCTTCAAGGGCAACGTCGACATGGACGTCGAGAAGGGCCGCTGATCTGCGCCGCGCCCCGGCGCGCCAGCCAGATCTTAGGAGCTGCTCATGGCCATTCAATCGAAGGAGATGGAACAGGTGGATAACACCGTGATCGGTGAGTCGATCCTCATCAACGGCAAGTTGGAGGGCGACGAGGACTTGACCGTCCGCGGCCGGGTCCACGGCTCCATCACCCTGACCAAGACCCTGATCATCGAGCCCTCGGGCGTGGTCAAGGCCGACGCCACCGTGCGCAACGCCATCATCAGCGGGGTGGTGGTCGGCAACATCACCGCCAGCGAGAGCGTCCATCTGACCAAGGAAGGTCGGATGGTCGGCGACATCAACTCGCCGCGGGTGATCATCGTCGAGGGCGCCGCCTTCCGCGGACGGGTCGACATGGGGGCGGTGGACGAGGTCAAGCTGGGCGAGCGTGCCGCTCGCGCGGCCACCACCCCGGCTAGCAAGCCGGCGGTCCGCCCGATGACGACCACTCCGCCCCGCCCGCCGCCGGCGCCTCCCAAGCCGGCTGCCAAGCCTGCCGCCGCCCCGTCCAAGGCCCCCGAGGCGTTCAAGCCTCCGGCGCCGCCGCCTCCGCCGCCGCCGGCCCTCAAGATCGCCAGCGACGAGAGCGCCCCGGTCCCGGTGGGGCTGGGCAAGCGCAAGGTGGTCGTCAAGCGCAAGAAGTAGCGCACGGTCGCCGCCGGCCCGCGCGCCGGCGGCGCACCCTGCAGCCTGGAGCTCAAGGTGTCCGAGGGAGAAAACCTTCCCATTCCGCCGCCCGAGACTCCGGCGGCCGAGGCTGTGCCGCCCGAGCCCAGCGCTGCCCTCGAGCAGCAGCCAGAGCCTGAGGCGCGCGCGGCCGAGCCTTCCGCCGAACCGGTGTCGCTGCCTGCCGGCAGGGCCATCGCTCTCGACGCCGGCCCCGGGGAGCCGCCCGAGCCGGAGCCCGCGCCGAAGGCCGAGGCGGCCGCCCCCGCGCCGGTGCCCGAGGCTCCTCGGGCGCCACTCCCCGAGCTGCCTCCCAAGCGCAGCGCGCGGCTGGGCGCCCTGGCGCTGCTCAAGCTCGACAAGGTCGACGACGACGACACCTTCCGCCTGCGGCCCGAGGGGGAGATCGACAGCCTGGCCACCTCGCTGGCAAAGCTCGGACAGCTGTTCCCCGTCGACCTGAGGCTGCGCCCGCCCGATCGCTTCCAGATCGTGACCGGCTTCCGCCGCGTGGCGGCGCTGCGGCTGCTCAAGCGCGAGCGGGTGCTGGCGCGCGTGCACACCGATCTGTCCGAGGAGGACGGGCTCGGGCTGGCGCTGGCCGATCTGCTCGAGCACAAGGGCGCCGACCACGACGAGCTGGTGGCCGTCCGCGGCCGCCTGGAAGAGCAGGGGCGGCTCACCCCCGGCCTCGCCGGGACGCTGGACCGCGCCATCAACCCGCCCGAGGACCAGCTGGCGCCCGAGATGGTGGAGGGCGAGGGCGAGGAAGAGGTCGACCTCGACGAGCTGGCGCAGGACCTGATCGGGCGGCTGGCGAGCGTCAACCAGGATCTGGCGCTGGTGGCCGAGCTGTGGAGCGCGATGGATCCCGGCCTCAAACAGACCCTGCTGGAGCAGCTGGGGTATCCGGAGCAGCTGGTCGGGTACCTGAGGAGGCTCTAGCGTGGACCTGGCCCCGGACCGCGCCCGGCTGCTGGAGCTGCTCAAGCGGCTCAGCTTCGAGCGGCGCTCGGTGGTCCTCAGCTCGGGCAAGACCAGCGACTTCTACATCGACTGCAAGCGGGTGGCGCTCTCCGCCGAGGGGCACTACCTGATCGGCCGGCTGATGCTGGAGGCGGCGCGCGGCTTCGCCCGCAAACCGGTGGCGGTCGGCGGGCTGACGCTGGGGGCCGACCCGCTCGCCTCGGCGATCTCGCTGACCAGCTATCTCGCCGGCGAGCCGATGCAGGCCTTCCTGGTGCGCAAGGAGCCCAAGGGGCACGGCACCGGCCAGTGGGTCGAGGGGCGCAGCACGCTCAAGGACGGCGATCCGGTGGTCATCGTCGAGGACGTGGTCACCACCGGGGCCTCGACGCTCAAGGCCGTCGAGCGGGCGCAGGCCGAGGGACTGTCAGTGGTGGGCGTGGTGGCCCTGGTCGATCGGCAGGAGGGTGGACGCGAGGCCGTGGAGCAGCGAGGCTTCGTGCTCAAGGCGCTGTTCAGCCGCGAGGACTTCATCCCCTCGCGCGGCTGAGCAGGCCGGCGAGGAGCCGCTCATGGCGATGCGACGAACTCTCTCTGCGGCCTTGCTGTGCGCGGCGCTGCTGAGCGGCTGCCAGTGGATGATGGGCATGCCGCACGTCGGCCCGCCTCCGCCGCGGGTGGCGGACGACGCCTCCGAGGCCCACTACCAGGAGGTCCTCGGCCGCTGGACGCGGCGGGCGGAGATCTACGAGGGGCTCGACAGCCGGGCCTTCTTCGTCGCCAGCCTGGAGACCATGGAGCTGCGCCAGGCGCGGGTGGAGCGGCTGAGCGAGTTTCGCGGCCTGCCGCAGTCCGAGCGCGCCGCGCTGCTGGAGAAGGAGAGGGCCGAGCACGCCAACTCCATCGTGCTGTTCCTGGCGGTGCACGTGAATGAGCGGCGCTTCGACGACTTCTCCCGCAAGGGCTCGATGTGGCACCTGGCGCTGGTCGGCGAGGGCGGCGAGGTCGAGCCGATCTCGGTGGAGAAGCTGGGCGGGCCGGACCCCAACCTGCGCGCCCTCTATCCGTACCTCGAGGATTTCTGGGTCGGCTACCGGCTCAAGTTTCCGCGCGCCCTCCCCGGCGGACGGCCGCTCTTGCCGCTGCACTCCGGCGGCTTCGAGCTGAGCCTGTCGAGCGCGGTCGGTCGCGCCCGGCTGAACTGGTCGCTGCCGGTGCCCGCCGACGCCGATCCCGCGTGGCCCTGAACCGCGACCGGAGGGTCTGACCCTGTCTACCAGCCAGACCCCTATCCACCGGCCCCCAGGGCGGTCCTGGAAACCCCTGAGCCTGCTGGCACTGGAGCCCGGCGAGGCGCGCGCCGTCGCGCCCGCTTTCATCTTCCAGCTCTCGTTCGTCACCGGCGTCGCCGTTCTCAAGACCGCCGCCAACGCCCTGGTCGTCGCTCGCTTCGAGGCCCGGGTGCTGCCCTGGCTCTACATCCTGTCGGCGATCTCCACGGCGTTCTTCGCGGTGGCGTGGGGCGCGCTCAAACCGGGCGCCGCCCCGCCGCGGCGCAGCGTAGCGGCGTCAGGGGCCACCACGCTGCTGCTGGCGGTCGGCGCGATGCTCGATCTGCAGCTGGCGGTGGGAGGGCTCTACCTGTTCGCGGAGAGCTACGCCACCGTCACCTCGGTGCGCTTCTGGGCGCACCTGGGAGAGCGCTTCGACGCCCGCCAGGCCAAGCGACTGTTCGGAGTCATCGGTGGGTTCGGGATGGCCGGCTCGATCCTCGGCGGCGTGGTCGGCGGGCTGGGTGGGGTGGTGGGCGTGGTGCCGACGATCGTCTTTTCGGCGATCACCATGTTCATCTGCGCGTGGATGGGGCTCGTGCTGGAGCGCCGGCGCGAGCCGGTGGCGCCCCGGGCGCAGGCGTCGAGCAGGCCGCGATTCCTTCCCGGCGCCAGGGCGCGCGGCCTGTTTCGCGATCGCTATGCCCGCGCGCTGATCGCGGTGGCCGCAGTGGCCTCGGTGCTGACGGTGGTCAGCGACTACCTCTTCCGCGTCAGCGTGCAGGGGCACTTGAGCGAGAAGGAGTTGGCGGCGATCTTCGGAATCGCCAGCCTGGTGATGGGCATCCTGGCGACGATCTTCCAGCTGTTCCTCTCGTCGCGAATGCTCTCCCGCTTCGGCATCTTCGTCTACCTGGGGATCACCCCGGCGCTGACCTTGCTCGCCGGGCTGTGGGGGGCGCTGCGGCCAGGGCTGGCTCCGGCGTTCAGCCTCAAGGTCGCCGAGAGCCTGGGCTCTCTGTCGCTGCACCCGACCGGAATGCAGCTGCTGTACGGCCCGCTTCCGGACGGGACCCGGGTTTCGGCCCGCTCTCTGATCGACGGCCTGGTGAAGAAGGGCGGCGCCGCGCTCGGAGGTGCGGCGCTGGTGCTGCTGGCGGGACGCATTCACGAGATCGGCCTGGCCGGAGCTGTGGCGGCGCTCTCAGCGGGATTCGTCGCGCTGTTGTTCCTGGTCAAGCGGCACTACGTGGCCACCATCGACGCGCGCCTGTCGCGCTCGAGCTGGGGCGAGCAGATGCCGTTGGACGCCGCTGCTCGCTCGGTGCTGCTCAAGGCTCTGACCGACCCCGAGCCCGCCCGGGCGCTGATGGCCGCCAATCTCTTGGCCGCCGATCGGAATGCCCAGCTGTCACCCTGGGTCAGGGTGTTGCTGTCGCATTCCGGCGAGAGGGTGCGGGCGCGCGGGGTCCAGTTGGCGGCGGAGCTGGGAATCAAGGAGCTGGTGCCGCGCCTGCGGGCGATGGTGGAGAGCGACGAGCGGCGGCCGCGGGACGAGGCAGTCTTCGCGCTGGCTCGGCTCGATTCTGAGGCCCGCGTCTACCTGGAGCCGAAGATCGCCTCCCAGGATCCCGGTTTGCGGGCGGCAGCGGTCGGCGCGCTGCTGCGCCTGGAGCTCGAGCGGGGCGAGCCGGGCGGGCCGGCGGCCGAGGCGCTGGAGCGGATGCTGCAGGCCGAGAATCCGTCGCCGGCCGAGCGGCGGGAGCTGGCCAAGCTGGTGGGCCGGCTCAAGGGGACGCGCTACACGGCGGCCCTGGACCGGCTGCTGGCGGATCCCGACGAATCGGTGCGCCGGCTGGCGGTGCTGGCCGCGGGCGAGTGCGGCCGGGAGGAGCTGGCCCCGCAGATCCTGGCCATGCTCGGCCAGCGGCAGATGCGCCGGGCGGCGCGCGAGGCGCTGGCGGCGATGGGCGACGAGATCGCCGACCTGCTGGAGACCTCGCTCAACGACAAGGCGCTGGCGGTGCAGGTGCGCTACGAGCTGCCGCGCCTCTTGCGCTACGTGCGGACATCCTGGGCGGCGCACACGCTCTTGTTCAGCAACATCGAGGACGACCCGTTCCTGCGCTACCGCATCGCCTTGGCGCTCTCGCGGATGAGGGGCGAGGACGAGGAGCTGCGCTTCGAGCGCGAGCGGGTCGAGGCGGCGGTGTTGCGGCGGGTGGAGGCCTACCTCTACTACCTGCCGATCTTCCAGGACCTGCGCCGGGCGCTCGGGCCCGAGGCGATCCTGGTCCGGGTGCTGGCCGATCGGCTGGATCAGAACCTGGAGATCGCCTTCCGGCTGCTGGGGCTCGTCTACCCGCACCGCAGCATGCTCAACGTCTTCAACCGCTTCGTCTCCGGGCAGCACCGGGAGCGGGCCTACGCCCTGGAGCTGTTCGAGAACCTGGTCGAGGATCCGCTGCGCACGCGGGTGCTGCCGCTGCTGGAGCGCTGCCATCGCTTCGACGATGGTGTGGGCGAAGTCGAGCGGTCGGCGGCGCGGTTGCTGGAGCTGGCGGTCTCCAGGGACGCGGTGCTGCGAGCCTGTGCCATCTACACCCTGCGGCGCCACGCGCCCGAGGCCGAGAAGGTCCAGATCATCCAGGAGGGCGCCGTGAGCGAGAACGTCATCGAGAAGGTCTTCCTGCTGGAAGGGGTCGGCATCTTCGAGAAGTGCGGCGTGGACGACCTGGCGGCGCTGGCGGCCATCGCACGCGACCGGCGCTTCGAGGCCGGGGCGGTCATCTACAAGGAGAACGATCCCGGCGACATGCTCTACGTGGTGGTCGAAGGCCGGGTGTCGGTGGAGAAAGACTGCGCCCAGATCCTCGAGGCCCGCGAGAAGGAGGCCTTCGGCGAGGTCTCGATCCTCGACGGCTCCCCGCGGCCGGCCGGGGCGCGGGCGATCAGCGACGTGCGCACCCTGGTCATCGACCGCCAGGACTTCCTCGACCTGGTCTCCGACCGCCCGGAGATCCTCAAGGGCGTGTTCTCGGTGCTGATGAAGCAGCTGCGGCTGGTGCTGGAGATGGCCGCCGCGGGCCGGGTGAAGGGCCCGCAGCGGGCGGTCACCGATCCGCAGTTGGCGGCGGTGGCCAAGGGGTAGGGCGCCGCGGCTCCTCAAGAAATCCGGCTGCCCGGTTGTCCCGCGCTCGCCGGCCGGAATAGCATCCGCGCACCATGTTCCTCGCCCTCGCCATCGTTGCTGCGGTCGTCGCCTACCTCTGGTACGAGCGCCGCCGCGAGCTGTTCCTGATCTCGGTCCGCGCCGGCAAGGTGCTGGTGGTGCGCGGCCGGCTGCCCGGGACGCTGCTCTCGGACATCAAGGACGTGGTCGGCCGCGAGCCGGCGGTGAAGTGGGGGCGCGTCCGGGCCTACAAGGACGAGAGCCGCGCCCGCCTGACCACCACCGGGATCGACGAGTTCCGCGAGCAGCGGCTGCGCAACGTCTTCTCGGTCCACCCGGTCTCCAACCTGGTGGCCGCGCCGCCGCTCACTCAGCGCAGCGTCGGCCAGTGGCTGGGCATCGCCTGGCTGGCTTGGATGCTCGACCGGTCGGTCGAGTGAGAGCGGCCTAGCTCCTCTCGAGCATCGCCCGGGAGAGCACGGTGTCGACCGCGGCGTGCTCGTCGTCGCGCTTGGGATAGTCGAGGGTGTAGTGCAGCCCGCGGCTCTCGTGGCGGCGCAGCGCGCACTCGACGATGAGCATGGCCACGTCGGCGATGTTGCGCAGCTCGAGCGTGTCGCTGGTGACCTTGAACCGCCAGTAGTACTCGCGGATCTCCTCGCGCAGCAGCTCCAGCCGCCGCCGGGCCCGGGTCAGCCGCTTGTCGGTGCGCACGATGCCCACGTAGTTCCACATGAACCGGCGCAGCTCGTCCCAGTTCTGCGACACCACCACGCTCTCGTCGGAGTCCGCCGCCTGCCCGGGGTCCCAGGCCGGCGGGGTCTGCGGGGTGTGCGCCTCGGCGAGCAGCCCCTTGGCGTACTCGGCCGCCCGCGCTCCCCACACCAGCCCCTCGAGCAGCGAGTTGGAGGCCAGCCGGTTCGCCCCGTGCAGCCCGGTGCAGCTCACCTCGCCGATCGCCAGCAGCGACGGCAGGCTGGTCTGTCCGTGCAGATCCACCACCACTCCGCCGCACATGTAGTGCGCCGCCGGCACCACCGGGATCGGCTGCTGGGTGAGATCGATGCCGAACTCCTTGCAGGTGGCGTGGATGTTGGGGAAGTGCTCGATCAGGAAGGCCTTGGGCAGGTGCGTCATGTCCAGGTACACGCAGTCGTCGCCGCCGCGCTTCATCTCGGCGTCGATCGCCCGCGCCACCACGTCCCGCGGCGCCAGGCAGCCCATGGGGTGGTACTTCTCCATGAAGCTCTGCCCGTTCTTGAGCCGCAGGATCCCGCCCTCGCCGCGCAGCGCCTCGCTGATCAGGAAGTTCTTGGCCTGGGGGTGGAACAGGCAGGTGGGGTGGAACTGGTAGAACTCCATGTTGGCGATGCGCGCCCCGGCCCGATAGGCCATCGCCACGCCGTCGCCGGTCGAGACGTCGGGGCTGGTGGCGTAGAGGTAGACCTTGCCCGCTCCGCCGGTCGCCAGCACCGTCACCTTGCCGAGGAAGGTGTCGACGTTGCCCTCGGGCCGCAGCACGTAGGCCCCCACCACGCGATCGGTCGGCGCTCGGCCGATCTTGCGCTCGGTGATCAGGTCGATGGCCATGCAATGCTGGAAGAAGGTGATGTTCGGCTGCTCGTCGCAGGCCGCGAGGAGCGCCCGCTCGACCTCTCGGCCGGTCAGGTCGGCGGCGTGCGCCACCCGCCTCGTCGAGTGGCCGCCCTCGCGCGTCAGGTCCAGGTCGCGCCCGCCGTCGCGGCGGGTGAACTCCACGCCCAGCTCCACCAGCTCGCGCACCCGCCCCGGCCCCTCGTGCACGCAGACCTCGACCGCCTCCCGCCTGCACAGCCCGGCCCCGGCGGCGAGGGTGTCGTTGACGTGCGCCTCGAGCGAATCCTCGGGCGAGAGCACGGCGGCGATTCCGCCCTGGGCATAATTGGTCGCTCCCTCGCTGCGCGCTCGCTTGGTCAGCACCGCGACCCTGCCATGCCGGGCCGCCTTGAGGGCGAAGAAGAGCCCGGCCACTCCGCCGCCAATCACCAGGAAGTCGAAGCGCTCGGACACTCGCCACCTCGGGCCGCCGCCGCCCGGAAGTGGGAGGCGAGGCCGGGCATTCTAGGGGATTCAAAAGTAGGCGGCCACGAGCAGGCGCTGGAGGGTCGAGGGGAGGGAAGCCACGCTGGTTGGAAGGCGGCCGGGAGCCGTCGAAAGGTCCGTGATTGCGGGCAATTTCTTGCGAGCTTGGAAATCTGGCTGCTACACTGGCCCACCCTGCGGCGGCGACTCGTGCGCCGGCCGGGCGCGCGGGGTCGGAACCGGTGACGATGCGCAAGCGCTTGAACAGACTGCCTGTTTCGCTGCTGGCCGGCTGCCTGCTGGCGGTCGCGGCCGAGGCGCGCGCCGACCGCATCTACCAGTACGCCGGCGAGGACGGGGTCACGGTGCTGACCAACGTCCCCAAGGGCGGCAAGCGCGGCAAGGCGCGGGCGGCGGCCGAGGGCGGGCCGGCGGCGTCCGAGGTCCGCGCCAAGGCGCTGCCCGAGTACGACCGCTTCCTCGAGGAAGCCTGCGAGCTCTACAAGATCCCGCTGCCGCTGGCGCGGGCGGTGATGGCGGTGGAGTCGAACTTCAACCCGCAGGCGCTCTCGCCCAAGGGCGCCCAGGGGCTGATGCAGCTGATGCCCCAGACCGCCACCGAGATGTTCGTCGCCGATGCCTTCGACCCCCGGCAGAACATCCACGGCGGGGTGCGCTACCTGCGGCTGCTGGCCAACCAGTTCGGCGGGGACATGGTGCAGATCGTCGCCGCCTACAACGCCGGGCCAGAGGCGGTGAAGCGGGCCGGCGGCATTCCGGCCATCGCCGAGACCCAGGACTACGTGCGGAAGGTTTTGCGGCTGTACTTCGCGTTCAAGAGCGAGAGCTGAGGCTCCGCGGCTCGTCGGCATTCGAGGCAGGAAAGGCAGCCATGGGAGACATCGAGCGGCTGGTGGCCGAGGCCGACGACGGGACGGTCGACGAAGAGTTCCTGCAGCACCTGGCCAAGGGCGGTGAGCTGCTGTCCTCGGGCAAGACCTCCGAGGCCAAGGACGTGCTGGAGAAGGCCTACAAGCTGCAGCCCAAGAACCAGAAGGCACAGAACCTGCTGGGGCTGGCCTACTTCAAGCAGGGGACCTTCGAGCGCGCCGCCGAGATCTACGAGGCGCTGGTGCGCGACAACCCGGTGGACCCGACGCTGCGGGTGAACCTGGGGCTGGTGTACCTGAAGACCAACGCCCTGCAGCGGGCGACCCGCGAGTTCGAGACCGCGGTCGACCTGGCCCCGGACCACAAGAAGGCCCACAACTACCTGGGGCTGGCATACGCCCAGGGCGGCGAGTACGCCCGGGCCAAGGACAGCTTCGTCGCCGCCGGCAGCCTGACCATGGCCGAGCGGATGGAGCGGGCGCTGCGCGACCCGTCGAAGGCGCCGCGGGTGGGCGCGCTGGACGAGGAGAAGACGGCTTCGCCGGCGGCAGGGCTGGCCTCCAAGGGCAAGAAGCGCGCGCCCAAGGTGGTCGAGGCCAAGGAGGCGGAGGTCGAGGTCGCGATCGAGGTCGAGAGCGCGCCGCAGCCGGAAGCGCTGGAGGCCGAGGGCGGGAACCCGGAGCCGGCGCCCGAGGGCCAGGGGGAAACCGTGGAACCAGCGGGGCAGGCGATGGAGCCGCCGGCGGCCGCCGAGCCGGGCCTGGCGCTGCTGTCCGGCCACGAAGCGGTGCCGGTGCTGACCGAGCTGACGCGGGTGTTGGCCTACAGCGCGCCCGACGGGCCGGGGCCGTTCGAGGTCAGCGCCGACGGGCTGATGGTGCAGGTGCAGGGCGAGGTCTTGGCGCGGCTGGAGGGGCTGGTGGGGGCGGTGGGGGCGCTGCAGTACGTGCCGGAGATGAAGCGCTTCCGCGGCAAGGCCACCGACAAGCCGTTCGGCGACAGCGAGCGGCGGATGGTGCGGGTCTCGGGGAACGGGACCTTGCTCTACGCCCCGCGCGACGCGGTCTACACGCCCTTCGAGCTCAACGAGGAGTCGGCCTACTTCCGCGAGGACCTGGTCTTCGCCTTCCAGGAGTCGATCGTCTTCGAGAACGGCCGGGTGCCCTCGAAGATCGCCCCCGACCTGCACCTGGTGCACCTGCGGGGCAAGGGCAAGGTGCTGTTGTGCCTGCCGGCGCAGCTGCGCTCGGTGGCGATCGCCACCGGATTTCCGTGCGCGGTGCCGCTGCCGGTGCTGGTGGGCTGGCACGGGACGCTGACCCCGCGGGTGGTGGGGATTCCCGAGGAGTCGGAGGGGACGACGCCGATCGTGCCGACGGTCGAGCTGAGCGGGGACGGCTTCGCCCTTCTGCTGGGCGGCAAGCGCATCGAGTAGCCATTCCGCCCCGGGGTGAAACGGGGCTAGAGTGCGCCGGCCATGGCCCGACTGCGCGACGAGTTCTTCAACCTGCCGAACATGCTGACGATGGGAAGGGTGGCGGTGATCCCCTTCTTCATCCTGCTGACCTACTACGGCGATCCGATGAGCTCGGTATGGTCGGCGGTGATCTACGCCTTGGCGGCGATCACCGACGTGGTGGACGGCTGGCTGGCCAGGCGGCGCAATCTGGTGACGGTGGTGGGGAAGTTCTTGGACCCGCTGGCCGACAAGCTGATAGTGCTGGCGGCGCTGGTGATGCTGGTGCGGCTGGGGCGGGTGGCGAGCGGGCTGGTGATCGCGCTGCTGGCGCGAGAGTTCATCGTCACCGGGCTGCGGACCATCGCCGCCAGCGAGGGGATGGTGATCGCGGCCGGGCAGGGGGGCAAGTGGAAGACCGCGCTGCAGCTGACGGCGATCATCTGCCTGCTGGTCCACTACAGCTACGACGTGAACTTCGTCTTCTTCCACGCCCAAGCCAGCTTCAACCGGGTCGGGACTTGGCTGCTGTGGATGTCGCTGGTCGCCTCGCTGCTGTCGGCGGCGGAGTACTTCAAGGCCTTCGTCGAGCTGATGGACGCCAAGGAAGACGCCCGGGCCAAGGCCGGCGCAGCGGTGGCGACGAAGACGTCAGAAAGCGCTTGACGGGCTCGCTCCGGGAAGGCTATACACCTCGCCACTTTCGACGGCGCCAGCCGCTCGGAAGGTGACAGCGCGGGAATAGCTCAGTGGTAGAGCATCGCCTTGCCAAGGCGAGGGTCGAGGGTTCAAATCCCTTTTCCCGCTCATCGAAAGGCCCCGGATTC
>JBBIQS010000106.1:0-26192 GCA_037442205.1 Myxococcales bacterium
CTCCCACCGATGCGCGCTCCGGCGCCTGTCGCCCCGGCGGCACCAGCCCCCGCGCCGGCCCCGGCTCCGATTGCGCCCTCGCCCGCCGTCGCCCCGGCCTCCGACGACCTGGGCTCCATGTCCTGGGACATGAGCTTCGACGGAGCTCCGGCCGCGGCCTCGCCCCAGCCGGCGATCCAGCCTCCGGCGCCTTCCGCCCCGGCGCCGGCCCCGGTCGCCGCCGCTGCCCCGCCTCCCGAGCCGCAGGCCCCGGCCGCGCGGCCGATGCAGGTGACGCCCGCCGAGCCTGCGCCCGTTCCTCCGGCGGTGCAGGCGGCCCCTCCGGCTGCCGCGGTGGAGCTGTCTCCGCCTGGACCCAGCGAAGTCGCGGCATCGGCTCCGCCCGCGGAACCCGCCGCCGAGCCAGCCCAGGCTGCCGCGGAAGAGGCTGTCTTCACTCAGGAATATCCGATTCCCGAACCGGCCGCCGCCAATCTCGACGCGTCCGCGGGCGGCGAGCCCATTCCCGCCGATTCCGAGCCGCCACCTCCGGCCGCGGACTTCATTCCAGCTTCTCAAAGCCCCGCCGAGGCGATCGCGCAGCCCGGGCTCGACCTCCCCAGCGAGCCGGCCGAGGAGGGTTCCGCGATCCAGACCTCGCTCGCGGAGATGGCCGCGGATTATGGCTCCTACTCGCCCACTCTCGATGCCGGCGGCGAGCAACTGGAGCTCGCGACGCCGGCCGTGGAACCCCCTCCGGCCGAGCAGGCTTCCGCGGCCCCAGGAGCGCCTCCCGCCGAGGCGGCTCCCGAGGCCTTCGCCGCCCCCGAGCTGCCGCCCCCAGCCGAGTCGGTCCCCGCCGAGCCTGCGGCGCAGGAGCGCCCGTTCTCGTCGCTGTTCACCGCCGCCGACCCCGGCCCGGACGCCGACGCCCCGCAGGAGGCCGAGCCCGAATACCAGCCCGCTCCGGGCATGCTCATGGTCGAGGAGCTGCTGGGGCGCGCCACCGACCGCGAGAAGATCGCCGAGGCCCTCCTCTGGTTCTGCGAGGGGCGCTTCGCCTCGGCTGTGCTGTTCACGGTCAAGGGCGACCTGGCCGAGGCCTGGCGCGGCCTGGGCAAGGGCTTCGAGCGCGACCGGCTCAAGTCGCTGGCGGTGCCTCTCGACCAGCCCTCGCTGATGGCCGCCAGCCGCCAGCAGGGCACGCCCCTGATCTATGAGCGGCCGCTGCACGAAATCGACCGGCGGCTGCTGGCCTACGGCGGGCTGCACCCCCGCTCGCAGCTGGCGGTGGTTCCGGTGTCGGTCAAGGGCCAGGTGCTCTTCCTGCTGTGGGCCACCCGCGGCAGCTGGCCGCTGCGCGAGAACATCGCCGACGAGCTGGAGCGCATCTCCGATCGCGTCGCCCGGGCCTTCGAGCGGCTGCTGCTGTCGCACAAGACCTTCGTGCGGTAGCGGGGCCGCAGCTCAGGGCGCCAGCCGCACCAAGAACAGGTCGTCCAGGCCGGGCGCCGGATTGGTGAACCCGGGGAAGGCGCTGTCGGTGAAGCCGACGGCGTAGAGGGTCCCGTTGGGGCCCCGGGCGACGGCGACCAACCCCTCGAGCCCGTCCGCCCCGACCATGCGCGTCCGGCTCGTCTGACGCACTCCAGAGAGGTACTGCAGCACGAAGCCGTCGTCCCTGCCCTGGATCGGCTTCTGGTCCAGCGGATCGGCGGTCTGTCCGACCACGGTCGCCATGCCGGTGGCGTCCAGCGAAACGGCGTGCGCCGCCTGCTGCCCGCCCCCGCCAAGCTGGTCGGTCGACCGAACCTTGCCGGTCTGGTCCACAAAGGCGATCAGCACGTCGGTCAGGCCGAGGTTGGTGACCGGGGGGAAGCTGCCAAAGGTCATCCCCACCGCGATCTCCATCCCGGAGGAGTCCACGGTCACGCTGCTGAATGTGTCCAACGCAGCGGTGCCCAGCTGGTAGCTGTAGACCTGCTTGCCGTCAGGATCCAGGCAGATGCCGAACGCGTCCTCTCCGCCGGCGTTGGCGCTTGCCACCGCCCCCGCGGTCGATCCGACGAGGTGCACCCGGCTCGAGGAGTCCACCGCAATCGCCTGCACCCGGTCGTCGGCGGAGCTGCCCACCTGCTTGAGCCAGACCCTGGCGCCCGTCGCCGGGTCGAGCCGCGCCGCCCACCCGTCCGCGCCGCCCAGGGCTCCGGCCAGGTCGGCGCGGGTGGTGCCCGCCACGAAGACGCCCAGCGGAGAGACCGCGATTCCGGTTCCCCAGACCCGCTGGCCGGCCGAGTCGATCACCTGGTGCCAACGCTCGGTCCCGCCGGGGTCGTAGGAGACCACGAAGGCGCTGGTGACGCCGACCGCACCGAAGAGGTTCCCGTCGGTGACACCCACCACGTAGAGATTGCCGGAGCTGTCCAGGGCGATTCCGTTGGCGGCATCAACCATGGTGCTGGCCAGCATCTTGGTCCAGAGGATGGTTCCGTCGGAGCCGACCTTGACCAGGATCGCGTCGTCGTCGTTCTTGGGGCTGGCGAGCTTTCCCAGCTCGCTGTCGCTCGAGCCAACCACATAGATGTTGCCCGAGGCATCTACCGCCACCCCGCCGGCCTCGTCCAACCCCGCCCCGCCCAGCTGCAGGATCCCCAGCCAGCTGCAGCTCAACCCGTCGCCGCTGTAGCCCCCCTTGCAACTGCAGGAGCGCGAGCCCGGGGTGTTGGTGCAGGTCGCGTGCGGGTCGCAGCCGCCGTTGTTGGTCTGGCACTCGTCGATGTCGGTGCAGCTCTTGCCGTCGCCCGAGTAGCCGGAGGGACAGGTGCAGGTGGCGCCGCCGTGGCCGGCCACGCAGCTGGCAATCGTCGCGCAGCCTCCGTGGTTGACCAGGCAGACGTCGGGATCGCAGGTCAGCCCGTCGCCGACCCAACCGCTCTGGCAGCTGCAGCTGCGCGAGCCGGGGGTGTTCAGGCAGTCAGCGTGGGCGTCGCATCCGCCGTTGGCGGTCAGGCACTCGTCGACGTCGGCGCAGCTGCGGCCGTCGCCGGCGTAGCCCGGCTTGCAGTCGCAGCGATGGCTGCCGACCAGGTTGGTGCAGGTGGCGTTTGCATCGCAGCCGCCGCGGTTGGTCTGGCACTCGTCCACGTCGGCGCAGGCCAGGCCGCTGCCGGCGAAGCCGCTCTTGCAAGTGCAGGAGCGCACTCCGGAATTGGGCTCGGCGCAGGCGGCGTTCGGATCGCAGCCGCCGTTGTTGCGCGAGCAGAGCGGCGCGCAGCGTCCGCTGCTGCAGACCTTGCTGGCGCAGTCCGCATCCTCAAAGCAGGCGCTGTCCGCCAGGCAGGCGTGGCAGGTGAGCCCACCGCAGTCGATGTCCGACTCGTCGTTGTCCAGCAGACCGTTGCCGCAGCAGTCGGCGCCGGCGCAGGCGTAGCGGCCGTCGGCGGGAAAGCCGGGGCAGCCCGCCGCGGTCGCCATCAAGAGGATTGCCAGGAGCCGTTGGGCCATCGCCGTCTCGCTCGCGCTCATCAGTAGTGGAAGGCCGCGCTCACGCCGGCCGAGCCGGGGAGCAAGGAGACGCCGACGCTGGCCTCGCCCGAGGGCCACAGCAGCCGCGAGGCCGACCAGCCTCCCAGCGCCACGCCCGCGCCGATCAACCCCAGGCCCAGGCCGGCGCGCATCCGCGCGGTGTCGGCGTCCTCGCGGGTCACCGTCGGGTTGCGAGTCTGGCTCCCCTTCTGGAACTCGGACCAGGTGGACCAGGCGCTGCCCATCAGCACCGCGCCGCCGCCGGCGGCCAGGATGCCGGCGCCGAGCATGGTCCAGTTGAGCGGATCGCCGCGCACCCGCGAGCGGGCCTGCTGCTGGGCCACCGGGCCGTTGGGGACCAGCACCCCGCCCAGCTCGCGCACGATGCGCCTGGCGGCGGGGACCAATTCCTCGGGGCGCTCGAAGTTCTGCGCCGCCCGCGCCGCCGGGCGGACGTGGGCCATCTCCAGCACCACCATCGACAGCACCCAGGTCCCGCCGACCTTGGAGCACTCGCTGATCACCAGGTAGTCGACGCCCAGCGCTCCGCCCGCCTCGGCGATGCAGTTCGAGTCGTCGCAGCCCAGGAGCTTGCGCTCGCGATCGAAGCCCAGCAGCGAGCGCAGCTCGGCGCCGCTGATGGCTTGCATCCCGTAGCTGGAAAGCTCGGCAGCCACCAGCGAGGTCAGCCCTTCGATCTCCTTGGGCGAAACCGAGCCGAGGGCCTTGGGCTCCAGCACGGCGGCCTTGGGTATGCGCCCGCGAGCCCCGGTCGGCCGAAACCCCGGCTCCGCCGCCGCCCAGGCCGCACTCGAAGCGAGGAGAACCACCGCCAGCACCAGCTTCGACGAGAGCGCCACCGCCGTTGCCTCCGATGGACTCGACTCTCAGTTACCGCGAATGTGTTGTCAATCGCGCATCGGCGAGCGTGGCGTCAGCCTCGGATGTTAGTCTGCCGGCCACCTTTGGATGGAGGTCGTCAGGTCGATGCGCTGGGTGCTTCCCGTCGAAAATCGGTCCCAGGCCGAGCTGATCGCCCGCGAGCTGTCGCTCCATCCGGTGTGCGCCGGGGTGCTGGTGGCGCGGGGCTACGAGACGGCGGAAGCGGCCAGCCGGCTGTTCCAGGTCTCGCTGGCCGACCTCCCCGATCCGCGCAAGCTGCCGGGGATGGACGCGGCGGTGGAGCGGCTGTGCCGGGCGCTGGCCGGCGGCGAGAAGATCACCTGCTACGGCGACTACGACGTCGACGGGGTCACCGCCACCGCGCAGCTCTACACCTTCCTCAAGGCGCTGGGCGCCAAGGTGGCCAGCTACCTGCCGCACCGGCTGGAGGAGGGCTACGGGCTCAATCGCGAGGCGGTGGAGAAGCTGGCCGCCGACGGCACCCGGATCCTGGTGAGCCTGGACTGCGGAGTGACGGCGGTCGAGGAAGTGAAGCGGGCGCGCGAGCTGGGGATGGAGGTGATCGTCATCGACCACCACCAGCCGGGCCCGTCGGTCCCCGAGGCGCTGGCGGTGCTCGATCCGCACTTGCCTGGCAACGACTTCCCGGCCAAGGAGGCCTGCGCGGCGGGGCTGACCTTCCTGGTGATGATGGCGCTGCGCCGGCGGCTGCGCGAAACGGGATTCTTTGCCGGCCGAAGCGAGCCGAATCTCAAGGAATTCCTGGATCTTGCCGCGCTGGGAACCATCGCCGACGTGGTGCCGCTGACCGGGCTCAACCGGGTCCTGGTCAAGCACGGGCTGGCGGAGATCGCCGCCGGGAAGCGGCTGGGCGTACGGGCGCTGAAGGAGACCAGCGGCTTCGCCGCCACGGCGCCGCTGAGCGCGGGCCAGGTGGCCTTCCGGCTGGCACCGCGGATCAACGCCGCCGGGCGGCTGGCGGCGGCGCAGGCCGGGCTCGAGCTGCTGACCACCTCCGACCCCGGGCGCGCGGCGCTGCTGGCGCGCCAGCTCGACGAATCGAATACCGAGCGGCAGCAGTTGGAGAAGCGGATCCTCGGCGAGGCGCTCGAGCAGGCCGAGCAGCTGGGTGGCCAGCAGGCGCGAGGGCTGGTGCTGGCTTCCGCGGGCTGGCATCCGGGAGTGATCGGGATCGTGGCGGCGCGAGTGGTGGAGCGCTTCCACCGGCCGACCTTCGTGGTGGCGCTCGAGGGCGGCAAGGGAAAGGGCTCAGGGCGGAGCATCGAGGGATTTCATCTGCACGAGGCGCTGCAGCACTGCGCCCAGCACCTCACGCGCTTCGGCGGACACCGGCACGCCGCCGGGCTGTCGATCGAGGAAGAGGCGGTGCCCTCCTTCCGCGCGGCCTTCGACGCGCTGGCGCGGGAGCGGCTGGCACCTGAGTTCCTCGAGCCGCGCTGCCGGATCGACGCCCTGGTCGATCCCTCGCAGTTGGATCAGCTGCTGGCGGCGTCGCTGGAGCGGCTGGCCCCGTTCGGCGCCGGAAATCCGGAGCCGGTGCTAGCGGCGCTGGGCCTGAGCGGCAACGCCCGGGTGCTGACCTCCAAGACCGGCGGCGCCGGACACCTCAAGCTGTCGCTCGACGGCGCCCGCTCCCTGGACGTGATCGGGTTCGGGCTGGCCGAGCAGGCCGAGCTCGCCCGCGACAGCTTCGACGCCGCCTTCCACCTCGGCGTCGACGAGTGGAACGGCAAGCAGCGCCTGTCGCTCAAGCTCAAGACGCTGCGCGCCGCTCAATAGGCAGCCGACCGCTCAGGCCAGGCCCCAGCGCACCCGTCCCTTGGACAGCAGCGCTCCGACCTTGGCCAGCTCGTGGATCCGCAGCCGCTCCGCCTCGTGCTCGAAGGCGGTCTTGCAGCGGTCCGAGCAGAAGAAGTAGCGCTTCTTCTTGTACTCGAAGGTCGGCGTCCCGGCCCCAGAGGTGACCTTCTTCCCACAGATCGGGTCGTAGTCCATCGCGAGCACGCTCCCCCCTGTCGACCAGCGCCCCTCTTTGTTCTTGGAACGGTTTGCAAGCAGGGGGCCGCGCCAAACCCGGAAATCGACCGAATCTCGCCGCGCTGCGTCGAGTTTCCTCGGTCTCGTCGGCTTGGTCGGCTGGCCGTCTTTCCCTCGCGAAATCGCCGCCCCGATCGCCAGCGTCTCTCCTCGGTTCCCTTCCCTCATCCCTGGCCGCGTTCCTCCGGCCGGCGCCTCTGGTGAGGGAGAAGCCGGGCGCCCATTCCGGAGCCCAGGGGCAGACCGGCGAACAGCCCACGCGTCGCCGCGTAGTCATCCCCCGATTCGTGAGACCTCAACCGAAGGAGAGGACCGAGGGCGTGACGGTAGGGGCGACGGCGAAGGAGACCAAAGCAACCGGGTGAGGGCGGGAGGCGTCTCGCCAGCGAACTGATCCGCCACCGGAGAGAAAGTCTTTTCCGCTCGGTCAGCGAAACTCGTAGCCGCACCAGGTGCAGCGGTCGCCCTTCTTCCCAGCCACGTCCTTGAGCACCGCCTTGCATCCGGGACAGGTCACCGCCGCCTGCCCCGAGACCCGCGACGCCGAGAATCCCCGCTGCCGCAGCAGCTTGATCGCCCGCCGGTACTCGGCCAGCAGCCCGTCCTCCGGATTGAGCTGCCCACCCTGCTCCAGCTGCTCCAGCGCCGCGTCAATCGCCCAATCCATCACGTTCAGCACGTCGTTGAGGACCTGGGCCTTGGCCTTCATGTCCGTCAAGTCGCTGATCAAGACCGAGCTGATGTCGGAGTCGCGCCCCATCTGATTCCTCACGATTGTGGACAGTCGCATCAAACCGGAAAACTATAGCGATTTCGCCAGGTTGAACACCTTCCCCGGGCCGAGCCTTGCGACCCGCTTCGGGGTTGAACTATAAGCTGCCCCGCTTTGGTTCCAAGCGGACGGGCGCCGGTGTGGACGACACCATATCGCGCCAGCGGCCGTCGGGCGCAAGTGGGCGGGGGCGGCGGCTCCCGTGAGGCGGAGAGGTCAGGATGGCGAACGGGTCCGGTTCAATCCCGGTGGCGATCATGGGCCTTGGCGCCATCGGCAGGCAGATCGCCCGCGCCGCCCTCAGCTCCAGCGAGCTCTCCCTGGTGGCGGCCATCGACAGCGCCCCCTCGCTGCGCGGCCTGCCGCTGAGCGAGCTGGTCCCCGGCGCCCCCGACAAGCTCCGCATCGAGTCCGATCCCGCCCGCGCCCTCAAAGCCCTGCGCGGCGGAGTGCTGCTGCACGCCACCGGCTCGCGCTTCTCCCAGGTCTATCCCGAGCTGGAGCAGGCCGCCCGCGCCGGGGTCCACGTGGTCTCCACCTGCGAGGAGCTGGCCTTCCCCTGGGCCACCGACGCCGAGAAGGCCGACCAGCTGGATCAGCTGGCCGCCAAGTCGGGGGCGAGCATCCTCGGGACCGGGGTCAACCCGGGCTTCGTCCTCGACCGGTTGGTGGCGGTGGCCGGGGCGGTGTGCGGCAAGGTGAAGAAGGTCCGCGCCCAGCGCACCGTCGACGCCTCCTCCCGCCGCGAGGCGCTGCGGCGCAAGATCGGGGTCGGGCTGTCCGAGGCCGAGTTCGACCGCAAGCTGGAGGCCGGCGAGCTGGGCCACGTCGGGCTCCTGGAGTCGGCCTGCCTGTGCGCCGAGGGCCTGGGGCTGCTGTGGGACGAGACCGACGAGGAGGCCCGGGCAGTGCTGGCCGACGAGAAGCTCGCGGGGCCGGTCAAGCTCGAGCCCGGACAGGTGGCCGGCATCTACCAGCGGGTGCGGCTCTTCCTCGAGGAGCGCGAGGTGGTCGATCTGGAGCTGACCATCGCCGCCGGGATCGACGATCCCGGCGATCGCATCGAGCTCGACGCCGAGCCGAAGGTGGCGCTGGAGGTGAAGGGCGGATATCCGGGCGAGGAGTCGACCGCCTGGGCAGTGGTGAACGCCGCGCCGAGGGTGGCTGCGGCGGAGCCTGGACTCTTGACGGTGCTGGAGCTGCCCGCCGGCCGCTAGGCCGAGAGCGGGTCACGGGGTGACGAGATGCTCGACAGGCGCGTAATCGGCAGGAGCTTCCCGCCGGTGGTGAACGAGGTGGAGAAGGGCGCGATCCGGCGCTTCGCCGAGGCGGTGGGCGACAACAATCCGCTCTACCGGGACGAGGAGCAGGCCAAGGCCGCCGGCTACCGCAGCCTGCTGGCGCCGCCGACCTTCCCCGGGACCTTCGACGGCGGGCTGGACCTGCGCGAGGTGCTGAACATCGGCAGCCGCAGCGTGCTGGTGGGCGAGCACAGCCTGGAGAACCACCAGCCGATCTGCGCCGGCGACCGGATCTACGTCACCACCCGGGTGGTCGACATCTACGAGAAGCTGGGCACTGGCGGAGTGATGGACTTCGCGGTGGTCGAAGACGAGGGGCGCGACGAGAAGGGCGAGCTGTTCTTCCGCACCCGCCGCACGCTGGTGGTGCGCCCCACCGCCAAGACCGAAGCCAGCGCCGCCCCCGCCACCCCCACCCCGGCGCCTCACTAAGGGCGCCCAAACTTTCAGGAAAGTCGGAGGGAACCATGGCAGTGCCCAAGAGGCTGTACCTGGAGAGCCTGCGCGTCGGCGACGAGCTGCCGACCCTGGTCAAGCCGGCCATCGACCGGGTGCAGATCGCCCGCTTCGCCGGGGCGACCAACGACTACAACCCGATGCACGTCGACGAGACCGCCGCCCGGACCGCGGGCATGCCCTCGGTCTTCGCCCAGGCCGAGCTGCCGATGGGCTTCATGTCCCAGTTCCTCAGCGACTGGCTCAAGGGCGGCCGGCTGTCGCGGCTGGCGGTGCGCTTCGTCAAGCTGGTGTGGCCGGGCGACGTGCTGTCCTGCAAGGGCCGGGTGCTGGCCCGCCGCCGCGACGAGCAGGGGCGCTACTACGTCGACGTGGACATCTGGGCCGAGAACCAGAAGGGCGAGCTGGTCCTCAAAGGCCACTCCACCGGCCAGCTGTTCTACAACGCCGAGGACGAGACCCGGCAGCGGCGCGGCGAGACCCCGCTGCTGGCCGACGTCAGCGAGATGAGCGAGCTGCCGCGCAACGCCAAGGGCAAGGTGGTCCGCCCCAAGACCCCGGCGCCCCGCCCGGTGGCCGCGGCAAAGCCAATTTCCGCGGCGCGGCCGGCCCCCAAGGACCTCGCCCCCGCGCAGAAGAGCAAGCCGGCGCACAAGCCGGTCCGCAATGCCGCCCCGGCCAAGAAGGCCGGCCAGCGGTAGCCTGCCGCTCGGCATCCCGGCGCGGCGGCCTCAGGCGCCGCCGCGCCTTCGTTTGAGCAGATTGCCCAGGAAGATCGCGGCGATGGCCGCCATTCCCGCCGCGCTCAGGGCGGCGCCCGCCAGGAAGATCCCGGGGAGGAAGCGCATCTCCACCCGATGGTGTCCGGCCGGGATCGGGATCGCTCGCACCAGGTAGTCGGCCCGGAAGATCGGCGCCGGCGCCCCGTCGAGGGTCGCCCTCCAGCCCGGGTAGAAGGTGTCGGCGACCACCAGCACCCCGTCGCCGCAGGCCTCGACCTCCAGCTCGAGCCGGTTGTTGCTCGCCCGCTCGATCCGCGCCTGGGAGCCCTCGCAGCTCTGCGTCGGCGGCAGCGGGGCATCCGGCGCCAAGAGCGCGGTGGTGCGGAACGGCTGGGCCGGGTCGAAGAGCGCCGCGCGAGCCTCGGCATCGGAAGCCCTGCGGGACGAGTGGACCACGAAGGCCCGGGGAAGCGCGGTGGAGCTGCGGTACAGGTTCGGGAGCGCGAACCAGCGATCGGACGCGGACGGGCCGGCGGGGACGACCTTCTCCAGATCCGGGTACGGCGGCTCGCCGCGCGAGACGATCCAGCGCACGCCCGCCAGGTCCAGCAGTCCGCGAGGGCGCTCCAGCAGCAGCTCGTGCAGCCGCTCCGGCATCGGCCGGCCGTCCGCGTCCAGGCAGTCGATCTGCTCTTCCAGATGGCGCTTTCCCACCAGATCGATCCGGGTGCGGGCGACGTAGGCGGCGGTCCGCACCGGGTCCCCCACTCCGCCGTTTGACCACTCCGTGGTCAGCTCGTCGTTGGCGATTCGCCCGCCTTCGGCGCGAATCGGGCCGGCCAACGGCGAGGGGGTTTCCACCGAAGCTGCCGGGACGGAAAGCGGCGCGCCAATCGAGATCCGCACCACCGCGAGCTCGGCCAGGGCCAGGGCCGCCACCGCCAGGCGCGCGCGGCGGGCGCGGCGCCGTCCCTGGCCCGGCACGAGCAGCATCGCCGCCGCCACCAGAGTGCCCGCCAGGCCGGCCGATCCCAGCCCGGCCGCCAGCCCGCGCTCGCCCAGCTTCCCCAGCCCGACCAGAGCCAGCGCCGACCCCACCAGCCCCAGCGTCCCGACGAGCGCTGCGCGCCTGGGGCTCGGCGGAGTCCGACCGGCTCCGGCCGCGAGGCGATCCAGCCCGCGGGCCGCGAACAGGCAGGCCAGGAAGCCGACGACCACGAGGTACTTCACCGGATAGCGAAACAGGGTGAACGGGAAGTGCGCCAGCACCTCGGCCGCCGGCCCGAAATGCCATCCAAGGGATAGGACAGCGGCCGCCGCCGCCACCAGCGCCGGCCCAAGCAGCTGGCGGCGCCCTCCGCGCGTGGAGAGCGATACCAGCGCGAGGGCGCAGGCGATCGCCCCGACGTGGAGCGTCAGCAAGAAGCCCTGTCCGTGAGACGAAGGCTCGAGCGGCCAGTTGGCACCCGCGGCGAACAGCGAGGCGAGGTCCCGCCATGAGGCCGACCAGACGAGCGTCTCCTCGTGCGTCAGCCCTGCGCTGTGCCGGGCGAGCTCGGCGCCGGGCAGCAGCGTCACCGCGGCCAGCGCCACCGCCAGCAGCCCCGCCAGCGCCAGAGCAAGCCACACGCGCGGCGAGGGACCTCCGCCAGGCGCCAATGCGACTGCCGCGCAGAGCGGCAGCTGCCAGATCAGCATCTCCGGCGCCCCGGCCAGGAAGGACAGCGCCCCGGCCAGCGCCAGCAGCGCGGCACTGGCCGGTCCCGGGCGGCGCCGCAGCTGGCGGGAGGCGGCGAAGAGGAAACCGCTGAAGGCCAGCGCCCCCGAGACGTGGGCCTCGGTGTTCAGCTCGGTGAATAGGGCGCCGAAGGCGAACAGCGCCCCGGCGGTCGCCGACGACAGCCGCGAGGCCCCCAGCGTCCGCGCCGCCAGCGCCGTCCCCACCAGCGCCAGCGCCACGTGCAGCCACTGCTCGACGGTCATCGCCCAGGTCGGCCCGCCCAGCAGCAGCGCCAGCAGCCGCGGCGGATAGAAGACCTGGTAGCTGAGCCCGGCCGCGAACGGCTGGCCCAGGCGCACCTGCGGCTGCCACAGCGGCAGCTCGCCGCCCAGCAGCGAGTCGCGGATGAAGGCGCCGTCGGGGATGAAGATCCGGAACAGGTCGCGCCCGGCCAGCACCCGGCCCTCGAAGGCCGGCCAGTAGACCAGGGCCAATCCCGCCACCGCGGCGACGGCCAGCAGGGCGATGAACGAGCGCCGCGACATGCGCCCATTATCTCCGGGCGGGCGCGGGAGGCCGAGGAAAGTGCCTACTCGGCGCGGGTGGCGATGGCCAGCCGGGCCAGCCCCACGGTCTTGGCCTGCTCCATCACCGACACCACCCTGCCGTGCGGAACGCCTTCGTCGGCCTGGATGATGACCGTGGTGTCGGGGGCGCGGGCGTGGGCCTGCTCGAAGGTGGCCTTGAGCTCGTCCTCGCTCTTGACCTCGCCGCCGACCAGCGTCCGGCCGTCCTGGAGGATGGCCACCACCAGGTCGCTCTGGGTGGCGCTGATCTCCTTGGCTCCGCCCTTGGGCAGGTTGACCCGCACCCCGGCCTGGCCGCCGGCGTCGACCAGCGCCGAGCTGGTGACCATGAAGATGATCAGCAAGACCAGGAAGATGTCGGTGAGCGGGGTGATGTTGATCTCGGCCACCACCCCGTCGCTCAGGTCGTCGTTGCCGCTCTCGGGCAGCCTTCCCATGGCCATGGTGCGCTCCTAGGCGGTGGCCGCCGGGCCGACCGGGGCCGGGCTGGCTTCGGGGGGCGGAACCGCCTGGACGGTGGCCGGCTGCTCGCGCAGGAGCTCGATGAACTCGTCGGCCAGCAGCTTGAGCTCGGCGCTCATCCGCCCGATGCGCGCCTGGAAGTAGTTGTAGAGCACCACCGCCAGCACCGCGACCATGATCCCGGCGGCGGTGCTGACCAGCGCCCCGCTGATGCCGTCGGCCACCACCGTGAAGCCGCCGGTGCCGGCCGCGGCCATCGCCGAGAAGGCGTTCTTGATTCCGATCACCGTGCCGAAGAGCCCGACGAAGGGGCTGATCGTCCCCACCGTCCCCAGCATCCACAGGTGATTCTTGAGCTTGAGCAGCACGTTGGCCCGCTCGCGGTCGACGGCGCCTTCGAAGCGATCGCGGGCCCCCTGGGCGTAGCGGGCGAAGCCGGCCAGGTAGATGTCGGCGGCCATCGAGCGGCTGCGCTCGCAGGCGGCGCGCGCCTGGGCGTGGTCCCCGCGCAACAGCCCCTTGGCCACCTGCTCATGGAGCACGCGGGCATCGGAGGAGAAGGACCACATGGCGATGAGCCGCTCGACCGCCACCGCCACCGCCACCAGCGAGCTGAGGGCGATGACCGCCAGCGTGTAGCCGCTGTTGACGACTTCCTGAGCCAGTTCGTGACCGGACATGGGTTCTGACCGCGACCTCCACCGCTCAGGGCACCCGGGCGGTCGATTGCTCCGATACCGGCGAAGGGTGGGCCTTATTCCCTTCGAGATCAAGGGGCTTGGCGCCTCCAACAGGGCCGGCCAGCCGGGGGAGCAGCGCGCCCCTGCCAGAGCTGTAACCGCCTGCCAGTGCAGAGGAAAGTCGATTTGGCCGGCCGCAGTTCGGGCTATGGTGCGTCTCATGATCAAGCGGGCGACACCTCGAACTCTTGCCCTGGCGGCGCTGCTGGCGCTGGCCGGCTGTCCGCGGCCGCCGCTGCGCTTCGGTCCCGAGGGCGAGATCGCCGACCCGCAGCTGCTGCTGCGCATGCTCGCCGGGCGCGCGGCGCGGGTGAGCTCGCTCAAGGCCGAGGCCAAGGTGTCGGTGAAGACGCCGCGGCAGTCGGGGAGCGCCGGGGAGTTCGTGGCCGTGCAGCGCCCGGCGTCGCTGCACCTGGAGACCCTCAACTTCTTCGGCAAGCCGGTGGCGGTCCTGGCCAGCGACGGCGAGCGCTTCTCCCTCTACAGCGAGCAGGACGCCTCCTTCACTACCGGCCCGGCCAGCCCGGCCAACGTCTCGCGGCTGCTGCCCTTCACCCTCGACCCGCGCGAGGCGGTCGAGCTGCTGCTGGGCCAGGCACCGATCCTGGCCGGCGCCGAAGCCCGCCTGGAAATCGATGCCGGCGAGGGCGCCTACCGGCTCACCTTGACCCGAGGAGCGGTCGAGCAGCGGCTGTGGGTCGCGACTGAGGATCTGCGCCCGCTGCGCTCCCAGATCCGCGGCGCCTCGGCCTACGACCTGGCACTCTCCGACTACCAGGAGTTCGGCGGGCTCGTCTTCCCCACCCGCCTCGACCTGCGCACCGTCGACGCCTCCGGCCGGCCTTCGGGGATCGAGGTCACGCTGCGCTACAAGGATCTGGAGCTCAACCCGGCGCTCGAGCCCGAGCTCTTCACCCTGGAAGCCCCGCCGGGCACCCGGCGAGTGGAGGTCGACGAAGCCGGCCGCCCCCTGCCCTGACGCCCGGGTCAGCGATTGGAGCGTCGAACGGCTGACATCCCGCCCAAAGGCGCGGTAGTGTGCGGCGCCCCAAGCGACCGCCGGGAGGCGCCGAGGCAAGGAGCATTGAAGTTGTCGAGCATCGAAGAGCTCAAGGCCCGCATCGACCCCGCCAAGCTGCCGCGCCACGTGGCCATCATCATGGACGGCAACGGGCGCTGGGCCGAGGCGCGCGGCCTGCCGCGGGTCGCCGGCCACCGCGAGGGGAGCAAGTCGGTCCGCGCGGTCACCCGCCAGGCCCGCTCGATCGGCATCCAGGCCCTGACCCTCTACGCCTTCTCCAGCCAGAACTGGCAGCGCCCCGCCGACGAGGTCGCCGCCCTGATGGACCTGTTGCGCGAGTACCTGCTGAGCGAGCGCCAGGAGATCATGGAGAACGGCATCCGCCTGACGACCCTGGGGGAAATCGACAAGCTGCCCGCCTACGTGCGCGACCCGCTCGACGCGCTGATGGCCGAGTCAGCCGGCAACCGGGGAATGACCCTCTCGCTGGCCCTCAGCTACGGCGGCCGCGAGGAGCTGCTGCACGCCTGCCGCTCGCTGCTGGAGAAGAAGGTCGATCCCTCTCAGCTGACGGCCGAGGTACTGGAGCGCGAGCTCTTCACCCGGGAGCTGCCGCAGCTGGACCTGGTGGTGCGCACCAGCGGCGAGCGGCGGCTCTCCAATTTCCTGCTCTGGCAGTCGGCCTACGCCGAGCTGCTGTTCACCGAGGCGCTCTGGCCCGACTTCCGCGAGGAGGCGTTCCTGAGCGTCCTGCTCGACTACCAGACGCGCGAGCGGCGCTTCGGCCTCACCGGCGCCCAGGCCCGCGCCACTTCAGCCAAGGCAACCCCGTGACCGCCTCCACCGCGCCCGGGCAGCTGCCTGAGAAGGCGAAGGCTCCCATGACCGAAGCCAACAAGAACCTGCTGGTGCGCATCGTCTCCGCCCTGGTGCTGCTGCCCGGGGTGCTGGCGCTGCTCTGGTGGGGTCCGCAGGGCGCCGCGGCGCTGGTGGCCGTGGCCGCCGCGCTGCTGGCCTACGAGTTCTACGACATCTCCCTCAAGAAGCTCGACCCGGGCCAATGGGCGGGCATGGCGGCCGCCGCCGTGCTGCCCATCCTCTGGGCGGCCTACCCCAAGGCCTACTTCAGCCTGGTGGTCCTGGTCGTCTCGGCCCTCCTCGTCGGCCTGCACATCTACTACCTGCTCGCCGGGCCGCTCCCCGAGGCCCCCGCCCGCGTCTCGCTGGTCTTCACTGGCGCGCTCTACAGCGGCCTGCTCGCCAGCTTCATGGTCGGGCTGCGGCTCATCCCCAAGACCGGCTTCTGGTGGGTGCTGTTGGCGATGGTGCTGACCTGGATCAACGACACCGGCGCCTACGCCGCCGGCCGCGGCTTCGGCAAGCACAAGCTCTACCCCAAGGTCTCGCCCGGGAAGACCTGGGAGGGGTTCGCCGGCGGCATGCTCTCAGCGGTGGCCGGGGCGCTGATCAGCAAGGCCATCTTCTTCCCCGAGCTGCGGCTGCTCGACTGCTGCCTGCTGGGAGTGGCGACCTCGATCCTCGGGCCGCTGGGCGACCTGTCGGAGTCGATGCTCAAGCGGGCCTACGGGGTCAAGGACTCGGGCAAGCTCATCCCCGGGCACGGCGGGCTGCTCGACCGCGTCGACGCCCTGCTCTTCAACCTGCCCTTCATCTACCTGTACGCGGTCTACATCCGGTAGCGGCAGCCCCAAGGAGTCGCCGGGCGGTCGGAAGAGCGGGGCCGGCAGCCCTGTTGACTTCCTCCGAGCCCGGCCGCTAGTTTCACCCCCTTTAAGAAAGCACAGCCGGCCCAGCGAGAGGCCGAGCATCGAGGAGGCGTCATGGTGTCGGTTCTGCAGAAGGCCCCGGAGTTCAAGGGGACGGCGGTTGTCACCGGCGGGGAATTCAAGGAGATCGCCCTCTCCGACTACCGCGGCAGGTACGTGGTCCTCTTCTTCTACCCGCTCGACTTCACCTTCGTCTGCCCGACCGAGATCATGGAGTTCTCCCGGCGCAGCAAGGAGTTCAAGGAGCTGAACACCCAGGTGGTCGGCGCCAGCTGCGACTCGCACTACTCGCACAAGGCCTGGATCGAGAACGGCCTGGGCGAGCTGCACTTCCCGCTGCTGGCCGACTACACCAAGGAGATCGCCCGCAGCTACGGCGCGCTGCTCCCGACCGGCTTCCCCACCCGGGCCACCTTCATCATCGACCCCGAGGGAGTGGTCCAGTACAGCGCCTTCAACAACCCCAACGTCGGCCGCTCGGTGAGCGAGGTGCTGCGGGTGCTGGAGGCGGTGCAGACCGGCCAGAAGTGCCCGGTCGAGTGGCACCACGGCGACAAGACCCTGGGCTGATCGCCCGGGTCGATCGCTTGCCTGGCGAGGGCGGACTGGCGCAAGCCGGCCCGCCCTCTCGGCTTTTTGCGGGGCGCTCCCCGGGCGCAACCTCCAAGAGCGCGGTTGTTCACTCTCGTGCCGGCGGTTACAGTTGGCGCTCCGATCGCCGCCGCCTGCTCGCTGGCCCACCGACCCGACCATGATGCAAATCCTGCAGAAGCCGGCCCTCTTCATCCTGCTGTTGGCGAGCCTGATCTTCGTCCACGAGCTTGGCCACTTCCTGGTGGCCAAGCTGTTCAAGGTCAAGGTGCTGCGCTTCTCGCTGGGCTTTGGGCCCAAGCTGCTGGGCTTCCGCTGGGGCGAGACCGAGTACTGCCTGTGCGCCCTGCCGCTGGGCGGCTACGTCAAGATGGCCGGCGACGAGCCGGGCGAGGTGGCCCCGGAAGAGGACCAGGGCCGCACCTTCCTCGACCAGGCGCCGTGGAAGCGCGCCGCCATCGCCTTCGCCGGCCCGGGGATGAGCTTGTTGTTCCCGGTGCTGGTCTACGCGGTGGCCTTCTACTTCAAGGCCACCGACTACTCCTCGCTGCTGGGGATGGTCCTGCCCGGCCGCCCGGCCTACGCCGCCGGCCTGCGCCCCGGCGACCGGATCGTCGAGGTCGACGGCACCCCGGTGCGCTACTTCGTCGAGCTGCAGGAGAAGATCAGCCCCAAGTGGAACCAGAAGGTCAGCATCGTCTACGAGCGGATGGGCCAGCGCTCGACGGTGGTGGTGGTCCCTGACAAGAGCGCGGAAGAGAATGCCCTGGAAACCGAGGTGCGCGGGCTGATCGGCGTCAGCCAGGGCCGGCACGCTCCGGTGGTCAGCATCGCCGATGCCACCTCGCCCGCCGCCCGGGCCGGACTGCAGACCTTCGACAAGGTGGTCAAGGTCGGCGACACCGAGGTCGAGACCTATCCGCAGCTGGCCGAGCTGCTGGCGAAAGCCACAGGTCCGGTCGAGTTGACCGCGGTGCGCGACGTCACCGAGGGCGGCGCCGCCGGACGGCTCTCCAGCTACCGGATCATTCGCGCCACGGTCCTTCCCGAGTCGCGCGACGGGAAGCCGTACTTCGGAATCGATACGACTGATCGCTTCGTCTACTCGGTTCGCCGGGACAGCCCGGCCGGCGAGGCCGGACTCGCCCGGGGCGACCGGCTGCTCTCGCTCAACGGCCAGCCGCTCGAGGGCTGGGCAGCGCTGGAGCGCGCCACCGACACCGACCCGAACAAGCCTCTGGCATTGGTCTGGGAGCACCAGGGCCAGCGCGTCGAGAAGTCCGTCCAGCTGCGGCGGATCGAGCAGACCGACGAGAACGGCAACAAGTACTCAAATTGGCTCTTCGGCGCCGACCCTGATTTCCGGCACTCGAGCCTCGTCGACGGGGAGCGGATCCCGGTGCAGATCACCGTGGCGGAGGCGATCAGGCGCTCGTTCCTGGTGGTTCCCGAGCAGGTGCGCCAGACCGGACTGGGCATCTACAAACTGCTGACCGGCAGGATCTCCAGCAGGAACATCGGCGGCCTTCTAATGATGTACGACGTCGCCAGCCGCTCGGTCGACATGGGCTGGGAGTACTTCCTGCGCATCTTGGGCTTCCTTAGCATCAACCTCGGGCTGATGAACCTGCTGCCAATCCCGGTGCTCGACGGCTTCCACATCCTGTCGTCAGCCTTCGAGGGGATCCGGCGGCGCCCGCTGAGCCTGAAGACCCGAGCCATCGCCAACTACATCGGGCTGGTGCTCCTCGTGACCCTGATGCTCTACGCCTTCCACAACGACATTTTGCGAATCCTGCAGAACTGACCGTCGTGACCTGGCTGGCCGGCGCTGGCTGCTTCACCGCCACCGTATCGGCCGGCCTCAGGAACGCGCCGGCCGCACCCTTTCGGTCACGGTTCAGCCGGCCAGCGTGCTGATCCGCACCCCCAGCTGCCCCTCGATCTCCACCAGCTCGCCGTGGGCCACCACCTTGCCGTTCACCGACAGCTCGACCGGATCGCCGGGCTTCTTGCCCAGCTCCAGCACCTTGCCGGCGTGCAGCGCCACCAGCTCCTCGGCGGTGATCGGCAGCCGCCCCAGCTCCACCACCACCTGCAGCGGCACGTCGTTCAGCAGCTCGGCGGCATCGGCCTGCACTTCCTCGGGCTTGGATACGCTCACGGTCTTCTCGTCCTCGTCGTCCCAGGGCGAGCTGCCCCCGGGGCTGGTCTTGATGGCCTGGGACGCCGACTTCTCGGCGGCGGCGCGCAGCTCTCCCAGCCCGTACTCGTCGTGCTCCGGCGCGGCCGGCCCCGCCGCCGGCTCGTGCGGCTTGGCGCTCTGCGGCGGCTGGCCCAGCTCCACTGCCTCGACCCGGGCCCGGTAGTGCCCCTCGCCGGCTTCCAGCGACACCGCGATCCGCCCCCGCCGCCCCAGCCCCACCCGCATCCAACCGGTGCCGCTCTCGCCGCGGTGGGCCTTGAGCGTCAGCTGATCCAGCAGCATCACGTCGCCCGGCCGAAGGCGGGACAGGTCGGAGCCGGTCAGCTCCACCCCGCCGATCTCGATCCGCAGCTGGGCCTTGATCCCGGCCAGCCGGTGCAATCCGCTCTGCAGGTGCTTGAGCCGGCGGGCGCGGCGCGACGGACTGGCCTCGGGCGGCACGGCGTGGTTCACCGAGCTCGCCGGCAGAATTAGTCGAATGTAGCCCGAGGAGACCCCGACCCCGGCCTTGAGCTCGACCACCGCCACCGCCGACTCGTCCTGCAGCAGCTCGAGCCCCTCCTCGACGCTGGCGAGGATTCCCTCCAGCCGCAGCCGGTTGCGCCCCTGCTCGCTTCCCGGAGGCGTGATCGCCTTGAAGGCCTCCAAGAGCACGTAGGCGATGACCCCGTTCTCGATGTCGGTCAGCGGCCGGACCAGCGAAGCCTCGTTCGCCCCGAGCAGCTGGTCGATGATGGCGTGGGCCAGCCCCAGCTCCATCTCCACCAGCCCGCGGGTGGCGTGCGGCGAGGGCGAGAGCACCCCCAGCACGGTGGCGGCGGGGATCAGCTTCGCCAGCTCCTTGGGCGCCACCGAGTGGACGTACTCCAGGCCCAGCGAGACCTCGGCGTCGAAGATTCCCTTGAGCCGCTGGCGGACCGCGTCGTCAGTCCCGCCGCTGAGCAGGCCGTCGGGGAGCATCCACTGCACCCGCTTCATCGCCTCGAGCTGCTCCCGGGGGATCTGCTCCAGGCGCGAGAAGCGGAAGGGCCGCGGCGAGGTCGCGCCCGGGCGCAGGCCGGGCTCGGTGCGCTCGTCGAAATCGGCGAGCTGCATGTCGACGACGGTGCCGCGCGGTCCCTGGCTCACTCTTGCCGACCTCTTGCTGTGCCTAGCGCGGCGGGGCGTCCTCGAAGAGCAGCTCCTCGAGGCTCAGGCCCTTGGCGCCGAGCGCGTCGACCAGGTCCTGGGAGGAGCTCTTGAGCGCCTCCAGCACCTCGCGATCGCTGCCGGAGAATACCGCACGAATCTTTCCGCCGCGACCTCCGGAGACCTTGATCGACAGCCCCTTGAGCGCGCTCGACTTGAGGTCGATGCGGAACTCGGCCATCCCCTGGCGGTTGGTCCCCACCAGCACCCGGCTGACGATCTTGTCCACCACTTCCTGGGCGATGCCGCGCAGCCTGGGCCCGCCGGCCTCCTTGGGCCGGGCCAGCGGCGGCGGGGCCATCAGCGCCGCCGGCGGAAGGCGAAAGGCCGTGGATTTGCTGTCCTTTTCCTGCCCTTGCTGTCCCTTGCCGCCCGAGCCGCCGCCCTCGTCCTGGGCCTCGGCGACCGGGGCCCCCGGCTTCTTCGGCGAGCCGCCGGTGGCGGTGGCGTGGGCGAACTCCTCGGTCTTGGCGTCCGGGGCGCGATCGGCGCGGGCCTTCTCCGAGGGGGTCTGCTCCTTCTGCGCTGCCTTCGACTGGCCGGCCGCAGCCTGGCCGCCGCGGGCCTGCGGCTGGGGCGACGCCTTCTCCGGAGTGCGCGCCTGGCCTGCGCCCGGCTGAGCGGCCTTGCGCTCCCCGAGCGCCTGCTGTCCCGCCGAGCGCTCGGCGTTCGACGCCTTGCCCGCCGGATCCTCGGGATTCTTCTTGGGCTCGAGCTTCTCGGCGAAGCCCTGGCGCGGGGCGCCGGCCTGGGAGGCCTTCTCGGCCAGCGCCTTGTCGAAGGCGGTGGACTGGCCGGAGCGCTCCTTCTGCAGCCGCTCCTTGGCGCGGGCGTCGGCGAGGCGGGCCTCGTCGGCGCGGCGCTCGGCGTTGGAATCGTCGATTCGGCTCATCGGGCTACTCCCCGCGCTTCTGCCGGGCGAGGTAGAGCGCGTTGCCGATCTCCTCGCCGGCCTGCTCTTCCCGCGCCTCGCGCTCGGCCTTGACCTGCTTGACGAACTTCTCCTTGTGCTTCTCGATGGCCTTGAGCTCCTTGGCCGCCTCGGCCAGCTCGGCCCGCTTGCGCTCGGCCTCGGCCTCGGCGGCGGCCACCACCTGCTGCTGCTCGACGATGCGCTGCGCGGCCTCCTCCTCCTCGGCCCGCAGCCGCTTCTCGTAGGAGCCCATCCCCTGCACCGCCATCGCCCCCTTGCCCCTGGCGAGCAGCTCGTTCAAGTAGGCGTCGACCTTGGCCTTGCGCTCTCGCTTTCGCCGCTCGAGGTCGTCCTCGAGCCGCTTGAGCTCGGCGCGGGCGTCGGAGAGCGCCTTCTGCGCCTGGGCGAAGACGTTCTTGGCCTCGTCCTCGGCGCGCTTGCGGATCTCGAGCAGGGTCTGC
The DNA here is from genome assembly GCA_037442205.1 of Myxococcales bacterium. Classification (GTDB taxonomy): domain Bacteria; phylum Myxococcota; class Myxococcia; order Myxococcales; family UBA5297; genus JBBIQS01. The sequence continues at coordinate 21,393 of JBBIQS010000106.1, forward strand.
AGCCGGTACTGGGGCATGGGGCGCTGATTGTAGCGCGAAGCGCCGCGCTTCGAAGGGAGGGCGGCCCCCTCACCCCTGGGCGCTGGCGCGGCGCGTCAGGGCTTGCCGGGCTTCTGGGCTCCAGGCTTGTCCGGCCGGCGGGCGCCGGGCAGCTGGACGCCGCCAACGTTGCGCTCGCGAGCCCCCTCGGCCTTGGCCTCCTTGAGCGTCATGAACTTGGGAGGCACCGAGCAGGCGGCGTAGATCAGCTCCGCCGGAGCCGCCGCGCCCGGCTCGTTGAAGACCTTGAGGAAGTCGGCGACTTCGTAGGGGAAGAGCTCCTTGCTGCCGCAGGTGCCTTGCACCGAGATCCAGTAGCCGCCGGTCTGAAAGAGCGCCTCTCCCGACTTGTCGAGTCGGCAGCCGCGGGCCATCGCCGAGCGGTAGGTGGTGTAGCCGTCGACGCCGGGGGCCAGCTTGCGCACCACCACCCGCAGCTTGGAGAAGCTGCGCGGGTTCTTGGGGGCGAGCTCCACCTTCAGCGCCCATGGAGCGAAGCCGATGCGGAAGGCCTCGGCGCGTCCCTTGGGACAGGTCGGGCCGGCGATGAGCTTGGACTGCGGCTCGAAGGTGGAGCTCGGGATCGAGGTCGGCTCGTAGACCTTGCGGATGCGCGCCTCCCAGGTCCGCGCCTCTTGAGGTTCGGCGGGACGCTTGGGGGGGGCAGCCGACAGCGCGGCGACTATCGCCAGCGCCAATGCGAGCATCGGACCTCCTGACAGCCCGGCCGATCGTCGGCCGGGTGGCACTGCGCGCATCTTAACAGCGGGTCGTCGTTCGCCCGATTTTTTGGCCGCCTTCTACAAGCCCTTGCCCGGCCGGAGCGGCCGCTATAATCCGGCCACCTCTCGCCCCTGGAGCGCGCTTCCATGCTCAGAAGACTCGCCCTCGCCTCGCTGGCGCTGTGCCTGATCGCCTGCGCCCGCAGCCTGCCCCGGGTGGTCTTCCAGACCGACTCCGCCTTCAACGACCGGCTGATCGTCACCGAGGAGCGGGAGGGAGTGCGGGCGCTGCGCTTCGAGCAGGACGGCGCCACCCAGAGCCTGGTGCGGCTGGCCCATCCGCTGGAGCTGCAGCTGGCCTACACCCGGGCGGCGATGGCCTCGCTGGCGCTGGTCGATCCGCCGAAGCGCATCGCCATCGTCGGCCTGGGCGGCGGGGCGATGCCGATGTTCCTGCGCAAGCTCTACCCCGAGGCGGCGATCGAGGTGGTGGACATCGATCCCAAGGTGATCGAAGTGGCGCGGCGCTACTTCGACTTCCGCGAGGACGCCAGGCTCACCGCCCACGCCGGCGACGGGCGGGAATTCCTGGAGAGGTCGGCCGGGGACTACGACCTGATCTTCCTCGACGCCTACGGTGCCTCGAACATCCCGCGCCACCTGGCCACGCTGGAGTTCCTCCAGCTGCTGCGGGGCAAGCTTTCCAAGAGCGGCCTGGTGGTGGGCAACGTCTGGGACTCGGCCGCCAACCCGCTCTTCGGCCAGATGCACCGCACCTACGCCACCGCCTTCGAGCGGCTGTGCGTCCTGGACGTGCCGACGACCAGCAACCGCATCTTCCTGGCCCGGCCCGAGGCCGGCGAGAAGCTCGACGCCGACCTGCCGGCGCGGGCGGCCACCCTGGCCCGGGCGCGCGGGATCCCCTTCGATTTGCGCCCCTACGTCGCCTCCGGCTGCCTCGCCGTCGAGTCGGCGGACCAGGTGCTGCGCGACTCCAAGTAGCGGGCCCGACGGCGCCCGAAATGAAGACGCCGCGTCCCGAGCCAGGGGCGCGGCGTCTTCTGTCAGCCAGTGCGCCGCGGGCTCAGTGGCAGACCGGCGCCGGAGCGCCGCAGGCGTAGCCCTTGGACGGAGCGCAGGCCCGGCCGGCCTCGCAGGCGCCGTTGACGCACTTGTAGCTGCTGAGCAGCGAGCCGCAGTCGCTGTCGACCTTGCAGGCGCAGTAGCCGCTGGTGGCGCCCTCGGCGCAGACGCAGGGGCCGGTGCCGTTGCTGCAGGTGGTGCCGCAGTTGCAGGTCTGGCCCTGGGTCACCACCACCAGCCCGTAGCACTCGTAGCCGGCCGGGCAGGCCTGGCCGTTGGCGCAGTCCACGCCGCAGAAGTAGCGGCAGTTGGGATCGGGCTTCTGCGGATCACAGCTGGCGGCGTTGCGCTCGTCGTTGAGGCAGGCGTTGTCGGTGCTGCTGCCGAACCCGGAGTTGCAGTCGCTGTTCTTGCCCGAGAACAGATCCACGTTCATCGGGTTGCAGCTCTTGCAGTAGGGCGTCGAGGCGCTGCAGGCGTTCTGGCAGTTGTTGGTGACGCAGTTGTAGCCGACCCCGCACCCGAGGTTCGCGGTGCACTTGCCGAACTGGCAGGTCCCGCCCACGCAGCCCTGCGGGTGGAAGACAGTCAGCCCCTGGCTATCGACGGTGGTCTGCGGGCAGTCGCCAGAGGAGTTGCAGCGCGCCTGGCACTTGCCCTGGGTGGTCTCGCAGATCTGGCCCAGCGGGCACTGCAGGTCGGAGTTGCAGCCGTTCTTGGCGATGCAGGTGTGGGTGGTGGTGTCGCAGATGCCGCCCGCGGCGCAGTCGGTGTTGAAGTAGCAGGGCGGGATGTCCTGGCAGCGGTGGTTGTCGTTGCAGAACTGCTTGGGCTCGCAGCCGAAGATATTCTGGCACAGGCAGATCCCGCTGGCCGCCTCGCAGGTCTGGCCTTCCTTGCAGTCGGTGTCGACCGAGCAGCCCAGCTTGGCCTGGCAGAACCCCAGGGCGTTGCAGGTCTTGCCGGGATCGCAGTCGGCGGTGGTGGTGCAGGCGCCGATCGACTTCTTCTTGGTGGTCGGCTCGCAGGCGGCGAGCAGCAGCAGCAGGGCGACGAGAGAGGTGCGCATGGTCGGGTCCGGGCTCAGAAGTTGTAGGTGATGTCGACCACTGCCCCGGCCGGCGGAATGCTGTTGGGCGCGAAGACGACTGCGTTGAGGGTCGAGTCGAAGGTCCAGCCGACCAGCGGATCGGAGCTGGTCGCCGGGACGGTGGCGGTCTGGCCGTTGAGGGTCTCGGTAACCACGATGGTCGACACCTCCGGCGCCTCGGTGAGCTTGAAGCTCTTGGTGAGCACCAGGTAGCTGATGGTCACCTCGGAGTTGGGCGGCGGCAGGCCGGTCCCCTTGAAGAGGATGGTGTGGCCGGCCTCGTCGTAGCTCCAGCCGTCGGTGGCCGAGGCCGGGACGGTGAACGGCTGGCCGTTGGGCGGGAGCACGTTGATCTTGATCGACTTGGGGTCCAGCGCCTGGCCCAGCGGGATGTTGGTCAGGTTGTAGCTGCGCAGCATGCCGCCGATGTGGTCGGCGATGGTGGTCAGCAGCGGCCCGAAGTCCTTGGCGCAGATCGACTGGGCCAGGCCGCCGGTGCGGACGGCGACATCGGCGGTGCGCACCGCGGCGTGGCCGTCGAGGTCGGAGTACTTGGCGATGCAGGTCTGGGTCTTGGTGCCAGTGCCCTTGCAGTTGGCGGGCTTGCCCTGGTCGTCGGCGCCGACGATGGCCGACAGGCTGATCAGCCCGTCGTTGCCCGGGCCCTTGAGGCCGTCGAAGAGGCGGGCGAAGTAGGTGGCCATGTAGTCGTCGGCGGCCTTGGCCGGGGGATCGGCCAGGGAGAAGTCGTCCTCGTCGCTGACCACGATGATCGCCAGCGACGCCTCCGGGCCACGCAGGAAGCCGGTGTTGGCGCCGCCGGCCAGCGGCTCGGTCAGCGCGGCCTGCGCCGCCAGCAGCCCCTGCGAGCGGGGCGAGCCGCCCAGCCCGACCTCGGCCAAGTTCTCGGCGAAGACCTGCGAGAGGTTGGGAGTGGCCCCGGTGACGAAGGTCGGGTTGCCGGCCTTGGCCACCAGCTTGCCCTGGAACGTCGGGTTGTACATGTCGGTGCTGACCACGCCGACGTGGAAGTCCATCTGCTGCGCCTCGAAGGCGGCGATGAAGGCCTGGAACTTCTGCGCCAGCGCCTGCTGCTTCTCGCACATCGACGGCGAGTTATCGACCACGAACAGCACGTCGACCAGCGCCGAATTCTGCTTGAAGTTCAGGGTGTTCTGAGCCCCGGTGCCCTGGGTGAAGGTGTCGGTGAGCTCGGCGATGGTGACCAGCTTCTCCTTGCTGCAAGAAAAGCCGGCCGCGAGCAGCGCGCAGGCCGCGGCGGTCATAAGGTGTCGTCGCATGTGTGTTCGCCTCGAGATCGCGGCGCTCCTCGGCGAGCCCCGCATGAGCCAAGTCCGCGATTTTAGGAGCGAGGCGAGCCGACGGTCAAATGCAACCGGGCGCGTCACTACTCGAAGAGAGCCACCAGTTGCTGGACGATGTCGTCGAACTCGAAGCCCTCGTCGGTGGGCTGCTTGAGGTAGGCCTCGATGGCGTCGATCTTGTCGATGGCGAAGTCCACCTTGGGGTCGGAGCCGTACTGGTAGGCGCCGAGCAGGATCAGGTCGCGCTGCTTCTCGTAGGTGGAGAGGGTCTCGCGCAGCTTGCCGGCGGCGGCCTTGTGCTCCTTGGTGGCCACCGCGGACATGACGCGCGAGAGCGAGGCCAAGACGTCGATCGCCGGCCAGTGGTTCCGCTCGGCCAGGGCGCGGTTGAGGATGAAGTGGCCGTCGAGGATGCCGCGCACCTCGTCGGCGATCGGCTCCTCCATGTCCCCGCCGGCGACCAGCACCGTGTAGATGGCGGTGCAGTAGCCGTTCTCGCTGTTGCCGGTGCGCTCCAGGATCTTGGGGAGCATCGAGAAGA
>JBBIQS010000107.1:0-26127 GCA_037442205.1 Myxococcales bacterium
GCGATGTTGAGGTCGAGGCGGTCAAGCGGTTGGTCGTCGAGGCGATGGAGGGAGCGGCGCAGCTCAAGGTGAAGCTGGCCGTCGAGGCCGGCGTGGGGAAGAGCTGGGCCGAGGCGCACTGAGCCGGCGGGCCCTGGGCCGGCCGTTCGCTTGCGGCCGGCCGGCAGCCCCTCCCATAATCCCCAGTCATGACGCCTACCTCGCGCGCCGCCCAGCCGGCGCCCTCGGCCTCCGTCGAGGAGCTTCAGGAACAGCTCGAGCTGCAGCAGCAGCAGTTCGAGACGGTGGTGGCCATCGGCCAGGCCATCGGCTCGATCTCCGATCTCGACGGCGTGCTCACCCGCGTCATGGAGCACACCACCCGGCTGATGCGCGCCGAGCGCTCGACGCTCTACCTGATTGATCCGGAGAAGAAGGAGATCTGGTCCAAGGTGGTCCAGGGCGAGGGGCTCAAGGAGATCCGCCTGCCGTTGGGCAGCGGCATCGCCGGCTGGGTCTGCGTGCACGACCAGTCGGTGCTCATCGCCGACGCCAGCAAGGACGAGCGCTTCAACTCCCAGGTCGACAAAAACACCGGGTTCAAGACCCGCTCGATGGTGGTGGCGCCGCTGCACGACGTCACCGGCAAGGTGTGCGGCGCGGTGCAGGCGCTCAACCGCAAGGGCGAGGGCGGGTTCACCGAGAAGGACCTCAAGCTGCTGGAGGCGGTGGCATCCCAGGCCGGGGCGGCCATCGAGAACGCCCGGCTGTTCCAGGACGTGGCCAACCGCAATCTCGAGCTGAGCGCCGCCCACGCCGAGCTCGACCTGCTCTACGACATCGAGAAGCGCATCAGCGAGAGCGCCTCGTTGGAGCAGTTGGTGGACGGCATCCTTCAGAAGGCGATGGAGGTGCTCAAGGTCGAGGCCGGGGCGGTGCTGCTGCGCGAGGAGGACAGCGGGCTGCTCTACTTCAAGAGTGCCGCCGGGGAGAAGGGCGACCAGGTCAAGAGCCTGCGCCAGCCGCTGGGCCAGGGCATCGCCGGCACCGTGTCCGGGACCGGCAAGCCGATCGTCACCGACGACGCCAGCAAGCACCCCGCGTTCGATCCCAAGGTCGCCAAGAAGGTGGGCTACGCGCCCAAGGCGGTGCTGTGCGTGCCGCTGGCCGGCGACGGCGGCATCTCGGGGGCGCTGGAGCTGATCAACCGCAAGGAGGGGCTGACCTTCGGCCCCAGGGAGCTGCGGCTGGCGACTCTGATCGCCGGGCAGATCGCGCGGGCCCTCTCGGTCAGCCGCGAGCGGTCGGAGGGCGAGCGCAAGGCGCGGCTGGCGACCATCGGCCAGATGATCAGCGGCGTGCTGCACGACCTGCGCACACCGATGACCATCATCAGCGGCTACACCGAGATGCTCATCACCGAAGACCAGGGCGAGGAGCGACGCAAGTTCGCCGATACCATCCTCAAGCAGCTTGACCACATCAGCGGCATGGCGCGCGAGACGTTGGCCTTTGCGCGGGGAGAGCGGGAAATCCTGCTGCGCAAAGTGCTGCTCAACACCTTCATCGCCGAAGCCGAGGGCTTCCTCGCCCAGGAGATGGAAGGGAAGGGCATCGAGCTCAAGGTGCAGAAGGGCTGGCTGGGAGCGGTCCGCTGGGACGAGTCGAAGATCCGGAGGGCGCTCTACAACATCGCGCGCAACGCGGTGCAGGCCATGCCCGACGGCGGCCGGTTCACCCTCTCGGTGGACAAGGAGGAGGACCTGGTGGTGTTCAAGCTGTCCGACACCGGGGTGGGCATTCCCGAGGAGATCGCCGATCGGCTTTTCCAGTCCTTCGTGACCGCCGGCAAGAAGGAGGGGACCGGGCTGGGGCTGGCCATCGTCAAGAAGGTGGTCGAGGAGCACGGCGGCGAGGTGAGCTTCAAGTCCAAGCCGGGCAAAGGCACCACCTTCATTCTGAAGATTCCGACCGAGCCACCGCAGAGGTCCAAATGAGCAACGCCGAGGTCGTCAATCCCGCCCAGCTGGCCAAGGTCTCCAAGCTCTTCGAGATGCTCGACGACCCAGGTCGGCTGCGGCTGCTGCAGGGCGGCGAACAGCGCCGTCACTCAGCCGGCTCGGTGATCTGCCGCGAGGGCGAGAAGGGCGACGAGTTCTACGTGGTGATCTCCGGGCGGCTGAAGGTGCAGGCCGACGACTTCGGCAATGCCAAGGACATCGCCGCGCTGGGGCCGGGTGCGTTCTTCGGCGAGATGGCGGTGGTGGGCAACCAGCCGCGCTCGGCCACGGTGACGGTCGAGCAGGACGCCGAGCTGCTGGCCTTCGGGCGCGCCATCGTCGAGGAGATCCTGCGCGATTACCCGACGGTGCGCACCGCGCTGGGGAAGATCGGGGTCAAGCGGGCCGAAGACCTGATGCAGAAGCTGTCGGGTTCGTGAGCGGCGAGAGGTCTTCGCCCGCTCAGTGGATCGCCCCGTCGCCCGGCCCGGGCGTCGAATCCCCAGGAGTTGCCTGGGCTTGCTCGGCCGCGGCGATTCGCAGCGCCGCCGCTTCGGCCGCCTCCTCGAGCGCCATCTCCTCCAGCCGCAGGCGCTTCTTCCGCCGCAGCCGGAAGTAGGCGATCAGCAGCAGCGCGCTGGCGAAGCCCCACAGCGCCCCGGTCCCGGAGAGCAGCCCGAGCCAGCTGTAGCGGCTCCCCATCCGCTTGCGCCAGGCCGACTCCAGGTCGTTCAGTGAGCGCCCGTAGGTCTCGGCCAGGGACTCGGCCATCCCCGCGCCGCCGGCGACCTTGGCGATCAGCGCTCGCAGCTTCTCGTCGCCACCTTGGTCGTTGAGATAGGTCACGAAAGAGAAGCTCTCGGCGTAGGCAATCTCGGCGTCGGCGAAGCCGTCGGGAAAGCTCGTCTCCAGCGCCGACAGCGGGATGGCCCACTGGCTCAGCGAGGCGCGGTAGGTGGCGGCGTAGGTCGCCATCGTCCACTCGCCGGCGACCATCATCGCGAAGCCCTCCTGGAACCAGCGCGGGAAGCGCCCCGGCCCCAGCCGCCCCAGCGCCAGATGGGCCAGTTCGTGGCGAACCAGCGGCCGGCCGCGCTCGCCACGCACCGCGGCGGCGTTGAGCAGCAGGGCGTTGGGACCGATCAGCGCCATCCCCGCCGCCCAGGCCGGCGGCTGCGCTCCCGCCGGCGCGATCGCCGCCAGCTCGTCGGCCTCGCCGACCAGCACGTCGGTGGGCGAGTCGAAGTCGCGCCCCAGCTTGCGGGCGATCTCGTCGCGCTCGTGCTCCAGCGTCTTGGAGAGCACCACCGCCGCCGCCGCTCCGCGCTCGGTGTGGGCGATGCGGAAGCGCGGCAGGTCAATCCGCGTCAGCCCCGGCAGCGTCTGCGCGGCCCCCTGGCCGGAGAGCAACAGCAGCAGCAGGATGAGAGCTCGCTTCACCTAGGTCTCCGGGGCGAGGGCGCGCTCGGCCTGCGCCAAGTCGACGCCCAGGACCCTTACGACCTTGCGCCGCCCGGATTGCCCGGAGTGGACCTCGACCTGGCGCTTGGGAACTCCCAGCAGCTCGCTCATCAACTCGATCAGCGCCGCGTTGGCCTCGCCGTCCACCGGCGGGGCGGCCAGCTGCACCTTCAGCCGGTTGTCGTGGATGCCGCACAGCTTGGAGCGCGAGGCGCGCGGCTGGGCGTGGACGGCGATGTCCACGCCGCCCGGGATCGCGGTGAGGAAGGGGAGGGCCATCAGCGGAGTTTCGGCGGGCTACTCGGCGGTCTTCTTGGCCGCCAGGAAGGTCACGTTCTCCTCGATCTTGAGGGTCGTGGTGCTGGTGCGGAAGGTCTCCAGCAGCTTGAGGTGCCCCTCGACGATGCCCTTGAGCTGGGCCTCGAACTGCACCCGCTGGCGCTTGAGCTCGTTGATGTCGTCGATGATCTGCACCAGCTTGCGCTGGGCGTCGGCGACCACCTTCTCGCCCTGCAGCTCGGCCTCGGAGATGACCAGCTCGGCCTCCTTCTTGGCGGCGGCCTTCATGTCCTCGCTGATCCGCTGGGCGGTGACCATGGTCTCCTGCAGGGTCCGCTCGCGCTCGTGGTACTCGTCGAGCTTGACCTGGTTGCGCCGCAGCTCTTCCTTGAGGGCGATGTTCTCCTTGACCACCTCCTCGAACTCGCTGCTCACCAGCTCGAGGAAGGCCTCCACTTCCTTCTGTTCGAGGCCGCGGAAGGAGCTCTGGAACGTCTTCTGGCGGATGTCGAGTGCGGTGATCTTCATGGTTCGAAGTATAACCCCCGACTTCGCCCGGCCAAGAAACAGGCCGGCCGCTTCGAGGTAACGCTCCAATGTCCGACGCGGTCACCGCTCTCCTTGCCAAGCACGAGGTCCGGCTCGATCCGGCGCTGGGCGCGCTGTTCGCGGCGCTCCCGGAAGGTGCGGATCTGGGAACCTTCCGCCTGATTGGCCCCGAGGAGATCGCCGAGCGGGCGCTCCGCTGGGCGCTCTCGCCGGCGCTGCTGCCCGTCGCCGAGGGCGGGTCGGGCGATCTCTTCGCGCTCTACGTCCCGCCGGAGCCCGGCGCCATCGCCCGCACGCTCTGCGTGGTCAATCCCGAGACCGGCGTCTACGCGCCGTTCGCCTCGATTCGCGGGCTCGCGGCCTGGGCGCTGCTGGTTCGCCAGGCCCAAGCCTCCCTGCCCGCTGGGCCGGCGTTCGCGGTGGCCGACCTGCTCGAGGAGACGCGGCCCGCCGCCTCCGCGCTCGCCGGCGCTCTCGGCCTGGCCGAGCTGCTCGAGGCCAAGGTGAATCCCAACGCCCAGGAGCTCGCCGCGCGCCTGAGCGAGCTCGAGCCCGCCTGCGCCTGGGCTTGCTCGTTGCTGTCCAGCGCGGAGTCGTCCGCGACGGCCGCCGTGGATCTTCTTTCCCCGGCGCTCAGCCTCGCCACCTTCTCGGCGGGGCTGATGGCACAGGCCGGGCAAGCGCTGCTCGCCGCCGGCGAGAAGAAGCGCGCCGCCCGAAGTCTGCTGGCCGCTCTGTCGCGGCTGGAGCCCAATCTCCAGGCCATGCCCTGTCGCATCGACGAGCCCGATCCCGAGAGCAGGGCCCTCTTCGAGCCGCTGCGGCCGGTCTCGCTCTTCAAGTCTCTGCGCTCCCTGGCCACCGAGCTGACGCCGGAGCAGCGCCAGCAGACCCCCTTCCTCTTCCTGAACCGCACCCTCGCCCAGCGCGAGGACCTCCTGCTCGAGCCCGCCGAGCTCATCGACCAGGCCCGGCGCATCGGCCTCAAGGGCGATCTCCCCGGCAGCCGGTGGGCCCTGCACCTGGGCCTGGGCGAGCACGTGGGCGACCCTGCCGCCAGCCGCCCGCTCTTGGAAGAGCTGGCGCAGGTCTGGGAGCTGGCCGGCAGCCGCTGGTATTCACAGCGCTTTCGGGCCCTGGTGTCAGCGCCGCCCCGGGCGAATCCCCTCGGAACCCGGCGTTGACACCGAGGGGCTAAACGTCCGAAAGTCTGGGCTGTTTACTGGCTTGGCCCACGCCCGCGCGGCGCCTTCGCGCCGCCGGTGAGGCCAGCCGAACCGAGAACGCGATGGGAATCCCATTCGGCCGCTACGAGCTGCTCAAGCGCATCGCCGCAGGAGGCATGGGAGAGGTCTTCCTGGCGCGCCAGGCCGGGCTCGAGGGCTTCGAGAAGCTGCTGGTGGTGAAGGTGCTGCTGCCGCACCTGGTCGAGGACCAGGAGTTCATCACCATGTTTCTCGACGAGGCGCGCATCGCCGCCCGCCTCAACCATCCCAACGTCGCCCAGATCTTCGACCTGGGCGAGGTCAACGGCGCCTACTACATCGCCATGGAGTACATCCACGGCGACGACGTGGTGAAGGTCTGGCGGGCCGCCCGGGCCAAAGGCAAGGAAATGCCGATGGCGCTGGTGGGGCGCATCGCCGCCGACGCCGCCGCCGGCCTCGACTACGCCCACAAGGCCACCGACTCCAACAACCGGCCGCTGGGCCTGGTGCACCGCGACGTCTCGCCCCAGAACATCCTGGTGACCTTCGACGGCGGGGTGAAGCTCATCGACTTCGGCGTGGCCAAGGCCGCCGGCCGCTCCTCGCACACCGCCACCGGGACGCTCAAGGGCAAGTATTCGTACATGAGCCCGGAGCAGGCCGCCGGCGCCGAGATCGACCGCCGCTCCGACGTCTTCGCCCTGGGGGTGGTGCTCTACGAGATGGCCACCGGGGTGCGCCTGTTCAAGCGCGAGACCGAGATGGCCACCCTCAAGGCGGTCGGGGAGTGCGTGGTCCCCAGGGTCTCGGAGAAGAACCCGGACGTCGACCCGCAGCTCGAGGCGGTGATCCTCAAGTCCCTGGCCAAGGACGCCGCCGACCGCTTCCAGGACGCCCAGGAGATGCGGCTGGCGCTCGAGGATTGGCTGGTCGCCACTCGCAAGCAGGGCTCGGCGGCGCACCTGGCGGCCTTCATGCAGTCGCTCTACGCCGAACGCCTGGCCGAGGAGCGCGCCGAGGGCAAGCCGTTCACTGATTTCGAGGGGACGCCGTCCTCGATCTTCCGCTCGGTCGGCTCGCAGCTCAATCAAGCCGGGACCGTCAGGGCCAGGGTGGGAACCGGAGCCGGGCAGGCGTCGTCGGCGACCGCCCCCACCGAGCCGGTGGGCCCGGCGATCCCGGCGGCCAAGTCCAACCGCGCCGCTCTCTTCGCCGGCATCGGGGTCGGGGTGCTGGCGCTGGCGGCGGCCGGGTACTTCCTGTTCCAGGGCTCCAAGTCGACTTCGGTCGAGCCGGTGGCCAACCTCGCTCAGCCGTCGGCGACGCTGAACCTCGTCACCCGGCCCGCGGGGGCCAAGGTCAAGCTCGATGGCGCCGAGGTCGGGACCACGCCGCTGCTCGGCCATCCGCTGACTGCGGGGCGGGTCGCCAAGATCGAGATCTCGCTGGCCGGCTACAAGACCTTCGAGCAGCAGGTGCCCGGGACCGGGGCGCAGAACCTCAACCTGGCGCTCGAGCCCGAGGCGCCGCCGCCTCCGCCGGTGCAGGAGCAGGTCGAGCTGGCGCTGGTCAGCGAGCCCAGGGGCGCCACCGTCAAGCTGGGCGAGTCGGTGCTGGGGGCCACCCCGCTCACCTACCGCCACGCCCGCTCGGGCGAGAGGCTGACTTTCGAGTTCAAGCTGAACGGCTTCAAGAGCACCAGCAAGACCGTCGAGAGCCGCGAGAGCGGCGAGGTGAAGGTGGTCCTCGCCAGGCTCGGCGGCGGCATGGCCAAGGGCGGCAAGACCCCGCCCAAGGACGACCCGCTCGACATCAAGGATTCGCGCTAGCCCGTCTCACACTCCGAGGAGCGCATGAACCGGTTCACCGCCATCGCGATGATCTGCGCCACGGCCCTGCTCGCGCCCGAGGTCCGCGCCGACAATACCGCCGACGAGGCCGACCTGCGCTTCAAGCGCGGCGTCGAGTTCTACCGGGCCAAGAAGTTCGAGGACGCGCTGGCCGAGTTCTTCCAGGCCAACCGACTGGTGCGGAACAAGAACGTCATCCTCAACATCGCCCGCTGCTACGAGCAGCTGCGCCAGTTCGACGAGGCCTACCGCTACTACGACGAGGTCCTGGCCGAGTACTCCAAGGCCGAGGACCGCCGGGGGGTGGAGGAGAGCCTGGCCCGGCTGGCGCCGCAGGTGGCGCTGGTCAGGGTGGAGTCGGATTCCCCCGGGGCCGACATCTTCGTCGAGCGCAAGGACCTTGGCTCGCGCGGGACCACGCCCAAGACCCTGGCCCTGCCGCCGGGCAAGGCCAACATCATCCTGTCCTTGGCCGGCTACCGCGACGCCTCGCAGAGGGCGGTCCTGACCACCGGCCGCACCGCCACCGTCAACCTCCCGCTGGAGTTCATCTACGGCGCGGTCGAGCTCTCCGGCTCTCCGGAGGGAGCCCAGGTGCGGGTCGACAAGAGCGAGGGCCCCGCCGACGGCGTGCTGCCCGGCACCCTCAAGCTCAAGCCCGGCCGGCACATCCTGCAGATCTCCGCCGCCGACTACCTGTCCACCCAGCTGCCGGTGGACGTGAAGGCCGACGAGTCCGTCAAGGCCGAGGCCAAATTGCAGCCGCTGCCGGCACCCACCGGCAACCTGATGGTCACCGCCAACCACGACGGGGCGCTGGTGCGCGTCGATGGCAAGGCGATGGGCTTCACTCCGGCGGTGGTGCCGCTGCCGGTGGGAAAGCACCGGCTGGCGGTGGAGATGGCGGAGATGCGCAGCTTCCAGAAGGAGGTGGAGATCCTCCAGGACAAGTCGGAGGTCGTCACCGCCGAGCTGCGGTACAGCGGCGGGGTGACCACCGCCGTCAACAAGAGCGAGACCGCGGTCGAGGACGCCCCGGCCTCGGTGACCATCATCAGCCGCGAGGAGATCCAGGCCTTCGGCTACACCAGCCTGCCGGAGGCGCTGCGGGCGGTGCGCGGGATGTCGATCTCCAACGACCGTTCCTACGACTACCTGGGCGTGCGCGGCTTCTCGCCCCCCGGCGACTACAACAACCGCGTCCTCATCCTCTACGACGGCCACCCGATGAACGACATCTACGCCGGGCAGGCCTACTTCGGTCACGAGAACAACATCGACCTGAACGAGGTGGAGCGGATCGAGGTGGTGCGCGGCCCGGTCTCCTCGCTCTTCGGCTCGGCGGCATTCTTCGGGGTGATCAACATCGTCCCGCGCCACAAGCTGGCCAGCCAGAAGGCCGAGCTGTCCGGGGCCGCCGGCTCGCTGGGGCTGGGGCGGGTGCGCGCCACCGCCGGGACCGAGGGCGAGTCGGGCGAGTTCCTGCTCAGCCTGGGGGCGCTGCGGGCCACCGGCCAGGACCTGTACCTGGTGCCCGCCGACGCCCACCGGCCCGAGACGCTGGTCCGCGATCGGGACGACGAGCAGGCGGTCAACGGCGACGCCCGCGCCCGCCTCGGCGAGTTCTCGCTGCTGGGGACGATCAACTCCCGGACCAAGGACATACCCACTGGGATCTTCGGCACCGCGCTCACCGGGTCGCAGGTGCGCATCATCGACCAGCGCGGCTTCGTCGAGGGCCGCTGGGACCACGCCACCACCGGCGGGTCGACGCTGGCGGCGCGCGCCTACTACGACGCCACCCGCTACCGCGGCGTCTTCCCCTACCAGGACGGCACCACCCAGACCGACCGCGGCGGCGCCGACTGGGGCGGGGCCGAGCTGCGCTTCCGCAGCGCCGAGTGGCTGGGCCAGAACCTCACCCTGGGCCTGGAGGTGCAGGAGCAGTTCCGCATCTACCAGATCGGCATGCTCGACGGCGTCACCGGACTCAACGACACTCGCCAGTTCACCATCGCCAGCGCCTACGCCGGCGACGAGCTGCGGCTGGGCAGCCGGCTGCTGATCAACGCCAGCGCCCGCGCCGACTACTACGTCGACAGCTTCGGGCTGCAGGTCAACCCGCGGCTGGCGATCATCGGCAAGCCCTGGGGCGGCGGCATCACCAAGCTGATGGGCGGCCGCTCCTTCCGCGCCCCCACCGCCAACGAGCGCTACTACTACGACGGCTACATCGATCCGGTCACCCACCAGCCGCACTACGTGACCTCCAGGCCCAACCCCGACGTCAAGCCGGAGACCATCCTCACCGCCGAGCTCGAGCACACCCAGGAGATCGGCGACAACCTGCGGGTGGTCGGTGCGGCCTTCGTCAACCGGCTGAGTGACCTGGTGCTGACCCTCACCGACGATCATGGCCTGAGCTATTGGAGCAACGCCCAGGGCACGGTGCAGACCCGCGGCGCCGAGGCCGAGCTGCGCTGGCAGCCGGCGCGGCTGTCGATGGTCTCGGTGGCCTACTGGTACCAGCAGATGGTGATCGACAACCTCGACGCCGGGCAGGAGAACCGGCTGCGCTCCAACACCCCGGCCCACGCCTTCTCGATCAAGGGGATGTTCCCCATCGCCGCCCCGTTCCTGGTCGGCGCGGCGGAGGCGGTCTACAACAGCTCGCGCCGCACCAGCGACGGCGCGGCGGCCACCGGCGAGATGCTGTGGCTCAATCTCGGGCTGTCCGGCCAGCTGCCGGGCGGCAGCTTCCGCTACTTCGCCGGCGTCCAGAACCTGCTCAACGAGCAGGTGCGGCTGCCGGTGGGCTTCGAAGTTCCCGGCGAAACAGTGCCCACCTACGGGCGCACCTTCGTCCTTCAGGTGGCCGCGGCCTACTAGCGGCCTCCGCCGCAGCGCCGACATCGAACCGTGGCCGCGACCCTCCGCACCTGCTTCCTCGCGCTCTGCCTGGCCGCCCCCGCCGCGGCCATCGCCCATCCCTTGGACATGGGAGCGGTCGAGCTCAAGGTCGAAGGGGAGGCGGTCGAGGAATCGCTCTTCCTCTCAGGGCGATCGTGGTCGAGCCTAGTCGAGCTGGGCGGCGCGCCCAGCCAGTCCGAACTGGACGCGCTCGCGCCGGCGCTGTTCCATGCCACGCTGGGCGCCTCTCCTCTGACTGCCGATGGGCAGCCGTGTGTGCTGCAGCCGGTGTCGGCCTCGCTGGAGGGGATCGGCGCGCGGCTGGTCGCCCGGGGCCAGTGTCCGGCGGGGGCGAGGCTGCGCCAGCGGTTCGCCTTCCTGGGCCGGCTCAGCGACGGCCACCGGCTGGTGATCCAGGCATCGATCGATGGGCAACCGATCCAGCGGCTGGCCGATCGCGCAGTGGCGACGGCCTCCTTCGAGAGGGCGCCGGCCAGGGGCCTAGGCCAAATGGTGGCACTGGGGATCGAGCACATCTTCACCGGGTGGGATCACCTGCTGTTCCTGCTCGGGCTTCTGCTGGCAGGGGGGAGCCTGAAGCGGCTGCTGGGCGTGGTGTCCGCCTTCACCCTGGCCCACTCGGTCACGCTGGCCCTGGCGGCGCTTCAGGTGGTCAGCCTGCCCTCGCGGCTGGTGGAGAGCGCCATCGCCGCCTCGATCATGGTGGTGGCGGTCGAGAACTTCCTGGGCAAAGGCGCTGGGCGCAGGTGGCTGATCGCCTTCCTGTTCGGGCTCATCCACGGCTTCGGGTTTGCCTCGGCCCTGGCCGAGATGCACCTTTCGCACAGCGGCGTGGCGCAGGCTCTCTTGGGGTTCAACCTTGGGGTCGAAGCAGGGCAGGCGGCGCTGGTGCTGCCGGCGGCGCCGCTGATCGCCCTGGCCCGGCGCCGGGCGCTCTTCCTGCGCTACGGGCTGCCGGGGCTGTCGCTTGCGTCGCTGGCGGTGGGTGCGTACTGGTTCGTAGGTCGGGCGTTCCAGGCAGGCGGGTAGGCGGGCAGCAGGGGGAGGCGGGATGGGCAGCCTCAAGAGTCGGCTCACGGCGTCGCTGGCGGCGGCCTGGGGGGCCGAGATGCTTTCGGTCAGGGCACTGGAGTACCTGGCCGAAGTCGCCCCCTTTCCGCGGGCCGCGGCCCGGCTGACGGCGCTGGCCACCGGGTGCCAGGCCCATGCCTCGCGGCTGTTGGCGCGGATGGCGGCCGCCGGCGGCGGGCCCCTGCCGGTCCCTCCGGAGGAGCTGGGGCTGCCCGAGGCCTTCGCGCCGGCGCTGCTGGCCGAGGCCGGCCGGGCCCGGGTGAGCGCCGAGCGCTACGCCCAGATGGCCAACCAGGCCCGCAAGGCGATGGACCCGTCGGCGGCCTGGGTGTGCGAGCTCAACCGCGCCGAGGAGCTGGACCGGGCGGCCGAGCTCGAGGAGCTCGCCCAGCGGGTCGCAGAGGCCGAGCCGGGCGAGAGCGTGCTGGCCCCGCCGGGCTAGCGGCGCCTGTCCAGAGGCGCGGCCGTCAATGCCGGCGCCCAGGCCCGGGGCTTTTGGGACCGCTGCCGCGGAGCCGGATTCCACCCGGGCGAGCGGCGCCTCGGAGGGCCGTCCTCAGGGGTGCTGGCGGTGGCGCCAGATGCGGTCGCCCCAGGTCGGCTCGCGCACCCCGTCGAAGCAGCTGACCTTGCCGGACTCCGCCCGGCAGATGCCCTCGGGCGTCTGGGCGCAGCGGATCTGGCCGTAGGCGGCGAGGCAGCCGTAGCCGCAGGCGATGCGGCCGTAGCTCGCCAGGCAGCTCGCCTGGGGGAGCTCGCCGCCGCGCTGGTGGACCACCCACCGCGGCGGGTCCCAGCACACCACCTGCCCGTACTCGGCGCGGCAGGCGCCGAAGGGAGTCCGGGCGCAGCGCAGCTGGCCGTACTGGGCGGTGCACTGGTAGCCGCAGGCCGTCTGCCCGTACTCGGACAGGCACGCCGGTTCGGCGGCGAGGGCGGCGTGGAGGAGGGCCAGGGCGACCGGCAGCATGTCCTCACGACGCCGGCCCGCGCCCCTCTATTCGACCGGCCCGCGGGCGGGGAGGAGGGGCGCTTGACACCCCTTCGGCTCTCCCGCTAAAGCCATCGCATGCCCGGAGAAACGTTCGAAGATCTCATCTTTCAGCTCGGCGACGTCGGCTACGAGCGGCTGTGGAACAAGCCCAACCCGCCGCGGACCATGGACCGGGTGGTCAAGGCCGCCGAGGCCTACGAGCAGCGCCAGATCGAGCTGCAGGAGGTCGAGGCGACCATGGACGCCGAGGAGCAGGCCTACAACGAGTTCCGCGAGGCCTGCGAATCCGAGTCGGCGGAGTGCGACGTCACCGTCCAGAAGTTCAAGAAGGCGGTCGATCTCGCCGAGGGCAAGGCCAAGTCGATCGAGACCAAGCTCAACACCCGCCGCCGCGACCTGGCCGCCAGCGAGCGCTCGCTGGAGCGGCTGCGCACCCAGATCCAGCAGCTGGAGGAGGAGGGGCTGGCCGAGAAGGCCCAGCCGCTCAAGGCCGGCCTCAAGAACGCCAAGATGGACCAGATGAAGCGGGTCCGCGAGTGCGACGACATGCAGGCCGAGTACGACAAGATCATGAACCCCGACCTGGGCGCCGGGGCCGAGGGCATCCGCGCCCGCCGCCGGCAGCGCGACCTGGAGCTGCAGCTCGAGGACCGCACCGAGGCCTACAACCAGCTGATCACCGAGCTCAACGACCAGGCGGCGCAGAAGGACGAGGAGATCCGCGCCGCCAAGGAGTACTTCGACCAGGCGCTGTACATGCTCGGCGAGGAGCTCTACCAGCTGCGCATCGCCGACCCCGCCCTGTCCGCCTACTACCCCAAGCTCGACAAGCTGGCCGGCTAACCGTCCGAGCGCTGGCTTGATTTTCCCTAGTCGAGCGGCTAGGGTGCCCGGCTTTCACGCCTCGCCCATCGGGGGCAAGGCCATCACCCGGGAACCTCTGCGTGGCGCGCAAGTTCCCCAATCGTCAGGAGCACTTGTCATGAAGGGCATTTTCGGAACCAAAGTCGGAATGACTCAGTACTTCGCTGAGGATGGCAGCGCCATCCCCGTCACGGTGATCCAGGCTGGACCGCTCACCGTCATCGGCAAGTGCACCGAGCAGAAGCAGGGCTACAGCGCGATCCGCGTCGGCTTCATGCCGGTCGAGGAGAAGCGGCTGAACAAGGCCGAGCTGGGCGTCTTCAAGAAGGCCGGCGTTCCCACCATGGAGGTCGTCCGCGAGTTCCGGCTGACCGCCAAGGAGGTCGAGGGTCTCAACGTCGGCGACCAGATCAAGGTCGACATCTTCCACAAGGGCCAGTTCGTCGACGTCACCGGCACCAGCAAGGGCCGCGGCTTCCAGGGCGTCGTCCGCCGCTGGCACATGAAGGGCGCCGCCCGCGACAGCGCCTCGAGCCACGAGCACCACCGGCACATCGGCGCCGTCGGACAGCGCAAGACCCCCGGCAAGGTCTGGAAGGGCAAGCACCTGCCCGGCCACATGGGCATGGAGACCGTCACCACTCAGAACCTGCAGGTGGTCGAGGTCGACCTCGAGCACAACCTGGTGCTGCTGCGCGGTGCCGTCCCCGGCCACAACAACGCCATGATCGAGATCAACCCCTCGGCCAAGCACAAGGCCGATCGCGCCATCACCCACGTGGTCGAGGGCGAGGTCGAGGAGAAGAAGAAGGCCGCCGGCGCCAAGGCCGCTGCCCCGGCCAAGAAGTAGCAGTCCGAAGAACTCCCGCCGAAAAGAGGCCCCCGTGCGCGCTCTCCTGGTCAGGCCCACGCCCGCCAAGGCGAGGCCGTCCCCCGCGTCCTGGCTGTTGCCGGTCGCCGCGCTCGGGGGCCTTCTCTTGTTCGGCTGCAGTTCGACCTCCACCCGCAAGCTCGCCCTGGGCGAGCCCTGCAACCCGGCCCATCCCTCCTCCTGCGCCGACGGCCTGTGCGTCGCCCTGGACAGCGCCTCCGGGGTCTGCGCCAGCGACTGCTCCCAGACCGGCCAGTGCGCCGAGCCGTTCAAGTGCCTGGATTCCGGGCGCTTTGGCCTGGTCTGCCTGCGGGCCCAGGGCTGCACCGACGACCTGGGCTGCCCCAGCGGCCACCGCTGCGACACCGCCAGCGGCCAGTGCTACATCAAGGTCAGCCGCTCCCTGTGCTCGCCGTGCACGGTGGATCTGCAGTGCCCGGCCGGCGGAGCTTGCTTCTCGGTCCCCTCCACCGGCGAGCGCTACTGCACCACCGCCTGCGGCGACGGCGACAGCTGCCCCACCGGCTACGCGTGCAAGGAAGTGCCGCTGTTCCCGGAGGGCGCCACCGCCCCGACCATGAAGAAGCAGTGCGTCCCCGACAATCCTGGTGGCAGCTGCGAGGGCGGCAAGGGGCTGTGCGCCCCGTGCAAGGGCGACGAGGAGTGTGGCGGCTTCCGCGATCTGTGCGTGCGCAACGTGGTCAGCGGGGAGACCTTCTGCGGCCGCGACTGCGACCCGGCCAGCAAGAGCAGCTGCCCCGACGGCTTCACCTGCGTCGATCTCTCCGGGGTGGGCAGCGGACCCAACCAGTGCGTGCCGATCTCCAACACCTGCCAGGGCTACTGCGACAGCCAGGACTCGCGCGAGGTGCTGCGCCAGTGCGGGCTGGCCCGCTCGTGCGATCTGGTGACCCACCGCTGCCAGTCGGCCACCGACGGCAGCCAGTGCTCCGCCTGCCAGACCAGCCGCGACTGCCAGAGCCCGAGCCGGCCCAACGCCAACAGCCAGTGCGTCATGAACGACTGCGCCAACTGCCCCGACCGCGGCGAGTCCTTCTGCGCCGAGGCCTGCGCCGCTGAGGCTGACTGCATCGGCCGCTTTGGCCCCGGCTTCTCCTGCGTCCCGGTGGGCACTGCCGGCAGCTACTGCGTCCCGGCGCGCGGCACCTGCCGCTCCGGGCTGGGGCAGGTCGGCGAGAGCTGCTCGGAGCGCGGCGCCGCCGACTGCCTGACCGGCGTCTGCCTCTCCTACGGCCCGCGAACCCTGTGCAGCGCCACCTGCACCACCGACACTCAGTGCGGCGACGTCCGCCAGTGGCGCTGCTGCGAGCTGTCCGGCGGCTTCTACGACTGCTCGCTGCGCAACGCCCAGGGCAACGGGCCGCAGTCCGGGGCCGGGGTCTGCGCCCCCAACGGCGGATTGCTCGGCGACGACTGTCGCCCCGGCCGGCCGCCGTGCCAGAGCGGCACCTGCCTGGACATCGGCACCGCCCGGCTGTGCACCGTGCCCTGCGGTTCGAACGGCGAGTGCCCGGCGGAATTCGTCTGCCGCGACGCCTTCCCCGAGCCCAACGCCTCCCCGATCAAGATCTGCTTCCCCGATGGCGGCGGCGCCCCGGGCAGCGACTGCAGCTTCGGGCCGGCGGCGTGCTCGGACCGGCTGTGCATCAAGAAGGAGAGCGGCCCGGTCTGCACCAAACCCTGCGGCAGGGTCGATCCCTCCTGCCCGCTGGAATGGACCTGCGATGCGACGGTACAGACGGTGACCGGCGACACCATCCAGGCCTGCATCCCGCCCGAGCTGCAGTAGCCTCGGCAAGCTCGAGGCGGTGGGGAGGGGAATCCCCAGGAATCACCGCAGCAAGGCGCAGCCGGCCGGCCGCTTGATGGCTGCCAAATTGGTGTGATAAACGGACTGCTTCTATTTTTAGACCTTCATGACCGCCTTGCGTCCTTTCCTCCTTGCCACCCTCGCTCCGCTGGCCCTGGCCGGCTGCAGCGATCAGGTGCGCACGACCCGGGTCGCCGAGGACTACAAGGTGGTCAAGGGGAACCCGGCGGTCGACACCGGCAAGCCGTCGGTCGAGCAGAGCCAGGCCCAGACGCCGCCGTTCCTGCTCAACGTCCCGCGCCAGTGCGACTACTTCGACCAGGCCACGGTCAACCAGGTCGACATCCTGTGGGTGGTGGACAACTCGGGCTCGATGAGCGCCAACCAGAACAACCTGGCGGCGGAGTTTCCCCGGTTCGTCCAGAGCCTGATGAGCCTGGTGCCGCCGGTGGACTTCCACATCGCGGTCACCAGCACCGACGTGGACAACGACCAGCTCAACTACCACCCCCGCGATCAGAACCCGCCGCCGTCCACGGTCGGGACCAAGGGGGCGCTGCACGGCTTCGACCTGACCGGCAGCGGCGGCCCCAAGGGTCGCTACATCGCCTGCTGCGTGCCGGGGACCGCCGCCCCCGACTGCCCGGCCGACCCGGCCAAGCGCTGCAACGTCAGCGGCGCCAACGCCACCGCCGCCTTCTCCCAGATGGCGCGGGTCGGCACCGGCGGCTCGCCCATCGAGCGCGGCCTCTACGCCAGCTACCTGGCCCTCAACCGCCAGGACAACCTCGCCGCCGAGAACCCGGCCAGCGACGATCAGAGCAAACGCGCTCCCTTCATCCGCCCCAACGCGGCGCTGTTCGTGGTCTACGTCTCGGACGAGGACGACTCCAGCTGCGAGCCGTTCGTGCCGCTCAAGGCCGACGGCCGGCCGGTGGACTCCAGCCTGCTGTGCCAGCAGGACCCCGGCTGCCGCTGCAACGAGCCGAGCGCCGCCGATCCCAAGGCCGCGCTCACCTTCGGCAGCCGCCAGTTCTTCGCCCGCTTCCTCGAGGGCTACAAGGGCTACGGCCGCAGGCAGATGGTGGCCGCCGGGGCGGTGGTCTGCGCCCAGAAGCAGCTGGTGGGCTCGCAGGCCGGCGAGAGCGCCAGCAGCTTCCCGCATCAGGGCTGCCCGGACGACGGCAGCGGGGCCGGGGTGGCCTACTACGGCGACCGCTACATCGAGGTCGCGGAGAAGACCGGGGGCAGCGCCATCTCGCTGCGCGGCAGCTTCGCCAACGCCCTGCAGTCGCTGGGCTTCGCGGTCAGCGGGCTGCGCAAGGACTTCCGGCTGTCGCAGATGCCGCTGACCAACACCCTCGAGGTCTACCAGACCGCCTCGGGCGCCGCCCGCTGCACCAAGGACTCGGAGTGCCCGACCGCGGCCCCCAAGTGCCGCTCCGGCCGCTGCGCCACCCCGGTGCCGCTGGGCTCGGCCAGCGCCGGGGTCTGCCCCGCCGACAACACCTCCCTCGAGCACTGCATGTGCGAAGGGGCGAGCTACCGCAACCTGCTGCGCTTCGCCGTCGAGCCGCCCTCGATGTCGTCGATCGAGGTCTGCTACGACGTCAACACCATTGCCAACCCCGCAACCGTCTGCCAGTGAGTGGCAGCTTGAGGCCTCGGCCGAAGTCGGCCGCGGCACGTGAACACCAGATGAGAGGCTCCATGACCCCGCTGCTTCGCGTCGCCAGTGCGCTGTGCCTGCTGGCACTGGCCTGGCCTGGCTCCCTCCGCGCCGCCGAGCCGGAGAAGGTGGTGGTGCGCAACCGCCAGTTCGCCGTCGACGGCAAGCTGGAGGGCAACCTCGGCGTCGGCCTGACCGTGGTCAACTACCTGACCGACCACACCAATCTCTCCGGGTCGCTGGCCTACAACTTCACCGAGCAGCTGGCGCTGGAGGTGGGCGGGGGCTACGCGCTGTCGCGGCACACCAACGTCGCCGACGCCGCCGCCCACGAGGTGGTGACCGCCGACCCCTCGGTGCAGCAGAAGAAGGTCAACGACTTCTCCGACCTGTGGCAGATGGGCTGGAGCGCCACCGGGGCCCTGCGCTGGGCGCCGATCTACGGCAAGCTGAACATCGCCGCCGAGCTGCCGGTCCACTTCCAGTTCTACCTGCTGGCCGGCGGCGGCGCCGGCGGGATGAGCCGCGACAGCCTGGTGTACTGCATCGGCAGCCCGGTCAACCGCAAGTCGGCCACCTGCTCGCCCAGCGAGAGCGGCGCCGCCGACAACCTCACCCCGCTGCACAGCAGCGCCATCAAGCCGCTGGCCATGGCCGGGGCGGGGCTGCGCTTCTTCATCAACAAGTGGTCGGGCCTGCGGCTCGAGGTCCGCGACGTCGCCTTCCCCGACAGCTACCGGGTGGACATCCTGCGGGTGGACTCGGAGAAGGACGTGGGCGCGGCCAGCGGCGGCGATGCTTCGGCGACCGCCGGCCGCCAGGCGGACAGCCCCGGCTTCACCCACCTCGTCTTCTTCCAGATTGGCGCCTCGTTCCTGTTCTAGCCCGCGCCCAGTGACCGGCTGCCGCGCTCAGAACCAGGCGGCGACGGTCGGCGCAGAGACCTCTGCCATGAAGAAACTGCTCTCAGCCCTTCTCACCGCCAGCCTCCTCAGCCTCCCGGGCATCGCCCTGGCCGAGGAGCCCCAGACCGACCTGCCCAAGGCCGAAGCGCCCAAGGGCGAGGATCTGCCCCGCGCCGAGCCCGCCAGCCAGGTGCAGGTGATCGAGGGCGCGCCGCTGGGCAACTCCAACGTCTACGTCCACATCGTCGAGAAGAAGCCCTACACCAACGCCGGCCGCCACGAGCTGGTGCTCTATCCGGCCTTCGCCCAGCTCAACGCCAAGTTCACCACCCACGTCGGAGTGGCGGCCAGCTACGCCTACCACCTGTTCGAGAACCTGGCCCTGCAGGTCACTCCGCTGTTCAACTACGTGAACCAGGAGTCGGCCTTCAACCAGGAGCTGATCGACAAGGGCCACCAGCAGGCCCAGGCGGCCACCGCGCTGCTGCTGCAGTACGGCGGGGTGGCGGGCATGGAGGTGACCCCGATGTACGGCAAGTTCGCCTTCTACGACGGGGTGCTGGGGCACTTCACCTTCGTGCTCAACGCCGGCGCCGGGGTGGGGATGACCCGCATCCAGCTGCGCCCGGAGCAGACCACCAACTGCGGTCCGAACAGCGAGGACCCCAACAACCCCATCGAGTGCCGCAAGGCCTCGTTCGGGGCCACCGGGGCCAAGTTCCTGGGCTCGGTGGGCGCCGGCTTCCGCGTGTTCCTGGGCGAGCGGGCGGCGGTGCGGCTGGAGGTGCGCGACATGATCTACACGGCGCGCGTCGACCGCATCAACGGCTGCAGCTACGACGACCTGAGCAGCGTCCTGACCACCGGCCAGCCCCTGAACTCGAGCTGCGACCCGAACACCTTCACCAACCCGGACGACAAGCAGCTGGCCAAGCTGTTGCTCAAGGAGACCAGCTCCGACGTCCTCAACAACATCTCGTTCTTCACGGGCTTCTCCTTCCTGTTCTAGCCCGCCCCTCTCCCAAGACCTCACTCCGAGAAGGCCCATGCGCGCACTTTCGAGCCTCGTCCTCGCCACCCTCCTCGCCGCGGGAACTGCGCTGGCCGCACCCGCCGCCGAGCTGGACGCCGGACACAACAACAAGGCGGTGGCCGCCTACAACGACGGCGACTTCGAGACCGCCGCCGTCCTCTTCGCCGACCTGGCCGACAACGCCCAGAGCGAGGAGATCCGCCTCAAGAGCGAGTACTACCTGGCCCAGAGCTACCTGAAGGCCGGGCTGTACAACGCGGCGCTGCGCCAGTTCAGCTACGTGATGAAGGCCGGCCCCAACCACCCCAACTACCTCAAGGCGGTGGAGGGGATCGTGGCGGTGAGCGAGGCCCTGAACGAGAACTTCATCACCGGCACGGTGCTCGACCGCGAGTACAACGACGAGTTCGCCAAGCTGCCGATCGAGGTGCTCAACAAGATCAACTACATCGTCGGCATCGTGAGCAACCGCAAGAACAAGCGCGACGACGCGGTCAGCTTCCTGGGCAGCGTGCCCTCCGACTCCAGCTACTTCGCCCGCGCCCGGTATCTGCTGGGCGTAATCCAGGCTCGCCAGGGCGAGAACGACAAGGCGGTGGACTCCTTCTCCGAGGTCCTGAAGCTGTCGGCGAGCGGCAAGGTGCAGTACGTCGATCTGGCCGACATCCAGCAGTTGGCGCAGCTGGGCCTGTCGCGGGTCTACTTCGGCATGGGCCGCTTCCCCGACGCGACCAGGGCCTACGACGCGGTGGGGCGCTTCTCCGAGTATTGGGACGAGGCGCTGTTCGAGAACGGCTGGGCGCGCTTCCAGAACGACGACTGGGGCGGCGCGCTCGGCTCGCTGCAGGCGCTGCACGCCCCGCAGTTCGCCGGCAGCTTCCAGCCCGAGTCATGGATCCTCAAGGCGACCGTCTACCACTACGCCTGCTTGTACGACGATGCCAAGGCGGCGCTGGACGGCTTCGAGAAGATCTACCTGCCGATCAACGAGAAGCTCAAGCCGCTGGTCGAATCCGACAAGGGCAACGAGTTCTACTACCAGCTGATGGCCCGCGACTCCGACACCCTGCCACGCTCGGTGAAGAACTACCTGCTGGCCAACAAGCGGCTGGTGCAGTTCAAGGCCTACATCGACGAGCTCAACCGCGAGAAGGAGGTCATCAACGCCTCGACCAACTTCCGCGGCAGCAAGCTGCAGGGCGAGCTGTTGTCGGCGCTGGACCAGAGCCGCGACCTGGCGGTGCAGATGACCGGCAACTTCGTCAAGCGCCGGCTCGACGACGCCTCGAAGACCATCGCCGGCTTCGACAGCCAGAAGGAGATCATCCGCTTCGAGGTGGCCAAGGGCGAGACCGCCCTGCTCGAGGCGCGCTACAACCAGAAGGGCCAACTGGAAGGCCAGCCCATCTGGCGCCCGTCGATGCCGGGGGCCAACTGGGAGTACTGGCAGTTCCAGGGCGAGTTCTGGCTCGACGAGATCGGCTACTACCAGTACACGCTCAAGAACGGCTGCATGAAGAAGGAAGAGTAGCCAGCCGCTCTTCTTTAAGGACCCCAAAGGCAGTTCTCTGGCCGGCTTGCCGCCGCGAAAGAGGCGGCAGGCCGGCTTGAACGTAGGGAGACGAAGCGATGCGCTTGGACGTGCGAGTGATTGTGGCGGCGTTGGTGGCGATGCTGGCCGGCGGCGAGGCGTCGGCGGCGGCCGCCGCCAAGAAGGGCGCCCCGGGGGCCGGCGGCAGCGGCACTGAGGCCGCTCCCGCGCCGCGGCTGGGCAAGAAGAACAAGCCCAAGGTCGAGGAGAAGAAGGGCCCCTCGGCCAAGCTGAGCGACACCGAGGAGATCGTCCTCGACGCCAAGGCCGACGCCAAGCGCGACGAGCAGATCGAGCAGCTCAAGAAGATCATCCCCAAGATCAGCGGCAACGACAAAGCCGAGCTGCTCTTCCAGCTGGCCGAGCTGTGGTGGGACAAGAGCAAGTTCGTGGCCCACAAGGGCATCCAGAAGTACGACGAGGCCTACGGCAAGTGGCGGCAGAAGGCAGACAAAGGCGAGAACGCCGGCCCCGAGCCTAAGTTCGAGAGCTTCCTGCGCGAGAGCGAGCTCTACCGCCAGGAGGCGCTGCGCAAGTACGAGGAGATCCTCAAGGACTACCCGACCTACGAGCGCAAGGACGAGGTGCTCTTCGCCTTCGCCTACAACAAGTACGAGATGGGCCAGAAGGAGGAGGCGGTCAAGAAGTACAACGAGCTGATCAAGCAGTTCCCCAACAGCCGCTTCGTCCCCGACGCCTACGTGCAGATGGGCGAGCACTTCTTCAGCACCAACCAGCTCGAGAAGGCCCGCGCCGCCTACCAGAAGGCGCTGTCCACCAACAACATCAAGATCAAGTACTTCGCCCTCTACAAGCTGGCCTGGTGCGACTACAACGCCGGCGCCTACGAGGACGCGATCAAGAAGTTCAAGGAAGTCATCGCCAACGCCAAGATCGAGAAAGGCAACACCGGGCTGCGCTCGGAGGCGCTGGCGGACATCGTCATCAGCCTTGCCCAGCTCGACGCGGTGGACGAGGCGATCGAGTACTTCAAGAAGAACGCCTCCAAGGAGCAGTCGCGCCGTCTGATCACCCGGCTGGCCGACCAGTACCAGACCGCCGGCAAGCACGACAACGCGATCCGCGTCTACCGCCAGGTGATCAGCGACGAGCCCAACGACCCCAACTGCCCCGAGCTGCAGAACAACATCATCACCAGCTACGAGGCGCTGCGTAAGCGCGACAACGTGGCCAAGGAAATGCGCCGCCTGGTCGAGCTCTACCGGCCCAACAGCGACTGGGCCAAGGCCAACGCCTCCAACAAGAACGCCATCAGCACCGCCTACGAGATCACCGAAGGCGCGATGCGCACCATGGTCACCGAGTACCACCAGGAGGCCCAGCGCACCAAGGCGGTGGAGACCTACCGGCTGGCCCGCGACATCTACAAGGAGTACCTGGACAACTTCGCCGACAGCGAGTTCGCCTACAACCTGCGCTTCTACTACGCCGAAATCCTCTGGTCGCTGAACGAGTTCGACCCGGCGGCGGTGCAGTACGCGGCGGTGGTCGACAAGGACCAGAAGGGCCAGTACTCGAAGATGGCCGCCTACAACGCGGTGCTCTGCTACGAGAAGCTGGTCGACGCCGAGAAGAGCGGCCAGAAGATCGCCGAGCTCAAGGAAGGGCAGAAGGTCGACGAGAAGAAGAACAAGGGCAAGGCCGAGAAGACCCAGGTCAAGTTCGGCGGCGCCGACAAGGATCGCAAGGAAGAGGAGATCCCGAAGTGGGAGAAGAAGCTGGTCGAGGCCATCGACCGCTTCGTCACCGGCTACCCGGGCACCGACGACGAGATCAACGTCCGCTACAAGGCGGCGCTGGTCTTCTACGACCACAAGCACGACGTCGAGGCCGCCAAGCGCTTCGGGGACATCATCCTCAAGTGGCCGACCGACAAGAACAGCCGCAGCGCCGCCGACCTGACCCTCGACATCCTCAACAAGAAGGAGGAGTGGTTCGAGCTCAACAAGCTGGCGCGCGAGTTCTACGCCAACAAGAAGCTGCTGGGCACCGACAAGGAGTTCGCCGGCCGGCTGGGCGACCTGGTCGAGGCCAGCCAGTACAAGTACATCGACGAGGTGATCTACCGCGCCCAGAAGAACCCGGCCGAGGCGGCGGTGAAGTTCCGCGAGTTCGTCGCCGAGTTCGCCAAGAGCAAGTACTCGCCGCAGGCGCTGCTCTACGCGATGATCATCCACGCCGAGGCCAAGCAGCTCGACCTGGGCATCGAGGACGGCGAGAAGATCCTCAAGGAGTACCCCGAGGGCAAGACGCTGGACGGCAAGGAGATCGCCGGACGGACCATCCTCTACCTGGGCTCCTTCCACGAGAAGACCGCCGACTTCAAGACCGCCGCCGACTACTACCTGCGCTACGCCGAGCGGACGCTGGGCAGCGCCGCCGACCTTAAGGATCCCAAGAAGAAGGAGGCCCTGAGGAAGGCGGCCGAGGCGCGCAAGGCCAGGAAGGAGCTGTCGGAGGACGACCAGAAGGCCGCCGACGCCCTCTACAACGCGGCGCTGTGGAACGAAGGCCTGGGCAACTTCACGCAGGCCATCGCCCTCTACAACCGCTACATCGAGACCTTCCCGATGAAGAAGGACGTTCCGGACATCTATTGGAACACCGGCCTGATCCTCGAGAAGGAGAAGAACTTCAAGGAGGCGGCCCGCATCTTCAAGGGCTTCGTCGACCAGTACGGCAAGGACGTCAGCCAGGGCCGGATCTACTTCGCCAGGTACAAGGAGATGCTGGCCTACCGCGAGCTGAAGATGGACAAGGAGGCCGGTCAGAAGGTCGACGAGCTGCTCAAGAACTTCGACAAGCTGCCGGCGGCCGAGAAGGAGTCCGACCAGTCGGCCAGCGCCTACGCCCACGCCCGCTTCCTGACGCTGGAGCCGCAGTGGCGCGAGTTCGCCGGCATCAAGTTCGACAACGTCGGCCGGCTCAAGAAGGACCTGACCGCCAAGCTCAAGACCATCGGCGACATGGACAAGGGCACTGGCGTGCTCGGGGCCTACACCTCGGTGGTCAAGATCGGCGCCGCCGACTGGGGCATCGCCTCGCTGACCCGCATCGGGCAGGCCTACCAGGACTTCGCCAAGAACCTGATCGACAGCCCGGACCCCCGCGGCCTGGACGAGGACCAGCTGGCGATGTATCGCGGCGAGCTGGAGAACCGCGCCTTCCCGTTGGAGGAGAAGGCCATCGACGCCTTCGAGAAGGCGCTGGAGAAGTCGAGCCAGCTGAGCGTCTACAACGAGTGGACGCTGCTGGCCCAGGACCAGCTCAACAAGTTCAAGCCCGGAGCCTTCCTGGAGGCGCACGAGGTGCCGTTCCAGGGCGCCGAGTTCTTCGCCACCGCCCCGGCCATCGGCGAGGCGCCGGCCTCCGAGGCCGCCCCCGCGCCGCAGAAGGCCGAGCCGGCCCAGCAGCCGGCGGCCGCCAACCCGTAAGCCGCGAGCGAGACATCGACCATGACGACCTACGACCGACACCTCTCGATTCGCGGCGCGGCCCTCGCGCTGGCCGGCCTGTTCACCTTCTCCTGCGCCACCGCCAAGCAGGAGGTGGTCAAGCCTGTCGACCCCGTCGAGCTCAACAAGCCGCCCCCGGAGCCCACCGCCGAGGAGCACCTCAGCTCGGCGATGATCGCCTTCAAGGCCAAGGACTACCCGGCCGCCCGCGAGCGGTTCGAGAAGGCCCTGGCCAAGGACGCCAGGCTGCTGGTGGCCCACTACGACCTGGCCTGGATCGCCCAGTCGCAGGGCGACCTGGACGCCGCGGCCACCCACTACCAGGCGGTGCTGGAGATCGACCCGGCCCACGAGGGCGCGCTGCTCAACCTGGGCAAGGTCTACCGGGATCAGCAGGCCTACGAGAAGGGCATCGCGCTCTACGAGAAGGCGATCGCCAAGAACCCGTTCGACGTGAAGCTGCTCTCCAACCTGAGCG
The DNA here is from genome assembly GCA_037442205.1 of Myxococcales bacterium. Taxonomy (GTDB): domain Bacteria; phylum Myxococcota; class Myxococcia; order Myxococcales; family UBA5297; genus JBBIQS01. Next base: position 25,041 of record JBBIQS010000107.1, read on the forward strand.
TGCTCTACCGGCTGGCCAAGAAGTACGACAAGGCGGTGGGGGCGGTGCGCAAGCTGTTGTCGCGCACCAAGGACAACCCCGACGCCTACAAGAACCTGGCGCTGATCGCCTACGATCAGAACCAGCTGCGGCTGGCGGAGTTCATCGGCGCCAACGCCAAGAAGCTCGATGACAAGGACCCGGGCGTCTACAACAACCTGGGCCTGGTCTACATGAAGCTGGGCGAGCGGCGCCAGGCGATGGCCCAGTTCAAGAAGGCGGTGGAGCTCAAGCCCGACTTCGCCCCCGGCCACGCCAACCTCGGCGCCCTGGCGCTCTCCTTCCGCGACTACGACAACGCCGCCCGCGAGTTCGAGATGGTGGTCAAGCTCGACCCGGCCAACGCCAACGCCCACCTCAGCCTGGCCTGGTCCTACGAGGGCCAGCGGCTCAAGGACGGCAACCACCGCGCCAAAGATGCGGTGGCTGAGTTCGAGAAGGTGCTGTCGCTGGTGAAGGAGCAGTCCGAGGCGCTCTACGGCATCGCCCGCGCTTACGCCGGCGAGCTCAAGGACCTGCCGAAGGCCAAGGAGTACTACGGCCGCTTCCTGGCCAAGGCCGAGGGAGGCGCCAAGGACAAGGCGCAGAAGGAGCTGGCGGCGGTCGAGCAGCGGATCCAGGCCGGCGCCGAGGCCGAGAAGCAGAAGAAGCTGGCCGAGGAGGCGCGCAAGAAGGAAGAGGAGGAGAAGCGCAAGAAGGCCCAGGTGAAGGCCAAGGAGGGCGGCTCGATGCTGGACAAGGTCGCCAGCGAGGCCGAGAAGTCCGAGCCGGCGCCCCAGGATGGCGCCGCCCCGGCCCCGGCACCGACCCCGGCTCCGGAGTCGGGCGCCAAGGCCCCCGAGGCCGCTCCGTCGGCCGCGCCCGAGACCCCGGCGGCCCCGGCCGCTCCCGCCGGGCCGGCCCTGCCCTCCTACGAGCGCCCGGTGGGTGTCAACCCGCCGCTCGACTACCCGGCCTACCGCTCGACCGTGTTGCGGGCGCCCCGTAGGCCGCTGCAGGTGCTGCCGCAGGGGCTGACCGAGGTGACCGGCCCGCTGCTGGGCCGGGA
>JBBIQS010000108.1:0-25931 GCA_037442205.1 Myxococcales bacterium
GCTCCGCGCACCAGCAGCTGGTTGCAGGCCGGCGATCCGCCGTACGGAGCGCCGAGCAGCGGGACGCAGTCGATGAACTGGCCCAGCAGCTGTCCGCTGACCTTGGCCGCCGTCGCCCGGTCGGCCGACGCGAGCACGATCCGCGCGTCGAGCGGCGACCCGACCTCGTCGGCGACGCTGACCCGGACCTTGCCCGCCAACGGCGCCACCAGCGTCCCGACGTCCAGCTCGCCGTCGCCGACCTCGGCCCGGGCCAGAGCCACCGCATTGCCGAAGGCCTGCAGCTCGAGGAGGTACTGGCGATTGGCAGGAATCGCCGCCGCGAAGCTGCCGTCTGCCTCGGGCACCACCTGCGTCCAGGGAATGCGCTCCTCGGCCGGCGAGTCCTGGCGCGGAAGCTCGCTGATCACGACGCTGGCCTTGGCCTCGGCCAGCCCCACCGGCGCGCCGTCCGGGCGCAGCACCTTCCCCGAAAGGCTGGCGTACCTCTCGCCGAACAGCTGCCGGCGCACCTGCATGGCGATCCCGGCAGCGCGGGAGATCCCCTGCCCGCCGGCCACCGAGATGAAGCGCTCGAAGACCGCGAACTCGCCTGGCTGCACGATGCGCTTGGGCAGCCCCGCCGACGACACCAGCTCGGTGTTGAACCCGGTCAGCGAATCGCGATCGCAGGCCACCGTGGCGTAGCTCGAATAGGGCGCGGAGTGGGAGCTCCACGCCAGGAAGGGGAACTGATGGAAGGCCTGGTCGGCGGTCGCCAGATCGAAGGGCTCGTGGTGGAAGCCCTCGCCGGGAGCCGGGGTGAATGGCAGCGCGTCCCGCCCGCCCCAGAAATAGCCGTCGAGCACCGCCCACAGCTCGGGGTCCAGTCCCAGGTTCACCATCTCGGTGCGGATGCGCATGCCCGGCTCGCAGGCACGCACCTCGTAGCGGGCGGCGACCTTTACCGCCGGCCGGCCCTCCAGCTCCCCGCGGACCTGCACCGCCGCCACCCGCGGGCCAGCCTCGACGATCGCCAGCTCGGTGAAACGCACCGTGTCGCCGGGCAGCACCCCCACCACCTCGAGGAGCTGATTGACGTTGTCGTCGTCCCCGCCGCGGGTGCCCAGGTCGAGCAGGTTGCCGCCGGAGAACCCCAGGTAGTTGGGATGGTCGAGGGCGTCGATGACCGCCACCACCTGGTCATTCCCCAGCAGGATGTCGCCGGCGGCGCCCAGGGCGTTGGCGCCGCCGGGAACCGCCTCGCCGGGCGCCAGCACCCGGGCTTCGGCGCTGCCCTGGGCACAGGAGAAGCTCAGCCCCGGGCAGGGAGAGGGGACCAGGCACGAGGAGTCGCTGCCCGACAGGCAGCCTTCCTTGGAGCACCCAGAAATGAGCGCCGGCGACAGCAGCAGCGCGGCGGCCAGAATTCGGGGCATGGCCGATAGTTGGCAGCCCCCCGGACAGAGGCAACCGGCCCACCGAGGGGCGAGCGGCTGGCCAATCCTCGGGTAGCGCGCTAAAGAGTGGACCGGCGTCCGGCCTGTCGCTGCCGAACCCGTCACTGGGGGTCTGCGATGTTCAGCGCTCTGCTCTCGGTTCTGGCGATGAAGTTCTCTTCGAGCGACCTGGCGGTATTCAGGGCTGCCCATTCGAGCAGCTGGCTGGTGTGGGAGCCGGGCAGCTGGAAGCCGCCGCAGCGGTCGGCGACGGTGCAAATCCAGACCGGCGGGCTGCTGGCGGCGACCCCGGTGCCGGACAAGGGCGCCGAGGCGCTGGCGTTCTCGATGACCCCCAAGCATCCGCAGGCCGAGATCGCCCTCGGGCGCTCGGAGAGCAACGACATCGTGATCAACGACGCCACCCTCTCCTCGCGGCACCTGGTGTTCAGCCAGGATTCGCTGGGCTGGAAGGTGCGCGACGCCGGCTCGACCAACGGCTCCTCGGTGGACGGCTCGCAGCTGCTGGCCGGGACGACCCTACGGCTGCGCGCCAACTCGGTGCTGCGCGCCGGCCAGGTCAAGCTGACCTTCCTCGACTCGGCGGGGATGCTGGCCCGGCTGAAGAAGGTGTCGGGCGGAGGGTGAGCGGCCTCCCGCTCCTCAGCACCCCTGCGTCGCCTGCCTGAGAGCCTCGTAGGTGGCGATCCCCACCGCGGTCGAGAGATTCATGCTCCGCCGGTGCGGCAGCATCGGGATTCCCACGGTTAGCTCGGGGTATTTCTCCACCAGCCGCGGCGGCAGGCCGTCGGGCTCGGAGCCAAAGACCAGGTGATCGCCGGGCGTGAAGCGCTCCTGCCAGAGCGAGCGCTCGGCGCGGGCGCTGAACAGGTGGCGGCGGGCGTCGGGATGGGCGGCCAGGTAGTCCTCGAGCGTCGGGTAGAAGCTCTGGAAGACCTTGTCCCAGTAGTCGAGCCCGGCGCGGCGCAGGTCCTTCTGCTGGATGGAGAAGCCCAGCGGGCCGACCAGGTGCAGCCGGCAGCCGGTGACCGCGCACAGCCGGGCGACGTTGCCGGTGTTGGGCGGGATCTGCGGCTCGATCAGGACCAGGTTGAAGGGGGGCTCGACGGGAGTCAGCAGCAAACGAGGCTCTCCAGAGGCGACAGGGGGCGCGGCGGGCGCCTATCATGGTCGCCGTGACCTTCCCCGTCTACAACCGGACGCGCAACACCCAGCTCGCCGAGCGAGCGCAGGAGGCGGCGACGGCCTTCTCCCGGCTCAAGGGGCTGCTGGGCTGCGATGGCCTCCCCGAGGGCGAGGGGCTGCACATCGCCCCCTGCAACTCGATCCACATGTTCTTCATGCGCTTCGCCATCGACGTGGCGTTCCTGGACAAGGAGCTGAAGGTGGTCCGGGCGATCCACGCCATCAAGCCGTGGCGGGCGACGCGGGTCTACTTCGCGGCGCACTCGGCGCTGGAGCTGCCGGCGGGAACGCTGGCGCGCAGCGGGACCGAGGAGGGCGATCAGCTCGCCTTCGACGCGCCCGGCGCCGAATCCGCCTGAGGCCGCCGGCCGCGGCCAGCCGCCCTGCCCCCCGGAAACCGACTCCCGCCAGCGCGGTCGGAGGACCGCGGGCTGGCCCTCCAGCGCACGGGGGCGAACGACTCGCCAGTGCCCGGAAATGATTACTGTTTCTGGCTGGACCGCGGGCGGCACGGGAGGGAGCGGCGCCAGCAGTTGCCGGCCTTGCCGCCTGCCGATCGGATGAGGGCCGGGAGTGGCTGTCGGTAGCTGCAATCCGGCTTTGACAGCCTGCGTCAGCCCTGCCACCATCCCGCGGTTCCCACTCTCTGGAGCGACCCCATGATCAGCTTTGCCCTGACCGACGATCAGAAAGCGCTGCAAGCCTCGGTGCGCAAGTTCGCCAAGGAAGTGATGCGCCCCAAGGCGGCCCACTTCGACGAGACCGCCGAGTTTCCCAGGGAGATCCTCGCCAAGGGCTGGGAGCTGGGCTTCATGAACACCACCCTCGGACCGGACCAGGGCGGGATGGGGCTGTCGCACCTCGACGAGGCGCTGATCACCGAGGAGCTGGCCTGGGGCTGCGCGGGCATGGCCACCTCGATGGTGGCCAACGACCTGGCGATGCTGCCGATCCTGCTGGGCGGCAGCGACGAGCAGAAGAAGCGCCTGCTGACCCCGATGACCGAGAGCCTCAAGTTCACCAGCTTCTGCCTGACCGAGCCCGGGGCCGGCAGCGACGTCGCCGGGATGAGCACCACCGCCCGCAAGGACGGCGACAGCTACGTCCTGAACGGCGAGAAGTGCTTCATCACCAACGGCGGGGTGGCCGAGCAGTACACGGTCTTCGCCACCCTGGACAAGAAGCTCAAGCACAAGGGGATCGGCTGCTTCGTGGTCGAGGGGCGCCCCAAGGGCCTGTCGATCGGCCGCCACGAGAACAAGATGGGCCAGCGGGCCAGCAACACCGTGGCGCTGGTGTTCGACGAGGTGCGGGTGCCGGCCAAGAACCGCATCGGCGAGGAGGGCCAGGGCTTCGAGATCGCCATGCGCACCCTCGACAACAGCCGCCCGCTGACCGCCGCCATCTCGGTGGGCATCGCCCAGGCCGCGCTGGATCACGCCAAGGAGTACGCCGTCACCCGCACCCAGTTCGGCAAGAAGATCGGCGACTTCCAGGCCATCCAGTTCATGCTCGCCGACATGGCCACCGAGATCGAGGCCGCGCGGCTGCTGGTCTACAAGAGCGCCTGGCTGCTCGACGCCGGCGAGAAGAACACCCTGGTCTCCAGCCACGCCAAGCGCTTCGCCGCCGACATGGCCATGAAGGTCGCCACCGACGCGGTGCAGGTCTTCGGCGGCTACGGCTACATGAAGGAGTACCCGGTCGAGAAGCTGATGCGCGACGCCAAGCTGATCCAGGTCTACGAGGGCACCAGCCAGGTCCAGCGAATGGTCATCGCCCGCGAGATCATGAAGTAGCTTTCACGGCATTGCTGAAATGCTCGCGGCCCGGCGCTCCTGTGGTGGAGCGACCGGGCCGCGGTGTCTTCGCTCCGGTGCCAGCCGCCTGGGAAACTCGCCCCTCGCCTCACAGGCGGTAGACGAGGCTCGCCATCGGGATGGGGACGAGCGGGAGCGGATACGGAATCGAGGCCGCCTTCGGCACGATGACCAGGAGCAGGCCGAGGTCGAGTGCCAGCGAGCTCCCCAGGAAGACCTTGACCCCGCCGAGGACGCCGTCGAGCGCTGCCAGATTCCGCCCTCGGGCGAGGAGCACCGCAGTCACTTGAGGCAGCGGGGTGAAGTTCCGCAGGCGCAGGAAGTCGAGGATGAGCGCCGCCCGGTCCCATGGCGCAAAGCTCACCCCGGCATCGATGATTTGGAGGGCCCTGTCGCCGTCGAGGCAGGTCGCGGTCGAGGAGACCCGCGCGCTCAGGCGCCCGGTCGAGAACGAGAGCGCGCCGGAGAAGAGCTCACCCATCCACTTGTGCGGTTGGTCCCATTCCGCCGAGGCGCCCGCGCCAAACGTCAGTTTGAGCGGGAAGGCGTGGTTGAAGACGCTGACCCGCAGCTGGGCGCCGCCGTACATCGGAACCACCGGAAAGCCGACCACGACATCGAGGTGCTCGGCGAGCCCGACCCCGACCGTCGCCGCCAGCCCGTCGATGACCTGCGCCTGGACCTCTCCGCTGCGAACCAGCTCGCCGGTGGGCAGGGCGAACGAGGTGCTCTGGCCGTCCAGGGGCCGCAGCTCATCGAAGGCGGCCGCCCGTGCGACAGGAGCGAGGGCGAGCATGGCAGTGGTGGCAATGAGGAACGCGCGGGACATGCGGAGGTGAACAGCAAGAGACATGCCGCGGATCGGGCTCGCCGAGGTCGGGATTCGAACGTGATTTCAGGGGCTTGGGATTCGAGGCGGTCCGAGGCTGGACTCGGGACGCTGGGACCCGACGCCGCAGTCCTGGCTGCGCATGCGGCCGGCTCGTACCGGGACCTGGGAGGGGGGGCGACCTTGCCCTCCGCTAGCCCATGAGCTCGAGCGCCCGACGCCAGGCGGCCGCCAGGTTCCGCTTGCGGTTGAACCCGCGGGCGGTGATGTGCTCCAAGGCGCGCTCGGCGCGGCGCAGCTCGGCAGGGCTGGCGATTGCCAGGAGGGCGCGGATGTCGTCGAAGTCCTGGGGACGGCGTCGGTCGTCGCGCGCGAGCACCTTGAGCGCCAGCAGATGGCCCGGACGGGCCACCGGAATTCGAAGGCCGGGTATCACCTCCAGCAACTCGGCATCGGCGACGACCTCATCCTCGATTCCCGACGAGGCGAAGAGCAGATCGAGGACGACCCCGCCGGCCTCCGGGATGGAGAGGCGGATGGTGGCCAGCTGTCCGGCTCGCAGTTGCTCGACCGAGGCCTGAACCCGATAGCCGTGGGCCTGCAGGCGGAACACCAGGGACTCCGCCTGCTCATCGCCGCCCACGGCAAGCGCCAGGTCAATGTCGCGCGTCAGCCGCGGCTCAGCGCGCGTCGAGACAGCCAGCCCGCCGACCAGGGCCATCGGCTGCTTGAGATGCCGGAGATCGCGGGTGACCCGCCTCAGCGCCTGGAAGACCGGGTTTTCCTGGGGCGGGGCCACGGAACCAGCCGACCGACGGCGTCTCCCGCTTCCGCGCCTGGCCGAGTCTGAAACCATCGCACCACCTCTGCGTCGATTTCCTCGCGGCTGGCCCGGGGGCGCTCGCGCCTGAGCCGCTGGCGCAGCATCGCCTCGCCCGCGGCAGTCAGCTCGCAGGCGGTGAGGAGGTTCTGGGCCATGCGCCGGTGCTCGGCAGAGGCTCGCTTCATCTTGAGTCTCCAGCCAGCAGCAGCACCCGGCTACTTCCCCTTGCAGCCCTTGGTGAGGGTGTACTCGTAGGTGCCCAGCTCGTCGCGCCAGTACTCGCCCTCGTAGGGCCAGCACTCGCGCTCGTCGCCCACCGCGCAGGAGAACTTGTAGTTCTTCAGCTGCACCAGCTTGGGGCCGCCGGCCAGCTCGTCCTCGAGGGCCCGCTTCTCCATGTCGGTGGTCTCGAACTTGATGCGCAGCGCCTGGCCGAGCAGGTCCTTGAGCTGGGTCAGCTCGTTCTCCAGCTTGCTCTTGGCCAACACGCCCGCCTTCTGGGCCAGCGCCGCCCGCTCCGCCTTGAGCCCCTCGTTCAGCGACTTGGCCAGGTCGGAGTAGCGGAAGCGGTCACCCAGCCCGCCGATGGTGTCCTGCTCCTTCTCCACCTCGAGGATCGAGTCGTTGGCCGCCTTCAGATCCTTGTCGGACAGCGCCAGCTTGAAGATCCGCTCCAGCAGCACGGTCGAGCCCCGGCCGCCGCTCTCCACGTTGCGCCGCTGGATCTCGGCCAGCATGTCCCAGTAGCCCTGGGAGTCGGACTTCTGCGCGGTGATCTTCTCCAGCTCGTTGTGCACCGGCATGTAGGTCTGCTCGAACTCCTCGAGGATGGCCCGGGCCTCCTTGTAGCGGCAGTTCTCGAAATAGACGACCGCCTTGAGGATCAGCGCCTCGGGGAAGTACTCGTCCTTGAAGAACGGGCTGGAGAGGGTGATCAGGTTGCCCAGCGCCCGCTCGTACTGGCCGATGCGGAAGTGGGCCCAGCTCGACTCGAACAGCGCCTCCAGCCACTGGTCCGAGCCGCGCTCCACCTTGTCGTAATAGAAGATCGCGTAGCGGTTCTGCTTGTGCCCGTAGTGGGTGCGCGCCAGCTGCATGAAGGCCAGCGCCCGCTGGTGGGCGTCGGCGTAGCCGCCGCGGGGGTTGTTGGCCCGCACCACTTCCTTGAACGACTCCAGCGCCTGGGGGAAGGCCCCCTCCTTGAAGTCGATGGTCCCCTGCAGGTACTTCACCTTGCCGTAGAAGCGGTCGCCGCGCGGCACCTGCAGCACCAGCTTGCGCGCCTCCTCGAAGCTCTTCTTGGCCTCCTCGCCCTGCCCGGCCTCGTCCAGCGCCTTGCCGCGCACGAAGTGGTAGCGCGCCAGCAGGTAGCGGAACTGCGAGCGGAAGCGCTCGGGGAAGTCGAAGTTGGCGTAGCGGGCCACCTCCTCGAGCACGATCTGCTCGTTGACCGTCTTGTCGGCGATGTAGAACAGCCACTCCAGCGCGCTCTTGAAGAACTTGCCGTTGGCCCCCCGCGACAGCACCGCTTTGAACTGGTTCAGCGCCGAGTGGTAGAGCCCCATCTTGTAGAGGCTCTTGCCGAGCATGTAGAGCGACTCGTCGGCCAGGTCGGCCATCTTCGGGTCCTGGTACACGTCCTGGAAGGCCAGCGCCGCCGCCTCGAAGCCGTCCTCCTTGAAGATCTTGATCGCCGCGTCCAGCCGCTGCCGCTCGGCGCTCTTGCCCGAGACGTCGACGGCGTCGAAGCTCATCATCGGCGCCGCGCTCGGCTTGTTGGAGGAGGGCTTGGTCTTGGTCGCGGTGCCGCCCGAGGGGCGCGAGGGCGGGGTCGACGGGCCGCTCAGGTCGAGGCCGGTGGAGTCGCCGCCGCTCGAGCTCGAGCTGGAGCCGTAGTCGCTGGAGCCGGAGGAGGGCGGGGCCCGGTCCGCCGGCGGGGCGCTGGGCGAGGACTGGTTGCCCTTGCCCTTCTTCTTGTCCTTGTTCTTGGCCGGCTTCTTCTTCGGCTGGTCGTCGCTCAGGTCGAGGCCGTCGAAGGAGATCTGGCCGGGAAGCAGCCGCCCCAGGACATCGCGGGCGGTGGCAGCCTGGGCCGGGGCGGCCAGGCCAAGGAGGAGGGCGGCGGCGAGGAGGTGGCGCATGGTGAAGAAGGCTCCCGAATCGGGCTCTCGAAGGGCGCGCGGGTCGAAGATGGCGGTTACTGCTGCGGCGGCTCGCCGACGAAGTAGGACAGCCCCAGCTCGAGCATCAGCTGGTTCTCGATCTTGCTGTTGGCGTCGCCGAGGGTGACGGTCTGGGCGCTGTAGAGGTAGTCGCGCAGCTCGGCCCGGAGCGCCAGGTTGCGGCCGAGCACGTAGCGCTGGCCGATGCCGAAGGTGCCGGCGATGGCGGTGGCGGTGCTGCCCCCGGGGATCCCGTAAGAGAGCAGCGTCCCGCCCAGGATCAGCGAGGTGTCGAAGTGGACCACCTTCTCCGACAGCACGTTGACCTTGCCGTAGAACGGCGAGATCGCCAGCTCCAGCCCGGCCATCCACTGCACCCGGCCCGGAACGTCGTTGAGCTCGCCGATCTCCGGGTTGCGGCAGCCGTTCTTGTCGCAGACCGAGACCGCGCTCGAGGGAGAGGCCAGCTGGTAGCTGCCGTGGAGCCCGAAGGAGAACAGCTCGCTCAGGTGGTAGGAGAGCTTGGCCCCGAAGGCGTACTTCTGGAAGAAGGCGTCGCCCAGGCTCAGGCCCAGGGTCGGGCTGAGCTCCAGGCGCGACTGCTTGAGGAAGAGGTTGCCGGAGACCGGGCGGATCCTCGCGGCGGCGTCCTCGCCCTTGGGGCCGGCGGCGGCCTCGGTGGACTCTTCGGGCTTGGCCTCGCCGGCCAGCGAGGCGGCGGGAAGGAGCCCCAGGGCGGCGAGCATCAGGAGGCTTATCAGGCTGCGTCGCATCGAAGTGAGCGCCTCGTGGCGAAGGGGGTGGGGACTCACGGCTCTTTGTAGTCGAAGGAGAGCGGCAGGAAGAAGCTCAGGCCGAAGTTGACGCTGACCTGCTGCTGCAGCACCGCCCGCTCGCCGCCGTCGGGGCGATCGGCGTAGAGGGTGTCGAGCACCGACAGGTCGAGCGCCAGCCAGTCGGTGACGGTGAAGCGCTGGCCCAGGCCGAGGTGGGTGGAGAAGTGCGGGCCGTCCACCGAGCTGGTCTCGGTGAACTCGGCGCCGGCACCGCCGACCAGGTAGAGGTCGAAGTGGCGGATCGAGTTGAACAGCGCCACCTTGCCGTAGATCGGCGACCAGAGCAGGTCGAAGAACAGGCCATAGTCCGGGTTCACCTTGGGCAGCCGGCTCTGCAGCTGGCGCTTGGCGAGGCGGACGTTGTCGGTGGGCGGGGCGTAGTAGTCGAAGGCCCGCACCGCCAGCCCGAAGCTGTCCTGGAAGAAGAAGGACAGCCGGGCCCCGGGGCCGAACTTCGGGAAGTAGGAGTCGTTGACCGTGGCAAAGGCCAGCGGGGTCAGCTCCACCCGGCTGCGCTTGAGGAACGGCTTGCGCTGCACGCTCTTGACCCGGTCCTCGGCAGCGATCTGGGCCTCGGAGAGGCGGGGCGGCTCGGCGGCCTTGGGCAGGTCGAGGTCGGCGGGGTTGGCCGGCGGCGGCGGAAGCGGCGTCACATCCGACTTCTCGTCCTTGGGCGGCTCGCTCTTCTTGTCGTCAGACAGGTCAAGGCCGAACCCTTGGGCCAGCGCGGCCGACGGGAGCCACAGCGCAAACAGCAGGGAGCACAGGGGCATCAATCTCATGGGGCGGCAATCCTACCTCAGGTTGTCGGCGGTTCAAGCCGGCGCACCTGCACCGGTGCGATCTGTGGATCCGGGGCAGCAACCCTGGGGGCGAGCGCTCCCTATTAATGGTGCGGGGCCGGCGGCGCCCGGCCTCGAAGATCGCCGGCGCGCGACACTGAACGAGCGGCCAGTTCTGGTTCGCTGGCGCCGGCGGCCCGATTCGCCAGGGGCGGCGGCGGGTTGCGCGAGGGCGCCGATTCCTTGAGCCGCCCCGGGCTTGGCGGCACACTACCGGGCGACCCTTCGGGCAGCGGGAGTGAGCCGTTTTGGCGAGATCGGGACACCCACCGGACGGAAGCGGAGCAGCCCCGGCGCTGCGGCTGATAGAGCCGGAGCGCCAGGGCCCGGCGTCGGTGGAAGAGGCCTTCCGCGAGCACGCCTCCTACGTCGCGGCGGTGGCGCTGCGGCTGCTGGGGCGGGACGAAGAGGTCGACGACGTGGTCCAGGACACCTTCCTGCGCGCGATGTCGGGACTGGGGCGGCTGCGCGACCCGGCGGCGGTGAGGGGCTGGCTGGCTACGGTGGCGGTCCGGGTCGCCCGCCGCAAGCTGCGCGCCCGCCGGCTGTTCGCCTTCGTCGGCCTGGATGGCGCCGACAACAGCATCGAGCTGTGCGCCCCCGGCGCCGGCCCCGAGGAGAAGGCGCTGCTGCACAAGGTCTACGGGCTGCTGGAGAAGCTGCCGGTGGACGAGCGCATCGCCTGGACCCTGCGCCACGTCGAGGGCGAGCCGCTGGAGCGGGTGGCCGAGCTGTGCGGCTGCTCGCTGGCTACCGCCAAGCGGCGCATCGCCCGGGCCCACGCCACTCTCGAGGAGCGGCTCGATGACTGACCTGGCCCGACAGATGGAGCGAGCGCGCTCCAGCCTCCGGGTCGACTGGAGCGAGGAGCGCGAGCGGCTGGCCGAGCGGGGCTTCCTGCGCAAGAAGAGGGCGCAGCCGATCAAGCGGGCGCTCGCCGGCGGGACGCTGGCGCTGCTGCTCGGGGTCGCGCTGTTCGCCGCCGAGCGCCATCCGGCCGACCCGCCGATGGCCCAGGCCCGGCAGGAGATTTCCCGCCGCAGCGATGGCTCGCTCCAATTCGCCGACGGCTCGACTGCTCGGCTGATGGATACCCAGACGGAGCTGCGCGCGGAAGCTTCGCCAGGGAGAGTGAGCGTGGAGTTGGTGCGCGGCGCCGCCCGCTTCGAGGTGGTGCACCGGACCGATCGGCTGTTCCGGGTCGAGGCCGGGCCGGTGGCGATCGAGGACCGCGGGACGCGCTTCACCGTCGAGCGGCTGGACTCCGGGGTGCGGGTGAGGGTGGAAGAGGGAGCGGTGGCGGTCTTCGATCCCAAGGGCGAGAGCGCGCTCAAGGCCGGGCAGGAAGGGCTGTTCGTCTTCCCGCAGCAGGCGCCGGCCAGGCCAGCGGCGGCGCCGGCACGCCATCCGGCTCGGCGAGGCTGGAAGAGCCTGGCCGGCGATGGCGAGTTCGAGGCAGCCTGGAAAGAGCTGGGGCCAGCGGGGATGAAGTCTCTGCGCGACCAGCCCGAGGAGCTGATGCTGGCTGCCGACGTGGCCCGGCTGAGCCATCACTCGGAGCAGGCGGTGGCGCCGCTGCGGACGGTGCTCGAGCGGCACGCTTCCGATCCGCGGGCGTCGCTGGCGGCCTTCACCTTGGGTCGGGTGCTGCTCGAGGAGCTGGGGCGGCCGCGCGAGGCGGCGGGGGCCTTCGGCGAGGCGCAGCGGCTGGCGCCCAAGGGGCCGATGGCCGAGGACGCGCTGGCGCGCGAGGTCGAGGCCTGGTCGCGGGCCGGCCAGGCGAGTCTGGCGCGCGAGCGGGCCGAGCTCTATCAGGAGCGCTATCCGGACGGCCTGCGGCTGCGAACCGTGAGGGTGCTCGGCGGCCTGGAATGATCCTGCTGGGCAGTCTGGCCTCGATGCTGCTCCTCGCCGCCGCGGGCGAAGGCCCGGCTCTGCGCTTCGAAGGCTGCGCGGATCGGCAGATCAACGGAGTGAAGGGGCTGGTGGCCGTCGAGCTGGCCGGCAAGCCGCTGGCGGACTCGACCAAGGCCGAGATCTTCTGCCGCGGCAGCCGCGCGCTGGTGATGGTCAGCGGCCAGGGCGAGCCGCTGGCACGGTGGGTGGATCTGCGAGCCGGAGGCGCGCAGGGACGGGCGCGATTGCTGGCGCTGACCATCGCCGAGCTGGTGTCTGCGCAACAGGCGATGCCGCAGTCGAGCCTGCCGGCGGAAGAGAAACCCCCGGTCCCGCCGACCCCCGACGAGTCGCCGCAGGTCACCGATGTGCCCGAGCCGGCGCAGCTGCGGCTGAACGCGGCCGGCCAGGTGCGGGCGTTCCCGGGAGGCCTGATGTTGCTGGGGATCGGCGGCGAGGTGGCGCGCGGCAGCCCGGGGCGCATCGGCTGGCGGGCCGATCTGCTGCTGGAGGGCGGACTGGCGGCGCGGAGCCTGGGGCAGGTCGAGGCCTCGGCGGCGGGGCTGGGGCTGGCCGCGCTCTGGCAGATCGCCAGGGTCGGCAGCTTCGACGTCGAGGCTGCCACTGGACTTCGAGGCGGCTACGCGCGGCTGGAGGGAGTGCCCATCGATCCCTGGCTTCCGAAGCAGCCGCCGACGCAGGGGGCGTGGCTGGGGCCATTCCTGGCGCTGCGGATGTGCTATGCCCGCGGCTGGCTGGGGATCGAGCTCGGCGCCGAGGCCGGGGTGGTGCTGCTGCCGCTCCGGGCGGGGATTACCGCTCCGGAAGAAGCGGGGATCTCCGGCGGGTGGCTGGGATTGCAGCTGGGAGTCGGGGTGCTGCCCTAGGCGTGCGTTAGCCGCGGTCGAATCCGGCGGCGGCCCAGTACTCGTCCTGCAGCTCCTGCTGCTGGCGAAGCAGGGCGTCGCAGTGGTCCTGCTCCCAGCCGGCCAGCTCTTCGAACATCCGCCGCACCTCGGGGATCGGCGACTTCTGCGCGATCTCCCGGTAGTGCCTGATGGCGTTGAGCTCCAGCTGGCTGGCGATGGCCAGCACGCTCATCTCGAAGTGGGACTCGCCCAGGCGCCGGCGGAACTCGGGCGAGAAGAAGGCGCCGGGCAGGGCCGGGTGAGGCTCCAGCCTGGCCTTCTGGTCCAGCGAGCCGGTCTCGGACATGGCGTGGTAGTGCAGCGACAAATACTCCAGGTGCTCCAGCTCCTCCTGGGCCAGCCGCTCGAAGGTCGCCCGCCCCTGGAGATCCTGGGTGGTCTTGGCGGCGTTCTTGTAGAGCTCGTGCCCCACCCGCTCCGCCTGGATGGCCTGGCGCAGCCCCTCGAGCACCTCGCGCACCGCCTGGTCGACCACCTTCTCTTCCATGAGCCTCTCCCGGGAGCTCTCCCGAAGATCGTTCAGCACGCCACATTATTTGAATACCTACTTGCCGGCGGAGGCGCCACAGAAAGGCCGCCGCGGCGACATCCGGCAGCGCGTCGCGACCTCGTCAGGGCCGGCGAGCGATCGGTGCAGCCGGAAGCCTCGATCCCGAACCATCCCCTCCCCTGCGCGCTCCCCATGCTCCGCTTCCGGCCGGGACTGAGGCCCGGGACCGGCGCGGCCTCCCTGCGGATGAGCGCAAAGTAAATTTCTTTCACACGAGATTTGCGCTCGACTCGTCGGAACTCAGCCAACGCCGTCCGAATCCAGGACGAAACCCTTGGCCAGCCAAACCTGGTCGGGCGCAACATTATGAAATCCCACCTCTTTTCTGACTGCTCTGAGCAGCTGCGAAAAGGAGGAGTTCTCCCGCCCCAGAGGTCCGCAGATCGGACAGCTCGTCTGAACTCCAGACAATGTCGGCATGTCTGATGCTAAGCGAGCCAGGCACAACTGCGAGGTGCCGGCATGCGAAACAAAATTGGATTTCCCAGTTTGGTCATTGGAACGCTGCTCTTGGTCGGTTGCGGCACGGCGCTGGTCAACAGCGAGGACAACGCCAACCAGAGCACCGCCGACGAGCTGAGCCACAAGCACGACGCCGGCACCTGCGCGAGCACCTGCGGCGGAGTCTGCGTGGACAAGCAGACCGATCCCAACCACTGTGGCCTGTGCCGCCATGCGTGCGGGGTGGGCGAGTCCTGCGTGCAGGGCGTCTGCAAAGGCGGCGGCTGCGCTCCGGGCACCGAGCTGTGCAAGGGCCAGTGCGTCTACACTCACAGCGACCCGACGAACTGCGGCGCGTGCGGCCATTCCTGCCTCGCCGGGGAGTCGTGCGCCCAGGGGGCCTGCGTCGGCACCTGCCCGTCCGGCGAGACCTCATGCGGCGGGAAGTGCGTGACGCTCGCGTCCGATCCCAACAACTGCGGGATGTGCGGCAATGTCTGCAGCTCGGGCGTCTGCAAGTCGGGCGTCTGCGGGCAGCAGGGAGGCGGCGGCGCGATTGGGGTCCACGGCGGCCGAGTCTCGCTGCTTCACTTCGGCGCCACCGGCGACACCCGCCCGCCCAACTGCGAGGACACCGCCCAGTACCCGACCGCGGTCGTCAACTCGGTCGTCGATCAGATTCGGACCCACGGGGCGCAGTTCGGCGTCGACCTGGGCGACCACATGTACGTCTGCAACAACGACCTGTCGATCGCCACGGCGCAGATGAACCTCTACGTGCAGTCCATCGCGCGGCTGGGCCAGACCTGGTTCATGACCCAGGGCAACCACGAGTGCTCGCACGGCCCCTGCCTGACCGGAAGCACCAACGCCAACTACGTGGCCTTCATGAAGGCTCTCGCGCCGGTGTCCAGCACGCCCTACTACTCGTTCGAGGTTCAGACCTCGCTCGGCCTGGCCATCTTCGTGGTGGTTGCCGACAACAGCTGGGATTCGACGCAGTCGGCCTGGCTGGAGCGGACTCTGAAGGACGCCGACTCGCGGGCCGCCTACACCATCGTCGCCAAGCACCACCCGGCCGCGGACACGGCGGTCTCCACCAACTCGACGGTGATGGCGATGATCCGCCGGCACAAGTTCTCGCTGCTGCTCACCGGCCACAACCACCTCTACAAGCACCCCAAGACCGACAGCGCGCGGGAGCTGATCCTCGGCACGGGCGGGGCGCCGCTGATCGCCGGCGGATCGTTCTACGGGTACGCGATGATCGACCAGCAATCGGACGGCAGGCTCCAGGTCAGCATCTACGACCTCAACAGCAACACGCCGGTCGACGTCTGGTCGGTCGGGCCGAACTGAGCTCGCGCCGCGGCCCGACTCCGGTGACACGGGGCCGGGCCTGCTGGACAGGCGGTCCGGGGCAACTGGCCCGCGGGCGCCCGGGGAACCTCCTGGCAGCGCCCGGGCGAACCCGCTCGCTAGAAGGGAATCTCGTCTCCGCCGTCGTCGGGGGCGGGCTCGAGCGGCTCGATGGCGTCGCCGAAGAGCTCCTGGTCCTCCGTTGGCGAGGGATGGGGGCCCTCGGCCGGGACCACGTACCACTGCGTGCCCATCTGCTGGCGCTTGAGCAGGCGCTCCTTTTCCATCGCCTCGAGCAGGCGGGAGAAGGTGGAGAAGCCGTGGTCGCGCTCGTCGAAGTCGGGCTCCTTGCGGACGATGGTCTCCTTGATGAGCGAGGGGTTGAGCGGGCCGGTGGCGCGGGCCAGCAGGCTCTGCACGACGTCGCGGGCGATGTCAGGGATCTTCTTCGCCGGTCTCTGCTCGCGCCCGCCCTTCTTGGCCTTCTCGGGCTTCTCGTGCTTGTCGGCCTTCTTCTCCTCGGCCTTGCGCTTGGGGGCGGCCGCGGCCGGCTTGAGGTAGACGAACTCGTCGCAGGCCTTGACCAGCAGGCGGCTGGTGGACTCGCGCACGCCGATGCCGATCACCGTGCGGTCGTTCTCGCGCAGCTTGTAGGCCAGCGGGCAGAAGTCGGAGTCGCCGGAGCCGATGACGAAGGTGTCCACGTACTCGCGGGCGTAGCACAGCTCGAGCGCGTCGATGACCAGGCGCATGTCGGCGCCGTTCTTGCCGGAGCGAGTGGAGGGCGGCACGTCGATCAGCTCGAAGCCCAGCTCGTGGAGGGTGGCCTTGGCCTCGCGGAAGCGCGCCCAGTCGCAGTAGGCGCGCCGGACGATGACCTTGCCCTTCTCCAGCAGCCGGTCGAAGGCCGGCTTGAGATCGAGGGTGGCGGCGCTGATGCCGGTGTTGGTGACCAGGTTCTCCAGGTCGAGGTAGAGGGCGATGCGCCGCTCGTTTTCGTTGGGCACGGCGGGCTCCTTGGGGTTCGAGAAATCGATGCTGGCTTGGTCAGAGGCCGAGGACCTGGAAACCCTCGGCTCGGGCCGCCAATGCGAGCGAGGTGTCGTGCGTCGCAAAAGACAGCGGGTGGTTGTTGTCGCGCCACATCAGCGCCGTCGACAGGTGCAGGGCGTCCGCCGTCCCCAGTGGCACGGGCAGCGATTCGGCCGCCCGCCGGAGCACGCCGCGACTGAGCTCGACGACATTTGATCCATCGAGCAATCCCAAGATCGTTGCCCTGCACTCTTCGGCCTCCTCAGTGCTGAGCGCATTGCCTACTAGGAGCCTATCGATGGTTCGAAGGCACTCCACCTCGGTAAGCGCGCTGGTCAGCACATCCCCGCGCGAATCCCTGTCCACAGAGGGGCCCGGTTCTCGCAGCGCCATCCGAAGGAATACCGAGCTGTCGACGTAGGTGGTCAACGCTCGCCCCTCTCCTCGAGGAGGGCAGCGAGAGAATCGACCGGCTTCTTGGGAGGCGGTGGGAGCTTGACCGAGCCAAACGCCCGCTGAGCGGGCCGAATGACGAGGGCGGCGGACCTTACGGCCGGAACGATCCGCGCCACAGGAGCGCCGCGCTCGAGCACCACGATCTCGTCGCCCTCACGAACCGCGTGCAGGTGCTCGTAGAGATGGGCCTTGAGCTCAGAGATGCCGACCCGCTTCATGACTCGAATATGTCCACAAGCGCTCCTTTAGGCAAACGGCCAGGGCAGCGCCCGACCCCGTGCTCATCCATTGGAGAAGCGAATCCGCGCTAGATGCAGCCGCCGCAGTTGTGCGGGACGTTGCCTTGCACCGTCAGGGTCCAGTTCGCGCAGGCAGAGCCGTTCACGTAGACCACCTCGACCCAGACGTCGTAGGAGTCCCACTGGAAGGACCTGTCACAGCCGCAGGTGGCGTAACTGACGCTGGTTCCCGCCGGCACGCTCAGGGTGGTCCCGACGCCAACCCCGCACCCGCCGTGCCTGACATAGAGCTGCATGTCGACGCCGGTCGGGGCGGTGAAGGTGAGGGTCGCCGAGAGGTTCGTCCCCGAGCAGAAGAGACAGTCCTGGTAGTTCTCGTAGACGTGGAACTTGTAGGTCCCCTCGGCAAAGCCGCTGTTGGTCAACGTGTCGGCGGCCTCGTCGCCCCTCACTGAACCCCAGTCTCCGAAAGTGGTGCAGTTCGGCGGCGCGGCGGCGTTGATGTTGAGCTGCCTCTCGCAACCGTTGGTGGTAATCCCGTCGCAGTCCGCCCAACCCCAGTTGCAGGCGTAGCCACAGGAGCCGTTGCAGTTGCTGGTGGAGTTGGCCGGCAGCGGACAGGCGGTGCCGCAGGCGCCGCAGTTGGCCTTGTCGGAGAAGGTGTTCGACTCGCAGCCGTTGGAATACAGGTTGTCGCAGTCCTTGTAGGGCGCGCTGCAGCCGGCCACCCCGCAGACCGCATTGATGCAGTTGGCGCTGCCATTGGCGACGCTGCACACCTTCCCGCAGCCGCCGCAGTTGGTGACGTCGGTGGTGTTGTCGACCTCGCAGCCGTCGCTGGCCAGGCCGTTGCAGTTGCTCCAGCCGGCCTGGCAGGTCGCGACCCCGCAGGTGCCGTTGCTGCAGGTGCCGGTGGCGTGGGCCGGAGAGCAGCCCAAGTTGCAGCCGCCGCAATTCGCCAGCGAAGTCAGGGTGTTGGTCTCGCAGCCAGGGATGGCGGCGTCGCAGTCGGCGAAGCCGGTGTTGCAGGCGATCTGGCACTTGCCCGCCACGCACGAGGCCACGCCGTTCAGGCTCGGGCAGACGGTGCCGCAGGCGCCGCAGTTGTTGACGTCGGTCATCAGGTCGAAGGTCTCGTCGATCTTGCCGTTGCAGTCGTTGTCGATCGTGTCGCACTTCTCGACGCCGCCGTTGGTCACCGTGCAGGCGTACTCGCAGCCGTCGCTCGCCAGCCCGTTGATGTCGTAGTGGCCGGCGATGCAGCTGGCGATGGCGCACTGGCCCTTGTCGCAGCGGGGAGTGGCCATGGCCGGGGCGCACAGCTTGCCGCAGCCGCCGCAGTTGTTGACGTCCCCGGCGATGTCGGTTTCGCAGCCGCCGATCAGCGCGCTGCAGTCGGCCCAGCCGCCGAGGCAGGCGATCTGGCAGATCCCGGCCACGCACCCCGGCACGCCGTTGAGCGTCGGGCAGACGGTGTTGCAGTCGCCGCAGTGGTTGACGTCCCGGGTCAGGTCGAAGCCGTCGTCGATCTTGCCGTTGCAGTCGTTGTCGATGCCGTCGCAGACCTCGACCCCGCTGCGGGTGACGGTGCAGGCGTACTCGCAGCCATCGGCCGGATCGCCGTTGAGGTCGTAGTGGCCGTCCTGGCAGCTGGCCACCGCGCACTTCCCGCCCTGGCACTTGGGGTTGGCGTTGGCCAGCTGGCAGGGCTTGGCGCAGCCGCCGCAGTGCGCGACGTCGGTCAGCAGGTCGGTCTCGCAGCCGTCGGCGTAGCTGTGATTGCAGTCGTCCCAGTTGGCCTGGCAGCTCCCCACCGCGCACGCCCCCGCGGTGCAGCGCGGGGTCCCATGGGCCATCCGGCACTCGGTCTTGCAGTCGCCGCAGTGCTTGGGATCGCTGGTCAGGTCGAAGCCGTTGTCCACCACCCCGTCGCAGTCGTCGTCCAGGCCGTTGCACAGCTCGGCCTTGGGCGTGCCCGGGACGCACTCCGGCGCCGTCTTCCCGATGCAGCCGGGGATGGTGACCTTGCACTCGCCCACCCCGCAGGTCTGCTCGGGGATGAAGTCGTCCACCCGCCCGTTGCAGTCGTCGTCCTCGCCGTTGCAGACCTCCTTGGCCGGGACGCGGGCGTCGCAGCCGACGAAGCCGACCTTGGGGTCGCAGGTTTCCTTGCCGACGCAGGTCCCGAACTCGTTCTTGTTCTGGCAGGGGCGGGTCAGCCCCTCGTTGCCGGGCAGGCAGGAGCAGGTGCCGCTCTTGGGCACACACTGGCGCGGCGCCGAGCGCCCTCCCTGGGCCAGCACTCCGGTGGAGCACTGGTAGCCGTCGGGGCACTGGCCATCCCAGGAGCAGTCGCGCCCGCACAGGCTGGCCTCGCCGATCGCCAGGCAGGCGTCAGCGGCGTAGGGGCAGTCGTCGGAGGTGGTGCAGGCCTGGCACAGCCCCGGCTTCTGGGGGACGCAGCCGGCCCGCAGCTGCCCGCTCAGCGCCACGCCGAAGGTGGTGCAGAGCTCGGAGGCGGTGCAGCCCTCCTCGCAGGTGCGCAGGCACACCCGCTCGCCCTTGGGGACCGCCGCGCACAGGTTGCTCTGGCACTGGTCGTCCTGGTCGCAGCGCTCGCCCTCCTTCAGCAGCGTCTGGATGGCGGGGGCGGGCTTGTTGCAGGAACAGGACTGCAGGGCCATCCCGAGCGCCATCGCGCCCAGGAGCGAAACTCGTTGCGTCGGCATGGTCAGGGTCCTCCGCCGGCCTTCCAGGCTAGCAGAGGGAGCGAGCGCCAAGAAATCGCCATTGTTGGGGGCGCCAAACAGTTGAGGAGTGGGCGCCGTTCGCCGGCCGACCGCTACCCGGCCATGGCGTGCATGCCGTGCATCTTGGGCATCTTCATTCCCAGGAAGGAGAAGTGCTCGTGGTAGCCCTTCATCATCTCCTTGAAGGCGCTCATCATGTAGCGGCGCTTGAAGCCGTCGGGCAGCTTCATCACCTGGGGCATCTTCTGGGCGTAGAAGCTCATGTAGCACTGTCCCAGCGCCACCATCACCTCTTCCAGGGTCATCTTGTACGGCTCGATGATCGGGGTGGCCAGGTTGTACTTGGACCAGTCGGTCACCCGCACCCGGTCCTTGTACTGCCGGTAGATGGGGGTGAAGGGCATCGGGGTCAGCACCGGGAAGACGGCGATGTCCGGGTTGATGCGGATGGCCTCGGCGATGGTCTTCTGGATCGACTGCGGGGTCTCGTGCGGGCCGCCGATCATGAACGAGGCCTCGGTCATGATCTCGTGCTGGCGGGCCAGCTCCACCGCCAGCTGGTTCTGGTCGACGCTGGTTCCCTTGTTGAGGGTGGCCAGCATCTCCTCGGTAGTGCCCTCGAGGCCCAGGTAGAGGTGGATCACCCCGGCGTCGCGGTACTTGGGGAGGATGGCCCGGTCGCGGATGATGTCCTCGACCCGCGTCTCCATCAGCAGCTTGACGCCCATCTTCTCGGCGATCAGCAGGTCGAGCAGCTTCTCCCAGCGGACCGGATCGTTGGTCGGGTAGGGGTCGATCAGGGTGATGAACTGCACCCCGTGCACGTCGACCAGCCGGTGCATCTCCTCGATCACGTTCTTCGGATCGCGGGAGCGCCAGGAGCCGCGGTAGAACTGGCGGTGGCTGCAGAACGAGCAGCCCATCATGCAGCCGCGCGAGGTGAGCATCGAGGCCATCCGCCCCCAGGGCTCGATGTTGTAGTGGTAGTCGTTCCACTCGAGCAGGTGCCAGGCCGGCTGGTGTGCGTTCAGGTCGGCGACCTGCGGCCGCAGCGGCGTGGCGACCACCTGCCCGTCCTTGCGGAAGGCAATCCCCTGGATTCCCTCCAGGTTGCCGCCGGGGAGCGCGGCCAGCAGCTCGGGGAGCGTCTCCTCGGCCTCGCCGCACAGCACCACGTCCGCCCGGTTGGCCGGGTCGGCGAAGATCTCGCGGAACATGAAGGTCGGGTGCGGCCCGCCGATGATGGTGGTGATCTCCGGGTCCACCTCCTTGGCGAGCCGCAAGACCTGGAGGCCCGCGGGCACGGTGGCGGTGCTGATGGCCCCGGTGACCGGCAGGTAGTCGAGAGTCACCACCACGTCTGGCCGCAGCCGCTCGATCTCCGCCCGCACGCTGTCGAAGGTGGCGCCGACCTTGTTCATCGCGTCGTAGATGCGCGCCTCGTGGCCCGCCCGCTCGGCGGCGCCGGCCAGGTAGGTCAACTGCAGCGGCGGCCAGGTGCCGATGACCTGGACGCCCCAGCACAGGTACGGCGGCCCGACGAAGAGGATCCTGCTCATGTCTCGAAAGTCCGGTGGCTGATGGTGGCTAGAAGCTGACTATGCCCTAACACGGGCCTCGCCGGGGCGCAGCCCCCCGGAGGGCTGCCGCAGGGCGAGAGGACCGGGGCTCGCCCGCTTGGAGGCCACGCCCTGGCCCTCGGGCTCGGCGGCGGGAACGGCGCGCCGGGCCGCCGCTGGGGGCTCCAACGATGCGGAGGTGGGCGCTGTTTGCGGCCGGCGCCGCTCTGGATTTCCTTGCCCTGCCCCTGCCATTCGCTGGATAGTGTGCTCGACTCGATAGGGCCGTCCTCGCCCGCGCCGCCTGGGGAGAGCGGCCTCGTCCCCGACGAGGAGAGACACCACATGGCGCAGTTGAATCTGATCCTCACCCTGCCGCAGGGCGCCAACACCGCCACGAGCCTGGGAGTCGAAGGCTTCGCCTGGCACCGCAGCCCTGGCTCGGGGAAGTACTTCCTGGGCCGCACCCTGTTCGTCGACCTGGCGCTCAAGGAGGGCAAGCCGGCCTTCAAGTACTTCTCCGAAGGCGACTGGCGCGACGCCCAGGCCGACACCAGCTCGGCCCTGGATTCGGTGGCCAAGGGCAAGCGCACCAAGACCGCCATCTCCAACGGCTCCTTCAACTGCACCCCGATCGACTCCTACCAGAAGGTCTACCTGGGCAAGACCGGCGGCGAACTGCTGGAGCTGGAGAAGTTCGGCGAGCTGGCCCACTTCAAGGCCGCCGACGCCCACGAGGGGATGTCTCCCGAGGAGATCGCCAAGGCGGTCGGCCTGCCGACGCAGCAGAAGCGGGTGCCGCGGCTGTACATGGTGCTGGCGCCGATCGAGTTCATCCTGCTCTCGAACCTGACCCCCGAGGAGTACGTCTGGTACGCCACCCACCGCCCGGGCAAGGTGATGCGCCAGGTGGTGTTCACCGAGCTGCGCGCCGACCAGTCGCACCTGGCCGCCGAGCGGGTCTACGAGTCGGCCCGGGCCGATCTGACCGGCAAGGACAACAAGAAGACCAAGACCATCGTCACCGGCGAGTGCCTGAGCCGCGTGCCATTCACCGCCTGGGTGGGCTACGACCGCGAGGCCCCCGGAGGCCTGTACGTCGGCGACCGGGAGAAGGTCCACCTGTGGCGCTTCCCCGAGCGCATTCCGCGCAACTGGGAGCGCGCCGCCGGCTAGTCCCGGCCACCCGACATCCTGGGCTTTCCGACAGGGCCCGCCTCTCGACAGAGGGGCGGGCCCGGCCGTTTCCGGTGCCGCGGCGCAGCAATGTCGACGGCCGGAAACTGGATTTTGGCGGTCAGAGCGGTGCATCCTATGGAAAGCTCTCGATTTGCCTGATGCTTGACGGTCAGGGGGTATTCGTGGCCAGGACGTTCCGGCTGCTGCACGTCGGTGCGGCGGCGCTCTCGATTTCACTGCTGGTGGCGGCGCCGGCGGCGGCGCAGCAGGGCTTCGCCCTGGGCCGCTTCGACCCGGCGGCGCCGGCCAGCGGCTACTTCTCGGTGGACGAGCAGGACCTGTCCGGCAAGATGCGGCCCACCGCGGGGCTGCTCTTCGACTGGGGCCACAAGCCGCTGGTGATCTACAACCAGGACGGCACCGAGCGCAGCGCTCTGGTCTCGGACCAGGGGATCGTGCACCTCGCCGCCAGTCTGGTGGTGACCCCGGGCTTGCGGCTGGCGCTGGACCTGCCGGTGGCGGCCATCCAGTCCGGCCAGGGCGGGACCCTGGGCGGACAGACCTTCCAGCCGGCCACCCGCACCGCCCTGGGCGACCTGCGCATCGGCGCCGACTACCAGCTCTACGGGCGCTACAAGAACCGGCTGACGGTCGCCATCGGCGCCAACTTCTTTGCCCCCAGCGGCAACAGCGAGCAGTACCAGAGCGACGGCCGCATCCGCTTCGCCCCGCACCTGCTGCTGGCCGGCGGCTTCCAGTCGATCGGCTGGGCGGCGCAGCTGGCCTACGGCTATCGCGCCCTGAGCACCCAGTTCGCCGGAGTGGACATCGGCAGCGAGCTGCAGGCCGGCCTGGGAGCCCACTGGAAGGGGATGGACGAGAGGCTGCGCGTCGGCCCCGAGCTGACCTATTCGACCCTGGCCGGCTCGCCCTTCGCCGGCAAGACCAGCGCCCTGGAGGCCCTGTTCGGCGCCCACTACGTGCTGGTGCCCGGGCTGGAGCTGAGCGCCGGCGTCTCCACCGGCCTGAGCCAGGCGCTGGGGACTCCGGCGGTGCGCGGTGTTTTCGCCCTGGCCTGGTCCCAGGGGCGCGGATTGCCCTCCGACCGCGATCGCGACGGCATCGCCGACGCCCAGGACGCCTGCCCCGACTTGCCGGGGATCGCCAGCGCCGATCCCAAGCTCAACGGCTGCCCGCCGGACCGCGACCAGGACGGCGTCGCCGACGCCGACGACGCCTGCCCCGACGTCCCGGGAGTCTACAGCTCCGAGGCCGCGCTCAACGGCTGCCCGCCCGACCGCGACCGCGACGGGATCGCCGACGCCGCCGATGCCTGCCCCGACGAGCCGGGCGTGGCCGATGCCGACGCCAAGAAGAACGGCTGCCCGCCCGACCGCGACGGTGACGGCATCGCCGACGCCAAGGACGCCTGCCCCGACAAGCCGGGCGTGGCCGATAGCGATCCCAAGTACAACGGCTGCCCCGCCGACCGCGACCACGACGGCATCGCCGACGCCCAGGACGCCTGCCCGGACAAGCCCGGCGTGGAGGACGCCGATCCCAAGCTGAACGGCTGCCCGCCGGACAAGGATCAGGACGGCATCGCCGACGCCGAGGACGCCTGCCCGGACAAGAAGGGCGTGGCCGATCCCGATCCCAAGCGCAACGGCTGCCCGCCCGATCGCGACCGCGACGGCATCGCCGACGCCGAGGACTTCTGCCCCGATCAGCCCGCCGGCGACAACCCTGACCCCGACCGCGCCGGCTGCCCGTTCATCGACACCGACGGCGACGCCATCGCCGACTGGGCCGACAACTGCCCCAACGAACCCGGCCCGCTCTCCAACGCCGGCTGCCCGGAGAAGAAGAAGCAGCTGGTGGTGATCACCAAGGAGAAGATCAAGATCACCGAGAAGATCTACTTCGACTTCGGCAAGGCCACGATCCAGAAGCGCTCCTTCCCGCTGCTGAACAACGTGGCCTCGGTCATCCTGAACCACCCGGACATCCCGCTGGTGCAGGTCGAAGGGCACACCGACTCGGTGGGCAAGGCCGAGATCAACCGCAAGCTGTCGCAGGAGCGTGCCGACGCGGTGCGCGAGTACCTGATCAAGAAGGGCGGCGTGGCCGCGGAGAAGCTGGTGGCCAAGGGCTTCGGACCCGACCGGCCCCAGGCCTCCAACGCCACCGAGAAGGGCCGCGAGCAGAACCGCCGGGTGGAGTTCATGATCCAGGGCCCGGCCGGCGAGGAGAAGAAGCTGGAGGTCGAGGCGGTGCCGTTGGCGCCGCTGACCCCCGCCGACAAGAAGGAGGGCGCCGCGGCACCGGCCGGCGATAACAAGAAGGAAGAGGCGCCCGCCCTGCCGTCGCTGTCCCCGAAGAAGGAGTCCGGCGAGAAGCCCGCGCCGGAGGCCGCAACCCCGGCGCCAGAAGCCGCGAAGCCGTAGCAGAAGCCAACTGGAGGCGTTCCATGCGTACCTACACCACCCCAGCCACCTTCGCGCGCGCGACTTTGCTGCTGGTATCCTTCGTCCTTCCCGCCCTGTCCCTCGCCGCCCCGGCGCTGCGCTACAAGGTCGATCAGAAGGGCGACTTCCAGCTCATCGGCAACACCGTGGGCCAGGACTGCGGCCCCAACATCATCTCCCAGCCGGTGGTCGGAAACGTCGGCGCTTGCTTCGTCAACCAGAGCGGTAGCGTCAACGACTCCGCGCCGGACGTCTTCTGGCGCTCGGAATCGCCTGGCGCCGGCCAGGCCGAGGCCAACACCACCGTCTCCATCGCCAACGCCCGCTCCACCGCGGTGCTGACGCTCCCCGCCGGCGCCGCCATCACCTACGCCCGGTTGTACTGGGGCGCCATCCGAGCCGGCACCACCGCCGACCTCAACGTGACGCTCGACCGTCCGGGCAGTGCCAGCCTGGCGGTGACCGCAGACAGCTCGACAACCATCGACGCCGCCAACGTCACCGCCAGCCCCACCCAGACCGCTGGGGTAGACGTCTACTACCAGGCCACCGCCGACGTGACCGCCTTCGTCCAGGCCCAGGGCCTCGGCGCCTACCGGGTCGCCGGCATCGACTCGATCGACCTGGTCGACTTGGACTGCAACGTCACCTACATCGGCTGGTCGATGGTGATCTTCTACACTCAGCCCGGGGCGCCGCCGCGCAACCTGGCCATCTTCGACGGCCTGGACCGCGTCCAGCAAAACCAGAGCGCGACCGCCACTCTAAGCGGCTTCCAGGTCCCGGCTGCCGGCTTCGACGCCAAGCTGGGGGTCATTGCCTACGAGGGCAACCGAAACTCCACCGGCGACTACCTGAGGTTCTACGGCCCCACAGGTTCGACGGCGAACCTCACCGACGCCCAGAACCCGGCCACCAACTTCTTCAACAACACCCGCTCCTGGTTGGGGACCGCGGTCAGCGTGGCCGGCGACCTGCCGCAGACCACCGGCCTGCCCGGGAGTCTGAGCAGCTTCGACCTCGACGTCATCGATGTCACCAACCGAGTCAAGGCCGGCGATACCAGCGCGACCATCGTCGCCGGCAGCACCGGCGACGTCTATTTCCTGGGCGCCTTCGTCACCTCGATCTCCACCT
>JBBIQS010000109.1:0-25275 GCA_037442205.1 Myxococcales bacterium
CTGGGCGGCCTCGGTCTGGCCCTCGGCCGAAGCCGCAGCCGCCGCGGTCTCAGTGGCGGCAGGGGCCGGAGCAGCCTCTGCCTTGGCAGGAACGGCGGCCGCGGGAGCGGCAGCAGGAGCCTCAACCGAAGCCGGAGCGGCGACCGCAGCCTGAGCCGTCGGCTCACCCGCGGGCTGAGCGGCAGGAGCGGCGGGCGCCGGGACCGGAGCGGCGGCCTCGGGCAGAGCCGGAGCGGCTGCAGCCGCAGGTACAGCCGGAGCAGCGGCGTCCTCGGCCTTGGCCGGCTCAGCCTGAGGAGCCAGGCTCGCCTCGGACTCCTCGGCCGGCTCTTCCGACTCGCCGTCCTCGGGCACGTCCTCGACGTCCTCGTGCTCACCCTCGGTCAGGTCGAACTGCTGCTCGGAGAAGTCCGGGTCGTAGAAGACGTCGCTGACGTAGAGGAACGCCGCCTTCTCCAGGCCGATGTCCACGAAGGCGGCCTGCATGCCCGGAAGCACGCGGACCACCCGGCCCTTGTAGATGTTGCCGACGATCCCCTTGTCCTTCTTCCGCTCCAGGTAGAACTCGGAGATGGTGCCGTTCTCGACGAGCGCCACGCGCGTTTCCACGCCGGTGGCGTTGATGACCAGAGTTGCTCCCATGATGTCTTGGATCCCTTCCCCGGCTGCGCGGCGGCCGCACGACGCTCGTGCAACCTCACGCGCTTGCCTGGGACAGGCGGCGCCTCTCAAGGTCGGGGCTCATCAGCGGCGCTGATGACGAAAACGCACGCTGGGAATCGGGCTCGTTGACCTTGGTCGGCGCTGCCTCTTCTTTGTCCGCGTCCTGTTCGTCCGCGGTGGTCTGTGGGGCCGGAAGGCCCCGGGGTCCTTGGAGGGTCGGTGCACGAGCGTCGCGCCACCGCCCCCGATCTCTTTTTCTTCACGCCGAGGCCGGACGCGCCGGACCCGGTAAATCCCTCAATCCCCTCGCACCGCCGTCAACGGCGGGCGTCGGCCAGCGGGCGCCCGAGAAAGCTCGCGGCTGCACGCCAGGGTTGCTGCCAATCAACGCGCCGGTCCTGCCCAAACGCAGCTCTGCACGCGTATCGGCCCGGCACTGTAACAGCCAAGTCCGGGAAAACCAAGAGGGTCAAGCACTTGGACCCTTTTCCAGCTCACGCCGACTCGGCAACCGGCTCTTCTTGAGGCGCCGGCTCGGCGGAAAAGCTGACGTCCTCCTTCATCAGCCGCACTCCCTCGGCCTGCCCGAAGATGTTCGACAGCACTTCGGTCGGTTTGGCGCTCGCTTCGTTGCCTGCGCGCAGCCGGAACCGGACCTCCGAAAGGCCGGCGACCTCGATCCCCAGCACCGCCGCCTTCAGATCGACCACCTTGCCGGTCCGCGGCCCCTTCGCACCCCGTGCGGCTTTGGCCCGGACCACCTCGCAGCGCTCCGCCGCCTGGAATTTCTCGATGCACTGCGCCAAATCGGCGCGGGGCTCGGGAAATCTGGCCAGGTAGTGCACCGCCGACATCGAAGAAGTGAGTGAGCGGGCCTTCCACTCCAGCGGTTGGGCGTCGATCAGCGGGAATCCCGGCGGCATTTCCGGCCCCAGCGCCTCCATCAACTCCTTGGGATCGATCCGCCGGACCAGTTCGAGGTCGAAAAACTCGGCCTTCGACTCCACTCCGGTCGGGCAGGCCGGTCCGAAGGAGACCTGGAGGTGGGGGCTGAACCCCTGCGAATAGGCGACCGGCAGTTTGGAGCGGCGCAGGGCGCGCATCAGCAGGCCGATCGTCTCCAGATGGCTGACCGCGATGGCCCGGCCGAGCTTGGCGAAGCGCACCCGCAGCAGCCCGCGGTCGGCGACCGGGATCTCGGGCGTCGGCGGAGGCGGCTCGCTGGGGGCCGAAGGCACGTAGTCCTTCTCGCGGTAGACCTTGGTCTGTATTTTCTCGAAGTCGCAGGCGCCGCAGTCCGGGCAAAAGCCCTTGGAGCAGTCGAAGAGGGTCTTGAGCTTGCGGCTGCGGTCGCGTTCGCGCAGCAGAAACTCCTTGGAGACCCCGCAGTCGATGTGGTCCCAGGGCAAAACCTCATCGCGGCTGCGCTCGCGCAAGGTGAAGAAGCGCCAGTCCACGCCGTGCTCGCGCTCCATCTCCACGAACGCCTTCTCCCAGCGGTCGTGGTTGAAATGCTCGGTCCATCCATCGAGGACCTGGCCCTGCTTCCAGGCGGCATGGACAGCCGTGGCCAGCCGGCGATCGCCGCGAGCCAGCGCTCCCTCGACCACCGAGCCCTTGGCCTCGTGGTACTTGAGCGCCAGCGGCCCGCGCCGGGGGAAGGCCGCCCGCAGCAGGTCGTGTTTGCGGATGGTTTCCCCGGTATCGATCATCGGCTCCCACTGGAACGGCGTGAACGGCTTGGGGATGAAGGTGGAGACCGAGACGTTGATCATCGCGTCGGGGCGGATGGCGCGGCTGACCTTGTGGGCCTTCTTGGCCAGCGCGGCGATGGCTAGCACGTCCTCGTCCATCTCGGTGGGCAGACCGATCATGAAGTAGAGCTTGATCAGGCTCCAGCCGTTGCGGAACACGCTGTCGATGGCCTTGAGCAGGTTCTCCTCGGTGTTCCCCTTGTTGATGACCTTGCGCATCCGGTCGGAGGCGGCCTCGGGGGCGATGGTGAACCCGGTCTTCTTGACCTTCCCGATCTGCTGCGCCAGCCGCTCGTTCATCGTCTCGGTGCGCAGCGACGGCAGGCTGATGGCGATGCGCTCGGGGGAGAACTTGTTGAAGAACTCCTCGAGCAGCGGGTTGATGCACTCGTAGTCGCCGGCCGACAGCGACAGAAAGCCGACCTCCTCGTAGCCGCTGTTGGCCAGCCCCTTGGTGGCGAGCTCCAGGACCTTGGCCGGGTCGCGCTGGCGCGTCGGGCGGGTGAGCATGCCCACCTGGCAGAAGCGGCAGCCGCGCGTGCAGCCGCGCTGGATCTCCAGCGGCAGCCGGTCGTGGATGGTCTGCATGAAAGGCACGATCGGCCGTTCGGGCTGCGGAACCTGGTTCAAATCCGGGATCACCCGGCGCGAGACCTTCTCGTACCCCGGTTTCCTGGGGACGATCGCCTCCACCGTCTTGTCCGGCCGGTAGCGGACCTCGAACAGCGACGGGACGTAGACCCCGGGGATCTCCGCCAACCGGTCGAGGAGCTGCGTCCGCTTGAGTCCCTTGGCCTTGGCATCGGCGACGGCGTCGCTGATCTCCAAAACCACCTCCTCGCCTTCTCCGATCACCATCGCGTCGAAGAAGGG
Organism: Myxococcales bacterium; assembly: GCA_037442205.1. Classification (GTDB taxonomy): domain Bacteria; phylum Myxococcota; class Myxococcia; order Myxococcales; family UBA5297; genus JBBIQS01. The sequence goes on from JBBIQS010000109.1 coordinate 3,291, forward strand.
AGCCACCGGCTCGCCGTTCACGGTGCAGGGTCCGCCGGCCAGGATCAGCGGATGCTCCTCGGTCCGATCCTTGGAGAAGACGGGAATGCCGGAGAGATCGAGCATCTCCAGGCAAGAGGTGTAGGCGGCCTCGAACTGCAGGGAGAAGCCGAGGATGTCGAAGTCGCGCAGCGGGGCGCGGGACTCCAGGGCCCAGAGCGGGATTCCCTTGGCGCGCATCATCGCCGACATGTCGGGCCAGGGAGCGAAGGAGCGGTCGCAGGCGACGTCGGGGCGCTGGTTGAGCACGTGGTAGAGCAGGCGGAAGCCGACGTTGCTCATCCCGACCTCGTAGGTGTCGGGGAAGCAGAGCGCCCAGGTGATGCGCGCCGACCGCGGGTCCTTGGCGATGGCGTTCACCTCGCCGCCCACGTAGCGCGAGGGCTTCTGGGCCGCGAGGACGAGGGCGTCGAGATCGAGTGGCTGGAACTTCAAGTCGGCTCCTGGAAAGAGGCCCCTGGCTAACGATCAGAGGGGGCCGGATGATACGGACCGCCCGAGGGAGCGCAAGGGCGCCTCCCAGACTCTCTCGGGGCGTCGGGCAACTCGGGGTATCCTGCCGGCCGCGTTCGCCGGGAGCCGGACGCCCAGGTACACGGCTGATCGAATGTCGAGCGAGCTTTCCCCGAGCCAGACCTCATCCCGAAAGGCGCAGTGGAGCCTGGTGCTGCCGTGGCTGCTCTGGTCCGCGCTGGCGATCGCCGCCGCGGTGACGATGGTGCGGGCGCTGGGCCGCTGGTCGGACTACCAGGGATACATCGACTGCGGTGAGGCGGCGCTCGCCGGGACCTACGATCCCAAGCCGGGCGACAACTACTACGTTTGGCCGCCCTTCTATTCGCTGTTGGCGATCCCGCTGGCGCTGCTGGCGCGGGCCGGCGAGGTCTGGCCCCGGGCAGTATGGGCGGGGATCAACCTCGCCCTGGCCGCCTACGTCGTGCGGCTGTGGGTGGGGAGCATCGTCCCGCGCGAGAAGTGGCCGCTTTTGATGCCGGTGGTGGTGGCGGCGACGCTGAGTTTCCTCTCCTCCACCATTGGCTACCACCAGATCAACCTGGTGATCCTGTCGCTGCTGCTGTCGGGAGCGTTCCTGATCGGCAGGGACAAGGAGTTCAAAGGCGGGGCGCTGGTGGGACTGGCCGCGGCGCTCAAGGTCTGGCCGGCGTTTCTGCTCCCCTACTTCCTGTTGCGGCGACAGTGGCGGGCGGTGGCGGCGGCGATTGCGGTCGGGGCGGCGAGTTTGGCCGCTCCGATCGTGCTCTACGGGCCTTCGCGGACGGTCGAACTGACGCTGCGCTTCCTTCGCGCCGGCGGACCGACGTCGGGAGGGTCGCACGAGGGTCGAAACCAGGCGCTCAACGGCGTGATCACCCGGCTCTTCAGCGAGACCAACGACCCGCAGCGGCTCCCCTTCCTTCCGATCTTCTCGATCAGCACCGCTTCGGCGGCCCGAGTGAGCTTGATCCTCGGTGCCTTGCTCTTCGGATGGCTCACCTGGCGCATCGCGAGGAGGCCGAACCCGCAACCGCTGATCGATCTGGCGGTGTTGGCCCCGGCCAGCCAGTGGCTGGTCTCGCCGCTGCTATGGCGCCACTACCTGATCTCGCTGATCGGCGCCGTGGCCCTGGTCGCCGGAGCCCATCCGCGGGCGCCGAGAGGGCTGACCGCGCTGGCGGTCGTCGCTTCGGGCCTGATCTTCCTCCAGGAACCGGGGCTGGCGGGCTTCGAGGTCTCGCGCTGGGCGCTAGTCGGCAACGCGGGGTTCTTGATGACCGGCTGTACCATCGCTGCGGCGGTCTGGGCGCGTGAGATCTCGCGGAGATCTGGGTCTGCCCGCGTCGATTCGGGCCGAGGGCCGGGTGACTGACTCTCGATTCACGTCCGTCTTCGCGCGTTCCCCGGGCGAACAAGCCCCACCGGAGGGTTTCAGGACCTCGCCCCCGGCCCGGATTCGTACCAGTCCAAGTGTGGCGAAAAGCCATGGCAGTCGAGGCATTGCGTGTCCTGCCACTGGAAGCCGCACCCCGGGCACCGACCGCGCGTGGTGAACGTGCTCCAGACGGTCTTGCACCGGCAGGACCAGAGATCGGACGGTCGAGGCACCCAGGTACACCGCGGGCAGCGGACCCCCGGCATCGGCGCCTCAGGCTCGTCGTCCGGTTCCTTGGGCTGGGGAGGCGGTGTGGAGCCTCGCGGAGGGATCCCCTAGCGCAGCAGCATCTCGACCCGGGTGCCGAACCCTTCCTTGATTCGGAGATGGAACCGCTGGTCGCTCATGCAGTCCTCCCAGATGCCTCCGGAGGCCGGCCGCTGGCTCAGAGGCGCAAGCCAAACCGCTCGAAGCGCAACCCGTCGGGCCCCAGCGAAAGCAGCACGCTGTGGACCTGGCCGATGACGTTCTCCAGGGGAATCGCACCGTAGTGCCGGCTGTCCTGGGAGTTGCCTCGGTTGTCGCCGACCAGAAAGACCATCCCCTCGGGGACCCGCACGGAATCCTGCCTGTACCGCGGCATCGATGGCTGTTCCGCAATCAGGAAGGTGCGTTGGCCCAGGGTCTCTTGGAAGGTCGCCAGCACCACGGAGACCCAGGTATCGGATCCAACGACCCGTTCCGGATAGCTGCGCGCACCCAAGGACCTGCGCACGACCATCTTGCCGTTCAGCTGAAGCGCCCCACCGATGAACGCGACCTCGTCTCCGGCGAGGCCCACCACGCGCTTGATCAGTGTGACCTTCGGATCGGCCGGCGAACGAAACACAACCACGTCGCCGCGCTGGATCGAGCGCCAATCAAAGCCGAACTTGACGGCGACAACCTGATCGCCCGCCAACAGCGAGGGAGCCATTCCGCCGGAGGGAATCTTGAAGATCTCCAGGACGCTCGCCCGCGAGATGAAGGAGAGGCCCTGGACCCAGATCAACGAGAGCGCGATGAAGCCGGCATACGCGGAGCCGCGGTTGCAGAAGCCAAGTCGGTATTGGGGCTCGGATCGTCGCGCATCCGAGACCGCCCAGGCTGCCTGGGCCAGACGAAATGCGATGCCGAGCAGCACCGCCCCGTAGATCACGGCCGTCAAGCCCCGATCCCACAGGGCCCCCGCGGCCAGGGCGCCCAGGAGGATCACCGCGGGCACGACTGCCAGCATCAGCGCCACCAACCAGCGCCCTATATAAAGGTGGCCGAGCCCCGGGAATAGGAACGCCAGCAGCCCTGCAAGCCAGGGACGTCGCGGCCTGATGGCCTCATCGCCGGCGGGAGCCGGCGTCGCGGACATCGGCGCGTTCGGAATGCTCTCTCCCAAGAGATCTCTCCCCGCGATCCGCTGCGCGGCCCGGCGCACCAGCCCATCCTCCGGAGCTCGAGCGACCTGGAATTCGACCGGCAACCTGCGGCGAGCGTTGCTCATGCTGGCGTGGAAGGCAAGAAGTCGCAGACGGCGAACGGTGCGACGGCGGGACGGAGTTTCAGGCGCCGTCCTCCGCTCCTCCGGCCTCGGGTGACCGGGGAACCGCTCCGAGACTCGGGTTCCTGATGGAACTTCCCGCAAAGCCAATCGCGGACCATCACCAAGGCCCGGTTCCCCGGTGGGGATCGCCTCGAGACCCGCTTCCCTGCCCCCACGGAACTTCCCACCAAGACGCCCTGCGTTCCGCTCTCTATAGGGCGCATCCCATTTTGCGCCGAGCTCGCTGAGGAGGGACGGGCCGCCTCGTCGAGTCGAGAATTGGTCCTCGCACCGACTCCGGATCGGTGGCGCCGACTCGTTCCCTCCGTGGCGTTCGTCCACGGCACCAGCGACTGGCTACGAATCAGCTCTCGAATGGCCGAGAGCGTGCCGGGCAGGCTGGCCGAGCGAGCCAAGAGTCGATTCCCCCACAGCCGAGTCCGGAAATATCGGCGGGGAATCGGCTCGCGAGGCGATTCCCCAGGGAAATTCCCGCATGAGCGGCGGGGGAATCAGCTGGGGACCCGATTCCCCGATAGAAGATGCCGGAAGATCAGTTGGGGAATCGCCCCAAGAGTCGATTCCCCATCAGAACGCCCGCGAGATCAGCTGGGGAATCGACCCCAAAGTGGATTCCCCGACCGTCGCGCCCGCCAGATCGACGGGGGAATCGACCCAAGAGTCGATTCCCCATCAGCGCCTCCCGAAAACCCGACCGAAGAATCGGCGCGAGAGTCGATTCCCCGATGGTTCAGCCCGAAGATTCGATGCCGGAAGCGCACCAACTGTCGATTCCCCGATGGTACCCCCGCAAGACCGGTCGGAAATATGCCCGGTGTCCCGTTCCACGGGCAGAAGGCCTTGGAGCCGGCGGCAAATCGCCACCAGGACCGCCTCCCGGGTGTTCTCAACCCCCGGGACATCGAGGGAATCGCCTGACGGGCCGACTTCCAGATCCTCCCGCTCCGCCCCATCCGGTCTCCACCAGCCGCCAAGGCGCCTGCCGGTGGCTTGCCGGCGCTCCACCGCTCCAGAATGACCTTGGAAACTCGGCCAGCGTCACCACCAGGATATCGATTCCTTGCGACACTCGTTCGGCAGACTCTTCTTCCTCGCACTTCTATTGACCTTCGAGGGGGGCCTTCGTCCCGGTACCGCGCGGGCCGATGCCCTGGACGCGCTCGTGCCATCCAAGAATGCCTTCAGTATTGGTCCCTCGGCCTCAGGGGACGGGTCGATCCGGCCATAGAGGGACACCTGAAATCCGGCCAACGCAGGACTCCGCCTGGTGGGGCGAAAGTCCTGCGTTGGCCTCGGGTTAGGTCTATTTGGGGCGGCTTTTCCTTTGGCCGGGTTTGACCCGTCCCCGTATGGCCGGATCGAGGGTGTCCCCGGAGGCCCTCGGTGACGTTCGTCCACGGCACCAGCGATGGCTACGCCTTCAACCTCGATTCCGCGTATACGACCGCACACATATTCTCGATTTCGGCAAACTTGAAGGTGGTCCGTGACGAGCCGCGTACGCTCGTTGCCCCGGAACTCGAGCTCACCCTTTGGCTGCTCCTGAATATTGGGGGCGGGGTCGGCTACTACTTCGGTGACGAGCACGGGCCCGTCATCCATGCGTTCGCCGGGCTACCTTTGCCCGTGCCAACTCACGGGGCAGAAGACCTGGGGTGGGGCCCGTTCAAGACGCTGTTCTTCGAGCCCTACTATCGGGCGAGCCTCTTCTATCGGCGAAGTTCGCCGAATGGCGAGCTCATCCCCGAGGCGGGCATCTTCATCAAGGTTTCGACTTGATGGGATCCGCGAGTCTATTGACGCGTGCCCACACCAGCCTGTCCAGCCGAGGCCGCTTCGGAGCCTTCGCCCTCCGCCACTCCAGCATCCCCGATTGCCAACGTGAATTCGCCACCGACGGCACCTGCCCGGCATTCACCTCGAGCACCGCCGTGGACGGACTCCCGGTACCGACGATAGACGGGCGTATATGCGCAGCTTCTGCTGGAATCGAGGAGCCCGCTTGCGTCATTGTCTGCCGATGCGCCCCGCGATCCTCCTCCTGACACTGCTGGCCACTCCCGCACTCGCGCATGAGCGGCTCCCCGGCTTCGCGCCCGATCTCGCCCTCCGGATCGGCGGCTATGCCGCGGGCTACTCCTTCTCCACCGGCGGCCGGATGGGCGAACCGCAGCTCCTGCTCAACGCCGAGGGCCGCGAGCAGTTCGGTCCGCTGGCGCTCGACGCCTCGGTGCTGGGTCTGCTGGGGCCGGAGTCGAACCAGAACCTCTACGGCGGGACCCTGCGCGCAGGCTACAACGGCTCCCGGGTGCGCGCCCTGGTCGGCGTGTTCATGAACTTCGATACCTCGGCCCACCTCCAGTTCCTGCCGTCGCTGACCGTTGAGGCGGGAGCCGGCGAATGGCGGGGAATCCTGGGCATCTTCGACCAGTCCGGCCTGGTCCCGGTGCGCCTGGGCGTCGCCTGGCGCGATTACAGCCTCTGCTATCTGCCGACCTTGGGGCTCGAAGCCACCGGCCTCTACCCGCTGATCGACGCGCTGCAGCTCGAGGGGCGCGCCTTCCTCTACCACCTGGTCGGCCAGGAGGCCGCCTCGCTGATCATCGGAGTCCGCTGGAAGCTCCCCGGAGGTGCGCAGTGAGAAAAGCTCTTCTGCTGCTGGCGGCGCTGGCCCTGTCCTGCGACTCCAAGCCCCGCTACGACGAAAAATCCATCGCCGCGCACAAGCTCCTCGACGGACTGGGCTCCGATTTCCTGCTGGGCGCGGCCACCGCGCCCCATCAAGGCGAGGGCGGGCTAACCGACGACTGGTCCGAGTGGGAGAAGGGCTCGTTCCCCGACGGCGAGCCGCACATCAAGAACCGCGACAACGCCTCGATCGCCGACAACTCCTGGGAGCACTGGCCCGAGGACGTCGCCGCCCTTCGCTACCTGGGCGCCAACGCCTATCGGCTGGGCGTCGACTGGTCGCGGGTGCAGCGCGGCCCCGGCGCTCCCCTCGAAGCATCCGAGGTCGCCAGCTACCGCGCCCAGCTCTCGGCGCTGCGGGCGGCGGGGATCCGCCCGGTGGTCACGCTCTACCACTTCACCCTGCCGCTCTGGGCCGGCGACGCCCAGGCCAAGGGCTGGGATTCGGACGCCACCGCCGCCCAACTCGCCGATTTCGCCGGAAAGGCCGGCGCCGCCTTCGGCGATCTGGTGGACGACTGGGTCACCATCAACGAGCCGAACGTGCTGGTGGTCTTCGGCTGGCTCAAAGGCGTCTGGCCGCCGGGGAAGAACGGCGACAACCCGGGGATGGCCAAGGCTTTCGAGCGGGTGATGCGCGCCCACGCTCTCTCGGTCGCCGCTCTGCGCGCCTCGGACACCATTTCCGCCGATCCCGGCTTCGCCCCGGTGCGCGCGGGCATCGCCTTGCACGCCCGAATCTTCGAACCCGCCTCCGGAAGCCCGCTCGATGCCCTGGTCGCGGGCATGACCGACAGCTTTTTCAATGCCGCCGCCCCCGACGCCCTGGCCACCGGACATGTGCGGGTCAGCGTCCCGGGCTCGGTCGAGCTCGACACCGAGATCCCCTTGCTGGCCGGTTCGTGCGACTTCCTCGGTATCAACTACTACACCCGCGATTTCGTCCGCGCCGACCTGAGCAACCCGGCGCTCTCCATCCAGTTCACGCCCAAGGGCAAGCCGCTGACCGGGTTGGGCTGGGAAATCTATCCCGAGGGCATGGAGCGGACGCTGGTGCGCTTCTCCCGCTACGGCTGGCCGCTGCTGATCACCGAGAACGGCACCGCCGACACCGACGAAGCGCGCGCCAGGCACCTGCGCGCCCATCTCTACGCGCTCGATCGCGCTCGTTCGCAGGGAGTGAAGGTCCTCGGCTACCTGCACTGGTCCCTGATCGACAACTTCGAGTGGGCCGAGGGCTACAGCGCGCCCTTCGGCCTGTTCAGCGTGGACGGAATCGGCAAACCGGGCGGGACCTACCAGCGGATTCCCAAGCCGCTTTCGGTGGCGGTGTTCCGGGAGGCGGCGGGCAACATCGGTTTGTCGCCGCGCTGAGCCTCAGGCCCGCCGTCCGCTCTGCCCGGTGACGATCGCCCCACCGATCATATGGGCCAGCCGCAGCGCCTCGGGGACGTTCCCGGTGTCGGTCAGCCTGTCGAGCGCTTCCCCGACCTCGTCCGCAGGCGCCCCCTGCACCTGGAAGTAGAACGGACCGTACCGATGGACCGGCCCCGCCTTCTCGATCAGCCCCAGGCGCCGGCGGAACTGCGGCAGCTTGCGCACCGCGAGCTCCATCCGCTCCAGATCCGGCGGCCGGCGCATCAGCGCCACGCACGGCCTGCCCAGCCGCGCCGAGATCGCGGGCAGATCCAGGAGGTTCAGGCCTCCGAAGGCCAGTCCGTCGAACAGGATCAGGTGCAACTGCGGCAGGAACTTGCCCTCCTCGAGCAGCCGGACCACTTCGCGGGTGGTGTTGAGCCCGTCGCGGCGGATGTTCCCGAAGACCATGCCCTCGAAGCGCGTCCCGGCGCAGACCGCGCCTATCAGCGGCACCGCCGAACCCCGGCGCCGGCCGAAGGGAGCGTCGTCGAACCCGATGCACCGCAAGAGCCGCGGCGGGCGGGGAAAGGACATGGAGAGCTCCCGAACTTGACGCTGAGTGCCGCCTAGGGTTCACCTTGGCCCATGATACGGCTCGCATCCCTGATCTGCGCCCTCTTCACGCTCAGCTGCGTCAAGACTGACTTCAGCCTCCCGACATCGGTCGGAGACTGCGCCTCCCGCTGCGGCCCCACCGAGCGCTGCGACGTCCCCGGCCACCTGGGCGAGTGCTCACCGCGGGTGCTTGGCGACTCCTGCTCCACCGACGCCGACTGCCCGGCCCTCCCCGGCGAGTCCTCCGGCCACTGCGCCGACGGCGTCTGCTGCGACAAGGGCTGCAGCGGCATCTGCCTCTCCTGCAACTCGGCCCTCAAGCCCGGCCACTGCGGATACGCCGACGACAACACCGATCCCCGCCGCGAGTGCGGCACCTGCAACGCCTGCTTCCTCGGCGCCTGCGCCCCGGCGCTCCCCGGCACCGATCCCAACGGCTACTGCCCCGCTGGACAGACCTGCGGCGAAGCCCGGGTGTGCACGCCTCCAGAGGGTGCGCTGTGCAAGACCGACGACGACTGCGTCGGGGCCCAGTGCATCGGTCAGCGCTGTCTGCACCGCAGCGAGGACGCGGTCTTCGTCTACCCGATGCAGCAGATGAACGGCTTCTACCGGCTGCGCGGCCTGGCGGTGGACACCACCGGCGCCTTGACCACCGTCCTCGAGGAGATCGAGGGGAGCTATTCGAGCTACTCGTTCGATACGACCCGCCGCACCGGGCTAGTGGCCCGGCGCGACCGCTCGGGGACCTGGACCGGAAAGGTGCTGGGAACCTCGATGGACCTGCTCTCTCCATCGGCGGTGGTGGCGCAGGGGCGCTGGACCTACGTCGCCGGCTACGATCCCACCGCTTCGCTGAGCAACAGCGGCTGTCCCACCGACGGCAGCGGGTTCGCCACCAGCGGGCTGGCCGATTCCTGCGGGATCTACGGCTTCTTCATCAGCCCCGGCGGCGACATGGGGATCCCCGAGCGCATCCACGCCGCCAGCTTCCCCTATGCCAAGGGCGAGTTGGGCTGGATCGGCCTGGCGGCGATGGACAACGGGCGCCTGGTGATCGGCTACGCCACCGGCAATCCCGGTCCCAAGCTGGTGCTGCGGATGCGCGACACCGACCGCTGGATGTCCCCGATGCCGGTCAGCAACAAGATCGAGGTCAACCCCTGGCGGTTCAATGCCCAGCCGGCGATCTCGGCGTTGGAGCAGGGCGTGGTGGTGGTCTGGCGCGAGCCGGCCCCCGGCGACGACGAGACCGTCCCGCACTCCCACCTTCGCGCGACCTTCCTCAGCCCCACCGGCGCGGTGGAGACCAGCGACATGCCCCCGCCGTCGGTGGGCACCGATCCCGGTCACTGCAATGCCATGGGGCCGTTCGAGGCTGCCCGGGTGGTCCAGGCCGACGGCGAGAAGCTGGTGGTGACGCTGCTCTGCGCCGGGGACAGCAATCTGGACCACAAGCCGATGCTCGCCAGCTACCGCCACTCGCCGCCGGACAAGCGCGGCTGGACGCTGGAGCCGCGCCCGGCGCTGGGGAGCTTCGGCAACAGCTTCCGGCTGGGCTGGGAGCCGCTGGCCGCCGCCGGCGAGCCGCTGCTGATGGCGGTGAATGCCGACTACTCCACCGGGCTGAGCTGGGCCAAGCCCGACGGGAGCTGGACCTCGGCCAAGAGCTACACCGTTCCCAGCGGCTACTGGGTGGACCAGACGCTCGCCAAGCCAGGGCTCAACGGCGCGCCCATCCTCCTGCACGCCACCTCGCGGGAGAGCACCGACACCACCGACCAGCCGCACCTGATTCTCGTGCGCTACCACCCCTGAGTGGCGAATCCTTTGGTGTGGGCGCGGCTCTCATCGCGCGAAAACCGGAGGAATTCCCCGTGGCTGATACCAAGATCGACGTGGCCCCGGGCGCTTTTGCGTCCGCAGTCCTGGAGGAAAGCCGCCAGCGGCTGGTGGTGGTGGATTTCTGGGCCGAATGGTGCGGTCCCTGCCGGACCCTCGGCCCGGTGCTCGAACGTCTGGCCGCGGAGGGCCAGGGCGGCTGGCTGCTGGCCAAGGTGAACGTCGATCAGGACCCCGACGTCGCCGGGGAGTACGGCATCCAGGGCATCCCGGCGGTGAAGGCCTTCCGCGACAGCAAGGTCGTCGACGAGTTCGTCGGCGTCATCCCCGAGGTGCAGATCCGCCAGTGGCTCAAGCAGTTGGTCCCCGGCCCGGCCGACGAGGCCTGCGCCGCCGCGAAGGCGCTGCTCGCCCAGGGGAAGGCGGCCGAAGCGCGCGCCGAGCTCATCCGGACGCTGGAGTTGGAGCCCCGGCATGGTCCCTCGCTGGTGGCGCTGGCGGGGATCGAGCTGGATTCGGGAGACAGTGCGGGCGCGCTGGCCCGGCTGGACAAGCTGACCCACCAGGACGCCGATCACCTGGCGCGCGAGGTGGCCGATCTCAAGCTGCGGGCCCGCCAGTCGGGCGGCAGCATCGAACAGCTGCAGTCCGAGGTGGCCAAGAACCCCGACGCAGCCCCGGCGCGGATGTCGCTGGGCTGGGCGCTGGCGGCACGCCAGCAGCCGCGCGAGGCGCTGGAGCAATTCCTGGCGGTGGTCAAGAAGCACCACCGCGACGGGCCCGGCGACGAGGCCCGCAAGGCGATGCTCGAGATCTTCGAGGCGGTGGGGGCGCGCTCCGAGCTGGCCGACGAGTACCGGACCAAGCTCTCGCGCGAGCTGTACCGCTGAGGCGCGGAGCGGAGGCCCCGCGCCCCAGGTGAGCGGCCGCTACTTCATCTCGGTGACGAACTGCTCGCGGCCGCGGCGGATCTTCTTGAGGTTGACCAGCCAGTCCTTCTCCGGCTCGCGGTAGCCCAGCGGCAGGATGAGCACGCTCTTGAGGCCCTTGGCGCGCAGGCCCAGCAGCTCGTCGATGCCGTTGGGGTCGAAACCCTCCATCGGCGTGCAGTCGACGCCCTCGGCGGCGGCGGCCACCAGCGCGAAGCCCAGTCCGATGTAGGCCTGGCGAGCGGCGTGCTCGAAGTTCTCCTGCGGCGGGCGCGGCGGGTAGGAGGCCAGCAGCCGCTGGCGGTAGTTCTCCCAGCCCTCGTTGGTAAAGCCGCGCTCCTGGTTGGTCAGGTCGAACATCAGGTTGATGCGCGTCGGGGTGTAGTTGTCCCAGGCGGCGAAGACCAGCACGTGGGAGCCGTCGAGGACCTGGCCCTGGCCCCAGGCCAGGGGCTTCATCTTCTCCCGCAGCTCGCGGTTGGAGACCACGATGACCTCGAACGGCTGCAGGCCGCTGGAGGTCGGCGCCAGGCGCACCGCCTCGACGATGCGGTCGACCTTCTCCGGCGGCACGGGCAGCTGCGGGTTCATCTTCTTGGCGGCGTAGCGCCACTTCAGCTTTTCGATGAGATCCATTTTTCCTCGTGAGGGTTGCCCCCCGGCGCGGAGCCCGTGTTCGCGGACGCCGCGACTGCCTGCGCGATAGCCGGCCGGGCGAATGACTACGGCCGCCGCTCGCGTTGAAATAGATGAGCGTTGGCCGTCGGCGTTGCTCCCCTCCCCCGCCGGCCAGCCCGGAGAGCCCGATGGATCTCAAGCCCCCAGAGGCCCGCTACTGGCACGTCCAAGGCGACAAGGTGGTCTGCCTCGCCTGCCCGCGCGAATGCGCCCTCTCGGCGGGCCAGCACGGCTTCTGCTACGTGCGCATGAACGAAGGCGGCAAGCTCGTCAGCCTGGCCTACGGACGGCCGAACGCAGTGGCGGTGGACCCGATCGAGAAGAAGCCCCTGTTCCACTTCCTGCCGGGGACGCGAATCCTGAGCCTGGGGACGGCCGGCTGCAACCTGGGCTGCAAGTTCTGCCAGAACTGGGATCTCTCCAAAGCCCGCTCGCTGCAGATGCGGGCGATGGAGCTGCCGCCGGAGGACGTGGCGCGGCTGGCCGAGCAGGAGCAGTGCGCCTCGGTCGCCTTCACCTACAACGACCCGGCGGTATTCGTGGAGTACGCCATCGACGCCGCCAAGGCTTGCCATGAGGCCGGGCTGGCCACCGTGGCGGTCACCGCCGGCTACGTCTCCGGACAGGCGCGCGAGGACTTCTACGCGCACATGGACGCCGCCAACATCGATCTCAAGGGCTTCACCGACGGCTTCTACCAGCACCTGTGCCTGGCCCACCTCGGGCCGGTGCTGGAGACCATCGAGCACGCGGTCAAGCGCGGTGTGTGGGTGGAGCTGACCACGCTGGTGATCCCCGGGCACAACGACAGCGAGGAGGAGCTAGCCGCCGGCGCGCGCTGGGTGGTCGAGCACCTGGGGCGCGACGTGCCGATGCACTACTCGGCCTTCCACCCCGACTACAAGATGCTCGACGTGCCGCCCACTCCGCCTTCGACGCTGCGCAAGGCGCGCGCGATCGCCCAGGCCGAGGGGATTCGCTACGTCTACGTGGGAAACGTCGTCGACGACGAGGGCAGCGCCACCTACTGCCCCAAGTGCCACGCGCGGCTGATCGCGCGAGACTGGTTCGCGATCACCAGGAACGCCCTGGCCGGAACCAATCGATGCTTCGCCTGCGGGACGCGGATCGCCGGGACCTTCGATCGCCGGTCGCGAGAGGTCTCCAACGGGCAGCGCTACGGGCTCTTATAGAGGAGGGGACATGGAAAGCGCGCGAGAGCCAGCGGTGGCCGGGCAGTTCTACCCGGGCGAGGCCAGCGAGCTGAAGCGCCAGCTGTCGCGGCTGCTTCCAACCGCGCGGGCGCCGGCGCCAGCCCTGGCGGTGGTCGTCCCGCACGCCGGCTGGATGTACAGCGGCGGCATCGCCGGCGAGGTCTTCTCCGAGGTCCAGGTTCCGGAGACCGCGGTGGTGCTCTGTCCCAACCACACCGGCTGGGGAGTGCGCCGCTCGCTCTGGAGCGGCGGCCCGTGGCAGTACCCCGGCGCTCAGGTCGAGATCGACCACGAGCTGCGCGAGCTGCTGCGCGACAAGGCCGGCCTGACCCTCGATTCCGAGGCCCACGAGTCGGAACATGCCATCGAGGTGCAGCTGCCCTTCCTCCAGGCGCGCAATCCGAAGGTGCGCGTGGTCCCGATCTGCTTTTCGGACGCCAACGCCCTGGAGTGCGTTGCCACCGGCGAAGGCATCGCCCAGGCCATCCGCGAGAGCGGACGCAAGGTGCTGCTGGTGGCCAGCAGCGACATGTCCCACTACATCAGCGCCGAGCGGGCCAAGAAGCTCGACGCCCTGGCCCTGGAGCGGGTCGAGGCGCTCGATCCCGAGGGGCTGCACCGGGTGGTCCGCGAGCAGGGCATCACCATGTGCGGCTACATCCCCACCGCGACGGTGCTGGCCGCCGCCAAGGCGCTGGGAGCCAAGTCGGCGCAGCTGGTGCGCTACGGCAACTCGGGAGAGGCCAGCGGAGACTTCCAGCGGGTGGTCGGGTACGCGGGCCTGATCATCCGCAACTGAGCGGCCGAGGGCCGTGCCGCCGCCGAACGAGGATGCTAGATTGCGCCGGTCTTGAAGCGCGCCGAGATCATCGTGGTTGGAGGAGGCATCGCCGGGCTGTCGGCGGCCTATCACCTGGCGCGCTCGGGCGAGCGGGTGACGCTCCTCGAGCGCGAGCCGTTTCTGGCGTCGCACAGCTCGGGCCGCAACGCCGCCATCTTCCGGCTGCTCGACCTCTCCGCCGGCGTCCTCGACCTCGCCCTGCGCAGCGCCCAGATCCTCGACGGCCTGCTCCCCGATTCCCAGGGCGGCTGGCTGCGCCGCTGCGGGATGCTCTACCTGGGGCGCACTTCGCAGCCGCTGGATCCTCTGCTGGCGCTGGCGCGGGAGCGGAAGCTGAGCCACCGCCTCTTCGACCGCAAGGAGCTGGCCAGGCTGGCGCCGGAGCTGGCCGATGGCGATGCGCGCGTGGGGCTGCTGGCGAAGGGCGACGGCATCCTCGACATCCACGCGATGACCAGCGCGCTCGCGGCTGCGGCCCGGGCGGCCGGCGCGGCGATTCGCACCGGCGCTTCGGTCGACGAGATCCAGGCGCGCGGTGCCCGGGCGGCCGGGGTCAGGCTGGCGGGCGGAGAGACGCTCGACGCCGACGCGGTGGTGATCGCCGCCGGGGCCTGGGCGGGTCGGATGGGCGCGGCTGCCGGCGCGGCGCTTCCGCTGACGCCGATGAGGCGCCATCTCGCCCTGCTCGAATCCAAGCGGCCGATCTCACCTGAGAAACCGGTCGTGTGGGCCATCGACGACGAGGCCTACTACCGGCCCGAGTCCGGCGGCGTGTTGGCCAGCCCCTGCGACGAGGGCTCCTTCGAGCCCTGCCTGCCTCCGGAATCGCCGGCGGCCCTGGAGCTGCTGGCCGAGAAGCTGGGGAGACTGGCGCCTCCGCTGGCACAGGCCGGGGTGCGGCGCTCCTGGGCGTGCCTGCGGACCTTCGCCCCGGATCGCGCGCTGGTCTGCGGCGAGGATCCGAGGATCTCGCAGCTCTTCTGGCTCGCCGGGCTGGGCGGGCACGGCATGACCGCGGGAGTCGCCGCCGGCGAGGTGCTGGCGGCGCTCGTGCGAGGGAGCGGGCATCCGCTGGCGCACCACTTCGCGCCGGCGCGGCTCCTCGCTCCCTAATGACTCGGGCGGCTTCCGTTCGCCCCGAGCGGAGGCCGAGCCTGCCGAGGTCGAAGGGACCTCAGCTCCGCCTGCCCTGAGCCCGTCGAAGGGCTCGGGCTGACCTGGCCTCACTCCTCGTTGTCGCTGTCGCTCAGCCCGTGGGACCGCAGCTTCTCCCAGAGGTTCTTGCGGCTGATCCCCAGCGCCTCGGCGGCCTTGGCCTTGCGCCCCTCGGAGAAGGCCAGCGCCCGCTGCAGGTATTCGCGCTCGAACTCCTTGGCGGCCACCGCCAGCGGCCGCAGCCTCCCGCTGGCCGCCGCCGCGCCCGGTCGCGACTGCCCGGCGATGTCCGCCGGCAGGTGCTCGACCCCGATCTCCTTGCCCCGCGACAGCACCACCGCGTGCTGCACCGCGTGCTCCAGCTCGCGCACGTTGCCCGGGAACGGGTAGTCGCTGAGCGCCGCCCAGGCCCGCGGCGAGATGCTCTGCTTCTCCTGCCCTCCGTACTTCCTCAGGAAGAACTCCACCAGCAGCGGCAGGTCGCCACGCCGCTCCCGCAGCGGCGGAATCGACAGGTCGAGCACGTTGAGCCGGTAGTAGAGGTCCTCGCGGAAGCGCCCCTCGGCCACCAGCTGCTTGAGGTTGCGGTGGGTGGCGCTGACGATCCGCACGTCGACCTCGATCGGCACGCTGGTTCCCAGCGGCTCGATCACTCCCTCCTGCAGCACCCGCAAGAGCTTGGCCTGGGCCGGCAGCGGGATCTCGCCAACCTCGTCCAACAGCAGCGTGCCGCGGTCGGCGACCTTGAAGCGCCCTTCCCTGCGCTTCACCGCCCCGGTGAAGGCGCCGCGCTCGTGCCCAAACAGCTCGGCCTCGAGCAGGGTCTCGGGGAAGGCGGCGCAGTTCACCGCCACGAACGGCCCGCTCTTGCGACCGCTCTGCTCGTGAAGGCTCTTGGCCACCAGCTCCTTGCCGGTGCCGCTCTCCCCCAGCACCAGCACCGGGGCGTCCGAGCCGGCGATGGTCTCCAGCCGCTCCACCAGCTGCATCATCGGCGGCGAGCGCCCGATGATCCCTCCCTTGTTCCCCGTCTCCAGCGCCGCGCGGGCCACCGCCAGCTCCTTGCGCAGCGCGTGCCGCTCGGCGATGTGCCCCAGCTTGACCAGCAGCTCCTCGTTCTCGAAGGGCTTGGTCAGGTAGTCGTGGGCGCCCAGCTTGAGCGCCGCCACCGCGTCCGACACCGTGCCGTAGGCGGTGATCAGGATGACGTCGGTGGTCGGGGAGACCTCCTTGACCTTGGCCAGCACCGTCTTGCCGTCGGCCTTGGGCATCCGCAGGTCGCTGATCACCACATCGAACGGGCGTGTGCCGACGAGGGCCATCCCCTCTTCGCCGTCGGCGGCAAGCTGTACCTTGTGCCCGGCAGCGCGCAGCGCGTCGCCCACCGACAGCCGGATCAGTGGCTCGTCGTCCACCAGCAGGATCTCAAGCATCGAGCCGCCTCTCCTTCTGCTGCGGAAGCCAGAGCGTCACCTCGGTCCCCTTCCCCGGTTCGCTGGCGATGGTCAGGTCGCCGCCGTGCGCCTTGGCGATCCCCAGGGTGATGGCCAGTCCCAGCCCGGTCCCCTCTCCCGGCGGCTTGGTGGTGAAGAAGGGATCGGTCACTCGCGATAGGTTTTCCTTGGGGATTCCGGCGCCGTCGTCGGCCACCGACAGGCCGACCCGCGCCTCGCCCTGCCTGGCCGAGACCACGATGTGCCCCTTGGCCGGCACCGCCTGGATCGCGTTCATCAGCACGTTCACCAGCGCCTGCATCAGCTGGGTGCGGTCGGCGCGCACCTGGACGTGGCCGGGCGCGACGCGGTTCTCGACCTGCAGATCCTTCTTGCGCTGCAGCGGCTGCAGCAGCCGAAGGCAGCCGCCCACCACCTCTCCCGCGTCCAGGTCGGCGGGCATCGGCGGCCGCTGGCGCGAGAAATCGAGCAGCCCCTGCACCGCCACCCGGATCCGCTCCAGCCCGTCGCGGATCGCCTCGTGGTACTCCTCGCGCCGCTCGGGGCTGAGATTCCCCTCGCGCAGGGCCTTGAAGCAGCCCATGGCCCCGGCCAGCGGGTTGTTGATCTCGTGGGCCACGCCCGAGGCCAGCAGGCCGATCGACGACAGCTTCTCCGCCTGGACCAGCTTGGCCTGCTCTTCCACCAGCCGCTGGTTGGCTTCGGCCAGCCGGTCGCCGGCACGCTGCAGCTGCTCGGCCCGGGCCCGCTCGCGGTCGGTGAGGAAGCCGATCAGCGGACCGTGCATCAGCACTCCGCCGGCCTGCACGATGAGCAGCCACAGGTCGCCGGCGAAGCCCGCGCGCGCGTAGAAGGCCAGGAAGCTGGCGAAGGCCACCAGCGAGCCCACCGTCCCCAGCTTCAAGCCGAAGAGGAAGGCCAACATCGCCACCCACACGTAGAGCGCGCGCACGAAGTGGCTCGCAGCGCCGCCGGTGAGCGCGATCAGCGCCAGGGTGAAGACCAGATCCGCCGCCGCCGCCAGGCCGTAGAAGGTCCCCGGCGCGCGCCGGATCAGCCGGAAAAAGCCCAGGTAGATCACCAGGCTGTAGCTGCCGAAGACCGCGAAGGCCTCCAGGGTGACCGCCCGCATCCCGCCCGCCGAAGGCGACAGCAGCGCCCAGGCCACCCCGGCCAACAGCGCCACCCCCCGCAGCCCCGCCAATGTCCTGTCGCGCGTGTCCACTCATCCCTCGCGGCCCGCCGGCCCGTCTGCCTTCGTCCGAACTTCCGCCCGCTCGAGCTGCCGCGTTTCCGCCGCGTGACCATCCGCCGCCCGGGCGTCACGCTTTTGTAACAGCCAGCAGGCCGCTCTGCCGGGAAATCTCAATGGGGACCGGGCCTTTGCCGGTTGGCACGCCACTTGAGATATCTCAGGGCGCTCGGTCCCCTGAGGGTCCATGATCGCCCTTCCCCGCATGCATGCCCGCGCCGATGACCTGTCGGCGTTCCATGCGGGGAGGGCGGTCATGTACCAAGTCTTCTTCCAGCTCTTCTGCCAGCCGCCTGGGCCCGCGGATCTCGAGAAAGCGCGCGAGGGAGTCGAGGCGCTGCCGGCGCTGGCGGCGGCCGAGGGTCTGCGCCAGGCGCTGGCCAACCCGGGAGCGTCAGAGGCCCAGCAGGAGTTCGACACCCTCTTCTCGGGCGAGCTGCCCAAGATCAGCCTCAATTGCCGGACCCCTGCCGACAAAGTGCGCGAGCAGGCGTTCGCCGCCGCCCAGCTCCGCTCGACGCCCAGGACCGTCGGCGAGCTGGAGGTCTTGTGGCTGCTGGCCGACCGCACGGCGCAGGCGCTGCTCGACAAGCAGATCTCGGAGGCCGCCAGCTACAGCGACCTCCAGGGGCGTTTCCTCGCCTCGCACGCGGGCGAGTGCCTGCTGTGCCTGTCGCAGGCTCTGCGGCAGAGCGCGGCGACATTTTACGCCCAGGTGGGCGTTGCATTGGGCCTGCTGGTGGAGGATGACTTGGCGTTGCTCGGCTATCCAGAGACGGAGCCAAGCGCCTGAGTTTCCTCGAAGCAGCGGGCCACCGCAGTCTGAGAGACGACACCCATGTTCGAGTTCCCTGAGCCCTCGGAAGAGCTGGTCCGCCGCTACGAAGTGGCCGCGCCCCGCTACACCAGCTACCCCACCGCGCCGGAGTGGAAGCACGAGTTCGGCAGCGACGACTACGCCGCCCGCCTGCGCCAGGCCGCCCAGTCGCCCCAGCTGCCGCTGTCGGTCTACGTCCACCTGCCGTTCTGCAAGGAGATGTGCACCTACTGCGGCTGCAACGTGGTGATCACCAAGGACCAGACGAAGGCCGACAAGTACCTCGACCACGTGGTGCGTGAGATCGAGCTGGCGGCGGGGCTGCTCGGAGAGCGGCGGCAGCTGGCGCAGATCCACTGGGGCGGCGGCACGCCCACCTTCCTCGACGAGAAGCAGATCGAGCGGCTGTGGAAGGCGATCACCACGCACTTCAAGGTGCTGCCCGACGCCGAGGTGGCGATCGAGATCGACCCGGTGGTCACCACCCGCAAGCAGCTGGAATTGCTGCGCTCCCTGGGCTTCAGCCGGCTGTCGATGGGAGTGCAGGACTTCGATTCCTCGGTGCAGCAGGCGGTCAACCGCATCCAGCCGGCCGAGGACACCAAGGCCCTGCTCGACTTCGCCCGCACCCTGGGCTTCTCGGGCGTGAACTTCGACCTGATCTACGGCCTGCCCCACCAGCACACCGAGAGCTGGGCCAGGAGCCTGGAGAAGATCATCGCCATGCGGCCGGACCGGCTGGCGGTCTACTCCTTCGCCTTCCTGCCCGACAAGCTGACGCACCAGCGGCGCATCCAGAAGGAGTGGCTGCCGACCGGGATGACCAAGCTCGGGCTGTTCCTGCAGGCCTACAAGACCTTCGTCTCCGCCGGCTACCGGCCGATCGGCATGGACCACTTCGCCCTGCCCGAGGACGAGCTGTCGCGGGCCCAGGCCAAGCGCGTCTTGGGGCGCAACTTCCAGGGCTACACCGTCAAGGCCGCCCAGGACACGGTGGCCTTCGGCGCCACCGGGATCAGCGACGTCGCCGGGGCGCTGGCCCAGAGCGTGCGCCCGCTGGGCAAGTACTACGAGGCCATCGAGGCCGGCCGCTTCGCCACCGAGCGCGGCATCGGGCTGACCGAGGACGACCAGCGCCGCCGCCAGGTCATCAACCAGCTGATGTGCAACTTCTGGGTCGACCTGGGCAGCGACGGCTACTTCGACCGCGAGCTGGCCGAGCTGCAGCCCCACCAGAAGGACGGGCTGGTCAAGATCGACGGCACTCAGGTCGAGCTCACTACCCTCGGCCGGCTCTTCGTCCGCAACGTGGCCATGGTCTTCGACGCCTACCTGCGCCGCGAGGGCGGACACAAGATGTTCTCGCGCACGGTCTAGGCTCGCTCGACCGCGCCCTCGCCGGGCCCGTCTCCCCGCACTCCCGCTGAGCTCTTCTCCGGAAATGCCCGGCCGGCCGGGGTGCGCCCGCCAGCCGGCTAGGCAGGGGTTCACCTTCGCGAACCGGCGATCGGCATCCCCCGCCTGAGGTGATCCATGCCTGCTCGGCCGCTTTGGGTTACCGCCAGGCGACCGGACGTTACCTCGGCGACACATTCCGGCTCGCGGCGTATACTGCGCGCCCCTTGAAGCTCTGGGAAGGCCGGGGCATGCAGCTTGCTATTCGCCCGGCCTTGGAGAGTCCAATGCCCTCGATCGCCTCAGAAGCTGTGCTCCCTCAGACCCCCACCCAGGCGCCCTCCCGAGGTGAAGCTCGCCTCATCACCCTGCTCACCGCCGGGCCCTACCTTTTGGGGGTGTTGCTGCAGTTCTTCATTCCCCCCGGGCCGCTGCCGCTGGTCTTCGGCAGCCTGGTCGTCGGCGTGGGGCTGACCGCGGTGGCGATGGCGGTCAAGGGCCGCTTCCGCACGGTGATCGGCGGCTTCAAGCTGGCGACCACGGTGCTGGCGGTGCTGTCGGTGGCCTCGGCGCTGGGCACCCTGATCCTCCAGGGCAAGCCGGCGCAGTTCTACATGATGTCCTACGGCGCTTTCGCCCCGATCATCCGCCTGCTGCGGCTGGACGACATCTTTCACAGCGTCCCCTTCGCCGGGACGATGGGCGTGCTCATCGCCGGGCTGACCGTCTCGGCGCTGGTGCGCTTCCCGCTGACCATCCGCAACTGCGGATTCTTCCTGGTCCACCTGGGGATCATCACCAGCCTCGCCGGCGCCGGGCTGTCGGCGCTGTTCTCGGTCAAGGGGCGCGTCGACCTGCGGATCGGCCAGGAGGTCAACGCGGTCACCGTCACCAAGAACGGCCCGCTGGCGGTGCGCGGCGACGGCAAGGGGATGGGCACGCTCTCCGAGGGCGAGCAGCTGCCCCTGGGCGCCTCACTGGCCCTGTCGCAGTTCGACGTCGACCGCTACAAGGAGCGGCTGGGAGTCTCGCTCTACATGCCCGACAAGATGGGCAAGGGCTACGAGCTGAAGACCACCTTCGACAACGAGGCCGGGATCAAGCACCGGCTGCCGCAGGGCTCCTGGTTCCGCATCAAGAGCTACTACCCCGACCTGACCCTCAAGGAGCGGCTGGTGGAGGCCCCCGGCGGCACCCCGGCGCTGCGGCTGTCGATGGACGGCCAGGAGCTGGCCCTGGTGGCCGGCGAGAGCGAGCGCGCCGACTCGCTCGACGGCAAGACGGTGGTCCTGTTCGGCAAGTCCCGCCCGGCGATCAAGCTCGACGGCCCGCTGCACACCCTCAAGTCGGACAGCGGCGAGACGATGGCGGTCAAGGTCGGCCAGACGGTCAAGCTCGCCGGAACCGAGGTCAAGGTCCTCAACTACATCCCGCACTTCACCTACGACCTGGCCACCAAGCAGGCCAAGAACCTCAGCGACAAGCCGATGAACCCGGCGCTGGAGGTCGAGGCCAAGGGCAGCACCCAGTGGCTGTTCGCCAACATGCCCGAATACAACCACGGCAAAGTCGGCGTGGGGCTGACCTACCTCTTCGCCCCCGAGGGCGGCGAGGGCAGCGCCGAGACGGTGGTGGCGGTCAGCGCCGACGAGAAGACCGCGCTGGTCAAGACCGCCGAGGGCGAGAAGACCGTCCCGCTGTCCGAGGGGCTGCAGCTGGGCGCGGCCAGGCTGGGGGCGCTGATCGCCTCGGCCAAGGTGGACCGCACTCCCGGCACCGCCAGCCAGGAGCCGAACAAGCCGGCGGTGATGATCGAGCTGGCCGACAACAGCGGCGAGGTCCGCGACCAGCTGCTGATGGGCAACGCCCAGGACGCGATCCGGGTCCCGGACAACGGGATGCTGGTGTTCGAGTCGCGCGGCAACGACGTCAAGACCTTCCGCAGCCACGTCACCGTGGCCCGCGGGATGGAGGCCAAGCAGGAAACCATCGCCGTCAACGACCCGCTGGAGGTCGGCGGCTGGATGCTCTACCAGGTGAACTTCGATCCCAAGGACCCCAGCTACTCCGGGCTGGAGGCGGTGCGCGACCCGGGCGTCAGCTGGGTCTTCGCCGGGTTCGCCTTCCTGTTCTTTGGCGTCGCCTACATGACCTACATCGCGCCGCGCATGAAGCAGCCGGTGCGCCGGGAGGCCTAAACCATGGACTTCACCCTGCTCGCTGAGCATCCGATGTACGCG
>JBBIQS010000110.1:0-24240 GCA_037442205.1 Myxococcales bacterium
CAGGTGGAAGCCTCCCAGCTCGCAGCGCAGCCCGGCGGAATCCAGGGTCACCAGCTCGGCCATGGATTCAAGGTCAGGTTCACGATCGAGATGGGCCAGGGCGACCGCGCGTTCGCGGGCGCCCCGGCCAGCCGCTGGTCCCCCGCCACCGGCCGGCTCCGCCGACGCGGCTAGTAGCCTCCGCCGCCCCCGCCACCGCCCCCGCCGCCGCCGCCGCCGCCGCCGGCATCGACGGGCGGATGGGCGCCGCCGTCGAGATTGATGCCGCCGTCAGCGGCGCCTCCGGCGATGGTGATGGTCGGCCGGTTGGCCATGCCGTTGGTGTGGATGCGGCAGAAATAGGGAATGACGGTGCCCGGCGGTGCTGTGGCGGGGATGGTGAAGGTCCGCTCGCCGGTGAGTGGGCCGACGTCGAACGAGACGCCGTTCACCGGGCCCGGCACGTAGGAGCCTGGGGTCGATTCGCTGGTCACCGTGTGTTCGAACGGGTCCATGTTGCGCACGGTGACCGTGGCCCCCGGCTCCACGTTCAGGTTGCCGGGGAAGAAGGTGAAGTTCTGGATCAGGATGGTGTTGATGCCGGTCCCGCCGTCGAGGATTCCGCCCCCTCCGCCTCCTCCGGTGCCGCCGCAGGCTGCGGCAAGCAAGGCGAGCGATGCCCACTGGAGCGTCTTGCGCACGTTCATGGCTCCCCCCTCGAAATCAGACGCCTTGGCGCCCGGAGTTCCCGACTTGCTCGGCAAGCTGGCGACCGACGCCGCCGCGGCCATCACAGCCATCCCGACAACCAGCGCGGCACACGCTTGGCTTGGCTAGCGAACGAGGCCACTCCCGGAGCCGCCGACCACGGTCACCGTCCCGCTGTTCTTCATGCCGCCCTTGTGGACCCGGCAGAAGTAGGGAATGACCGTGCCCGCTGGCGCCGTGGGCGGGATGGTGAAGGTCTTCTCGCCGGTGAAGTTTCCGGTGTCGAAGGAGACGCCGCTCACCGCGCCCGGGGTGAACGAGCCGGCCTTCGCCTGGCTGGTCACCGTGTGCGGCATCTTGTCGAGGTTGCGCACCGTCACCGTCGCCCCGGGAGCAACCTCCAGATTGGCCGGCGAGAAGGTGAGGTTCTGGATGGTGATGACTGCCCCACCCGCGGGGCCGGTGCCTGCGCTCCCGGCATCCGAGGCCGCCGCGCCTACCAGCAGCGCCAGCGACACCCATCCGAAGGTCCGCATCAAGTTCATGGCTCCCCCCGGCGCGGAGTCGGCGCCCGCGCCCTGAGCGATGCGGAAAAGATTGAAGCCAAGGGCGCGAGTCTGGCAGTGCCCGAGTCCCTTGGCCGCCAGCCCGGATAGCGACAATCCGAGCGAGCAGTCAGTCGCACTTCGGCTGGCCGAGAAGAGCTAGCCGCGGCCAGCGGAGGCAGGGAGTCAGCCGCGCTCCGCGGCCATCGCCTTCGCCAGGTTCCGCCAAATCGCGGCGGTGTTGGCGGCCAGCTTCTTCGACAGCGCCGCCAGCTCCCGTTTGGCGAGCGGCTTCTCGTAGTCGGAGACCTGCAGCCCGGTGAACTCGAGGCGGCAGGCCCGCTTCCCCTCGCCGACCACCTCGTAGAGGAACTGCGAGTGCTTGTTGGGGCCGGCGAGGTGGGTGTTGGTCCAGGCCAGCCGCTCCGGATAGACGCGCACCAGCTTCTTCTTGGTGACCCGCTTCCCGTCCGGCAAGACCGTGGTGTCGTCGAGGATCAGCGTGTCGTTGCAGACCGGGGTGATCTTGCGCCGGCCATTCAGCCCCTGCCGCCCGATGTCCGACGGCTGGTAGTCGGTGGCCCAGGCGAAGACCACGGCGGCCGGGAAGTCGAAGTGCTGGCTGATCTTGTAGGACACCGACTGCAGCGGCATGGCGAGCTCCTGGTGAGGGCGAAATAGAGCGGCCCGGGAGCTGGTGCGCCCGGGCCGGCATGCTGTCGAGAGGCGGCGAGGCTGGGCCTCAGTTTCCGCGGCGGATCTTCGAGCCCTGGAACAGCACGTCGAAGCGGTAGAGCGGCTTCTTGCTGCAGATGATGAAGTGCGTCGCCGGGTCGACCCGGGTCGGCACCTCGCGCATCTCGACGTGGGCGGCGGTGCGGTAGCCGCGCTCGTTGAGGACGTCCACCAGCATCGACAGCGCCAGCGGGTTGGCGAAGATCTCGTTCTCGGTGGAGATGCGCGCCAGGCCGGTGATGGCGTGCAGCACGATCGCCGGGACGAACTCCTGCTCGATCACCGCGATGATCTTATGGAACAGCTCGCTCTGGTCGCGCTGGTAGGCCTCCAGCCGCTCCACCAGCCGCTGCCGCGCCGCCACCACCACCTCGCTGGCCAGCGGGATCAGGTGGATGGCGTCGAAGGTCTCGTCGTCCAGCTCCAGCGTGCTCTGGTACTGGAACTCCTCGACGATCGCCGCCTCGACCGTGGCGATGTCTCCCTGGGCGTTGATCACGTGGAAGTGGAAGACCTGCTTGAGGTCCTGAAGCACGTGGTAGGTCTGCTCCATGAACACCCGGTAGCGCTTGCGGCAGGACTCCTCGCTCAGGTCGGTGGCCCGCTCCTCCTGCAGCTGCCCGACCCCGGTCTCGCGCACCCGCTGGTTCTTGGCCACGATCTCCCGGCCGCGCTTGAGCTGGCGCTCCACCGACTCCTTCTCCTCGACGTACAGCACCACGATCTGGAAGCTGGGCTTGGGGAACAGGCCGGCCTTGGCGGTGCCGCGGTTGGCGGCGCGCAGGTCGAGCATCTTCTGGAACAGCAGCTTGACGCACTCCACCTGGACCTGGGTGCGCGGGAAGCCGTCGACCACCACTCCGGTGGTGTGCGCCGGCTCGAGCAGGCGCTCGAACAGCAGCCGCACCACGTCGGCGTCGCCAACCAGGTTGCCGCTGTCCTTGATCTTGCGCATCTCCGGCGCGTTCAACAGGTCGCTGGTCACCAGCGGCGGGGCGGTGATGCCGCGCTCGCGCAGGATGAACGGGGTGTTGGTCCCCTTGCCGGCGCCGGGCGCGCCGCCCAGCCAGATGATCTCCCGCGGCAGCCGCGCCGCCCCGGACTCGACCCGGCCCTGGATGCGGTCCCAGGCCCCGGCGAAGATGGTGTTCGCCTGCTCGCGGATGGAATCGGGCACCGGGCCGTGGGGTTCGTGCGCCTTGCTGGTCTGCGAAGAAGTGTTTGGCATGGCTCCTCCTGGCCCGCCGATTGTGTGGCGCGGCGCGTCGCAATGCAAACCCGGCGACGCTGGCCGGTTTCAGACGGTGAGGACGATCTTGCCGGCGAGGCGGTGGGTCTGGCTCAGGCGGTGGGCCTCGTCGGCCTGGGCCAGCGGCAGCCGGTGGGCGACGTTGACCCGCATCTTGCCGGCGGCCACCGCCTCGACCACCGGCTTGAGCCGGGTGGTGGTCACGCGCGCCAGCACCGACTTGGAGGTGAACGGGGGCACCAGCGGCTGGATCATCTCGCCGGCCGACTCGCCGGAGACCAGCACGTGCCGCCCGCGCGGCTGCAGCAGCGCCCGGCAGCGGCTGGCGGAGTAGCCCCCGGCGCAGTCGACGATCACCGTGAACGGCCCGTGGCCCTTGGCCTGCTCCAGGGCGTCGCCCTGGGCGTAGTCGATCACCACCTCGGCGCCCAGGCTGCGCACCAGCTCGGCGTTCCTGGCCGAGCACACCCCGACCACCGCCGCGCCCTCGAGCCTGGCCAGCTGAACCGCCATCTGCCCCACTCCGCCCGAGGCCCCCAGGATCAGCACCTTGCGCGAGGGCGCGGCCACCCCGCGCAGCCCGCCGACCTCCATCAGCGCCTCGAAGGCGGTCACCCCGGCCACTGGCAGCGCCGCCGCGGTCTCGAAATCGACGCTGTCCGGCAGCAGGCACAGCTGGTCCTCGCGCACCACCACGCTGTCGGCGTAGGAGCCGCGCTGGCGGCGCAGGAACCAGGTCCCGCCGACCACCCGCTGGCCGACCAGGAAGCCCTTCACCCCCGGGCCCACCGCCTCGGTCACCCCGGCGAAGTCGATGCCGACCACCCCCGGCCCCGGCGGCCCGAAGGCCTTCATCGCGGCGCGCATCAGCGCCAGCTTGCGCATCTTCCAGTCGACGGGGTTGACGCCCACTGCCTTGACCGCCACCCGGACCTCGCCCGGGCCCGGCTCCATCGTCGGCAGCTCCAGCCACTGCAGCGGCTCGTCCTTGCCCCAGCTCTTCAGTGCCATCGCGTGCATGGGGCGGGTTGTGCGCAAGCGGCCGGCCGAAGTCAACGAAACCGACCGCTCGAAATCCGTCGATGTCTGCCAGAGCGCAATGTCGCCGGGGGTGCTTCGTCGGCTACTGAGCCGCGGCAGAGGCCGGCAGCTCGTGGCGGGTGGGCTCGGCCAGGGCCTGTCCGTTGGCCCCGTGCCGCACCGCCGAAATGTGCCCATAGGCCTGCAGCCGCACCCGGTTGACCGCGCCCAGCGGGCGCGTCTCCGGCAGCGTGCGCCAGGGGTTGAAGGAGAGGTTCTCGCAGAACGCCTGCTGCTCCTTGGAGTCGATGCCGGTCTGTTTGGGGATCCGGAGCTTGCCAACCTTCACATAGGGCGAGGCGCTCTCCGGCCACTCGGCGGTCGGGTCCTCGATCGGCATCAGCTTGGGATCGGTCTGCACCTGGACCAGGAACTCGAAGCAGGCCTCGTCCCGGGCGAGCGCGGCGACCAGCTGCTCGCGCAGGAAGTCCGGCGACGGGTGCTCGGGGAGCCTGGCGCGCTTCTCGGCGGGAGTGCAGCTGCGGACGCCGAACTTCATCGCACCCGGCCCGAGCTTGTAGGGAGTGGCGCTGTAGTAGTCGACGTGCAGCGGGTTGCCGACCTCCATGTTGCGCGCCGACTGCACCACCTGCCGCGCGCGGCTGTGGGTGAGCAGGAACCAGACCACTCCCAGCTTCGAGTCGGCCGAGCGGACCAGGTCGGCGTACTCCGGCACGTCGCGGATGAAGAACGACTTGCTGTTCATCAACACGAAGTCCTGGCTCCCCGCGGAGCGCTCGACCCCGGCGGCGGCGAGGAGGTTCGGCTCAGCGAGGCCCATCAGCTTCACCGCCAGCCCGCGCACGTCGCCGTCGTCGTCGCGCGCCGAGCCTCCGTCGGGCGCGCCGTTGGAGAAGCGCATCCAGGCCGGAAAGCTCTCGCCCTGGTGCGCGAACACCCCCTTGCGCAGCTCGGCGGGGAGCGCCTGGGCATCGACCTCGAAGAAGGCCTTCACACACCCGTGGGCCTTGGGGTGGGCGTCGCGCGGCATCGGCTGGCCGCTGGCGGTGCGCGCCTCGAGCCCGGCCTGCATCCGCTGGATGACCTCGGCGGCCAGCTGCTCGTCCTCGGGCGTCCAGCGCTCCTGCGGCTCCGGCGCCGGCTGGGCGACGATCGGCGGCTTCTCCTTCGGCAGGATGGCGGTCTTGGGCACGCTGGCGCAGGCGGCGAGGCCGACCACGGCGACGGCAAAACCCAGGGTGCGTCGATTCGAGGCGGGCATCAGGATCTCCAGGGAAATCAGGCAATTGGCGCAGCTTCGATGCCCGATGCCGCCAAAGGTCGCAGGCGCGCTCGCCGCGCCGCCGGGGGCGACTTGAGCTACCCTGCCGGCCGCCGCGCAATCGCCCAGGAGCCAGCAATGTCGCCGCTTCCACAAGGTTGGGCCGTCGTCACCGGAGCCTCGTCCGGGATCGGCGCCATCTTCGCCCGAAAGCTGGCCGCCCGCGGGCACGACCTGGTGCTGGTGGCCCGAGGCAAGGAGCGGCTCAAGGCGCTGGCCGACGAGCTCTCGAAGGCCCACGGAATCCGCGCCGAGGTGCTGGCCGCCGACCTCTCCGATCCCGAGCAACTGGCGACGGTGGAGAAGAAGCTGGAAGCGCTGTCGCCGCTGGGGATCGTGGTGAACAACGCCGGCTTCGGGCTCGAGGGGCCGTTCGGCAAGGTCACCGCCGACGAGTTGGAGCAGATGCTCAAGGTCCACCTGGTGGCCAGCGTTCGGCTGACGCGGGCGGCGCTGCCGGTGATGCTGCACCAGCGCTCGGGGGCGATCGTCAACGTCTCCTCGGTGGCGGCCTACACGCCGTTCTTTCCCGGCGCGGCCTACGGGGCGAGCAAGGCCTACCTGAACTACCTGACGCAGGCCCTGGCCACCGAGCACCGCGGCCGCGGGCTGCGATTCCAGGCGCTGTGCCCGGGTTTCACCCGCACCGAGTTCCATCAGCGCGCCAAGCTCAACGCCACGGGCGTCCCCGGCATCGGCTGGCTGAGGGCCGAAGACGTGGTCGAGTCCTCGCTGCGTGGGCTCGAGAAGGGCAAGGTGATCGTCGTCCCCGGCCTGCTCTACAAGCTGGTGGTCGCCGCCGTGAAGATGCTGCCGTTCCGGCTGATGTCGGCGCTCTTCGGCCCGCGGCATAGGCGGCGCTGAGGGAGAGATCGAATCGGCGCCGCAGCCGTTTCAGCGCCACCTTCTCCATTGGAGCCTCCCATGCGCCTCGCCGGATTGCTGCTCGTCCTCGTCACTCCTGCCCTCGCCCACACCCAGACGCCGGCGGCCGACTCCGCCTGGGTGGAGCCGTGCGTCAAGCGGCTGGAGGCGGCGCGAGCCGAGGCCGCCCGCCTCGAGCCGCGCTTCGCCGAGGCCACGGTCAAGGCCCACAAGGTCGACGGCGGCTGCGACTCGGTGGCACTGACGATGACCAGCAAGGGTCCGGCGGTGGATGACTTCTGGATCGAGGTCACCGACATGAGCTCCTGGTATCTCGGCAAGCAGCTGCGGATGGAACCGCACGACTGGGCCCCCATCAAGCGCACGCCCGAGCTGACCGACCCGACCCTGGTCAAGGACCTTCCGCCGATGAAGGCGCGGATGCAGGGAAACCAGGCGGTGACCCCGGAGCGCTGGCGCACCTTCCTCGAGCGCTTCCAGAAGGCGGTCGAGCAGTGCCTGGCCCGCGAGCTCTAGCGCCCGCTCGCCGCGGCCGGCGGGACGCCGGCGCTTCCCTCGGCGCCAATCCCCCTGGACTCCCCGGCCCCGAGTCGATATCTTGCGCTTTTTCCAGCAACTTCAAGCACTTAGAAAGACGCAGAAATGACGACCGAATCTGTTCGCGAAACCCCGTACCTGCCGGTCAAGTCCGACGTGCAGCTTCCGGCCCAGGAAGAGGAAATCCTGGCATTTTGGGATCGCGAAAAGATCTTCCAGAAGTCGCTCGATCCCGCTGGACGCAAGACCTACAGCTTCTACGACGGCCCGCCGTTCGCCACCGGGCTGCCGCACTACGGCCACATCCTGGCCGGCGTGCTCAAGGACATCGTCCCGCGCTACTGGACCATGAAGGGCTTCACCGTCCCGCGCCGCTTCGGCTGGGACTGCCACGGCCTGCCGGTCGAGTACGAGATCAACAAGGCCCACAAGATCGAGAGCCGCAAAGACATCCTGAAGATGGGCGTCGACAAGTACAACGCCGCCTGCCGCGGGATCGTCGAGCGCTACTCCGAGGAGTGGAAGCGCACCGTGAAGCGCGTCGGCCGCTGGGTCGACATGGATCGCCCCTACTTCACGATGGATGTCAGCTTCATGCAGAGCGTCTGGTGGGTCTTCCAGGAGCTCTACAAGAAGGGCCTGATCTACGAGGGCTACAAGGTCGTTCCCTACTCGGTGGGAATCTCGACCCCGCTCTCCAACTTCGAGGCCAACCTCAACTACAAGACCGTCCAGGACCCGGCCATCACCCTCACCTTCCCGGTGCAGGGCCAGCCCGGGGTCTCGTTCCTGGCCTGGACCACCACGCCCTGGACGCTGCCCTCGAACCTGGGCCTGGCGGTCCACCGCGAGGTCGACTACGTCAAGGTCCGCGAGAAGGCCACCGGCCACGTCTACATCCTGGCCCAGGCGCTCTTGCCGGCGAGCTTTAAGAAGCCCGCGGCCGAGGTCGAGATCCTCGAGACGATGAAGGGCGAGAAGCTGCTCGGGATGAAGTACGAGCCGCTGTTCCCCTACTTCGCCGACCGCGCCGCCAAGGGCGCGTTCCGGGTGATCCACTCCGACCACGTCACCACCGAGAGCGGCACCGGCGTGGTGCACATGGCCCCGGCCTTCGGCGAGGAGGACTACTACGCCTGCGCCAAGGAAGGCATGCCGATGGTGAACCCCGTCGACGACGACGGCATGTTCACCGCCGAGGTGCCCGACTACCAGGGCAAGCGCGTCAAGGACGCCGACAAGGAGATCATCGCCCGGCTGAAGCAGCAGGGCCGGCTGTTCAAGCAGGACACCGTCAGCCACAGCTATCCCTACTGCTACCGCTCGGACACCCCGCTCATCTACAAGGCGGTGTCGAGCTGGTTCGTCGCGGTCGAGAAGATCAAGGACCGCGTCATGGCCTCCAACTCGACCACGGCCTGGGTGCCCGACCACCTGCGCGACGGGCGCTTCGGCAACTGGCTGGAGAACGCCCGCGACTGGGCCGTCTCGCGCAACCGGTTCTGGGGCACGCCGATCCCGATCTGGCGCAACGCCGAGGGCGAGATGATCTGCGTCGGCTCGCGCGACGAGCTGGAGAAGCTCTCCGGCCAGAAGGTCACCGACCTGCACATCGACGTGGTGGACAAGATCGCCATCCCGTCGCCGACCGGAAAGAGCCCGCTCAAGCGCGTGGAGGGCGTGCTCGACTGCTGGTTCGAGAGCGGCTCGATGCCCTACGCGCAGTGGGGCTATCCGCGGGAGAACCAGGAGGCGTTCCAGAAGGCCTTCCCGGCGGACTTCATCGCCGAGGGCCTCGACCAGACGCGCGGCTGGTTCTACACGCTGATGGTGATCGGCACCGCGCTCTTCGACAAGGCGCCGTTCCGCAACGTGGTGGTCAACGGCCTGGTCCTCGCCGAGGACGGCCGCAAGATGTCGAAGAGCCTGCGCAACTACCCGGACCCGATCGAGGTCCTCAACAAGCACGGCGCCGACGCGCTGCGGCTGTATTTGATCGATTCACCGGTGGTGAAGGCGCAGGAGCTCAAGTTCTCCGAGAAGGGCGTGCAGGAGATCGTCCGCAAGATCCTGCTGCGCTGGTGGAACTCGTATTCCTTCTTCGTCGGCTACGCCAACATCGACCGCTTCGTGCCGCGCGGCGACGCCGCCAATTCGCCCAACCTGCTCGATAAATGGGTGCTGTCGCGGCTGCACTCGCTGATCGCCAACACGCAGCACGAGATGTCGGCCTACCGGCTCTACAACGTGGTGCCGCAGCTGCTCGAGTTCATCGAAGAGCTGACCAACACCTACATCCGCTTCAACCGCTCGCACTTCTGGCAGGAAGGAATGCCCGAGGACAAGCGGCTGGCGTACGAGACGCTGTACGAGGTGCTGGTGACGCTGTCGCGGCTGATGGCGCCCTTCGCGCCGTTCCTGGCCGAGGCCACCTACCAGAACCTGACCCGCGTGCTCAGCGCCGACAAGCGCAAGCAGAGCGTGCACCTGGAGAGCTTCCCCGAGGCCGATGAGAAGTGCATCCACACCGAGCTGGAGGAGGCGGTCTCGGCGCTGGAGGCCCTGGTCACCCTCGGCCGAAACCAGCGCGAGAAGATCCAGGTGCGCGCCAAGATCCCGCTGCGCACGCTCAAGGTCATCCACCGCGACGCGAAGCTCTTGGAAAACCTGCGCAAGTTCGAGGCCTACTTCCAGGACGAGCTCAACGTGCAGGCGGTCTCCTACGACTCGAACGAGGACCAGTACGTCCAGGTGACGGCCAAGGCCAACTTCCCGGCGCTGGGCAAGCGGCTGGGGCCCAAGATGAAGGCGGTGGCCGCTGCCATCCAGAAGCTGCCGCTAGCGCAACTGCTCGAGCTCGAGGCCGGCAAGACGCTGCAGATCGAGGGCGAGGCGATCACCCTCGCCGACATCGAGATCCGCCGCGAGCCGAAGGGGACGCATCCGAACCTGGCCACGCATCAGCTTGTGTCGATCGAGCTCGATCCCACCGTCACGCCGGAGCAGGAGAGCGAGGGGCTGGCGCGCGAGATCACCCGCCGGGTGCAGCAGGCGCGGAAGAACGCCAAGTTCAACCTCGACGACCGCATCGCGCTCGAGCTGCACTGCACTGGGGCGCTGCGCGCGGCCGCCGAGAAGCACCAGAAGATGATCTCCGGCGAGACGCTGGCCACCGAGTTCCGCTTCGCCGAGGAGCCGCAGGGCGCCTATGTCGAGACGGCGGATATCGACGGCGATGTGGTGAAGATCGGCGTGCGGGCGGTGAGGAAGTAGGCGGTCGCCGGTCGGAAGGCTTCGCTCGGCGGGGAACCTCGCCGAGCGGGCGAAGTTCTCCCAGGAAGCGCCGGCGCCCACACCGGCCGCGTCCGGCCAAAGGCCGGGGCATACCTATGCCCCGAGCACCGAGTGAAGCGCGCTCGGAAAAAACATTGGCCGGCAAGAACCTGCGCGGACGCAGTTTCTCGTCTGGCCTAAAGCTCCCGCACTTCTGGGCGATATCGCTCGAACTCGGGCGATATCGCCCGGCGCGATCTTCCTAGGCCGCGCCCGCGCCCGGAGCGGCGTCGATCGCCGGCTCCTGCACCTTGCGGCTCACCATGAAGCCGAAGACCCCGGCGGTGAAGAACATGATCAGGCTGTAGATCGCCGGGGGAATCGCCATCGTCGAGTTGTTGAGCAGGGTCGGGCCGGTGGCGATGGCGATCGCCAGGGTGCCGTTGTGCAGCCCGATCTCCATTCCGACCGCGATGGCCTGCCGCTTGGGCAGCCGCACCACCAGCGGGAGCAGGTAGCCCACCGCCATGCTCACCAGGTTGAACGCCAGCGCGGCCACGCCCACCTGCCGGAAGTACTCGCCCATGTTCGCGCGCTCCTTGAGCACGATCCCGGTGATCACCAGCAGCAGCACCAGCGCGGACATGATGCGCACCGGCTTGTCCATCTTCTTCGCCACGCCGGGCGCCTTGGCCTTCACAATCATTCCGATCGCCACCGGCACCAGCACGATCACGAAGACCTGAATCACTTCCTTGAACTGCAGCGGCAGGACCTTCCCCTCGCCCATGAAGGCCACCAGCGCGAAGTTGACGATGAAGGGCATGACGAACAGCGAGAGCACGCTGTTCACCGCGGTGAGGGTGATGTTGAGCGCGACGTCCCCGTGGGAGAGGTGGCTGTAGAGGTTCGCGGTCGGTCCGCCCGGCGAGGCGGCCAGCAGCATCAGACCCACCGCGAGCTCCGGCGGCAGCCCGAAGGTCTTGGCCATCCCGAAGCAGACCGCGGGCAGGATCAACATCTGGGTCCCCAGGCCGACCAGCACCGCCTTCGGGTACACGATCACCCGCTTGAAATCCTCGAGCGCGAGCGACAGCCCCAGCCCGAGCATGATGATGCCCAGGGCGACGGGGAGCAGAACTGCGGTCAGAACGCTTGCTTGCATGTGGGAAGACCTCTGGAAAGTTGAGGGCGGCCTCCTTATACGGAATTCCAGTTCCCCGCCACTCGCGCGCAGTGATGCCGCCAACAGTGTTCGAAGTCGCGCACTTCCTCCATCTCCCGGTCGCGGACCTGTACTTGAGTTTGCGGACTCCGAGCGCGTGGGCACGCACCCGAACCGGAGCTCAAGCCATTGGGCAAGGCGCTCGGCGCCGAGCGATCCGAACCGGTCCGTTCACCGTCCGTCACTGCCGCAAAACGGAATCCGCGCGACATGGCCAGGCCTCGCCGGCGGCATCTATCCTCCGCGCAAACTGCCAGGAGGTTCTCTTGGAGCTGCTCACCATCGCCGTCGAGAAGCCGCAGGACGTCAACTTCATCCTCGGACAGGCGCACTTCATCAAGACCGTGGAGGACCTGCATGAGGTGCTGGCCGCCAGCTCGCCGCAGCTCAAGTTCGGCGTCGCCTTCTGCGAGTCAAGCGGGCCGCGGCTCATCCGCCGCTCCGGCAACGACTCCGAGCTGACCGAGCTGGCGACCCGCAACGCGAAGGCGGTCGGCGCCGGCCACAGCTTCTTCGTCTTCATGCGCCAGGGCTTCCCGGTCAGCGTCCTCAACGCCGTCAAGCAGGTGCCCGAGGTGTGCCGCGTCTTCTGTGCCACCGCCAACGACGCCGAGGTGCTGGTGGTCGAAACCGACAAGGGCCGGGGCATCGCCGGAGTGATCGACGGCGGCTCGCCGCTGGGCGTCGAGGCCGAGCGCGATGTCCAGGAGCGCAAGCAGCTGCTGCGCGCGCTCGGGTACAAGCTCTAGCCGAGCGCGCCGATCGCCCGCCGCAGGATCCCCGCGCCTACTTCGCCCGGGCGAGTCGTCCCATCTCGCCCGCTTCCTTCCCGGCCGCGAGCTGCCCGACGGCACGCTCCAGGCGGTCGAGCCGCGCCTGAAGGGAGGCGTTCTCCTCCTCGAGCCGCTTCACGGTCCCGTCCCGGCTCGCCAGGGCGGCTGCGAGCTGCGCCGCCTGTTCCGCCGACCGAGCCTCGAGGACGGCGAGGCGCTCCTTCTGCTCGCGCGACTGGGTCAGCAGATCCTTGGCCGCCTGCAGGGCGACGACCGAGATCTTGTCGTAGTAGACGAGCTTGTTGCCGCCCGGGGCGGTGTAGACGAACTCCGGGAAGACCTTCTCGACCTCCTGGGCCGCCAGCCCGATCTGCGGGTCGTCGTTCTTGAGGGACTCCACGTACTTGAAGCGGATGACCCGCATCTGGTCGAGCTTGTCGAGGACTGGCCCCAGCGGCGAGATATCTTTCTTGAGCCGGATGTCCGAGGTGCTGGTCCCCGAGGCCCAGACGGCGGTGCCTGCGTCGTAGAGGACCATGTTCCGGTCCGCCTGCAGCACCAGCCGGTAGTTCGTCCGCGTCTCGCTGGCGAAGTTCCCGGTCGCCGAAACCAAATCGCCGGACGCGCGAAGGTAGCCGTTCACGAATGTGGCCGAAAACAACGGAACCACCATCATGTAAATAGGGGAGCCGCCCGGTCCCGTGACCCTGAACGTGCCCTGGCCCGCGATCGGAAGCCGGACTTCCAGGCCGTTCGCATCCGCCCACAGCCCGGTCGACACGTTGCCGACCTGCACCGGGCCGAATTTCCCGGTGCCGTTGAACTGGACGTTGCCGGCGGTGTCCACCGTGCCCGCCACCGCCGACTTCCCGTTGCCGAAGACCACTCCGTTGCCGTTGTAGTAGTCGAGGTAGATTCGCCCGTCGCTCTTCGAGGCGTCGGAGTCGATGTGCAGGTTGCCGCCGTTGTTGGTCCCGAAGATGCCCCCGGACTGGACCGCGATTCCCCCGCCGACGTTGAGCGATCCGTTGACGTCGAGCTCCTGGCTCGGGGTCGCGGTCCCCACCCCGACGCGCCCCTGGGCGTTGACGAGTTGGGCGGTGGAGCCGTCGCTCTTGAGCAGCCGGGCGATGGGCTTCTGGACGGTGTAGTCGGAGGCGGTGATGGCGGTCCCCACCGCCGGGGTCACGGTCAGGCTGGTGTCGGAGGCGATGGCGACGATCTGGAGGGCCTGCTTGCCGGCCACCAGCACGTCGCCGACCGCGCAGTCGGTGGTGAAGCGGCTCCCGCTGCCGGCGACGGTGCTCGAGCCAGCCGCCGCCGCGACGGTGTTGGGGTTGCTGAAGTAGCGCTCCGCGGCGCCTTGGACCGCCAGCCTCGCCGCCGGAGTGGCGGTGCCCACCCCAGCCGAGCCGCCGACGGCGAACGAGGCAGGCTGGAGCGCCGCGCTCTGGTTCTGGATGTAGCTCGCGCTGCCGCTGGCCGGCGCGGAGCCGTTGAAGCGGGTCCAGTCGGCCGAGGAGAGCAGGCCGCTCTGGGAGGCGCTGGCCTGGGCGAGCTGCAGGTTGCCCGCGCCGTCGACGACGGACTTGCCGCTCACGCTGATGCCGCTGGAGTTGATGCTCACCCCGTTCGCCCCGCCGACGCTGACGCTGGAGGCGTTCACGGTCCCGCCGCTGAGGTTCTGGGCCATCAGGGCATACGGGACCGAGTCGACCCGCTGGCGAGGGCTGAGCGCGGAGCTTCCGACGCTGATCTCGAGGAAGCGCTCGGAGCCGTCGAAGGCGTCGGGGGCGAAGGCCTGGAGGTCGCCCAGGACGACCGAGTAGAAGCCGTCGGTGAGCGCGACCGTCTGGGTCTCTTTCCAGCGCGGCAGGCTGCCGCCGATCGCCTGATCCCAGAGGCTGAACGTGAGGGAGACGGTCCCGCTCTCGGGAGTCCCGTCGGCCTTGAGCAGGCGCCCTTGGTAGGCCACCTTGGCCGGGACTTGCGAGAGAGCGAGAGACGGCATCAGCAAGATCGCTGCGATTGCAGAGCGCATGTTTCGACCCCCGTGACGACCGCGTGATGCGCGCGATGTTACCGAGACTCGTTCGCGCGCGACAGGCGCCGAGAAGAGCGAGGCGACCGGGCCGGGCGGTCGGGACTGTCTCTGGGTTCAGCTCTTTGGCCTGCCAGCGCCTTCGCCCAGGCATAGAGCGGGGCCAAGAGCCAACCCCTGCCAATCACGACGCTTTTCAGAACGCCCGATTCCGGACGAAGATTCGCCAATCATTCCAGCCGGTTGGGATGACCCCGCATCATTATGCGGGAGATCGACTTGCCCACGAGCGCTGTCCGGCCTCGAGGTGCAGCGGCGTCATCCCCGTCGAGCGTGCGGCGCGAATTCGAACCTTCTCGTTGCCCGCGCACTTCAGGGATCATAGCGCGACCTGACCGATGGCAGACGTGATTCCAATTTCGAAGGCCACCTCACCGGGGCCGGCTCTTTCGGCGGAGCCGAGCGACGACGACCTGATGCTGCTGGCCCGCGCCGGCGCCGCCGGAGCATTCGACATGCTCGTCCGCCGCCACCAGGCCCGCGTGCTCAGGCTCGCCTACAAGTACCTTGGAGATGCCGGCTTGGCGCGGGACGTCGGCCAGAACACCTTCATCGAGGTCTTCAAGTTCCTCCCGCGCTACCGGCCGCTCGGGACATTCCGGGTCTTCCTCCACCGGATTGCCCTGAACCAATGCCACATGCTCCGACGGGCCGCGCGCTCCCGCGAGCAAAGCGTCGCCACCCTCGCCCGCCAGTCCACCGACGCCCAGGCGCCCGGGCTCGACGAGAGGCTGATCGACCGCGAGCGGCAGCGGGAGGTGGAGCGCGCGTTGCTCGAGTTGAGCGAGAAGCTGCGCGCCGTCCTCGTCCTGCGCTTCGCCGGCGAGCACTCGCTCGAGGAGATTGGGCGGGTGCTCGACCTGCCGGTGGGCACCGTCAAGAGCCGTCTCTTCGCCGGGCTGGCCAAGCTGCGGGCCGAGCTCGAGACGGAGGAGCTGCCATGAGCCCTCGCGCCCTCCCCACTCGCGACGAGCTCATCCGCCTGCTCGAGGGCGAGCTGACGCAGAGCCGCGCCGCTGAGCTCGAGCGCGAGCTGCGCGACTCGGCCGCGCTGCGCCGCGAATACGAAGCCCTCCGGCGGATTCGCGAGGGTCTCGCCGCGCCCGACGAGGCGCTCGAGCAGATCGACCTTGTCGAGGCGGTGCGCGCGGGCGCCGCCTCCTCCGCCGCCGTTGAGCTCCGCCGGCTCCCGGCTCGCCGCCTGCTGCCGGTGGGGCTCGCAGGGGCACTGGCCTGCGCCGCGGCGGTGCTGTTGGTCGTGGTTCAGCGAAGCGAACCGGACCAGTTCCGCTCCAAAGGCACCGGTCCGAGCTCGCAGCAGGCGCTGAGCGGCATCGAGATCTACTCCGTTCACTCGGACGCCGCGCCGGTCCGGCTGGG
The DNA here is from genome assembly GCA_037442205.1 of Myxococcales bacterium. GTDB lineage: Bacteria > Myxococcota > Myxococcia > Myxococcales > UBA5297 > JBBIQS01. The sequence continues at coordinate 15,753 of JBBIQS010000110.1, forward strand.
CCCCACCCTCAGCCGAGGCGACGGCCTGCTCTTTTCCTACGTGAACGGCGGACCCAATCCGTACAGCCACCTGATGATCTTCGCCGTCGACGAGCGCGGCGCGATCTTCTGGTTCTATCCGGCCTTCGAAGACGCGACCCAGGATCCGCAATCCTTTTCCATCGCGCCATCCACCCAGCCCGGCGAGCTGCGCGACCTGGTGCGCCACGACTTCGTTCCTGGTCTCCTGGCGGTCTATGCGGTCTTCTCGCGCGCGCCGCTCACCGTTTCAGAGATCGAGTCGCGCGTCCGAGAGGTCGCTCGCTCACCGGGCTGGGACCCCGGGCGTCCCGCCCCCTTGAGTCTCGAGAATTCGGCCGACCACATCGTTTCCGTGAGGGTTCAATGACGTCAGCTCTGAGGGTGGGTGCACTTGCGTTGGGGCTGCTGCTGCCCGCGGCGGCAGCAGCGTCGACGGCTCGATTCGCGCTGGTGGTGGGGAGCAATCGTTCGGAGAGCTCGTCCACAGCCTCGCTGAAATACGCGGACGACGATGCCATCGGCATGCACGAGCTGCTCACCGAGGCAGGCGTCCGCAGCCTGCTGCTCGTCACGCCCGATGAGAACACCAAGCGGCTCCATCCCGACCTCGCGCCTGAAGGCCCTTCCCGAGTCGAGCTGCTGTTCGAGGCGTTTGGAGCTCTGCGCATGCTGATGCAGCAGGAAAAGAGCCGGGGGAACACGGTCGAATTCCTCTTCTTCTTCAGCGGGCACGGCGACGTCCAGAACGGCGAGGGCTACGCCGTGCTCGACGAGGGTCGGCTCACACGCGCCCAGCTCCACGACCGGATTCTGGCTCGCTCCCCCGCCGACCGGAATCACGTCATCGTCGACTCCTGCAAGTCGGCCTTCCTCGCCTACGGGAAGGGCGCGGGCGGGAAGCGCGTCCCGTTTCCCCAGCCGTTCGCCGGTCGTGGCCAGGGGCTCGCCAACACCGGCTTCATCCTCTCCACCTCGACCGGCGGCGACAGCCACGAGTGGGAGCGGCTGCAGGCCGGCGTGTTCAGCTACGAGATCCGTTCCGCCCTGCGCGGCAGCGCCGACGCCGACGGCGACGGCACCATCACCTACGCCGAGCTCGGCGCGTTCCTGACCAGCGCCAACTCCAAGATCGCCAACGCCGGCCACCGCCCGGACTTCCTGGTAATCCCTCCGGGTCGATCGTCGAGCGGCCTCGACTTTCCGCTGCTCTCCTGGAACGGAGACGGTTTCGCCGTCGATCAGGATCTGGGCCACGCGTACGTCGAGCGCGCCAACGGGGAGCGCGTGCTCGACGTCCATTCCCAGCGGAGCCAGCTCGCCCTCCTGCGGTTGCCATCGGACCGGCCGCTGTTCCTGCGCAGCGGGGACGGGAGCACCGAGCGGGCCATCGTCGCCCCCGAGGCCCGGCGCGCCTCGGAGCTGCCGAGCACTCCCGCGAGCACCGCGAGCAAGGGCGCGCTCCACATTGCCTTCGAGAGCCTTTTTGCCGAGCCTTTTGCCGCGGCCTCGGTCGAGGAATACCGCCGCGGATACTCGGCGCCGGAGGAAGATCGGCGCGACTCCTCGCCAGGGACGGTGACCGCGGTCGAGGCGACGTCGGAGAAGGGCTGGCGAGCAACCGCCCGCGCCATCACCGCCTGGACTGCGCTGGGCGCGGGCACCTTCGGTGGAGTCGCGCTCCTCGCTGGCCTCGGGCAGCACCTCGGCGCCGGTTCGGTCCCGCAGGTCGAGCTCGCGAGGCGCAACCAGCAGATCGAGACGATGAACGGCGCCGCGCGGATCGCAGCCGGGGTGGCAGGGCTCAGCGGCCTGGCGTGGCTCGCGCTGCGCCTGTCCGAGCCCGCCAGCGGCGTCGCCTGGTCCGCGCTCCCGATGCCGGGGGGAGCGTTCGGGGCGATCAGCTTCGCGCACTGAGCGACCGAACCTCTCTCGGCCGCCGCGCACTTGAACCTGCGGACCGAAGATCCCTTGAGGAGGGAAACCGTGATTCGAAACATCGGAAAAGTGGCGTTGGCAGCGCTGGCGGCTTCGTCGCTGCTGTCGGGCTGCATCTGGTTCATCTCGCTCGAAGGCGCCAAATGCCCCTGCGCCGCGGGCTTTGTGTGCTGCCAGTCCACCCAGGTCTGCGTGCGCGACCTGTCCCAGTGCTCGAGCCAGCCGCCCGTCAACCCAGACGCCGGGAGTCCCTACGAGGCCGTCTATCCCCCGATTCGCTGGTGGACCGAGCTGCAGCAGCCGTTCACCGAATTCCGCTCTCCCTACCTGCTCGCCGACCGCAGCGGAAACCGGTACGTCATCGCCCAGACCGTGAACACCGGGTTTGAGCTGCTGGTCCAGAAGCGAAACCTGGACGGGACTCTGGTCTGGGAAAAGCGATTTCCGCAGGCGGTGCTGGGAAACGGCTTCGTCGCGGTGGATTCGGGAAATGCGATGGGAAACCCGATTCCCTGCCCGCCCAGGGTAGACGACGGCGGCAACATTCTGCTGTCGGGGTTCATCGCTGTTCAGCCGGCGGTCGCCAAGCTCTCATCCGACGGAGCGCTCGTATGGGCTCGACCCACGGAGCCGGGCTGCATCACGTCGATCAGCGCCTCGGGCAGCTTCGTCATTCCCTCCCCTGCCCCGGACTACCAGCCGACCAAGTACTCGGTCTATCGCTCCGATGGCACTTTGGCCTGGTCGCATCCCCTGGCGAACCAGCTGTCGTCGGCAATCATCAATCGGCTTGACCAAGTCGTCATGGCGGATGGGGTCGGCTCGGACTCGGCGGCGGGTACCCAGATCTCTCTCGTGTTGGCGGACGGCACGCCTGGCTGGACCAAGCTCAGCGAGCACTTCTGGGGAAGGCCCGTCGGCGTAACGGACGCCGGCCTGATCATCGGAGGTGGCTCGGCGAGCGCCCAAGTCCGGTATGACGGCGTCGACGTCTCGCTGCCCAACGACTTGTTCCTGTTCGCCATCGACTCCTCGGGCGCTCTGGTCTGGACGCGCCCGATCCCGGGATGCAGTCCTCTCTCGATCACTCCGACGGGAAGAGCGCTCCTCCTATGCGACCTCCACACCCTTCGGGTTCTCGATCCCGACGGAACCGTCAGGGCGTCGTTCGGCTGGCCAAAGCCCGGGGTCGAAGGGGCGCCGTTTGACAGGAGCATGAAGCAGCTCGCGCCGAATGGCGACCTCCTCCTCACGGTGGCGACCCGCGGCCAATTCGGCATCGGGGACGTGGGGTTCACGCCTTACGACTCGGTCAGCCCGTTCCTCATTGACCTGATGATGCCCTGAGGCCGTTCCGCCGAGATGGGATCGCTGGCGACGCGAGCTTTAGGCGTCGCCAGCCCCCTCTCTACTCCGGCTTGGGCGCCCGCTCCGCCTTCGGATCCAGGCCCGCGACGTATCGCTCCCACCGGGCCTGGAACTCGGCCATGTCCGGATTGCCCAGCACCTTGCGCAGCGTGGCGTAGCCGGTGGGATCCGCGGTGCGGTTCTCGAGGAACCGGGCGACGAACTGGCGCAGCAGCCCCTTCTCCTGCAGGTACAGGCACAGGTAGCGCGACTGCGCGTAGTGGTCGGTGTCGTCGTTGTAGAACTCGTTCTCGTCAAGGGCGAAGACGGCCTTGAAGCTGGGCACGGACCGGGCGCGGATGGCGCGCTGCAGCGCCGAAAGCCGCCAGTTCACGTAGCCGATGATGTGGCCCGCGCCATCCTCGGCGGGGCGCTCGTAGAGCGATGCCAGGCCTTCGTTGAGCCAGGCCGGGCAGCCGGGGAAGTTCGCGTGCATGTAGGGATGCACGATCTCGTGGACCAGCGTCCCGTAGCCGGGGGCGATGTTCATGATCAGCGCGTGGTGCTGCGGCGAGTAGTAGCCGTAGGGCGTGTCCGGCCGGTCGCCGAAGTATTCCCAGGCGTGGCGCTGGTAGCTCGCCGCATCCTTGAACGCCCAGACGTCGATGATCTCCTCCGGATCCTTGGCGAAGAAGTCCTTACGCAGGCGGCTGACGGTCCAGCGCACCGTGTCCGCGCCGCGCGCGCGCACGGTCTTGGGCGGCTCGTCCCCGACGACGACGAACGGCCGCTCGACGACGATGGTGAACGGCTCGCCGCGGGTCTTCTCCTTGACCTCCATGACCCGCTGCACGAAGTCGGCGGCGGAGGGCCGGGACGTGTCGCGGGCCGCCGAGATGCCGTTCTTCGGATCGAGCCGCATGCGGATGATCGTCCAGCGGTCCGCTCGCGGCTTGAAGGTCCAGAGCTTGAGGAACAGCTCGCGGCTCATCCGGCGGTAGGCGCCCTCGTCCTCGGCGGGCTCGTGGTAGAGCACCTCGTCGCTCTTGGCGTCGTAGCCGAGGACCAGCCGGAAGTGCTCGGTGGTCTTCGGCTCGTCGGAGTAGTGGCCGCAGACGATCGACGGCACGCCGCGCAGCAGGTCGGCGTGCAGCGCGCGGAACTGCTCGGCAACCCCGGCTTCGTCGTGGACGCGGTACCAGGTCGGGCCGACGTCGAAGCCCATCTTCTTGAGTGCCCGGGACAGCTCGTCGGTCCAGGCGCCGCGGCCCAGCGAGGGGTCGAGGCCGGCGAGCGCGAAGACGTCGTCCTGGGTGGCGTCCTGGCCCAGCTTCTTGAGCCACATCTCGGCGCAGGCCTCCCCGCAGAAGTCGGGGCGCTGCCTGACGTGCGGGACGCCTTCGATCAGGACGCTGGCCAGCCTTCCCGGATCGGGCGGACGGGAGCGCGGAGCAGGAGGCGCGGAGAGCACGGGCAACAGCAGCAGCGCGGCGATGCGGAGCGGCACGGGGCACCTCGCAGGTCGGGTCCGCGGAACCGAGATGCAAGGCGTGCCAGGTGGAGCCGAGGGGCCGCGAGCCCGTTCATCTCGAGCCGCGCCTGCTCATCCGCTTGGCGCGGTGTAACGCCGCATTGCACGTCCCGAGGCCCCGCTCCCGGCGACGCGGTTGGCACGGCCGCTTGCAGTGAGCCCTTCGCCAAGGAGGCTCACTCATGCGACAGACACTGATGACCCTGGCGGCCGCGCTGCTGTTCTCGACGACGGCCATGGCGGAGAAGCCCGGCTTCGATCCCGACGCGATGGACGTCGGCGAGCCGGTGATCGTCCACAACCTCGCGGTGGTCCCGCTCTTCACCAAGAAGGCCGCGCCCTACGACGACTACACCGTGCTCGAGGAGGCCCAGGCCGCCAAGGCGGTCAAGGTCTCCGAGAGCAAGGGCGGCCAGGTCGATCGACTGGTGGTCAAGAACCAGGACACCGACAAGCGGCCGCTCTACCTGCTTGGCGGCGAGGTGGTCCTGGGCGGCAAGCAGGACCGGATGGTGGTCAACGACACGGTGATCGACCCGGCCTCCACCAGGGAGCTGGAGGTGCGCTGCGTCGAGCAGGGCCGCTGGGCCGGCGCGGACCTGACCTTCCACTCTAGCGAGGCGGTGGCCCATCCCGACCTGCGCAAGGCCGCGCTGTTCAAGGACCAGGGCGATGTCTGGAACGAGGTCGCGCGCAAGTCGGCGGCGTCCCAGGTCTCCAGCGCCACCGGCACCTACCGCCGCGTGCTGCAGGACAAGGCCCTCCGCGAGCGCATCAAGGGATATCTGGACGAGCTGCAGTCCAGGCTCCCCAAGAGCGAGAAGCTGACCGGCCTGGCGGTGGCCATCAACGGCAACCTGGAGCTGGTGGACCTCTTCGACAGCCCGCGGCTCTACGCCAAGCTCGAGCGCAAGCTGCTCGCCTCCTACGTCCTCGCCGCGCTGGAGCGCCAGCCGGGCTCCGCCGCCAAGGCGAAGGCCTACGAGGCCAAGGCCAAGAAGCTGGGCAAGTCCAACGTCGACCTCCTGCTCAAAGGCGGCGATTCCGGCCTCGCTTCGGGAAGCGGCAGTGCCGACCTGCCCAACGTCAGCGGCCCCTCCACCCGCGAGGCCGCCAAGCCGCAGGACGCGCGCGTCAACGCCAAGACCGGCCCCTCGAAGGTCTTCGTCCACAAGGGCAAGGCCGTGCACGGCACCTACTTCGGCAGCGAGAATGCCGACAAGGACGAGTAGGCGCCGCCGAGCGCGACTCGGGGCAGGAGTGCGAGCGATGGCTGAAGAGGTGGAGGCCTATACTTTCGCCCGCGCTTCCAAGTCGCGCTACGCGGCCGCCCTATCGCCGGAGCCTCAGATGCCATTGTCGCCGCAGGCCTTCGCCGACCTCGCCGCAACCGATCCCATGGAGGCCATCCGCGCGCTCGCCCGGGACTGGCTCTCGCTCGGCAGCGAGCCGTTCTGCGGGCACGGAATCGTCGACGGCGTGCCCGCGAGCCTGCGCTGGCTGCACCGGGAGGAGCTCGCGATCGCGAGCCAGAATCAGTGGGTCCCCGAAGGCGAGCTCGCGGCCGAGGATGGCCGGCTCGTTTTCTACGTCGAGAACCAGGGCGTCTGCGTGTGGGCCACCGCGCCCGCTGCGGCGAACGGACCGGTGTGGGTGCGGAACGCCGGCGAGGAAGCCTGGCGTGAGGAGGTCCCCACGCTCGACGGCTTCCTGCTGCAGGCGATGATCTTCGAGACGATCGCTGGCGCTCCGTGGGGCGGCATCGTGTCCTGGTGCGAGAAGAAGGACGCGCAGAAGGTCTGCGCGAGCATGACGCGGCTGCCGCTGGCGCCGACGGCCTGGCTGGGCGAGCTCTACGCCGGCGAGGACCTCCTCATGACCAGGGTGCCCAGCGGCGACGGCGACACGCTGTGGATCGGCGCGCGGACGCAGGAGGCCGAGGACCGAGTTCGCGAGATCGCCGATCTCGACTGGTGATGCCCGGCCCGCCGGTCCGTCGACAGGGCGAGTGAGGGAGCGCGGAAACAGGCACAGGTACCCAGTCGCTCTGCCGGCCGCCGTGACCGCACTGGCGGGACGCCAGCGCTCCAACGAGCGTCGCGCCCTTCGCTCTCAGAACGCCACGCCGGCCCCGAGGCTGCCGCGCACGACCGGCCGGGCCTGAGCTCCTTTCCCTTCGACCTGCGGAAGTTGCAGCAGCCCTTCGAGCGACCCGGAGGCGAAGATCCGGTCCTGAACCGGGACCCGCAGCTCCCCGCCTACCGAGAGCGACGGAACGGCGGAATCACGCGCTCCGAGCTTGCCGACCGTCTGGTGCCACCATTCCTCGCCGACGCCGGCCCAGGCTCGCCAGTCGAGGCGCCGCAGCGCCTGCCCGTAACCCAGCTGAGCCCCCAGCCCCAAGATGCTGGTCGCCGCGCTGGTGTCTACCGCGACGATGGTCGAGCGCATGAACTGCAGACGCAGGCCGAGCTCCACCGGCGCGAAGCGCACCCCGTAGCCCAGCCAAGCCAACGGGGTCGCGCCCATTCCTTGGACCGCGGCGCTCTGAAGACCCGCGCCCGCTTCCAGCAGCTGCCGGCGCAGCTCGACCACTCCGCCCTTCTCGGCCACGCTCTGGTAGCTCTGGGCCACGAAGTCCTTCTGCGACAGTTGGACGCTGCCACCCCAGGGCAGATCGGCTTCGGCGGCCAGCACTTCGGCGGCGCCGCGAAGGTGCAGGCGATAGCGGCCCGCCGGCACGGCGATGCGCAGCGGCTGGCCGGCCAGCTTGTCCGCCTCGGCCTCGATGACCGACGAGCCGCGTTCGCTCACCACCAGGTGGCCGGCGAGGGAGTCGGCAATCTCGAGCGTCGCCACCGCGTCGCGCAGGCTGCTGAGCACGACCTCGCCCTGCCCTGAGATGTCGAAGTGATAGGCCGGGTGCTGCAGCGAGCCGGCCCACCGCGCCGTGGCGAGCTCGGTGCTGCGTGCCGCGTAAGCATTCAGCTCGGCCAGGGTCACGCGGCCGTCGTGGTCGAAGTCCGCAGCGCCGCGGAGGCCGGAGACCAGGAAATGGGTGAAGACCGAGCCCCCCAGCGACCCCATCTCCTGGGCTTGCTCGGCGATGCCGGCGGAGACCAGCGCTGCGAAGCCGCGCGCTTCGGTGTCTACCGGCGCGCCGGCCACGAGGCCCTTGGGCAGCGTCAGCGCGCCGGCCTGGCAGGCATCGACCAGCGCCACCCGCAGGCCAGCCGAGCCTTGCTCCAGGATGGCGCGCAGCTCTTGCCACGACAGGCGATCGCCGCCCAGGTGCATCGCCTCGGCGTCGGCGTGACCGGAGAAGAAGAAGATCAGAGTGCTCGGCTCCGGCGACGCCCCGGCTCGCGCCTGCGCCTCCGCGAGCGCCTTGCGCAGGCTTTCGGCGCTCTGATCGAGGACGAGAGAGAGATCGCCGGCGGCAACCCCACCGAGCTCGCGCAGCACCTGTGCAATGCGCTGGGCGTCGGTTCGCGCAAAGCGAAGCTCGATCTCCCCCGGCAGACCGAAGTTGTTTCCAGCCACCACCGCGATGTGTCGCCGAGCCTCTGCGACCCTGGGCACGACCGCCAACAGCAGCGCCAGGGAGAGGACGCTAGCGGCTGTGGTTGAAGGTGAATCCCAACCGCGGCGGCG
>JBBIQS010000111.1:0-22519 GCA_037442205.1 Myxococcales bacterium
TGGCCGGTCTACGTCCGCGACGAGGACGGCCAGCTGGGCGCGCAACTGATGCAGTACGACCGCGGCGCGTGGCGGGAGATGGCCGAGTCGGCCGGCTGCAGCTGCCAGGAGTGCAGCCAGGCCTGCATCGCGAGCTGCAACTGCACCCCGGCCCCGACCTGGGCCCGGCGGATCGCCCCCGGGGAATCGGTGGAGCGGACCTGGAACGGCGAGTACCGCTCGCCCGATCGCGCCTCCTGCTTCCCCGGCGGCGCGGTCGACTGCCTCGGCGATCGGGTTCCGGCGCAGCCGGGCAGCTACCGGCTCAAGCTCTGCTGGGCCTCGACCCTCTCGGCCGGGACCTCCGACGCCCAGCGCTTCCGCGCCGAGTTCCCCCAGACCCTCAACTGCGCCACCCGCGACTTCAGCCTACCGGCAGAGGGCGCGGTCGAGGTGCAGACCATCGAGCCTCCGGGCTGCCGCACCAGCGGCGACTGCGCCGCCGGCGAGCTTTGCCTCGACGGCGGCTGCTCGGCGACCTGCCTGCCCAACGACGTGCCGGCGCTGGGAGGAGAGTGGTCGGTGGAGGTCGGCTCGCCCGACGACGCCGGCTTCTTCGACATCTCCTCCGCGGACACTGGCGCGACCGTCTACCGAGGGGCGGGCAGGGTGGCTGCGGTGCGCTACTCGGCCGGGACCACCAACCTGACCGTGGTCCGCACCGACGCTTCGGGCATCGACTACTCGGCCAGCTTCTACTACGTGCTGCCCGGCAAGCGGGCGTTTCCGCTGTCGGTGGGCGAGTCGATCGAGGTCGAGCTCGTCGAGTACGCCGCCGGGGGTCGCAAGGGGGCTCGGGCGGTGGTCCTGCGCCAGAGCGGGCAACTGCTCGTGATGGCCGACAGTGGGCTTGGCGGAAGGGTCCTGGACGACGCGGCGAGCTCGCCGTTCTCCGTCTCCGCGACCGGCGAGCCGTTCGCCTGCTCAGTGGGCGATTGCGGCCGGCGGCTCTACTCGCGGCTGAGCTTCTCCGCGGGAGCGGTGAGCCAGGCCCTGTCCCCGGGAAAGGCCGCCGCGCTGGAAGTGGCCGGCCAGAGCTACGAGGCGGCGGCCGTGGCAAACTACGCCGACGAGGTCCGAGGCTGCGGAGTGATGCCGGTGATGCCCCACGCCGTTATATGGAGCCGGCCGGCCGCTCCCTAGGCGGCGAGCGGCGCGAAAGGAACCAAGGAAAATGCAGCGGAAATCGAGCCAGCGCGGTGCCATCTCCTTCGTGAGCATGTTGATGCTGGCGGGACTCGCCGTGGCCGGCTATTTCGGGGCGATGTATGGCCCCGCTTACTTCGAGGCCTTCGAGGTCAAGCAGATGCTGCGCGAAGCCTCCAACATGGCTGCGCGACTGGGGACCGACGACCAGATCCGTGAGTTCATCCTCAACAAGAGCAAGCAGATAGGCAGCCACTGGGAGATCGTGGACGGCGAAGAGCGGAACATCCCCGGGCTGGTCCTCTTGGCCGAGGACGTCTTCGTCAACCGCGACGACTACGCCAAGACCATCGTCGTCCAGGTCAAGTACACCAAGCGCCTCGACTACCCCTTCCTCAAGCGCCAGAAGGAGCTCACCTTCTCGCCCTCGGTGAAGGAGAGCACGCGCCCGGTGCACTGGTGAGCGCGCCGGCGGGGGGAAGGCAGGTCTGCGGCGCCGCCGAGGTCGAGCAGGCCATCGGGCGGCTCTGCCAGGGAATCCTGGGCGGGCAGATCTCCAAGAGCGACCTTTGCCTGGTGGGCGTCCGCCACGGCGGGGTTCCGCTGGCCCGCCGCCTCAAGGAAAACCTGGAGCGTCAACTGGGCCCGGGCATCCCGCTGGGGACCCTGGACATCGGCCTGTACCGCGATGACGTGGCCCGGGTGCATCCAGTGGTCGGGCCCACCGAGATCGCCTTCTCCATCCAGGACAAGTCGGTGGTGCTGGTGGACGACGTGCTGTTCACCGGGCGGACGGTGCGGGCGGCGCTCGACGAGCTGATGGACTTCGGTCGCCCGCGGCGGGTCTACCTGGCGGTGCTGGTGGACCGCGGCGGGCGCGAGCTGCCGATCAGCGCCGACTTCACCGGCCTGTCGCTGCCGGTCGCCGCCTCGCAGCGGGTGGAGGTCCACTTCCAGCAGACCGAGGGCGAGGACGCGGTCTTCGTGCTCGGCAAGGAATAGAGGGGAGGGGAGATGCCCTTCGCGCACAAGCACCTCTTGGGGATCGAGGGGCTCAGCCGGGAAGACATCCTGAGCGTGCTCGATCAGGCGCAGGCGTTCCGGGAGGTGCTGCGCCGGCCGATCAAGAAGGTCCCGACCCTGCGCGGCAAGTCGGTGGTCAACCTCTTCTTCGAGTCCTCGACCCGCACCCGCTCCTCTTTCGAGATCGCCGCCAAGGTGCTCTCCGCCGACTCGCTCAACTGGACCACCTCCGGCTCGGCGGTGAGCAAGGGCGAGACCCTGCTCGACACCGCCAAGAACCTGGAGGCGATGCGCCCCGACGTGCTGGTGATCCGCCACCAGTCGAGCGGCGCCCCGCACCTGGTGGCCCGCAACGTCCGCTGCGCGGTAATCAACGCCGGCGACGGCGCCCACGAGCACCCGAGCCAGGCCCTGCTCGACGCCTTCACCCTGCGCGACAAGCTGGGCACGCTCGAGGGCAAGACGGTGGCCATCGTCGGCGACATCGCCCACAGCCGCGTGGCCCGCTCCGACCTGCTGTGCCTCAAGGCGCTGGGGTCCAAGACCCGGGTGTGCGGCCCGCCGACGATGATTCCAATCGGCGTCGAGCAGTACGGCTGCAGCGTCCACTACGACCTGGCCGACGCGGTGGAGGGCGCCGACGCGGTGATGTTCCTGCGCATCCAGTCGGAGCGGCTGGCCGATCCGCTCTTCCCCGGGGCGCGCGAGTACTCGCGGCTGTGGGGCCTGAACCTCGACAAGCTCGAGCTGCTCAAGCCTGAGGCGGTGGTGCTGCACCCCGGGCCGGTGAACCGCGGAGTCGAGCTGTCGCCGGAGGTGGCCGACGGTCCGCGCTCGGTGATCCTGGACCAGGTGGAGAACGGGGTGGCCGTGCGGATGGCGCTGCTCTACCTGCTGTGCGGCAGCCCCGAGGCCTCCGCCTGATCGGCCCGGAGACAGCGCACAAGTTGCCGTCGCGCCGGTTCGGCGAATACACGCTGCTGCGCAAGATAGGCGAGGGCGGCATGGCCACCGTCTACCTGGCCGAGGCCGTGGACGAGCGCGCCGACCTGGTGCGCGCGGCAATCAAGCTGATGAAGTCGGCGACGGTGCAGGGAGTAGACGTCGGCGAGCTGTTCGCCCAAGAGGCCGACGTCCATGGGCTGCTGCGGCATCCGAACCTGGTGGAGCTGTACGAGGTCGGCAAGGAGCAGGGGCAGTGGTTCATGGCCCTCGAGTTCTGCCCTGGCGGCGACCTCGAGGCGCTGATGGACGCGTTGGCCGAGCAGGGTCAGCGGATGCCGCCGTCGGCGGCGCTGGAGATCGGGATCGACCTGCTCAAGGCGCTGGCCTACCTGCACCAGGCCCAGGGAGTGACCGGGACTTCGCTGGAGCTGGTCCACGGGGACATCAACCCCGGCAACGTCTTCTTCACGCTGCGGCCGGGTCGGGCCAAGCTCGCCGACCTGGGCGTGGTGAGCAGCGCCGCCCTCGGAGGCGGGCTGCCGGAGGGGATGGCGGCCGGCAAGCTGCACTACCTCTCCCCGGAGCAGATCCAGGGCAAGCCGCTGACCGGGTCCTCGGACCTGTTCGCGGTCGGGATCGTGATGTACGAGCTGCTGGTGGGGATGCGGCCGTTCAAGGGGCGCGACCAGGCGGAGGTCTTCGACCGGATCTGCGCCGGCAAGTACGAGAGGCCCAGCGGCATCTCCGCGCAGCTGGCGTCGATCTTCGAGAAGGCGCTGGCCAAGAACCCAAAGAACCGCTTCCCGTCCGCCGGGGCCTTCGCCAGCGAGCTGCTGCGCTACCAGCTCGACAACGGCCTGCAGAACCGCTCCGACGACGTCTCCGAGCTGGTCGAAGAGGGCCTGGGCATCCTGACCTGAGATCGCATTGAGCGGGCCTCGCTCCGCGGTTATCCAAGGCTAGGGAGAGCGAGGAGCCCCATGGAGCTCGAGGTCGACTTCACCTTCAGCGCCGCCCACCGGCTGCCGTACTACGAAGGCCCCTGCAAGCGCACCCACGGCCACAACTACAAGCTGCGGGTGACGGTGGCCGGAAAGCCCGACCCGAAGAGCGGGATGATCCTCGACTTCGAGGAGATCCGCCGCGCGGTGACCGAGGGCGTCCTCGGCCGCATCGACCACCAGAACCTCAACGACTTCCACGACAACCCCACCGCCGAGAACATGGTCGTCTGGATCTGGGAGCGGCTTCACGGCAAGCTGCCGGGGCTGACCCAGGTTCGCCTCTGGGAGAACGACTCCTACTCGGTCGCCTACCGCGGCGACTGAGGGCAAAGGACGCCATGTCTCGCCCCAACAAATCGCCGGCCGCCGATGCGGCCTCGGCCATGCCCTCGCTGGCTGGGATGGAGGCCGCGGTCCGCGCCTTCCTGGTCGCCGCCCGGCTCGATCCCAAGCGCCATCCCGAGCTGGCGCAGACCCCGGCTCTGGTCGCCCGGGCCTGGGCCGAGGAGTTCCTCGACGGCTATCAAGGCGACCCCAAGGCCATCCTCGCCGAGCGGATGCCGGCCCCGGCCGCCGGCCGCGAAGAGCTGGTGGTCGTCACCAAGGTCGCCTACCAGAGCGTCTGCCCCCACCATCTGCTGCCCTACGGCGGGATGGCGCACCTGGCCTATCTGCCCGGCAAACAGGTGGTCGGCTTCGGCCAGCTGGTGAAGCTGCTCGACTGCCTGTCGCATCGGCTGGTGCTGCAGGAGGACCTGGCGCGCGAGCTGGCCCAGACCCTGGTGACCGAGCTCGGGGCGCGCGGGGCGGGGGTGCTGCTGGAGGCCGAGCAGGCCTGCCTGGCACTGCGCGGCGGCAAGCGCGCCGGCTCCAAGGTGACCGCCGACTCCTATGCCGGGGTCATGGCCAAGGACCCGGAGATTCGCTCGCGCTTCTTGAGCGCGGTGCGCGGAGGCTGAGCATGCGGCTGGCGGGTGAAGTGGCGATCGTGACCGGGGCTTCGCGCGGCATCGGCAGGGCGTGTGCGCTGTCGCTGGCCACCGCCGGAGCGAGAGTGGCCCTGGTCAGCCGCCGCGAAGGCCCGCTGGCCGAGGTCGCCGCGGAGATCGTCGCCCAGGCCGGAGTGGCCCAGGCCTTCCCCGGCGACATCTCGGACGAGGGCTTCGTCGGCCGGCTCTTCGAGGAGGTCGAGCGGAAGCTGGGCCCGGTGACGGTGCTGGTGGGCAACGCCGCGGTGCTCGAGGTGGCCCCGGTGGCCGAGATGTCCACCGCCGCCTTCGACCGGGTCCTGGATACCAACCTGCGGGCGGCCTTCCTCTGCGCCCGCGAGGCGGTGCGCCGGATGGTGCCCCGCGGCAAGGGCCGGCTGATCCAGCTCTCCTCGATCAGCGCCACCCTGGGCACGCCGAAACTGGCCGCCTACTGCGCGAGCAAGTGGGGGCTCAACGGCCTGGTCAAGGCGCTGGCCGAGGAGCTGCGCGGCACCGGGGTTCTCTCGATGGGCGTGGCGCCTGGATCGGTGGACACCGAGATGCTCAAGCAATCGGGCTTTCCGCCGGACATGCAGCCTGAGGACGTGGCCACGGTGGTCCGCTTCCTGGCCAGCGAGGCGCCGGCGGCGATGCAGGGGAGCATCGTCGAGATGTTTGGATGAGGTCCGGCAGCTCCCGCCGTTTCCTCAATCCCAGGTTGTACCAACGGAAGAAGGCGGTCAGAGTACGCGCGGCCGGCGGGACGCCGGCGCTCCCAGGCGCTCTCTGCTGACCCCAGATCGGAGCCGACACCCGTGAAACGAGATCTCAAGTCCTTCAACGCCGCCCTCGCCGCCGCGCTCGGCCCGAAGAAGCTCCTCGTCGATCCCGAGCGGATGGAGGACTACGCCAAGGACGAGTCCGACAGCGGGCTCTTCCCGCCCGACGTGGTGGCCTTCGCCGAATCCGCCGCCGACGTCCAGGCCGTCTTCCGGCTGTGCAGCGAGCACCGCGTGCCAGTCACCCCGGTCGCCGCCCGCACCGGCAAGAGCGGCGGCTCGCTGTGCCTGCAGGGCGGGGTGGCCCTCTCCCTGGAGCGGATGAAGGCCATCAAGGAGATCAACGCCGAGGACCTGGTGGTGGTCACCGAGCCCGGCGTCATCACCCAGGATCTGATGAAGGCGGTCGAGGAGAAGGGGCTGTTCTATCCGCCCGACCCGAACAGCCTCGACATGTGCACCATCGGCGGCAACGTCGCCGAGAACGCCGGCGGCCCGCGGGCCCTCAAGTACGGCGTCACCCGCGACTACGTCCTGGGCCTGGAGGTGGTGGTCCCCACCGGCCAGATCCTCAAGATCGGCCACCGCAGCATCAAGGGCGTGGCCGGCTACGACCTGACCGCGCTCTTCGTCGGCTCGGAAGGGACCTTGGGCGTGGTCACCGAAGCCACGCTGCAGCTCATCCCGATGCCGCGGGAGATCGTCACCGCGCTGATCACCTTCGAGAACCTGGTCGGCGCCGCCCAGGCGGTCAGCGCGGTGCTGGCCGCGGGCATTCTGCCGCGGACCCTCGAGCTGTTGGACGAGGCCTCGGTCAAGGCGGTGGACGGCAAGGGCTTCCGCTTCCCGGCCGGCACCCGCGCCGCGCTGTTGGTCGAGGTCGACGGCAACGCCCAGGAGCCGCTGTTCGAGGAGATGACCCGGGTCGGCGAGATCTGCGAGAAGTTCGGGGTCAAGGAGACGGTGGTCGCCCAGAACGAGGCCCAGCGCCGTGAGGTGTGGGCCGCCCGCCGCCAGGTCTCCACCGCGCTGCGCTCGATCAAGCCGCTCAAGGTCAGCGAGGACATCGCGGTGCCGCGCTCGAAGATCCCGGAGATGATCGAGCGCACCCACCAGATCGCCAAGAAGCACGAGGTGCTGGTGGCCACCTACGGCCACGCCGGCGACGGCAACCTGCACGCCAACTTCCTCTTCTCCACGCCGGAGGAGCGCGAGCGGGTCGACCGCGCGGTGGACGAGATGCTCGAGGTCTGCATCGCGCTCAAGGGAACGATCACCGGCGAGCACGGGGTCGGCTACGCCAAGCTCGAGCTGCTGCCGAAGGAGCAGGGGCCGGAGCTGATCTCCCTGCAGAAGCAGCTCAAGAAGGTCTTCGACCCGCTGAACATCCTCAACCCGGGCAAGATGTTTCTCTGATGTGTACGCTGCTGCTGGCCCATCGGCTCTTTCCCGGCGCCCCGCTGGTGGTGGCGGCCAATCGGGATGAACTGCTGAGCCGGCCGGCGAGCGGGCCCAAGGTCTACCCGGGCCCGCCCAAGGTGCTGATGCCCCGCGACGAGCTGGCCTTCGGCACCTGGCTCGGGCTCAACGAGCACGGGGTGTTCGTGGGCATCACCAACCGCTTCGGCCGTCCGCCCGATCCCTCGCGCGCCTCGCGAGGGTCGCTGGTGGTGCGGGCGCTGCACGCGCCCAGCGCCGAGGCGCTCCACCGCGAGCTGTCCAACCTCTCCGGCCACGAGCACAACGGCTTCCACCTGCTCTACGCCGACCGCGAGGATGCCTTCGTCACCTGGAGCGATGGGGAGAACATCCGCCAGTACCGGGTCGAGCCCGGGCTGCACGTGGTCACCGAACGCTCGCTGGGTGCCGACGACCGCGGGCGCACCGAGATGGTGGAGCGGCTGTTCGAGCAGACGGTAAATGGGCAGGAGCCGACCGTCGAGAAGCTGGCCTCGCTGCTCAAGGTCCACGGGCCGGATCACGAGCGGCTGGCCGGGACCTGCATCCACGCCGACGAGAAGGGCTACGGAACCCGCTCGTCGTTCGTCTTCATCGGACGCGAGCGCCCGGAGGCCGCCTGGTGCGAGGGCAAGCCCTGCCGCCATCCGTTCGTGGATCTGGCGCCGATGCTCGAGGAGCTGGGGCTGAGGCGAGGCTAGCGTCCCCATTCGCCACGAGCTTGTCGAGGCGGCCCTTCGACTCCGGCTCGCGTCCGCGAGCCTCCGCTCAGGGGGACCGGTAGACGAGTAGATCCGGCGCGAGCCCCCGAGCTTGTCGAGGCGGCCCTTCGACTTCGGCTCGCTCGCTCGCGCGAGCCTCCGCTCAGGGTGAACGGGTCCGAAGGCGCTCAGCCCGCCGGCTCGAGGGTGATGCGCACCGGCGTCACGCCGCCGACCGGCAGCTCGACCTCGCGATTGATGGTCTTGTAGCCGTCGCGGCGGATCTCGAGCTTGTGCTTCCCGGCCGGCAGCTCGACGGTGTAGGGAGTCTCGCCGCCGCGCTCGCCGTCCACGGTTACGTTCGCCCAGAACGGCTCGCCGTTGAGCATGGTGATGACGCGCAGGGTCCCGTTGCCCACCGGAGCGGCGGCCTTGGCCTTGGCCGGGACGGCGCTGGCGACCTTCTTGTCCTTCTTCGCCTTGGCATCGTCCTTGGCCGCCTCGGCCGGCTTCTCGTCCTTGGCCGCCTCGTCCTTGGGCGCCGCGGGCTTCTCGGCCGGCTTCTCATCGGCGGCGGCTTCTTGCGCCGGCTTGGCCGGTTCCGCAGCGGGCTCGGGAGCGGGCGGGGGAGTGGCTTGCCGCGCCCAGGGCGGCGGCTCGGGCTTCTTGAGCGGCTGCATCTCGGCGCTCGGCTGGGCCGGGCCCGGCGGCGGCTCGCTGCGCTGGTAGAGCTCGAACCCGACCGCCGCCAGCGCCGCCAACGCCAAACCTCCGAGAATCCCCAGGAACCGCTTCTCGAATCCGGCGGCCTTGGCCGGCGCCGGAGCGGGCTGGGCAGCGGGCTCGACCACTGCCTGAGCGCGCACCGGAGTCTTCTGCGAAACCGCCGCGGCGCGGATCGGAGTCTTGGGGACGGCGGCCCGCACCGGCGTCTTCTGGCGCACCGGCGTCCCGGGCGGCGAAGTGCGCCGCTTGGGGATGGCCTGGGTCGGCTGGCCGGAATCCTCGTCGACCTCCTCCTCGACCATGGCCTGCATCGCCGGGCGCGAGGGGCGGCTGGGCCGCTTGGCCGCGGAGGCATAGGCCTGCTCCACCGCCTGGTACATCTCGGCCGCGCTCTGGAAGCGCTCCTCGCGCTTCTTCCCCAGGGCCTTCATCACCGCCATGCCCACCGCCTTGGGCAGGGCCGGCACCAGCGCGCACGGGTCCGGGATCGGCGCCTTGAGGTGCATCTCGATGATCTTGATCTCGTTGTCGCCGTTGTAGGGCGCGGTCCCGGCCACCAGCTCGTAGAGCAGCACGCCCATGGCGTAGAGGTCGGCGCGGTGGTCGACTGTCTTGCCCAGCGCCTGCTCCGGGGACATGTAGTGCGGGGTCCCCATCATCGTGCCGGCGCGGGTCAGCGCCTCCTTGGCCTTGGTGTCGCGCAAGATGCCCAGGTCGAGGATGGTGCAGTGCCCGTCGGGCCCGATGAAGATGTTGCCGGCCTTGATGTCGCGGTGGACGAAGCCCTTGCTGTGGATCAGGCCCAGCCCGTCGCACAGCTGCTTGAGGATCGGCAGCAGCTCTTCCTTCTTCAGCCCCTTGGGATGCTGGCGCAAGAAGCGCCCCAGGGTCTGGCCCTCGAGGGCCTTCATCACGATGAACGGGCAGCCGCGGTGGCGACCGACGGCGAAGACCCCGACCACGTTGGGATGCTCGAGGCTGGCGGTGAGCTTGGCCTCGCGCTCGAAGCGGGTCACGAACTCGGCGTCGCCGGTCAGGTGCCCGGCCAGGATCTTGATGGCGACCTTGCGCTCCAGCGACAGGTCATGGGCCAGCCACACCGACCCCATGCCGCCGGCGCCCAGCTTCTTCTCGATCCGCCACTTGCCCTCGAAGACGTCGCCGATCTTGACGGCGACCGCTCCGGCATCCTCGATCTCCTCGGCGAGCTGCGCGCCGCAGAACTTGCAGAAGCGGCTGGCGTCGTCGAGGGTCTGACCGCAGTTGGTGCAGTTGAGCTCGCTCAAGGCGCAAACCCTCTGAAAGGCTGCACTATATCAAAGTTGAACCGCCTCGCTCGGCTTTCCAGAGTCCGCTGTCCGTAGGGGAACGCGCGAGCCCTTCGCCGCGGTCTGAGGTCCGAGGCCAGCGGCGCAATTGCCCGCGGGTGCTGGCGAATTGGCTGGCAGACCAGCTGCCTCTGGGAAAGTGGCGAAGATGTGGTTGAATGCCCAGGTCGCGCTTCCGCTCGGTTGTCGAGGAGAGCCTGTTGATTCGTCTGGCCATCGCCTGTCTGCTGCTGCTCTCGGGCCTCGCCTGCACCTGCAGTGCGCCGCCGCCGGTGGAGGACCATCTCAACGAGGTTCCGGATCCCACCACCGGACCGCTCCCCAGCCCCGAGCCGATGCCGCCGCCGACGCCGGCACCTCCTCCTCCGCGCCCGACGGTCCCGACCCAGCAGGCTCAACAGGTTGATCCGACTCAGGAAACGCAGCCCCAGCCGGCGCAGCCGTCCGGTCCGCCTCAGCCGGTGACCATCGAGTCCACTCCCCTCGGCGCCAAGGTGATCGTCGACAGCTCCGACACCGGAAAGACCACTCCGGCGACGGTGCCGATGCTCGCCGGCCAGCACCAAGTGCGGCTGGAGCTGGTGCAGCACGTGGCCTGGCAGGGCAGCGTCTTCGTCACCGAGTTCTCCGCGAACAAGGGCGTCACTGCCAGGCTGGTGCCGCTGCTGACCATCGCCACCGAGCCTTCGGGCGCCGAGATCACCCTCAACAACGCCGCCATCTACCACAGCCCCTGCCAGCTGCCGCTGGAGAAGGAGGGGCCGCAGGTGGCCGAGGTGCGGCTGGCCGGCTGGGCCACCGAGCGGCACGTGATCCAGATCCCCAGGCTCGAGCCGACGCAGGTGGTGATCAAGCTGGTCCCGGGGGCCGAGCTGCTGGTGGCCAGCAACCCGCCCGGAGCCGAGGTCGAGCTGGACGGCCAGCGGCTCGAGGATCGGACTCCGGTGACGTTGTCGCTGACCACCGGCAAGCCGCTGACGATCAAGGTGTCCAAGCCTGGGTTCAGCTCCGAGACGCGCAAGCTGCCGGCGTTGAAGGCCGGGGAGAACCGCTCGGTGGAGGTGACGCTCAGCAACAAGAAGCTGGCGGCCCTGGCGGCCAAGGTGAAGGACGGGGAGCGGAAGGTGGAAGCGCTGGAGGCGAAGCTCGCCGCGCTCAAGGAGAAGGAGACCGACCAGGAGAACTCCGGATCTGGCCAGACGCGCGCCAACCGCGCCGCCCAGCAGAAGGTCGAGCTCGAGCTCAAGCGCGCCATCGACGCGCTGACGGTGCTGCAGGAGGAGTACGCGCGGGCGGAGGCGGCGGAGTAGCAGCTGGCAGGCGACTCAGCGAATCGCGTCCCGCAGCCGCCGGGTGAGCACCTTGATGATCCCCAGGGCGATGGCGTGCTTCTCGGCCAGCAGCTCCTGGAAGTCCTCGCGGGAGATCTTGAGCAGGGCCACGTCGGTGAGCGCGGTGACGGTGGCCGAGCGCGGGCTGGCGTCGAGGATCGCCATCTCCCCGAAGCACTCGCGCTCGCCCAGCTCGGCGATCAGCTTGTCCTTCTTGTGCACCCGCACCCGGCCGTCGAGGACGATGTAGAGCGCGTCGCCCACGTCGCCCTCGGCGAAGATCTCCTCGCCGCCGTCGCGTCCCTCCTCGCCGGTGATCAGCGCCAGCTGCGCCAGGTCCTCGCCCGGGATCTGCCCGAACAGATCCACCGACTTGAGGAAGAGCACCTTCTCCACCGTGGTGATCATCCGCGTCCACCTTCTTGCGAACCGGCGGCCAGCGCCGAGGCCGCCACCGCCTGCAGGATGGCCCGCGCCCGCTCGCGCACCATCGGCGAATCATCGTTGGCCCGCTTCTCCATCCGCGGCCCCAGCTGCGACAGCGGCAGCATCTTCTCCAGCGCCGCCACCGACGCCTCGCGCACCATCGGCGCCGAATGCTCCAGGCTCTCGGCCACCAGCCCCTCCAACGCCGGGTCGGGCCGCTCGCCGCACAGGTAGAGCGCGCAGGCCCGCACCCACGGACTCTCGTCGGAGAGCAGCTCCCGTGTCCTGGCCGCCGCGTCGAGCGAGGGGAGGGTGACGTGCTCGGCTGCGGCCCGCAGCCTGGCCTCCCGCGGCAGGTCCTCCAGCAGCGGGAACAGCTTGGCCCGCAGCGGCCGGTCGAGCAGGTTCTCCAGCAATTCCAGGGCGTTGGCCCGACGCAGGGCGGCGTCCTGGGCCCCGGCGGCCTTGAAGCCGGCGTAGATCAGCTCCACCTCGGCGTCGGGGAAGAGGATCGCCAGCAGGGTGAAGATCCGCTCCTCGCACAGCTCCACCTTCTCGTAGAGCGCGCTATGGAGCAGCGCCTCGCCGGCGGCCTTGCCGGTGCGCGGGGTGGACCGGGTCGGCGGCCCGCTCAGCCGAAGCGCCTCGGCGCACACCAGCGCGTGGTAGCCGCGCGACAGCTCGTACTCCAGCGCCTTGAGCAGCGCCTTGCGGTCGATCAGCAATCCCGGCCGCTTGCGCAGCGCGCGCCCCAGCGCGCGGTAGAGGTTCTTGCGCAGCCCTTCGTCGGGATCGTCCAGGTGCGCCGACAGGGTCACGATGGCCCGCGCCGTCCCCAGCCGCCCCAACACCCGCGGCACGCCGCGCCGGATCGCCGGTTCCTCGAGCGGATTGTCGAGCACCCGCTCCAGCGTGTTCTCGATGCCCGCGCCGTAGGAGGCCAACGCCTCGACCGCCGCTCCTGCCGTCTCTTCGCGCGCCAGCCGGTAGATGAGCGCCGTCACCAGCTCCGGGGCCTTGAGCTTGCCGGCCGCCTCGATGGCGCAGGTGCGCACCGCCAGCACCGGGTCGCCCATCAGCTCCAGCACCGGCTGGTAGAAGTTGCGGACCCCGATCTCGCCCAGCACCCGCGCCGCCTGCTCGCGCATCGCCGGGTCGGGGTCGGAGATCAGCGCCTTGAGGGCCTCGGCGGCGCTCAAGACGCCGTCCAGCCCGCCGTAGCGGATCATGCTGGCGATGGCCGCGGCGCGGATGCGCGGGTTGGCGTCCTTGAGGAAGCCGCGCACGCTGCGCACCGCCTTGTCCCGGCCGATGGCGCAGAAGGCCTCGATGGCGCTGGCCCGCACCGCCGGATCCGGGTCGTCGAACAGGCGGAAGATGGCGTTGCCGTGCCGCAGCGCCCCGGCCTGTCCCAGCTGCCGCAGGGCGGCGGTGCGCACCGTCGCCGCCTGGTGCGAGAGCAGCCGCGACAGGTGGGCCTCGGCGTTGGCCACGCTGGCGTGCGGCAGGATCTCCAGGGCGTTGAGCACTTCCTGCGGCTCGCTCGACTCCAGCGCCTTGACCAGCACCATGGCGGTGGCCCCGTCATTGATGTGGTGGCGGGCGCCCTCCAGGTCGAGCCTGCGCCGGCGCAGCGTCTCCTGCAGCGAGCTGACGTAGTGGCCGCGGATGCGAAAGACCGCCACGCCCCAGGCCACGCAGGCCACCATGCTGGCGGCGGCGATCGGCACCAGCGAGCTGCCGCTCATGGACTTGTAGCCGATGATCAGCAGGCCGCTGATCGCGATCGCCGCCGGCTTGATGACCCCGTCGATGGTGGCCTTGGCCCCGGCGCGCACGTTGGCCGCCACCGGCAGGTAGAGCAGCTGGGTGGTGGCGTCGTTGATGGTGTAGCGGAAGACGAATTCGCTGCCCTTGGTGAAGGTGGCGGTCAACAGCACCGGAGCCATGAGCATCGAGATGCTGCCCAGCCCGAGAAACGCCGGCAGGATGGCCAGCGCGGCGATCACCCCGAAACGACTGAGGATTCGCGAGGTGCCGAAGAACTGGAGGAACAGGGCCAGCACTCCAGTGACCGCGTAGAAGTTGCCGAAGAAGGCGGCCAGGGCGTCCTTGCTGTAGGCCTTGCTGGCGATCGACTTGAACTGGAAGTCGAGCAGGGTGGTGGCCAGGAAGGTGATCGCCGAGAGCGCGGCGACGTACTTGAGGTGGGTGGAGCCGAAGATGCGCGAGGCCCCGGCCCTGGCCCGCGACCTGCCGCCCTTGGCACGCGTCGGGACCCGGTGGCCCAACCGCAGCGAAAGGAAGGTCACCGCCGCCAGCAGCCCGGCGCACAGCAGCCCCAGGTTCTCGGCGCCGATCCGACTGGCCAGCACGCCCACCAGTCCGCCCAGGACGATGTTGGCCACCGTGCCCCCGGCGCCGATGGTCCCAAACAGCCGCTTGGCGTCGCGGGAGTTGTAGAGGTCGTTGGCCAGGGTCCAGAACTGGATGATGGTCAGGGCGCCGACCACCTCGACGTAGACGTAGTAGGCACCGTAGACCCACTCGCCGGCGCGGCCCAGGGCCAGGCGGAACAGGCCGAAGCCCAGGGCGAAGAGGGCGGCGGAGCCGGCGGTGAGCCAGTCGCGGCGGGCGCGGTCGGCGATGCGGGCGTAGCCGCTGCCGACCATCGCCACCGCCAGCGCCGAGGCGATGTACATCCAGGGCAGCTGCTCGCGGGTGCCGTGGGCCAAAAACAGCGCGTCGCGCACCGAGCGGCCGACGATGAAGGTCCCGACCACCGACAGGTTCAGGAAGAAGAGCAGAGACGCCAGGCCCAGCTCGCCCGGGCGGATCTGGAAGATCGTCTCGATGACCCGGTCGCGCCGCTCTCGGCTCATGTTCCTGAGGATTCCCCGCTGGCGAGTCGCTGGGCGCGAAAGCCGTGGGGCAATCTAGCAGGACGGGCCGGGGACTTTGAAGGGCCTCCGGGCACGAACCGCTCAGCTTCCTGGCCTATGGCGGGGTGCGTCAGGGCAATTGCGGGCGGAACAGCTCGAAGCTGGTCGACCCCGCGGTTGACGCGGCTCAGCCGCGCCGAGAGGAGCTCCAAATCAACCTGCGCCGGTTCACGGTCATGAGGGCTCGCTGGCCCTGCCAGGCCCGGCTCACCAGCACCACCGGCCCGGGCTCGAGGGAGAGGCGGACCTCACCGACTAGATAATCCCGCGGCGGTGGCTCTTTGCGACGCGCCCGTATCGCCCCGGCAGCGAAATCATCAGTGATCGCCAGGACCTGGGTGACCTGCGCTCAGTAATGCAGCGAGACCGGCGAGGTGTTCGCCGGTCCCGCATCTGAAGCTTCAGGCGGTTGCCGAAGCTACTGCCGCTGATAGCGCATGGCGCCGCTTCTGGCCAGCTTGAGGAACTGGAAAGCGTCGTTCAACGAGGCGCTGTTCGGATCGGTCGCCCGGCTCTGGAGGGCCATCACCTCGTACTCCACGACTTGGCCGGAGGGCATGGTCGGCGCCGACGCCAGCGTGCAGGGTAGCGGCCAAGGCGCGCCGTGGATCCTCTCGAGCGCGCCGTCAGCGAGGCAGCAGCGGAAGGCGCACGACGAAGGATGCCCCGCTCCCGGGCGCGCTCTCGGCCCGGATGCTCCCGTCATGAGCCCGCACGATCTGGGCGGCGATGTGGAGGCCGAGCCCGAGGCCCGGGGTGACGCCGGCGTGGGCGCTCGCGAAGGCCTCGAAGATTCGGGTCAGCGCTTCTTGTGGAATGCCGCGGCCAGCGTCCCGGACCACGACCTCGGCGTCGGCCTCGACCCTTCGCGCGGTGAGGGAGTAGGGCGCCGCGCCGTACCGGATGGCATTGGAGACGAGGTTGACGAAGACCTGCTGGATCCGGCCCGGATCCCAGTTGCCCAACAGCCCTTCCTCGACTTCGACCGCGAAGCCCGCGCCGGCGGCCGTGAACTGGGGCGCCAGCTCCTCCAGCATCCCTTGGATCAGGCTCTTCAGATCGATCGGGACCTTCTGGTAGCGCATGCGCCCGGTGGAAAGCCGGCCGAGATCCAGCAGGTCGTCCACCAGCCGCAGCATGCGATTGGCCTGCCGCGCCAGGACGTCGAGGGAGCGGTGCAGCCGGTCGATGTCCGGGGCGGGGCCCCTGCGGAAGAGGTGGGACGCCAGGTCCAGGTTGAGGATCATGGTGCTGAGCGGCGTCCGCAGCTCGTGAGAGACCACCGAGACGAAGCGGTCGCGCTCGGCGACCGCCCGCTCCAGCTCCTGGGTGCGCGTGGCGATGCGCTCCTCGAGCTCGCGGTTGAGGACCGCGAGGTCGTCCTTCACCGCGGTCAGGTCTCCGACGAGCAGTGAATTCTTGAAGCGCAGCCGGATCGCTTCGTCGATGGCCCGATTGCCGGTCCAGGTCACCGACGTCATGCCGATCCCGAAGATGACGACCAGCGCCGCCATGAAGACGTGCATCGCCTCGCCCTCGAGGCATAGGCGGACGAGCGGAGGCGCGAGCGCCGGGACCGTGAACATCAGGAACGCGGGCAGGAAGCTGGACATGCTGGCGGAGGCCCCGGCGACCATTCCTCCAATGACCAGCAGGACCAGGTAGAGGTTGCCCAGGGAGTCCACCGGGTAGAAGACCACGCCCGCCGAGCCCCAGAGCAGGCCGGCCAGGAAGGTGCCGATCATCCACCCGCGCGCCCACCGGCGTGTGTCGTAGCCCGGCGCTTCCTTGAGGCGCTGGTGGCGAAACCAGCCGACGAATCGGACCGCGACCAGCGCGTACATCAGCCCCGTCCAGACCAGCATCCGGCCGTGGGGAAAGATGGGCCAAAGCGCGGCGACCAGGATCGCCGAGTTGACGAGGTTGGTGCTGAGGGCGAACAGGCCCTTGCTGTAGAGCGCCTTGATCGTCTCGGCGCGAACCAGCAGTTCGAGCGCAGTGTCCGCTTGCAGCCGGCCGTCCGGCTCCTTGGCGCTTTCGGCTTCCACCCGAGCTCCGGGCACCCCCTCGGCGCGGCGGAGTGACGACGGTCGCTGGCGCTTTCTTGCAAATGGGCGGAACTTTTCACTGCGGCCGCGCACTGAGGCCCTTCAAGAGGATAGATCCCGGGTCTGCGCTTCACACCGAAGGCGCCTCCGCCTGCGCCGAAGAACGGCGAGACGCCTGGCGTAGGGTGCGTCGAGCCGCATCGCGGACCGTCGAGGGGCCTTGTGCGCGCCCGTGAAGGAGCGCACGAAGCGCCGGACCAGGGTCAGGGCACCGGCGACATTCGGAAGTCCCGGCGGCGCACTTCCATGACCAGGATCGGCAGGCCGCCGTGGCGGGCCGGCGAGTCCTCGCGCTCGACGAAGCCCACCTTGCGATAGGCCTTGATGGCCGCCGGGTTGTTGAGCGCCACCTCCAGCCAGATCCGCTCCAGGCCCAGCTCGCCGAAGCCGTGCTCCAAGATCAGCCGCACCGCCCGGCTGCCGTGTCCCTGGCTGCGCTGCGACGGCTCGCCGATGAAGATGCTCATCCCCGCCGAGCGCTCCTGCTGATCGAGCGTGTGCAGCGCGCAGACCCCGAGCAGCGCCCCCGAGGGCTCGGCGATGGCGAAGAGGAGGTCGCCCTCGCTCTTGGCCACCTCGTCCCGGTACTGCTCCGGCAACGGCTCGTCCGGCCGGTCGCCGAGAAGAGCGCGGCGCACCTCCGGATCCTCCAGCCAGCGCGTCAGGGCCGGGGCGTCGGTCTGGTCGAGCTGCCGCAGCCGGGTCTCGCCGGCGCCGATGAAAGCTTTCTTCATGAGACTCGAAGTGGATTCAGATTTCTTGCTGTGGCAAACTTACCAGCGTTTCCGAGCAGTTGCGCCAGACAAGCAAGTGCTCGGCTGGCCGAGAAGAAAGAATTTAGCATCCACGGAGACAACTTCCGCCGGGGCGCCGCGATAATCCCGGCATCTTCAAACCCTGCTTCGGTCTCCTTCGATTCCGCTGGCAGCGCCGAAGCGCATCGCTCAGTTCAGGAGGGTCGTCATGCCGATGAAGATCAGCGACAAGCAGATCTCCACTTCCTACAACCAGCTCGAGGCCAGCAAGAAGAAGATCGACGACACCGCGGTGCTCGATCTGCTGGCCGGCGCCGGCGACTCCTCCTCCAAGACCAAGGACAAGGTCCTCGCCGAGCTCTCGAAGCCGGGCATGACCCGCGACCAGCAGGTGGCGCTGGTGCAGAAGGGCATGAGCAAGACCGAGAAGGCCGACCTTCAGAAGATCCTCAAGGACGGCACCGTGCCGATGACCGCCTCGGCCCGCAACTTCATCGAGGCGGTGGTCGGCCAGTCCGCTCCCTCCGGCAACCCGCTCAAGCTCTCCCTCACCGGCGACCAGAAGAACGGCCTGGCGGGCCTCGCCGGGCCCGGGGTCTCGATCGAGGCCATCAACCTGACCACCGCCCCCGGCGGCCGGCTGTTCGTCGAGGACACGGTGGTCATCGGCAAGACCGACCAGTCCGGCAAGTTCACCGGCAAGCTCCCTGACATCCAGGAAGGCGACGTGATCCGCCTGCGCGCCCGCGGCGCCGACGGCTCGGTCGGCGAGTGGGTCACCGTCAAGGCCAGCGGCATCTCCTCCAGCGACACCCGCAACGCGGTGCTGGCCATCTTCCGCATCGGCCTGTCCGACGCCGGCGGCGGCAAGATCAACGTCGCCAACATCAACGAGTCCCGCCCGGTGAGCGAGCCGGGAGCCAAGGTCCAGTTCACCAACACCCGCACCGGCGAGAAGATCGTCGCCACCGTCAACGACGTCGGCCAGCTGCCCAAGGACCTCAAGCTCAGCGGCAAGGCCGGCGACACGTTCTCGGTGGCCGTCTCCGACGGCAAGAGCAACACCAGCTTCTCCACCGCGGTCGGCACGGTGACCGTCCCCGGCAGCCAGAGCAGCGGCGGCCAGGGCGTCAACCTGCCGGATCCGGCGATGCACAAGGACGAGCTCGACGCCGGCGGCAAGCCGCGCTTCTCCACCAAGCGCTTCTCTGGCCCGCTGTTCAAGGACGGCGCGTCCTTCGCCGACGTGCAGCAGGGCCAGCTGGGCGACTGCTACTTCCCCTCGGCGATGGCGGCGCTGGCCCAGGCCAACCCCAAGGCCATCCAGGACATGATCAAGCAGAACCCGGACGGCACCTACACCGTCACCTTCAAGGAGTACGACTGGCGCTCCAGCAAGTACAAGGACGTGCCGGTCACCGTCGACGGCGACCTGTACGTGCGCGCCTTCGGCGGTCCGCTCTACGGCGCCACGCTGGGCGCCGACAAGGGCGAGAAGACGATGGAGATGTGGTTCCCGATCATGGAGAAGGCCTACGCCCAGTGGAAGGGCAGCTACAACGAGATCGGCAACGGCGGCATGTCGAGCGACGTGTTCGAGGCCTGCCTGGGCAAGTCCGGGGTGAGCAAGTCGATCTCCTCCACCGCCGATGCCACGCTGTGGAAGAACATCAAGGACGCGGTCGACAACCACAAGCCGGCCTCGGCGGGCACCTACGGCGAGGACCGCGAGTCGCTCTACACCAACAGCGGCGTCTACGCCGACCACTCGTACTCGATCCTCGGCTACTCGGAGAAGAACGGGGTCCAGTACGTGCGGATGCGCAACCCCTGGGGCGAGTCCGAGCCCAGCGGCGACGGCAAGAACGACGGCGTGTTCGACCTGACCCTGGCCGACTTCAAGAAGTACTACCAGACTTTCATGTCCGTGCAGTGAGCGGCCGGGAAGGCTGAGCTATCGTGGCCGGCAGCCCGTTTCCGGGCTTGCCGGCCGCGGGTTTTCTGAACGGCAGTTCCCTCTTACCGGAGAGCGAGGAAAGCCATGGCGATTCCCCCGGAGCCGATCGAAGAGGTCCTTCCCCACGCCGAGCTGGTGATCGAGGCCGAGGTGCTGGAGATCCTGGGCACCGGGCCGCTGCCCCCGAAGCGCGAGTCTAATCCCGGGGCGACCAGCATGGGCCACAAGGTCCCCAGCCAGACGGTGAAGCTCAAGGTGACCAAGGTCCACAAGGGCCCGTCCTCGCTCAAGGAAGTCGTGGTCGAGAAGCCGGCCGCCGGCTACCTGCTCAAGGCCGGCAACAAGGGGCCGTTCCTGCTCGACGCCGGCAAGCCCAACCCGACCATCCTCGGCCGCTACGGCCCCGACAGCTGGGCGCTGTCGCGGGTGGTCAACGCGCTGGGCGGCGCGAAGTAGGCGATTTCTGGTTGTTGCCGCGCCGCCTCCCTGCAATTGTTCCCGGCAAATGGTGACTTCGGAAGTTCAGCAGGTGGTCGAGCTCTTGGAGGCCGTGCAGCCGAAGGAGGCGGCGGCCTTCCAGCAGGTCCGGGCCTGGAAGGTGTTGACCTTCCTCGGGACTTGCCGCGCAGCGGGGCAGACGGCCAGCCTGGCGGTGCGCCGGCTCAGTCGGCTCGAGTTCGACGAGTCGGGGCACCGGGTCGATCTGTTCCTGGAGGGAAGGCTGCCGCGCTCGCCGGAGCAGGGCGAGCTGGTGACGGCGAGCCTGGCCAACCTGTCGGCCATCCGCGGCTACCAGGTGAAGACCCAGGAGCAGGCCATCCGGCTGCCGACCGAGCTGTGCGAGCAGGGGCCGCAGGGGACCACGCTCCACTGCCCGCAGATCTTCACCGTCCACCACAGTCCGCATACCCAGCAGTCGTTCGTCTTCGAGGACCTCCCGGTCGCCCAGGTGCGCGAGGACCTCCAGCCGGTCACGCACGCGGTCGTCGGGATCGGCGTGCGCGCCAACGTCTCGCCCCGGTTCCTGTTCCATTACCAGGCGACCGCCGAGGGGCTGGAGCTTTTCCACGGCGACGGGGTCACCCGCAAGACCTTCCAGAACCTGTCGGCCAATCCGAAGTCGGCGCAGCTCATCCTCGATCTGACGAGCTATCGCGGCTTCCTGCTTGAGGGCGAGACCCGGGCCTTCGCCGCCGAGGAGTTCCCCGAGGCGGCTCGGAAGATCCGCGCCGGATTCGAGTCGGCGGGGTGGGGCGAGCCGAGCCACCTGTTCCGCTTCCAGGCGCACTCGATTCGGCCGGCGGGCCCGGAGTCCAGCGCCGCGTGAAGCGCTCCTTCGCCGACGAGGATCCGCCGCTGGTCGATGAGCGCGAGGCGCTGCGCGAGCTCTTCCGCATCTACCGGGCCGCCGACGCGCTCTACGCCAAAGCCACCTGCGCAATCAGCGGCGACTGCTGCCAGCTCGAGCTCACCGGCCGCGAGCCGTACCTCTTCCCGATCGAGCTCACCGCCATCCTCGAAGAGCTGGCCGCCTCGGGTCGAACAGTTCCGCCGCCGCGTGAGGACAAGGCCTGCCCGCTGCTCGATTCCTCCAGCCGCCGATGCTCGGTCTACCGGAGCCGCCCCTTCGGCTGCCGCACCTTCTTCTGCTCACGCGGCAGGGGAGCGATGCCGAAGAACCTCCAGGTCCATCAGCTTTCGGCGCGGATTACCGCGCTCGCCGATTCCTTCGAGCTGGGCGTACGGCCGCGCACCATCCGCGCCTTGCTGGCCGAGCGCTCGGGGAAGACGAACTCCGGTTGAGATTCGCGGCGATGCCAAGCTCGCAGGGCGCGCCTTTCAGTCGAGAATCGCCGGGCGCAGATCGTGCCCGTGCAGGGCATAGATCGCGAGGAGACGATCGACGCCGATACCCTCCCGTTGTTCCGCCACGAGCGGATGGTCGGTCGCCTCAAGCTCGATCAATGGCCGGCGACGATTGGAGCGGGGACGTACTTGGCATTTGAGGTTGAGCGTATCCGGATATCCCTTGAGCCTGTTCGAGAACCATCCGAACCAAGGGCCCAAATCCCCTTGGTTTCCTGAATCGAAGGATTCCGTGTAGAGACGGAAATTCTTCTCCGAGAGCGTGGACCAGACCCCATAGCCAAAGCTGGCTCCGTCGGTCCCGATGAGAGGAATGTCGAGCACGCATCGAACGAAGAAGTCGCTGCCGTCTCGAATGCAGAAGTCCTCGGACAGAAAGTGGCGAGAACTCAAGGCCTCGGCGTTCGGGACATAGTCCTCACTACCATTCCAGTGCTCGGGCATTGCGCACGCGAGGTCGAAAATGCCGGCGTGCTTTTGGCCGCACGAGGCACAATGAACCTCGTGTCCTTGCAGGCGTCTCCAGCGAGGATCCAAGGATCCGAAAAGGCCGGTCGACATCGTCCCTCCCAAGATCGTCCTGACGCGCTCCGCGCGGGGCCGGCTAAAAGCCGGCGCCCCTACTCCTGAAGGTACGTCCGCACCTTGTAGAAGTACGCGACAACACTAAAGATCCCGGCGGCGACCAGCATCAGCCCGGTGAAGGTCCAGAAGAAGGTCGCCCAGTCGAGCTTCGGCATGTGCGCGATCAGCGACACCAGCAGGTTGCCCACCGTCACCGTCAGCAGCCACAAGCCCAACACCGTCGACTTCATCGCCCGCGGCGCCTGGGTGTAGGCGAACTCGAGCCCGGTGGCGCTCACCAACACCTCGGCCACGGTCATCAGTACGTAGGGAATCAGCTGCCAGGCCACGCTCACCTTGCCGCCCGCCGCCGCCAGCCCGTCGATCCGCATCTGGATCAGCGCCACCGCCGCGAACGAGATCGCCGCCAGGAACATCCCGATCGACATC
>JBBIQS010000112.1:0-22071 GCA_037442205.1 Myxococcales bacterium
TGGAGGCCGCGCAGGCGTAGTGCCACTTCTTCTCGCGCGCCAGGCGGCGGGCGCCGGCGTGGGCGAAAGGCGCCGTCAGGCCCGCGAGCGAGGAGTCCGTGACCCGGCCGGCGTAGGTGCCGAAGCGTGGCAGGCCGGCGTCGCTGAGAGAATTGGGAGCGGCAGGCAGGGGCATCGAGGCCTCCCTCGTTCGACCGCCATGCAGGCGTCCGAGCAAAGAGAGTATGGACCAACCGCCCCCGAAGCGCTCGCCGCTTTGCCTAGGCGTATCCCCAGCGGCGGCGCAGCGCCCACTCGGCGCCGATCGCGCCCACCAGGATCGCCAGCGACCACCAGCGATCCCAGATCGGCAGGTCCTTCCGCCGGCCCACCTCAACCGTCTCGGGATCGATCAGCGGAACCTCGGGGAGCCTGTCCGGAGCCTGGTAAAGCTGCCCGCCAGTCGCCTCGGCCAGCGCGCGCAACAGCTCCGGCCGCGGCGCGGCGTCGGCCAGCTCCGGACCCGCGGCGCGCACCGCCACCGCGTCCTCGCCCTGCCCCAGCTCCTTGCTTCCGCGCGACGCCTTGGCGATCAGCTTGTACGGACCTGCCTTGGGAGGCAGCAACTCGATGCGCGCGGTCCCGTCCGGCCCGGCGATCGCCTTCTGCCGAGCGACCATCCGGCCCTCGTCGGCCTGAACGAGCTCCAGCACCAGCTCGGCGCCGGCCGCCGGACCGTAGTCCGCCTCGCGCGCCGACACCACCGCCGCGATCGGCTCGCCGGGCTCGACCCCCGCCTTCTCCGCAGCCACCTTGACCGGCGTCAGATCGGGATCGCGCACCAGCCAGCGGATGGCGTTGTTCCAGAAATGGTCGTAGGCGCGCCCGTTGCCGCCCTGCGCCGCCGAGCCGAAGCTCCAGTTCCAGGTCGTGTCGGCGGTGATGGCCATGACTCGGCCGCGGCCGAACTCGCCCAGAGTCACCAGCGGCAGGTTCTTGCCGCCCTCGCTCAGGAAGGGATGCTCGAGCAGCACCTGGGCCCCGGGGCGCGCCCGGGTCTGCTGGATACCATCGACCTCGGCAACCTCGCTCCAGGCCTTCTCGATCGCGTCGCCGCTGCTGGCCACCGCGGTCACCGGATGGCGCTTGCCCTCGGGAGTCAGGCGGGCCTTGAACGGATCGACGGTCACCGGCTGGCCGGTCGGTTCCACCGGCAACGCCTCCTGCAGCTCGGTGCGCTCGTAGCGCCCCTCGCCGAAGCTGTTGTCGCCGCCGATCATCACGAAGGCGCCGCCATCCTTGATGTAGTCGCGCACGTTGCGAAGGTACATGCCCATCGAGTAGCTGCGGTCGGGCTCGTAGGCGAAGTTCTGCAGGATCACCAGGTCGAACGTCCGCAGCTGCTCGACGAAGATCTCCCGCACCGGGAATGGAATCAGCGACAGCTCGTCGTCGGCCATGACGTGGGGGTCGTCGCCGGCGGTGCGCAAGATGAAGAAGCTGATCAGGTCGACGTTGGGATCCTGCTTGAGCAGGCCGCGCAGGAAGCGCACGTCCCAGCTCGGCTTGCCCACCACCATCAGCACCCGCACTCGATCGCGGATGACCTTGAGCACGAACGAGCGGCTGTTGTTGGTGGCCACCGCCTCGTCGGCGAAGACCGGCGCCTCGACAGTGAAGACGAATTGCCCAGTCTGATCAGGCGCGAACGAGAAGGTGACCGGATAGGTGCCGTCGCCGGTGGTCTTGACGGTCTTGCTGGAGATGACGCGCCCTTCGCGCTTGAGGGCCACCGGAATCTCGCTGTTGCCGAAGCCGTGGACTCGCACCGTGGCCGTGACGTCGATGGTGTTGCGCACGAAGGCGAAGTCGTCGACGGCGATCTTCTCGATGCCCAGATCCTTGAGACCGGCGCTGCCGATGGCGATGGCCGATACCGGGACCTGCAGCTCCTTGAGCATGGTGCGCAGCTTGGGCGACAGGCCATCGGCCAGCTCGACGTTGTCGGCCCCGTCGCTGACCACCACGATGCCCGACAGCTTGCGCCCGCTGGCTGCGCCGCCACCCGAGGCCGCGGCTCGGATCGCTCCAGCGATGTCGGTGACCGTTCCCTTGGGAGCGAGCTGGTCGGCCAGGTGCTCCTTGTCGAGCGCCTCGAGGTCGCGGTCGAAGGCGTAGAGCTCGACGTTGAAGCGGCTGGCGAGCTCGGCCAGCGTTCCCTGCGAGTCCCGGAGCAGCTTGAGCGCGGTCTCGCCGCGGGTCGGCCCGCCGGGCGAAACCGGAAAGCTCATCGAGGCCGAGCGATCGACCAGCACCGCCACCCGGTTCTTGACGCGGGTAGTCTGCATCAGCCGCTGCCCGGGCTCGAGCAGCAGCGCCAGCAGCGCCAACCCTGCCGCCAACCGCAGCCCGAACTGCAGGCGCCGGCGCCAGGCCCGCGACTCGCGGCGCAGCGCCATGGTGGCGAGCCCGATCCCGGCCAGCGCCGCAACGACGAGCAGCGCCAGCGCCCACCCCGGGAACGGGGAGAGGCTGACCAGGCGCCACTCGTTGTAGAGGGTCGAGTCCAAGGGCTAGCGCCGCCGCTTCATGATGAAAGGCATGTGGACCGCATCCTGCTTGTAGTCGAGGCACAGGGCGTACATCGCCAGGTTGACCCCGGTGCGCAGAGCCACCTCGCGCTGGCTGTCGCCGCCGGGGCTGACCTCGAACTCCCAATCGCCGTGCTCGTCGCGGCTCCAGGCGCCGCCGAGATCGTTCTGGCTGTAGACCACCGCCGCCCGCCCGCCCACCAGCGCGGTCTCCATGAACGGCCGCACCAGCATCCGGCCGCCGGTGCGATCGAGCAGATAGTAGGTCTTGAAGATCACGTGATCCGCCGGCAGCCGGCTCAGCGGTGATCCTGGGAGCACCCGGGCCAGCTCGCGGCGCAAGGAGGCGTCGAAGCCGTCTCCGTTGGAGCAGTCGTTGGCGTCGGCGAGCATGAACCCGCCGTAGGTCAGATAGCGGCGCAGGTTGGCGACGGCCTCATCGCTCAGCGGAGGGAAGCTGCCCTCGCCGCCGAAGTAGAGGAACGGGTGCTTGAAGATCGCCCGCTCGGCGGGATCGTAGGCGCGGGCCTCGGGATAGACGTCGACGCTGGTGCGGCTGGAGAGCTCCCAGCACAGCCGGCGCAGGCCGCGGGGACGGGTGTCCCATTTGCCGCCGTGGCGGACCACCGCCGGGATGAACTTGCTGGCCTCGCCGAAGGCCTCCGCCCGGCGCGGGACGAGGAGACCGCCAGCGCCGCCGAGGGCAAGCTTGAGGAAGGTGCGCCGATTCATGCGGTTGACGAGGACCCTGGCGAACGAGCGCAAAACGCCCGGACTGCGCTTCCCATTTCCAACCGCCCAGAGGGCGGGCGAAGGCGAAATCTACTGCACTCGGGCATCCGCCGCTCAGCCTTTTGCGATGCGCGGCGAGCCCCTGGCCGTCCGAAAGCTCTGCTAGACTGCCGCGCCCATGTCCAAGAAGAAGAAAGACTCGAAGGAGCCCTCGCTTCCCACCTCGGGAGGCGGCTCGAAGCTCGTTGAACTGGTGACGCAGGGCAACAACCGGCAGGCCCGCGCCGAGGCGCGCAAGCTGCTCGCCGATCCGGTTGCCAGCGAGGAAGACAAGGCCTTGGCGGCCGACGTCCTCGCGCGGACCGAGGTCGACAAGCGGGTGCTGGTGGCGGGCGCAGTGGTCCTCCTGGTGATCGCGGCGGCCATCTTCCTCATCTTCACGAGGGGATAGCGCATGGGTTCGGTCGCCACCGTGGTCGAGGCGTTGGAGCAGGTCGATCTGCGGCTGCAGTTCGACCCCGAGGGTTGGGTCGCGCTGCACAAGAGCATCCCGCTCTGGCTGGGAGGCGGCTTGGTGGCCTTCGGGCTGCTCGCCTGCCTGTTCGGCTCGCACAAGATTCTCTTCCGGGCGGTGCTGACGCCGCTGGCGCTGGTGCTCGGACTGCGGCTCGGGCCGCAGCTTGCCGAGTTGGCGCACCTCAAGCTGTCGGCGCAGCTGTCGCGGCAGCTGGCGGCCGCCTTGCTGAGCGCAGCCGCGCTCGCCTATCCGCCGATCGTGCTCTTCCTCGGGTTCGGGGCCTTGGGAGGACTGCTCGGCGGAGAGATCGCCGGCAACGACGACTACTGGATGGGCTTCGGCCCCGGGTTCTTCATCGGCGGCCTGCTGGCGGTGGCGTTGGAGAAGATCGTCGCGGTCATCGTCAGCTCGCTGATCGGCGCGGCGACCTTCGTGCTCGGGCTGATCACCGTGGCCTCGGCCACCAGCCTGGGCGGGCTCGCCACCCGCTGGCCGACGATCGACGTCGCCGCCGCGGCGGCCCTGGCCGTGCTCTCGATGGCCTATCAGTTCCGCTTCGGGCCGCGCGAAAAGGGCGACGAGCGCATCGACGAGGAGAAGATCAAGAAGCGGCGCGCCAAGGAGAAGGAAGCAGAAGACGCCGCGCGCATGAAGCGCTTCGAGGAGTACGCGCGCAAGAGCAAGGGGCAGTAGCTTCGGGATTTGGTCGGCCCGGGGGACGCCAGCTCGCAAACGGCGGCGCTTAAGCCTTGAGCGATGAGCGATTGACGGCTACTCCGCCCACGAGCCCCGGCGCAGCCTGAGCCGCGTCGGGGCCGGAGCGCAGGCTCCACTTCTCCACCAAGCTCGGTCTTCAAGGAGTTCTTCACGCAGGGTGAGCGAGCCAGTGACACTGCTCGCCAGCGTCGTGTTGGCGCCCGCGCGAGTACCGCTCACCTCACTCCCTGCGCCGACCGATCTCTTCGAATTGCTAGACCTTGATCTCCATGGTCTCCCAACCGGCCTTGACGTTCGTCTTGATCTTCATCTGATCCATCCTTTCAGTCGTTGCCTCGGGCCTCAATCTGCCCAGCGCGAGTAGAGCAGTTCGCTCATGGGTGCGCCACGAGGAAAACGGTGCGTGCCCTCGCGAGCACGCAGTTGAGTGCCTGCTCGAGGTTCTCGGGATCCAACGCGGCGAGGCTCTCGTCGAGGATGAGCACGTCCGGCCGTTGCAGCAGCCCACGCGCCACGAAGATCCTGCTTTGCTCGCCGTGCGAGAGCTGCCAGCCAGTCTCGCCGACCGTCTGCTGCATCCCGGCCGGCATGCGCTCCAGGAGCGGCCCCAGCCCGAGCGCCCGGCAAATCTCCTCAGCCTCTCGCAGATCCTCTCCCGAGGGAGGCCAACCACGGCCCAGCAAGAGGTTGAACGCCAAGGTGCCGGATACCACGTGATTCTCATGGAACTGCGGCGAGCACACGACCCGGCGGCGCCAGGCCGAATCGCCGATGGACGCGCGATCGACTCCGCCCAGGAGAACGAGACCTGACTCGGGCTCGTGCAGCCCGGCGAGCACGCTGGCCAAGGCGGTCTTCCCCGATCCGGATGGGCCCTCGAGAAGCAGCCGATCGCCCGGATGGATCTTCAAGTCACACCGGCTCAAGACCTGTCGCGGCCGTCCGGGATAGCGGAAGCTCAGATCGCTGATCTCGAGCGTGCCGCGGCACTCACTCGCCGAGGCCGGCAGATGAGGCGGGTAACGCGGTTCCCGCTCGGCGGCCTCGAAGAGCGGCCGCACCGATCCCCACGCGATGGACACGCCCATCAACTGCGAGACGCCAGCGGCGAGCTCGCGCCAGGCCTGCGCCGCGAGGACCACGCCTCCGAGGCTTACCGCCAGCGCACCGGGCGTGGGTGTGCCGCGGACGAAGGCAGGCGCGAGCGCGAGGATGCCCAACAACATCCACCCTCGATGCACCAGCGCGGACGTGGCCGCGCTCGCGCCATCGCAGCCCACCGAGAGCTCGAGATAGCGCTCCAGCAGCCGATCCTCATCGTCGTGCCAGCGCTCGAGCGGCTCCTGGGCAAGTCGTGTGCGATGCCCCACCATCCGCTCGACGAGATCGTGCGTCATGTCCAGCCGAGAACGCGTCCAGCGCATCCGCCAGTGCCACTCGCGCCAGGCGATCGCCGCGGCTCCCACGGTCCACAAGCCGAGCAGAATCAGGTGCGTGCCGGGAGCAGCTCCAATGAGCAGCACCGGGACAGTCAAGACGAGTTGCAGGCCGGCGATCGCGGACGACAGCCCTGCAGAGAGCATCAGCGACTCGATCGCTTCGGACTCGAGAACCCGTCCGAGGATCTGCCCCGCACCTTGGCCGCGGACCGCTTCGGCCTTGAGTTGCAGTGCCCCCGCGAGCAGGCGCCGCTTCATCACCGCTCCCGCGTCGATCGCCAACCGCGCCGCGGCGCCTACTGCGGCGACACGTACCGGGATCGCGGTCACGAGAAGCAACGCCCAGGCGACGAGCCAGCCAACCTCGAACTGGCCCGCCAGCGCCCCTTGCCCGATGAGCCACCACGAGAGGATCGACAGAGCAAACAGTGCTGCGTTGGCCACGAGGACCTTGGCGAGTTGGCGCAGCACTCCCGCTTCGGCGAGCAGGTGACGCATCGGGGCGCTTGGCGGAGCACGCACCAGCCAGGCACTTCCCGCCGTCCGACGGCTCAGCCTCTCGCGCAGGAGCGCCAGCCGCGCGCGCCGCCGCTGGCGCTCCGGGATCTTCGCCCGCTCCAGCATCTCCTCGATTTTCGGCGCGACCTGGGCCTCGAGCGGCGAGCAGAACCCGGCGCGCATCTCCTCGAGTGGCACGCGCACCGGCCTCCACTCGGGGTCGAGCAGCACGGCGCTTCCCCTGCGCACACGCCACAGGATCCAGAACCCGTCCCCGCTCCCGGGCGTCGCCAGCACCGCCGGCCCGGCCCGGGCCAGGAACCTCGGCACGTCGCCATACCCGACGTCGATCGTCTCCGCCTCGAGCCCGATGCTCGCCGCCGCGGCATGGACTGCTGCGTCGCGAGAACTCGGCCCAACCGGTCCGGGCGACGGCTCGGGATCGCGCGCTGGCAGCCCTGCTTTGCGTGCAAGCGCCAAGATGGCCTCGGCGAGGCGAGCCGCCGGCCAGATGGCGCCTGCCGCGGAGGGGCTCAAGACTGCCCTCCGGTCTTCTCCTCAATCCGTCCGGCCTCGAGGCGCAGCCGCCGCCAACCAGCGCCCTGCCAGAACTTACGCCTGACACTGCGCTCGGCTTCGAGCAGCGCTCTGAAGCGCGACTCCTGGCTCGCCGCCAGTTCCACCGGCGCGCCGTCCTCGACTATCCGCCCGCCCTCGATCACGACAACTCGTTTGAAGCTGAGAGCGTGCTCGATGTCGTGCGTGACGCACAGCAGGGTGGCATTCGCCCAGTGCGCTCGGGACCGGGCCAAGAGATCGGCGCGCCGAGAGAGTTCCAGCCCTCGAAAGGCCTCGTCCATGAGCACCAACCGCGCGTCTTTGCGGGCCATCGCTCGACCTATCCGTGTGCGCTGTCCCTCTCCTCCGGAAATGAGCCCGCCACCTTCGCCCACCGGCGTCTGCAGTCCCTCGGGCAATCTCTCGAGAACCGACCTGAGGTCAGCCGCCTCGACGATGCCTCCGAGGTCGGGCGCACCGGTTGCGCCGTAGCGCAGGTTGTCGAGCAGGCCGCGGTTCCACAGCTGAACGGCTGGATCGATCCACGCCGTCTGCTGCCTCAGGCGAACGAGCCTTCGGCTGTCGAGGCGTTGCCCATCCACCCGAACTTCCCCATTGGCCGCCCGGTGCCAGCCGAGGAAGAGTCCGAGCAGACTCGACTTGCCGGCGCCGGACGGGCCGACGATGGCGAGATGGCTTCCGGGCTCAATCTTCAGGTGGAGACTGTCGAGCACTGCGTGACCCGCGGCGACGACGCGCACGTCTCGCAGCTCGAGCGCTGCTCCAGGGCACAGCACTGCATCCCGAGGGCCTTCGGAAGCCGTCGGTCCCTGCTCGTCGGCGTCCTCCTCCTCGGGGGCACCGAGCGGCTCGAGGATCCGCAGGGCCGCGTTGCGCTGGACCGGGTACTGCTGCGCGTGGCTGGCGATCTGGCTGCCGAGCAGCGGGATGTTCAGGGTCCAGTAGACCAGCAGCAGCGCGGCTCCGGCGTCGCGTGCCGTGTGCAGGTAGCCAGCCATCAGGACGATCGCCGCGGCGACGCCCAGCAGAGCCGCCAGCGCCTGGAGCACGATCACCACCCGGCCCATCGCGTATCCGGTTCGCCCCCATTCCACGAGCCGCGCCTCGTGCTCCGATCTCATGGCGCGCTCGGCGCCGTGAGCCCGAATCGTCACGAGCCCAAGCAGCGAGTCCAGGTAGAACTGGCTCAGGGCCCCGGCGTGAATGCGCAGCCGCATCTCCTGCTCGGTCAGCCACCGCTGCGCCAAGATCGGCAGGGCAACACAGCCCGCGCATACCGCGGCCATCAACGGCGTTCCGGCGGGATTCAACCAGGCGAGGCCCGCGGTCGTCGCCAACAACTCTGCGACGCTCCGCACGAGCTGGCCCCCGGAAACCGGTATCGTTCGTAGCTGACTGATGCTGTGCCCGCGCGCGGCCATGTCGGAGATGGGCCGGCTGTGGAAGTAGCGGTCGCCCAGCTTGGGCAGCTTGCTGAGGAAGGCGATGCGAAAGCGAGCCTCGAGCCTGCGCCCGAGCCCGCGTAGGCCCGAAGCGGTCGCGTGGTCTACGAAGAGGGCCAGGGCGAGGAAGGCGGCGATCACTCCCATCGCACTCAGCTTCTGAAGGCCGACTGGGAGCATCCATGCGAGGTCCACCAGCCCGCGCAGGATGAGCCCCTCGAGCAACGTCATGCCCGCCGAAGCGAGCAGCCCGGTGGCGAGCACCGCTGGCGCGAGGAGGCCGTCCTCGCGCATCAGAGAGAGCAGCTTCCGAGCTGGCCGGTCGGGCGGCTCCTCGAGGACCGCGGCGAGCTCCGGCGAGACGGCGGCGGTCGCGGTCGCGCTCGCGCCCTCGACCTCGGGCTTCAAACCCTGAATCTGCACCAGCACCGCGCCGCGCAGCGACAGCAACTCACCTTCGGCCTGGCTTGGATCAGACGCCGCGGGTCGCACGAACCAGAAGCCTTCGGGGATCTGGGCCGCGGCCTCGAAAGAGGGGCTCGAAAGCAGGCTCTCCACGAAGCCCGTCGCCTCGCGACCTCGGCGAAGCGCTCCGGCGGCGTGGAGCGAAGCGGTGAAGCGAACCGCGGCATCGAGAGTCGCCAACGCGCGCCAGCTGGGGTCCGCCAGGGCCGACTTCTTCAGCCGCTCGCCGGGAAGACCGAGTGCACTCATCCGCGAGGCGAGCGGCGCGAGGAAGTCCTCCGTCCCCGCGTACTCCCGCCAATCGGCAGCCGGGACTACTTGAGCGTGCAGGTAGATCTGCTCGAGCAGGCGCGCCCGGCTCATCCAGCGGCGCCCGCTGCCGGGATCCATCACCTGCACCAAGGGGCCGTGGGTCCGCCAGACCACCACGAAGTGCGTGAATCCATTGGGCAGCGTCACCACGACCAGCGCCGGTAAGCTCGCCGCATCATCCACCAGCAAATGATCGGCAGGCACCATCACCTGCTGCGCGGCGAGCCCCAGCCGACCGGCGAGTTCCTCCAGAGTGTCGATGGAGGTCCCGTCGACGTCGGTCTGGCAGGCCTCCCTCAAGCGGCCATAGCTGGCGGGAATGCCGAAACCCTCGAGCAGACACTTGAGCGACGCCGGCCCGCAATCCATGGCGGAGGTCTGAATGACTTCCGGGCACAGGAGTCGGCGCGCCGGTCCCTTGCGAGGGGCCATCGTCAACCCTCGACCCAGCCGCCGGCCAGGCGCAGCAACAGCGACAGGGGCGAGACGCGCTCCGCCGCGATCTCGACTGTCCCTGGCAACCCATGCTGCAGCGGGATGCGCGAGGAGGGATCGGCCTCGAGCTCGAGCTCGACGCGAAGCTGCCCGTCGCGAATCTCCTGGCCGACGCTGCGCACCACCGCGCGCAGGCACCCGTACTGGGTCCAGGGAAATCCCGACAGGCGCAGCAGAGCGCTCGCCCCGGGGCGGACGCGACCGATCGCCGAGGCGGGATCGTATTGCGCCACCGCGCGCAGGCCGCCCGAGGGAACCACCGAGGCCAGCCGCGCACCAGCCTCCAGGTACTGGCCGAGCTTGACCGGACGGACCTCGCCAAGAAGACCGGTAGCGGGCGCCACGATTCGCCGGCGACGGATCTCGTTCTCCAGGCCGGCGATTCGCGCCTCGCCCACGTGCAGCTCGCCCTCGAGCGTGGCCGCCTCCCGCTGGAGGCGCTCCAAGGTAGCGCGGCGGTTGGACTCGGCGGTTCGCTGCTCCCAGCTGGTGCGCTCCACCGCGATGCGCATCGCGCTGGCCGCGGCCCGGCGCTGCTCGGATTCCGCTTGGGCGCGGCGGAGCTCCCCCTCGTGCACCGCGCCGGCCTCGAACAGGTGTCGGGTGCGCGCCGACTCGTCCTCGGCGAGCCGCGCCGCGGTGGTGCTCTCCTCGCTGCGAGCTCGTTCTTCGTCCAGGCGCGCCGAGTCGGCCTTGGCGGTGTCGCGCTGCGCCTGCTCCAGCTGGGCGACCTCGGAGCGCAAAGCCTTGAGCTGGGGCCCGATGGCAGAGAGGCTGGCTCGCTCCCGGTCCAACTCGAGACGCTGCGGCTCGCTGTCGAGCTCGACGAGCAAGTCCCCCTGCTTCACAGAGCTGCCGAGCGAGAGCTGGCTGACCGTCACTCTGCCGGCGACGGGCGCCTCGACGGGATGGCTCTCCTGATCGACCTCGAGCCGCGCTGAAGTGCTCACGGCGTAGAGGGTGACACGCGCGAGGACGAGCCAGGAGGTCCAGGCGGCGACCAGCGCCAGGATGACCGCTGCCGTGGCCAGCCGGTGGCCGGCGCCGTCAGCTTGCAGCGAGCGCAGAGTTCGGTGGAAAGGGCTGGGCATCCCGGGCTCAGATGGAGTTCGTCATGGTCGCATCGATCGCGAGCCCTCGCCAAGTGCATCAGGTGCCGGTTGGTTCTTCCGGCGAAGCCTTGCGGCGAGCTGCGGCGCCCAGGAGCCGCGAAACCTTTCGCGCACCTCTCCAGAGGGAACGGCATCGGTCCGGGCCGTTTTTGTGCGCCCGATCACCTTGCCGCTCGATCAGTTGGGCTATTTTCGAGATCTCTCGACGGTGAGAGCAAGGAGGAGCAAGCCATGAACGGGACGAAAGAGACGAAGGTGAGGGGCAAGGCGGCTGCGCAGGAGTCGGAGGTCGCAACTCAGAAGGCCATCCGCGCCACCGGCCTGAAGGTGAAGACCGCCGTCCGCGCCGGCGCGCTGGATGACTGGGAGCAGCGCGTCTGACTTCACAGGGACGCAGCGGACAACAGTCCGCGCAGCTCCTTCCCTCCGTGTGGCCCTGACCGGCTCACGGAGGGCCTTTTTTGTCGGGTGCGTGGCCCGGAGGAACGTCGCGCGGTGGTGCGGGTGCATCGGGTCTTCGGGTCACAGGTGCTGCCTGAAATCCGCTCCCGGCATTTCGAAGACGCTTGGCTGGAACATCGAAAATGACAGAGAACCACCCGCTGGCGCAGGCAGTTCCCTGGTGCTGAGTCACAGCGGGGCGCTAGCGACCGACTTCTGCGCCAGCGTCGTCGTGGAAGATGACGGCGACGCCGGCCTTGATCTTGGTCTTTACCTTCATGGACATCCTCCTTGTGCTGCCTTGGTATACCACAGGCACGGGGCGCGAACTGAGCCTAGCTCCAGCCATCCGGGTCAGCACACTGCTGCTGGGTTCCAGTCGTGGCGACGAGCGGATGATGAACCGGCTCGTTCAGCCAGCCCGAAAACTCGGTCGAGCGCTGCCCAGTGAAGGGCATTGTCTCGGGCGAGACCACCCGCTGCGCCCCTTTCTGGTCGTAGTGCTCGGATTGGAGTGGCTCGGTCGAGACAGTCCCCACCGATGCCCCGTCGCCGCAGACGGTCCACCGCCTTGAGGCAGCGGCCTCGCCGGCGTCCGAGGGTGCGGCGGGCTCGCGTCCGAGATCTCGGTCTGGCCGCGCTGCCGCTTCCCAGCCGCCTGCGGTGCGAACGAAGGAGAGGCGCACCTGCGGCTTCAGCGGCTGGCCGAAGTCGAAGGCGAACTCCTCGAGCACGCCCACCTGCACTGCCTCGCCGGCGGAGAGCAGGGAAGCCACGAGCAGCGGCAGGGCGGTCATCTTTAGAGTCCTTGACTGGGCGGAGCCGACCGCAGGGACCATCCGTCGCCAGTGTATCCCGCCCGAGCCCAGAGACCTTGAGCGTTTGCCTGGGCTACTGTGTCCGGCACCTGATCGACTTCGCCGAGCCTTCACCGGACGAGCAGGACTCGCTGCAATCTGGCCGATGGAGCGCAAGGGGTACGAATGCTTCTCACGCTGACGACCACGCACAGCCCGGCGACGGACCTGGGCTACCTGCTCCACAAGAGCCCGTACCGCCCGCAGTCATTCGAGCTCTCCTTCGGGAAGGTCCACGTCTTCTATCCCGAGGCGAGCGACGAGCGCTGCACCGCGGCCCTCTTGCTCGACGTCGATCCCGTCGGGCTCGTGCGCGACCGCCGCGGTCCCGATGGCGAGGGCGGGCTTCTCGCCCACTACGTCAACGACAGGCCCTACGTCGCCTCGTCCCTGCTGAGCGTCGCCCTGGCCCGCGTGCTCGGGACGGCGATGTCGGGGCGATGCAACGAGCGCCCCGAGCTGGCGCAGAGCGAGATTCCGCTGGAAGCGCGGCTGACCGTCCTACCGTGCTCGGGCGGTGAGGATCTCCTGAAGCGGC
This sequence comes from Myxococcales bacterium, assembly GCA_037442205.1. Classification (GTDB taxonomy): domain Bacteria; phylum Myxococcota; class Myxococcia; order Myxococcales; family UBA5297; genus JBBIQS01. The sequence goes on from JBBIQS010000112.1 coordinate 12,715, forward strand.
TCTTCGAGCCCCTCGGCTACACCGTCGCGGCGCGCCGCCACGCACTGGACCAGACCTTCCCGGAGTGGGGCGAGAGCAGGTACTTCACGGTTGATCTCCGAGCTAGGAAGAGGCTGGGCGATCTGCTGTCGCACCTGTACGTCCTGGTGCCGGTCCTCGACGACGAGAAGCACTACTGGGTCGGCCAGGACGAGGTCGACAAGCTCCTCCGGCACGGGGAAGGGTGGCTGCCAACGCATCCGGAACGAGAACTGATCACCCGCCGGTATCTCAAGCACCAACGAAGTCTCACGCGCGAGGCGCTCTCGCGGCTCGCAGACGAAGACGTTGTCGAGCCCGACGAGCGCGAGCAGCGACGCACCGAGGAGGAAGCCGCGCTCGAGCGGTCCCTGAGCCTGAACGACCACCGGCTCAACGCAGTGGTCGGCGCCCTCAAAGGAAGCGGGGCGCGCCGCGTCCTCGACCTTGGCTGCGGCGACGGGAAGCTGCTCAAGCTGCTCCTGCAGGATCGCTCGTTCACCGAGATCGTGGGGATGGACGTGACCTTCCGTTCGTTGGAGGTCGCCAAGGAGCGGCTGGAGCTCGATCGCCTCCCCGAAATCCAACGCCAGCGTCTCAAGCTGCTTCATGGGTCGCTGCTGTATCGGGATCACAGACTCGCCGGCTTCGACGCGGCCGCGATCGTCGAGGTCATCGAGCACCTGGATGCGCCGCGCCTCTCGGCCTTCGAGCGGGTGGTCTTCGAGTTCGCTCGTCCCGCGACGGTGGTCGTGACGACACCGAACGTCGAGTACAACGTGAAATTCGAGCGGCTCGCGGCCGGCGCCTTCCGGCACCGCGACCACCGGTTCGAATGGAACCGGGCGCAGTTCGCGGAGTGGGCCACTGACATCGGCAAGCGCTACGGCTACTCCCATCGATTGCTGCCGGTCGGCCCCGAGGACGCGGCCGCGGGCGCGCCTACGCAGATGGCGGTGTTCGCGCGATGAAGATCAAGATCCCAGAGCTGTCGCTGGTGCTGCTCATCGGTCCCTCCGGGGCGGGCAAGTCCACGTTCGCCCGCAAGCACTTCAAGCCCACGGAGGTCGTTTCGTCCGACCACTGCCGCGCTCTCGTCTGCGATGACGAGAACAGCATGGAAGCGACCAAGGACGCCTTCGATGTCCTGCGCTTCATCGCCGGCAAACGCCTGGCCGCCGGCAAGCTGACCGTGATCGATGCCACCAACGTTCAGCCGGATGCGCGCAGGCCGCTCGTCGAGCTGGCCCGGGAGTACCACAGCCTCCCGGTCGCGGTCGTGCTCGACGTCCCCGAGCGAGTCTGCCAGGACCGCAACGTCGCGCGACCGGATCGCTCGTTCGGCCCGCATGTCATCGGCAACCAGCTCCACCAGATGCGCCGCTCGCTGCGAGGTCTGGAGCGCGAGGGGTTCCGCCACGTCTTCATCCTCAATCCCGAGCAGATCGAGCAGGCCGCGTTCGAGCGGGAGCGTCTCTGGAACAACCTCCGCGACGAGCATGGCCCGTTCGACATCATCGGTGACGTGCACGGCTGCTTGGACGAGCTGACGGCCCTTCTCGCGCGGCTCGGGTACGAAATCGGCGGCTCGGGCGATGCTCTTTCGGCGAAGCCACCCGCTGGCCGGCGAGCCATATTCCTCGGCGACCTGGTGGACAGGGGCCCGGCTGTGCCGGGCGTCTTGCGCCTGGTGATGGGCATGGTGCAGGCCGGCGCCGCCCTCTGCGTGCCCGGGAATCACGACATCAAGCTGATGCGCAAGCTGCGCGGGAAGGACGTGAAGGTGTCGCACGGGCTGGCCGAATCGCTCGCCCAGCTCGAGCGAGAGCCGGCGGAGTTCCGCAAGAAGGTCGCCGAGTTCCTCGACGACCTCGTCTCGCACTATGTGCTGGACGACGGGAAGCTGGTCGTCGCGCACGCCGGGATGAAGGAACCGATGCAGGGGCGAGGCTCGGGCAAGGTGCGCGACTTCGCCCTCTACGGCGAGACGACCGGCGAGACCGACGAGTACGGACTGCCGGTTCGCCACAACTGGGCGGCCGAGTACCGTGGCCAGGCGATGGTCGTCTACGGGCACACCCCGGTGCCTGAGCCAGAGTGGGTCAACAACACCCTTTGCATCGACTCCGGCTGCGTGTTCGGCGGGAAGCTGACCGCGCTTCGCTATCCCGAGCGCGAGATCGTCTCCGTCCCGGCAGCGAAGGTGTACTGCGAGCCGGTCAGGCCATTGCTGCCGGCGCCGCCGGCCGGCGGGCTTTCCGCTCAGCAGTCGCTCGACGATGTCCTCGACCTCGAGGACGTGAGCGGCAAGCGGGTCATCAGCACCAGGCTCTACCGGGATGTCACGGTTCGAGAGGAGAACGCCGCGGCGGCACTGGAGGCAATGAGCCGCTTTGCCTGCAACCCGAAGTGGCTCATCTACCTCCCGCCGACGATGTCTCCGCCGGAGACGACCACTCGTCCGGGACTGCTCGAACATCCCTCGGAGGCCTTTGCCTACTTTCGCAGCCAGGCAATCACCAAGGTCGTCTGCGAAGAGAAGCACATGGGCTCTCGCGCGGTCGCCATCGTCTGCCGCGACGAAGAGGCCGCCCGTTCTCGCTTCGGCGTGCGCGAATTGGAGATCGGAATCCTCTACACGAGGACCGGCAGGCGGTTCTTTGGAGATCCGCAGCTGGAGCGCGAGTTCCTCCTGCGCCTTCATGCCGCCGTGACGGCAGCCGGATGGTGGGACGAGTTCAAGACCGAGTGGGTATGCCTCGACTGCGAGTTGATGCCCTGGTCGGCCAAGGCCCAGGAGCTCGTCCGCGAGCAGTACGCGGCAGTTGGTGCAGCGGCCTGTGCGGCGCTGCCCGAGGCGGTGGCTGCGCTGGAGAAAGCCGCCTCCCGCGACCAGCCGGTCTGCGGGCTCCTTGAGCAGATGCGCAGCCGGTCCGAGAGCGTCAGGAAGTACGTCGAGTCCTACCGCCGCTACTGTTGGCCGGTGCGCGGGATCGGCGACCTTCGGCTCGCACCCTTTCATGTGTTGGCGACCGAGGGCGCGGTCCACACGAACAAGAACCATCTCTGGCACATGGAGACGCTGGCGCTGCTCTGCCGAGCTGACTCCGAGATGCTATTGGCGACGCCCCATAAGCTGCTCGACCTGGACGATGAAGCAAGCGAGGCCAGCGGCGTGGCGTGGTGGGAGGAACTGACGGGACGGGGCGGCGAAGGCATGGTGGTCAAGCCGCTCGACTTCGCCGCGCGAGGAAAGCGAGGGCTCGTTCAGCCGGCCGTGAAGTGCCGAGGGCCTGAGTACCTGCGGATCATCTACGGGCCGGAATACACCGCCCCCCAGCACCTGGAACGCCTGCGGAAGCGGTCGGTCAACACGAAGCGCTCCATGGCACTGCGCGAGTTCGCGCTGGGAATTGAAGGACTGGAGCGATTCGTCGCCAAGCAGCCTCTGCGGAAGGTTCACGAATGCGTCTTCGGGGTGCTGGCGCTCGAGAGTGAGCCGGTTGATCCGCGACTGTGACCCTCGCGCCCGGCCTTTCCGTCCTGGCGTGCCGAAGCCTCTCATTTCGCAGCTATGGCGACCCGAAGCGGCCAACTTCTCCGTTTGGCTCCCCGACCGCTCCGCGGAGCCGACCTGAGTCGCACTTGGCGCCGCGGGAGCGATGCTCGCGAGCACCGGACGCGCCCGGAACCCCTCTTCGGCCCCGCCACGGACGCCGGAACCCCTCCCCACGTCGTCCGAAAGGTCCGCGACCCCCTCCCACCTCGTCCGGAAGGTCGGCGGACCCCTTCTCGCCCCTTCCCGCGCCCCGAGAACCCCTTCCCGCGCCGTCCGACAGGTCTCGGAACCCCTTTCCAGCTCAGCGGTTAGCCCGCGGAACCCCTTCCCGGCCCGCTGTGAGCCCGCAGAACCCCTTCTCGGCCCGGCGGCAGCCCGCTGATCCCCTTCCCGCGGTTCAGCCACCAGCCCTCCGGCCTTCGGAGCGGTAACCACTGAACTTCTCGAGGCAATTTCGCGGTCCTCGCCCTCGGGATCGCTCCATCCCCGGCCGGCAACTCTTCCGATGAGCAACGCCGCGCCATCCGACGGAGCCCACATGATCCGCCCCGCCCACGCCCTCGCCTCCTTGCTGATCCTCGGCCTCGCCGCCTGCAGCTGCGACACCACCTCCGCCGGAACCTGCCAGGGAAGCATCGGCGGCGTCGACGTCAGCGGCCCGCTCGATCCGGCGAGCAGCTACCACAACGACTGGACCACCAATCAGGCGATCTTCGACCTGAGCTGCGGCGGCGGCATGCTCGCGGTGCAGGCGATTCGCGGGTCGGCGCTCGACTCCTCAATCCAGCGCACCACGCCCATGACCAACGACTGCGCGGCCCAGCCCGATGGCGGAGTCGCCGATGCCGGATCGGCAAGCGCCGACGGCGGCTCGACCCTCTGCGTTCCGAACGTCACCGACGATGTCGTCGACGTCCAAGCGCCGGCGGATCATCCCTGGCTCTCCGGCGCTCGGCTCGAAGCCGCCCTGCGCCTGCTTTCCTTCACCCAGCAGGCCGAGGGCAAGCTGGTGCTCAAGTTCGCCGACGGCTCAGAGGTGACCATCGACTTCACCGCCCGCCACGACGACAGCCTGGACATCGGGCAGCGGCCAAGCTCGAATTCGAGCGGAAGCCACCACCACCACCACGACTGGCACTAAGTCCTTGGCCGAGCGATCGTGGGCTTGGCCCGGGCAGACCTCCGCCAGGCGCTGAATGCCCGAACTGCCAGCAGTGCACCCGCGCCATCCCGCGCTATCAGACGGGCGGGAGCCGAGCTCCATGCCGTTCAGTAGATGGGCGTGACGGTTAGCGTCACGTCCGCGGTGGTCGTGGCCGCGGAAGCGTTGCCGGCGCCCGCCTGGCCGGCGGTGGAAAGCGCGTGGACCTGAACGCCGTCGGTCCAGCAGGTTGGGGCGTCGGTGCGAGCCGGCACTGTGAAGCTGAAGGAGGTCCGGTCCCAGGGGGTGTCCTTGAGGACGCTCCCTTGGAAAAGCACCTTGGCCAGATGGCACCCGGTCGAGCTCTTGCCAATGCCGAGCTCGGCGGACGCGCTCGAACCGGTCGGCACGGCGGTCCCGGCGCAACTGACGTCGATTCGGAAGCTCGTCGCGCCGTTGGCGGCGACGCATACGTGCCGCAGCTCAATGGTCGCGCCGCTCATCGCGGAGGGCTGGCCCGGCGAATTGACGGAGGCAGACGACTCAATGCGCACGCTTCGCTCATTCCGGGTCACGATGAGCGAGGCCGTCGCTGATCCGTTGCCAGGTGCCGACGCGGAGTAGCTCACCGACTGGAGGTCATCGGTCTGCACCGGTGTCGTCGGGTTGGAAATGGTCTGGCTGTCGATCCCGGCGATGGCTCCCACGATGTCGGCTTTGACCTTCATGTCCCAAGCCGGCAGCGCGGCGCTCCCGGAGTCTGGCTTCCCCTCGTCGGCGCCCTCGGGCACCAACCCTGCGCAGGAAGTCGCTGCGAGGATCGCCAGCGTGAGCAGTGCGAAGCGGTTCATGGACCTTCCTCCCCGTGACTGGGATAGGACGGTTCTCGACCCTGCGGCTCGCTCAGTCAAGCAGGCCGTTCTCCGCCCGCTGAACGGCTTTCGAGGCAGTAGAGGCCGCCTCGCACTGGACCTCGGTCCCGATTCCTCGCCGAATCAGCCTTCGCCGGAGACCGGCGCTCCGCCTACAGCGGCTGCACGCTCAGATTGTCGAAGTACAGGTCCGAGTCCCAGCTCGAGAATCCGAACCGGTCGTGCCCGGAGCCCTTGAGCGGATTGGGGTCGTCGTACTGGAGGGCCAGCTTGTTGTCGACGAACCAGCGCAGCAGGTTGCCCTTGCGCTCGATGCGGAAGCGGTAGGTCTTGCCCTTCTCGACCTTGAACCCCTTGGCCTCGACCCGGTCGTACTTCCCCTTCGGCTGGCCGACGGTCGGCCCGTGCTCGTCGAGCCGGGCGATGATCGAGGTCGAGTTCGACCAGCCGCCGAAGATCACCACGTATCCCGAGGCGTGGTCGTAGCCGTTGCCGAAGATCTCGCACTTGATGTCGCCGTCGGTCGACTCGCTGCGGGCGTCGAACTCGACCGCCACGTCTTCCGGCAGCTTGGCCTTGAGCCAGAGCGGGTTGTTCTTCACGCCCGGCGAGTGCACCACCCCGTTGTCGATGCCCCAGTCGCCGCCGGTGGTCCAGTAGTTCTCGCCCAGCTCCGGGCGGTTGAAGTCGTCGGTGTACGGCACGGCTGAGGTGACCGGCGCCGCTCCGCGCAGCAGGTAGATGACGAACGGCAACTGCACCGCGAACACCACCGCCGCCAAACCGATCAGATTGCCGCGCGTCAGGCCCCAGATCAGCCCGGCGGGCTTCGCCGGCGCCGCGCCCGCGGAGGGCTCGGGGGCACTGGGAATGGCAGTGGTTGCGGACGCTTGCTCGGCCATGTCGGTTCCTCGGAGGAGGGCGATAAAGCCCGAGGTCGCGCGCGGAAGTCAAGGAGCGAAGCGAGCGCGCAAACCTCCGCCCGGCCGTCAGCTCTGCCGCGGACCGATCTCGAGGTCCTTGAAGTCCGGCACCGCCTCTTCCATCCAGGCCTTCAGGTCCTTGATCAGCTTGGCCTCGATCTGCCGCGCCCGCTCGCGGGTGATGCCGTAGCGATCGCCGATCTCCTGCAAGGTCATCGGCTCCTCGGAGATCAGCCGGTTCTGGAAGATGTAGAGCTCTTTGTCCTTGAGCGTCTTGCCGAACTCCGCCAACTGCTGCCTGAGGATCTCCTTGAGCTGGTGCTCGGCCAGCCGCTCGTCCGCCGGCGTTGAGACCGCCGCCAGCCGATCCGCCTTGGAGGTCTTCGAGTCCTCGGCCACCGGCGCGTCCAGGCTGAACTCGTCCTGGGAGAGCCGCTGGTCCATCTCCACCACGTCCTGCTCGGTGACCTTGAGCCGGTCGGCCAGCAGCTTGGGCGTCACCTCGAAGCCCTGGGCGGCGAGCTTCTCCTGCTCCTTGCGCAGGTTGAAGAACAGCTTTCGCTGCGCCTGGGTGGTCCCCAGCTTCACCATCCGCCAGTTGTCCATGATGTAGCGGAGGATGTACGCCCGAATCCACCACGCCGAATAGCTCGACAGCTTCACCCCGCGGTACGGGTCGAACTTCTTCACCGCGTGCATCAGCCCGACGTTCCCCTCCTGCACCAGGTCGAGCAGGGCGAAGGTGTTGCGGTGGTACTCGTGGGCGATCTTGACCACCAGCCGCAGGTTGGCGGTCACCAGCCGGTAGGCGGCGTCTACGTCGCCGGTCTGCCGGTAGCGCACCGCCAGCTCGTGCTCCTCCTCGCGCGTCAGCAGCGGATGGCGCTCGACCTGCGACATGTACGAGGCCAGCGCGTCGCGCGGCCGGATCCCCGTCGTCGGACGCGGGGCCAGCGCGGTGCTCGCCTGCTTGGCCTGACCGGAGACAGCTTCTTCCTCGACGCGACCCAGCTCCTCGAGCTGCTCTTCGCCGAGCTCCTGCTCTTCGGACGCTGGTTCGGTGAGCTCCACCACCGGCTCCAGGACCTTCGCCGGGCGGGCGGGCGCTTTTTGCTCGCTCTTCGGCGGACGTCCGCGCCGCTTGGGAGCGCTCGGCGCCGAAGCAGGCTGGCTATCTGGCGATCTCTTGGCCACTTGAGGGTCGTTTTATCCGCGAACGCCGGACCGGGCAACGCTTACGCTGCACCTTTCCCCAAGCATTCATACAGGTTAGACGCGCGCGGCACTCCTGGAGCCGCAAGTGTCCACTCGTTGCCAGCGGGCCCCGGCGCGGTGTATACCCCTGCGGTCTCAGGCGATTTCCGGCCGTCCGTACTGCCGAGCGCCTGCCTGTTCGGCTTCCCTCGAGCCACCTCATCCGCTGGTTCGAGCCAAAGGAGCAGAGGCCGATTCCCGATTGGAGCAAAGCCAAGATGCCCGACGGCACCGATATTGATACCACCCTAGAAACCGCCCCCGAGGCTCCCGCCTCCGACTACGTGGCGGACATCACCTTCGACGAGCTGCCGCTCTCCTCAGACGTCAAGCGCGGGATCGCCGACCGCGGCTACAAGATGCCGACGCCGGTGCAGGCCCGCTCGATCCCCAAGGTGCTCGAGGGTCGCGACCTGATCGTCCGCTCGAAGACCGGCACCGGCAAGACCGCCGCCTTCGGCATCCCGATGCTCGAGAAGGTTCCCGCCGGCACCCGCGAAGTCCGGGCGCTGGTGCTCTGCCCCACCCGCGAGCTCGCCATCCAGGTGGCCGACGAGATCCGCGCCCTCGGCAAGCACCGCGACCTGACGGTCGCCGCCATCTACGGCGGGGCCTCGATGAAGGAGCAGATCGACGCCCTGGAAGCCGGGGCCTCGATCGTGGTCGGCACGCCCGGCCGCGTCTACGACCACATCCGCCGCAAGAACCTCGACCTCTCCACCGCCCAGTTCGGCGTCCTCGACGAGGCCGACGAGATGCTCAACCAGGGCTTCTACGAGGAGGTCACTCGCATCCTCGAGCACCTTCCGGCCACGAAGCAGATGCTGCTCTTCTCGGCCACCGTGCCGCCGGACATCGACCGGCTGATCAAGCGCTTCCTCAAGGATCCGGAGACGGTGCTCTTGTCCGGCGACGTCTTCACCGTGGAGGGCATCGAGCAGGTGCTTTACTACACGGTCGACGCCTACCCGAAGCCCCGCAACCTGATCTACCTGCTGGAGCTGGAGGAGCCGGACAACGCGATCATCTTCTGCAACACCCGCGACGACACCTCGCTGGTGACCGCGGTGCTCAACCGCAACGGCTTCGACGCCGAGGTCTTGAACGGAGACCTTCCGCAGAAGGAGCGCGAGCGGGTGATGGCCAAGATCAAGCGCGGTGAGCTCGAGTACCTGGTGGCCACCGACATCGCCGCCCGAGGCATCGACATCAGCGACCTGACGCACGTGATCAACTACTCGCTGCCCGAGGATCCGGCGGTCTACCTGCACCGGGTCGGGCGCACCGGGCGCATCGGCAAGAAGGGCGTGGCGCTCAACCTGGTCAGCGGCCGCGAGATGGTGACCCTGACCGCGCTGGAGAAGCGCTACGGGATCAAGTTCGAGGAGCGCAAGCTGCCGACGCCCGAGGAGGCCCGCAAGCGCTGGGCGGATCGCCATCTGGCGCAGATCCGCGACGCCGCCAAGAGCTCGGTCTACGACGCGATGATCCCGCTGGCGCAGGACATCAAGACCCTGCCCGAGGGCGACGCCACCTTCGCCTTCCTGCTCAAGTACTTCTTCCAGCACTCGCGCATGGAGAAGGCACAGC
>JBBIQS010000113.1:0-22054 GCA_037442205.1 Myxococcales bacterium
ACTCCGACTCCGGCGCCCGCCGCCGCGCCCGCGCCGACTCCGGCACCTGAGCCGGCGGCTCCTCCCGCGCCACCTCCGCCTCCGCCGCCCTCGGCTCCGGCCGCGGAAGTGATCGCGCCGCCGGCGGCCCCGGAGCCGGCCAAGCCGAGCGGATCCGCTCCGCGCAAGCTGATCCGGCTGGCCTTCCTCGGGGTTTCAGGCGGAGCCGGCGTCGAGGAAGCGGTGGCCAACAGCGTCTCGGAGTACGTGCAGAGCCGGCTGGTGGCGCTGGGGGCCTACGAGGTGGTCGGCCAGAGCGAGGTGGCGGCGATGGTCGGCCTCGATCGCCAGCGCCGGCTGCTCGGCTGCAGCGAGAGCGATTGCCTGACCGAGGTCGCCGGGGCGCTGGCGGCGGAGCGGGCGCTGTCGGGGAGCCTGGCCAAGGTCGGCGACTCGTTCCTGCTCAACCTGTCGCTGCTGGACACCAAGAAGTCGCGGCCCATCGGCCGGGTGGGTCGGCGGGTGGTGGGCACCTCGGTGGACCCGCTGCTCGACCTGGTGAGCCCGGCGCTGGTGGAGCTGGTGCAGCAGGACCCGCGCTCGGGCGAGGTCAAGGTGGCGCAGCCAGACGAGGACCGGGGCTTCGGCGGAGTGCTGGCCGGCGTCCGCGGCGACGCCGACGCGCTCGGCGGCGGACTGACCGGCGGGGTGCAGGCCGAGTACTCGGGCCGGATGCTGGGGATCGCCGGAGCGGTGCTGGCGGGCAAGACCAGCCCGGCGATCCGGCTCGAGGGCCGCCTCTACCCGCTGGAGCTGGGCCGAGTGCGGATCTACCTGGGGCCGGGGATCACCGCCATCGCGCCGGCGGTCGCCGCCCGAGCGGTGGCCGGCGCCGACGTACGGCTGGGCCACTTCCACCTCTTCGCCGATGCCGCCTACGAGCGCTTCTTCAACAACCAGCCGAGCGGGCAGGGAATCGACAAGCGCTACTACCGCTCCGACGCGGTGCTGGTAGGCGTGGGGACGGGCTGGGTTTTCTAACGGCGACGACGGTGAGCCGAGCCATACCAGCGGGGCCACCTGCAACGTGGCGCTGGGGCGCTTCGAGCTGACGCGTTAGGCTCCCGGGCAGCCGGGCGCCACAGCTTCGAGCGCACCCGCCATCGGTTGCCATGGAATTCCTCGCCGGAGTCGTCATTGCCCTTGCCGTTTCGGTCGCCGCCAGGTTGATCGGGCTGGACCGGGATCGGGCCTTCTATCCCACCGTGCTGGCGGTCATCGCCTCCTACTACGTGCTATTCGCGGCGATGGGAGCATCGCTGCCGGCGCTGGGACTGGAGGCGCTGGCGACGGCCGCGTTCCTGGCAGCCACTGCCCTGGGCTATCGACGAAACCTGTGGCTGGCGGCGGCAGGACTGCTGGCCCACGGGATCTTCGATTTCTTCCACGGGCACATCATCGAGAACCCCGGCGTTCCCGCCTGGTGGCCCGGGTTCTGCCTCGCCTACGACCTGACCGCTGCCGCTTCTCTGGCCTGGTTGCTGCGAGCGCCGCGAATCGAAGCCAGGCCGCCGCGATCACAGGCGGCGTAACCGGGGCGCTCACGGACCCGATCTGAGGACCAGGCCGCGGGTGCCGGCCGCGTAGACCGAGCCACCCGGGGTTCCCCAGATCCCGTAGAGATTCTCCAGGCTCGGATCGGTCACGTTGGACCAGGCGATCGACGAGGTCTGGACCTGAGCCCAGCCCGAGCCGTCGTAGTGCAGCAGGGTGCTCTTATCTCCCGCGATCCACACGTCCTTCGGGCAGCCGGCCCACACCGCGTTGAGATTCACCGCCGTCGGCAGGTTGGTGACCTTGGACCAGCCGAAGTTGTCGCGGTGGAACAGCGTGCCGCGGTCGCCGACCACCCAGATGTCGGTCGCGCTGGTGCCGAAGATCCCGTTGAGCCCGTCGCCGGTCCCCAGGTTGACGTCCGCCCAGGAGCCTGAGGCGTTGCTGATCATCGTTCCCGAGGCCCCGACCGCGTAAAGGTGCGCGGAGTCGACGCCCCAGACGCCCAGCAACTCCGAGGAGATCCCGGCGCTGCGGTCAGTCCATTTGGTGCCGTTCCACTGCACGACCAATCCGCTGTTACCCACGGCCCAGACGTCGTTGGGGCTGCTCCCCCAGATCCCGTTGATGAACGAGCCGGAGGTGTAGCTCTCGGTCCAAGTGCCGCTGCCGTCCCAGCTCAGGACGTTCCAGAATCCCGAAGACCAGGCCTTGTCCGGCGCGTAGGCCCAGACCGCGGTCTGAGTCCCCGCGAAATTGGGCGGCATACCGGTGGAAGCGAAGGTTTGGCCGTTCCAGTGATAGATGTGCCCGTCGGCGGCGAACCAGACGTCGGTATCGGCAGTGCCTCCGATCCCGCGGATACTGCTGCCTGAATACTGGAGCTCTCTCCAGTGGGCGGCGATGGCCGCTCCCTGGCAGCTTCCGCTCCCGCCGTCGCCGGGGCCCGCGTCGGACTGGGTGCCGCCATCCGACTTGATGCCGCCGTCCGCCGTCTGCCCGGCGTCGATTCCGGGGCCCGCCGAGCCGTCGGCACCACCACCTTGGCCGCCGTCGTCCGCGGTCTGCTGGGGGTCTGCGGGGGAACCAGAGATCAGCCACTCGCACCCGGACGCAGCGAGCGCGCCCACCAGCCAGAGAACGAGGTACCGGGTGCGCATGAGCGTGTCCTTCGTGATGCGGTCAATCTTGGAGCGGCCATCATACCGAAACCCAGAATGCCTATCGGGACGGCCGACCCGGTCGCGAGCCGCCGAGGTTCGGCTCCATCCGCATCCCGCTATAGTCCTTCCATGAATCCAATCCGACTCGGAGTGCTCATCGCGCCGCTGCAACTCCTCCTCGCCGCAGGCTGCGCACACCGCATGCCGGCGGGCGCCGCCGAGAGCCTAAAATGCCCGGAGGAGCAGGTGGCGGTGGTCGTCGTCGATGCCCAGACCAAGCGTCTCGAGGGATGCGGGCGTTCGGCGACCTGGCTGGTGAGCGTGGACGAGCTGGGCAACGAGGGCTGGACCTCGCTCGACGATCTCAAGCGGCGCGCCGCCTTCGACCTCCAGTGCGAGGAGGCCAAGCTCGCCGCGACCCAGCTCGCCTCGATCTGGCAGCAGGGCGTGGTCGGCTGCGGCAAGCAGGCGGTCTACACCTACGTGAAGACCGCGCCGTCGCACATGGAGTGGGTGCTCGACAGCTCCGGAAAGTAGGGGCGAGCAAACGCCCGTCTTGCGGCTAGGCGCTGGCGGGCGAATCGCCGGCGCCCGCGAGGGCCTCTGCCGGCCTGGCCGACTCCAGCCCGTGGGCCTTGGCCCCGCGCTCGCTCTGGTAGAGCAGGAACGAGAAGACGAAGCCGGCGCTGGCCAGGATCCCCAGCATCCACATCACCGGGATCCAGCCGCCAGGATTCTCGGCGCAGGCGCCGGTGACGTCCTTGACCTTGCCCATGCCCCAGCTCATCCCCGCCCAGAGCAACTGCTGGCAGAAGGTCATCAGCGAATAGGCCGAGCCCAGCCGCTGCTCCGGCACCAGGTAGGTCACCGCCGGCCAGAGCACCGCCGGCACCAGGGCGAAGGCCACCCCCAGCATCCCCATCGACAGCTCGAGCGGGGCCTTGGTGTAGGCCATCAGGAAGAACGGCGGCACCAGCAGCGCCGAGCCCACCGCCATCAGCAGCGCCCGCCTGCCAATCTTGTCCACCAGCAGGCCGAAGAGCGGCATCCCGATCATCGACAGCAGCGGCAGCCAGCTCTTGAGGTTGCCGGCGGCCTCCTCCGACACCCCGTGGGCCTGGGTCAGGTAGAGATTGGCGAAGGTGCGGAAGGGAAAGATGGTGGCGTAGAAGGCCACGCACAGCCCGACGATCCACCAGTAGCCCAGGTCGAAGCGCACCACGTCCGAGAGCACCAGCTTGTCGGTGGCCGCCGCCTTGGCCGCGCCGTACTTCTTGGCGGCGTGGTGCTCGAGCGCGGCGTAGACCAGCGCGAACAGCAGCCAGAGCCCGCCCACCCCGGCCGCCAGCAGCAGCGGCGGCTGCCAGCTCTCGAACAGCGACGGCAGCAGCCCCGGCGACTTGTCGGCCATGAAGCTGCCCTGGCGCGCGATGAGCAGCTGCACCGCCAGCGCGAAGGAGATCTCCTTGCCCTTGAACCAGCGCCCGACCACGGTGGTGGCGGCGACGATGAACAGCTCCGCTCCCAGGCCGAGCACGAAGCGGCCGGCCATCATCGAGGCCCAGGCCGCCCCGGGGAACAAGCCGGGGAGCACCGCGATCAGCAGGCTGCCCAGCGCCCCCACCACCGAGAACAGGATCGCCGACTTGATGGTCCCCAGCCGGTCGATGACGAAGACCCCGCCCAGCAGCGCCACCAGGGCGGCGACGTTGTAGGCCAGGTCCAGGGCCCCGGTCTGCTCACCGGTGAAGCCGAAGGTCTTCTCCAGCAACGGGGTGACCGGGTAGAGGGCGTCGAAGACGTAGTAGTTGCCGAAGGTCGCCAGGCTGCAGGCGAGCAGCACGGTCCAGCGGAAGAGGACGGTCGGTTGCGGGCGGGCGGAGGTGTCGGACATGGCGCGGCACCATAGCCGGACCGCCGTGGCAGCGCCAAGGCGGCAGCCCTCGCCGGCAAGGCGGGCGAAGCGGCGCGAAATCCGCTGCCCGATCGGCCAGCGGGCGCCACTGAGCTCGTCCGGCGGATCTCTGGCCGAGCATGCGGCGCGCCCCCGCGCTAGGATTCGCGCCGCTGGCGGCCCGGGCTGAACCGCTCGCCGGCCCCGCGGCTCACAACAGGCAAGCAGGCGAACTGCAGCAGACATCGGATTCGGAGGCAGGTCATGGCGGAGCAGCAGGTCGAGAAGGTGGTGATCATCGGATCGGGCCCGGCGGGATACACCGCCGCCATCTACGCCGCGCGCGCCAACCTGAGCCCGCTGCTCATCGCCGGGACCATCCCCAACACCCCCGGCGGCCAGCTGATGATCACCACCGAGGTCGAGAACTACCCCGGCTTCCCCAAGGGCGTCGCCGGCCCGGAGCTGATGGAGCAGATGAAGGCCCAGGCCGAGCGCTTCGAGACCCGCTTCCTCGACGAGAACGTGACCGGGGTCGATTTCTCGAAGCGGCCGTTCCGCATCCAGCACGAGAACGGCGAGGTGCTGGCGGAGACGGTGATCATCGCCACCGGGGCCTCGGCGATGTGGACCGGGGCCAAGGGCGAGAACGAGTACAAGAACCGCGGGGTCTCGGCCTGCGCCACCTGCGACGGGTTCTTCTTCAAGAACCTGGACGTGGCGGTGATCGGCGGCGGCGACACCGCCATGGAGGAGGCGACCTACCTCACCAAGCACGCCAAGAGCGTGACCATCGTCCACCGCCGCGACGCGCTGCGCGCCTCGAAGATCATGCAGGAGCGCGCCAAGGCCAACCCCAAGATCCGCTTCGAGTGGAGCGCGGTGGTCAAGGAGGTGGTCGGCGACGGCAAGCGGGTGAACGCGCTGGTCCTCAAGAACGCCCACTCCGACGAGACCCGCAAGCTGGCGGTGCAGGGGATGTTCGTGGCCATCGGCCACAAGCCCAACACCGAGCCGTTCGTGGGCAAGCTCGAGCTGGACGAGAAGGGCTACATCAAGACCGTCCCGGGCTCGACCCGCACCAGCGTCCCCGGGGTCTTCGCCGCCGGCGACGTGCAGGACCCCACCTTCCGCCAGGCGGTGACCGCCGCCGGCACCGGGTGCATGGCCGCCATCGAGGCCGAGCGGTTCCTCGAGCACTGATCGCCTGCTCGACAGGCGTGCCACAGCGCAGCCGGCGGCCTTCGAGGCCTCCGGCTGCGGCGCTTCAGGGGCACCTTTAGGGGAAGCGGGCTCGCAGAGCTCTCAGAGCAGCGATCCGCACGAGGGGCAGCCGGCGACGGCGTCGTCGAGGACGCTGGCGCCGCAGGTGAAGCAGGTCCGCTCGCGGGGCTGCTCCTTCTTGCCGAGGCGCCGGCGAATGGCCGTCTCCGGGCGCAGCGTCGGCCAGCCGGGCTCCCACATCAGATCCACCTGCAGCGCGTCGAGCTGCTCGGGCTGTCCGGCGATCACGTTTGCCAGGAAGCCGTGCGGCATGTCCTCGACCGGCAGGCCGATGGGAGAGGAAACGAACTCCTGTTCCCCGGGGGAGCCTCGGACGTACGAAACCCCGACGTAGCCGAAAGGCATGACCATCGCGTTGAGGGCCACGGTCCGTACGATCGAGCTGGCAATCGCGTCGGCACCGCTCAGGCCTTTGGTCAGCTCGATCTCATTGAGGCGCGGCCCGCGGTTCGCGGCATCCTGGGAGCGGTTGACCCGCACGCGCGCTGCTTCCGGCGGCGGAACGGCAGAGACCTGAAAGCACAGGCGCTCGACGCCCATCTCGAGCATGAGCGGCAGTCGCCAGCGCACCACCTTGCCGCCTGAGAGATCTCCCAGCGGGAGCCGAGCGAGCTCAGTCGCCGTGGCGCCCTCCCCGGCCATCACCGCGACAGAGGCCTCGCTGGGCAGCGGATTGAAAGACGCCTGCAGCCAAATCTCAGCCACGGCCCTCCCGAAGCCATTGCGCTCGACCGGCTCGACGAAGATCTGGACCGCGCCGTACTCGCGAGGCAAGAAGCCCAGACCATCGAAGACATCGGGATAGAACGTCTCCTCCATTGGTCGGACTCCCCCTCGCTCGCAAGCTGTTGCGGGACCCGTGCAACCGATCAGGCAAGACACGGCCGTGCGTCGCCGGGGACTATAGCGCAGGACCGCGGGCCATCCGGCCAAGCTGCGGTCGCCAAACATCCCTCGGCCAGGCGCGGCAAACTGGTCAAGATGGTCACTTCAGCGCCCTGGAACGAACCTTGACTCCCCCCTCTTTTCCGTTAAAGTTCGCGGGGTTGCTGTTCGCTTCTGGCTGCCAGAACGGACGGGGTCATGAGATCGGACGTGGGGGTCGATCCGGAAAGCTTTCCGGCCGATCCCTGCCCTCCGCCAGCCCCTCGTCCCGTCCCCTCCCTCCGCACTCGACCGCGTCATTTCTGCCCGCCTGCGGGCTGAATGACGCGCCGGCTCCTGTTCATCGACTTTCACGAGGTGCCCGCGCCGGGACTTCCATGGCGCCGCACCGCTGTGCCCCCATGCTGAGAGGCTGCCCATGCTCTTGAACGTCAGCGATGCCGCCAAGCTCCTGCGCGCGCCCGAGGAGCAGGTGTATCGCTGGATCGAGGAAGGCGAGCTGCCCTGTCACTGGGTGGCCGAGCGGCCGCGCTTTGACCGCGCCGGGCTGCTGGAGTGGGCGGTGGCCCGCGGAATGCCGGTCTCGGTCGAGTCGTTCCAAGACAGCGAAGCGGACAAGGTGCGCCTGCCGGGACTAGGCGAGGCGCTGCGCCGGGGCGGGATCCACTCGCTGGCCGGCGGCCTGGACCGCGACTCGGTCCTCAAGCAGATCGTCGGCCTGCTGCCGGTGCCGGACGAGTCCGACCGCGAGGCCTTGCTCGAGGTGGTGCTGGCGCGCGAGGCCGCCGGATCCACCGGGGTCGGCGACGGCATCGCCATTCCTCACGTCCGCCAGCCAGTGGCGCTCAGCGGCGCCGAGCCGGCCATCGTCTTGTGCTTCCTCGACCGACCGATCGAGTTCCGGGCTCCGGACTCGCGGCCGGTCCACACGCTCTTCTTCATGGTGACACCGACCATCCACGGCCATCTGCAGTTGCTCGCCAAGATCGCCGCCGCGCTCCACGACCCGGCCTTCAAGGCGGCGGTAATGCGCAAGGGCGGCGCCGAGGAGATCCTCAAGGAGGCGGCCCGAGTCGACGCCGCGCTCAACGGCAAGGGGCGTCCCTAGATGGACCTGCTCCTGCTGGCCCTGGGCCTGCTGCTGGGGAGTGGCGCGCTCGCGCTCCTGACTCTCTCGCGCCCGCGGCTGAGCACCGCGCTGGGCGTGCTCGGAGCGGCGGCGGGCTGCGCGGTGGGGCTGGTCGCGGCGGTGCGCGGGCTGACCGCGATTCCCGAGGCCGCGATCCGGCTGACCTGGAAAGCCCCGGCTGGCGAGCTCTTGCTGGGGCTCGATCCGCTGTCGGCGATGTTCCTGGTCCCGCTGTTCGGGCTGTCGCTGCTGGCGGCGGTCTACGGACGCGAGTACCTGCTGGCCTACAAGGATCGCTGGCTCGGTCCGCCGACCGCCTGGTTCAATCTGCTGGTGGCGGCGATGGGGCTGGTGCTGCTGGCGCGCCACGCGGTCATCTTCCTGGTCGGCTGGGAGCTGCTGTCGCTGTCGTCGTTCCTGCTGATTGGCTTCGACCACGGCAAGGGCGAGGTGCGGCGGGCGGCGTGGATCTACCTCTTGGCGGCCCACGCCGCGGTGCTGTGCCTGCTGGCGATGTTCCTGCTGTTGGGCGATCACGCCGGCGGGCTTTCCTTCGAGGCCTTCGCCCGCGTCCCGGCGGGCGCCGGGCTGTCCGCGGCGCTGCTGGCGCTGGCCTTCGTCGGCTTCGGAGTCAAAGCCGGGCTGGTGCCCTTCCACGTCTGGCTTCCCGAGGCCCACGCCGCCGCGCCCTCTCACGTGTCGGCGCTGATGTCCGGGGTGATCATCAAGCTCGGCCTCTACGGCCTGTTGCGGCTGACGACCTTCCTGACGCCGGCGAGCTGGTGGGGTCCGACCCTGGCGGCGATCGGCTTCATCGGGGCGATGCTGGGCATCTCGCTGGCGCTTTACCAGCGGGACATCAAGCGGGTGCTCGCGTACTCCAGCGTCGAGAACGTCGGGATCATCACCCTGGGGTTGGGAATCGCCTTCTGGGGCAGGAGCCAGGGCTCGGCGGCGATGATGGCCGCCGGCGCCTTCGGGGCGCTGCTGCACATGTGGAACCACGCCGCGATGAAGGGGCTGATGTTCCTGTCGGCGGGGAGCGTGCTGCACGGCAGCGGCACCCGGGACATGGAGAAGCTGGGAGGGCTGCTCAAGCGGATGCCCTGGACCGGTCCGGCGATGATGATCGGAGCGGTGGCCATCGCCGGGCTGCCGCCGCTGAACGGATTCCTCAGTGAGTTCCTGCTCTACCGCGGGCTGATCGGCGGAGGACTGGAGATGGGGCGGGCCGCGGGCATCGCTGCCTTCCTGCAGGTCGGCGTGCTGGCGCTGGTGGGCGGACTGGCCTCGCTCTGCTTCGTGCGGCTGATCGGCGCCGTGTTCCTCGGCGAGCCGCGGAGCGAAGCCTCCAAGCACGCGCACGAAAGCTCGTTCTGGATGAGCGCGCCCATCGTGGCGCTGGCGGCGATCTCGCTGGGGCTGGCGGCCTTCCCCGAGCGCGCGCTCGCCGGGTTGGCTCAGCCGGCGGCGCAGCTCTTCGGACCGGGTCTGGCCGCGTCGGCCGCGACCGCCGGCGAGTGGCTGGCTCCTCTGGCGCGGACCAACGCCGCGCTGGTGGTGGGCCTGTTGCTGCTCGGCGCCGTGCTCCGCTGGCTGACGCGCAAGCCCGAGGCGCCGGTGGAGACCTGGGGCTGCGGCTACCTGAAGCCGACGGCGCGGATGCAGTACACCGGCCGGTCGTTCTCCGAGCTAATGGTGGGGCGGCTGCTGCCGTCGGCGCTCGGGCCGCGGCTGCGGCGGAAGCCTCCGGCGGCGCTGTTCCCGGCGCAGGCCAGCTTCGAGGCCGACTGCGCCGATCCGCTGACGCGCGGCGTCTACCTGCCCTTCTTCCAGCGCTGGGCCGACCGCTTCTCGCGCCTGCGCTGGCTGCAGCAGGGGGCCCTCAACATCTACCTGCTCTACATCCTGATCGTCGCCGTGGCCGGGCTGGCCTGGCTCTCCTTCTTCTCGCCGGGTTCGGCCGAAGGCCTGTGGGGGCACGTGCAGCCATGAGCGCCTGGCTCGTCGTCGCCGGAGTCTGCCTGGCCGCGGTCAGCGGCGTGCCGGGACTCCTGTGCGACCGAGCCTCGCGCGGGGGCGAGCGCCTCGCCGCCGCGCTGCTGCTGCTGGCGGGCATCGCCGGAGTCGCCGGGAGTGCGCTGGCCATCGCCAACGGACCGAGCACCATCGACCTGCCGTGGCAGGTCCCCGGCGGCGCCTTCGGCATCCGGATCGACGCCATCGCCGCGATGTTCCTGCTGTCGATCTTCGTCATCGCCCCGCTGAACGCGGTCTACGGGCTGGGCTACTGGCCGCAGGCTGAGCATCCGCGCGACGGGCGCAAGCTGCGGCTGTTCTACGGCCTGCTGGTCGCCGGGATGGCGCTCTTGGTGGCGGCCTCCAACACCATGCTCTTCCTCGGCGGCTGGGAGATGATGGCGCTGGCCGCCTTCCTGACGCTGACCGCCCAGGACGACCAGCCCGAGGTGCGCGAGGTCGGCTACATCTACCTTGTCGCCACGCGGCTGGGCACGCTGTGCCTGTTCGCCTTCTTCGCGCTGCTCTTCGTCGCCCGCGGCGACTTCACCTTTGCCCCGGTCGCGGCGGGAACCACTCCCTTCATCGCCAACACCATCTTCCTCACCGGGCTGGTGGGCTTCTCGCTCAAGGCCGGCGTCATGCCGCTGCACGTCTGGCTGCCTGGAGCGCACGCCAACGCCCCCAGCCACGTCTCGGCGCTGCTGTCGGGAGTGCTGCTCAAGCTCGGGATCTATGGATTGGTACGGCTGGGAGCGCTTCTGCCGGACCCGCCGGCGTGGTGGGGCGTGACCGTGCTGGCGCTGGGGGCGATCTCCGGCGTGCTCGGGGTCGCCTTCGCCATCGGCCAGCACGACCTCAAGCGGCTGCTCGCGTACCACAGCGTGGAGAACATCGGGATCATCCTGCTCGGCCTCGGGCTGGCGTTGCTGGGGCGATCGATCGGCAATCCGCTGCTCATCGTCCTGGGACTGAGCGGGGCGCTGCTGCACGTGTGGAATCACGGGCTCTTCAAGGCGCTGCTCTTCCTGGCGGCCGGCTCGGTGCTCCACGCCACCGGTACCCGGGAGATCGATCAGCTCGGCGGGCTAGCCCGCAAGCTGCCGCTGACCGCGCTCGGCTTCCTGGTGGGAGCGGTGGCCATCTGCGGGCTGCCGCCGCTCAACGGCTTCGTCAGCGAGCTGCTGATCTACCTCGGGCTTTTCCGGGCGGCGGCCTCGCACCAGGCGCTGCTCTGGCTCTCCGGAGCGCTGGTGGCGCCGGCGCTGTCGCTGATCGGCGCGCTGGCCCTGGCCTGCTTCACCAAGGCCTACGGGGCGGTCTTCCTCGGCGAAGCGCGCACCGAGCGCGGAGCGCATGCCCACGAGGCCGGCGGGCGAATGCTGTTGCCGATGGCGCTGTTAGGCTTGGCCTGCGTCGTCATCGGCCTGTTCCCGCCGCTGCTGACGCCGGTGCTCGACTCGGCGGTGGCCGCCTTCGCGCCCGGGCGCCTGCCCGCGCCGCTGGCCGACCTGGCGCCGCTGGGCTACGTCTCGGCGGTCGCCGCCGCCCTCTGGCTGGCGCTGCTCGCCGCCGGATGGCTGCTGCTGCGGCGCGTGCGCTCCGCCGAGATTTCGGTGCCGACCTGGGACTGCGGCTACGCCGCTCCGACAGCGACGATGCAGTACACCTCCTCGTCGTTCGCCCAGAGCGTGGTGGGGCTGTTCGCCTTCGCGCTGCGCCCCGACGTCCATCCGCCACACCTGTCGACCTCGCCGTTCCCCAAGCCGGCGAGCTTCGAGAGCCACGTCGCCGACGTGGTGCTCGACAAGACCATCCTCCCGCTCGGCAAGCGGCTGGGCGATGGCGCCACCTGGCTGAAGGGATTCCAGCGCGGCGCCTCTCAGACCTACGTGCTTTTCGTGCTGCTCACGCTGCTGGCGCTGCTGCTGTGGCGAACCTAGAGGCCGACTGTCATGAACTCCCTGCACCTCGCCATCCACGCGCTGCTCGCCCTCATCGTGCCCCCGCTGCTGCTGGGCGTGATCAACAAGACCAAGGCCGCCTTCGCCGGCCGGGTCGGCCCGCCGCTGCTGCAGCCCTGGTACGACGTGCTCAAGCTGCTGCGCAAAGGCTCGGTCTTCAGCCGCACCACGACTTGGGTATTCCGCGCCGGGCCGGTGGTGGGGCTGGTCACCGCGCTCTTCGCCGCGACGCTGGTGCCGCTGGGCGGGCACCCGGCGCTGCTCTCCTTCGACGGCGACCTGATCCTCTTCGCCTACCTCTTCGCGCTGGGGCGGTTCTTCACCGTGGCCGCGGCCCTCGACACTGGCTCGGCGTTCGAGGGGATGGGCGGCGCCCGCGAGGCAACCTTCTCCACCCTGGCCGAGCCTGCGCTGTTCTTCGGGCTAATCGTGCTGGCCCGCCTCTCCGGCTCGCTGTCGTTGACCGGGATGCTCGGCGACGGGCTGTCGCAGATGTGGTTCAAGGGCGGCGCCTCGCTGGTGCTGGTGGCGGTGAGCCTGTTCATCGTGCTGCTGGCCGAGTGCTCGCGCATCCCGGTGGACGACCCCAACACCCACCTCGAGCTGACGATGATCCACGAGGTGATGGTGCTCGATCACGGCGGCCCGGCGCTGGGGCTGATCGAGTACGGCTCGGCGGTGAAGATGTTCGTGCTCGGGGCGGTGGTGGAGCGGATTCTGCTGCCGATGGGGACCGATCCCTGGATCGGCTGGTTGATTTTCCTGGGCGGGATGGCGGCGGTAGCGGTGGCGGTGGGAGTGGTCGAGTCGGCGATGGCCCGGCTGCGGATGGGCCAGGTGCCCGTCCTGCTGGTGGCGGCCTCGCTGCTGTCGGCCTTCGGCATCGTGCTGGTGGCGAGGTGATTGAGATGACCCTGTCCAACGCGATCGATCCTCTCTTGGTGATGGTGCTGCTCCTGAACTTCTTCCTGCTGGGCACCAGTCGGCTGCAGGCGGTCATCAACGGCTCGGCGGCGCAGGGGGTGCTGCTCGGGCTGCTGACCCTGTTCGTCCACCAGGAGCTGGGCTGGCGAGGGCTGGCGCTGGTGGCGGCGGTGGCGCTGGTCAAGGGAGTGCTCATCCCCGGGATGCTCTTCCGCGCCATGCGCGACGCAGCCATCCGCCGCGAGGTCGAGCCGTTCGTCGGCTTCCTGCCCTCGCTGCTGCTGGGGGCGCTGGGAACCGGGGCGGCGCTGATCTTCGCCCGCACCCTGCCGCTGGCCGAGGAGCACGTCGGCTCGCTCCTGGTGCCGGCCTCGCTGGCCACCGTGCTCACCGGGTTCTTGATCCTCACCACCCGGCGCAAGGCCATCACCCAGGTCGTCGGCTACCTGGTGCTGGAGAACGGGATCTTCGTGATGGGCCTGACGCTCCTCGAGGCGATGCCGTTCATGGTCGAGATCGGCGTCCTGCTCGACCTGTTCGTGGGCATCTTCGTGATGGGAATCATCATCAACCACATCCACCGCGAGTTCTCCTCGCTCGACACGGCGCGGCTGAGCGCGCTGAAGGAGTGACGCGATGCTCCTGGCGCTGATCATCGTTCCGCTCTGCTTCGCCGCGGTCGCCTTCGTCATCCCCTCGAACCGGCTGCGCCCCTATCTGTTGCCGGTGGGCGGCGCGACCTACCTGGTGCTGGCGGCGCTGACGGTGGCCCATCCGCCGTCGCCGGCGCTCGGCGGCTGGCTGCAGCTCGATCCCTTGAGCCGGCTGTTGGTCGGCTTCCTGGCGCTGCTGTTCTTCCTCTGCTCGGCCTACGCCCCCGGCTACCTGGCCCAGCGGCAGAATCGGCCCAACCGCGTCTTCAGCGCCGCGCTGTTCACCTTCCTGGCCACCATGACCGCGGCGGTCACCTCCCAGCACCTGGGGCTGATGTGGGTGGCCATCGAAGCCTGCACCCTGAGCTCGGCGCCGCTGCTGTTCTTCAACCGCAACCCGCGCTCGCTGGAGGCGACCTGGAAGTACCTGCTGGTCGGCTCGGTGGGCATCGCCTTGGCGCTGTTGGGCTCGTTCTTCCTGGCCTACTCCGCGCTCAAGGGCGGCCAGTCCACCTCGCTCGAGTTCCAGGACCTGGTGCGCGAGGCGCCGTTTTTGTCGCGGCCCTGGCTGCGGGCGGCGTTCGTGGTCCTGTTCGTCGGCTACGGCACCAAGATGGGCCTGGCGCCGATGCACTCCTGGAAGCCCGACGCCTACGGCGAGGCGCCCGGCCTGGTGGGCGCGCTGCTGGCCGGCGGGCTGACCAACTGCGCCTTCCTGGCGGTGCTGCGCTTCTTCCAGATCGCCAACGCCGCGGGCGAGGGCGCGCTGGCCCGGCAGACGATGATCGCCATCGGGCTGTTGTCGATGGCGGTGGCCGGGGTCTTCATGGCCCGCCAGCGCGACTACAAGCGGATGCTGGCCTACTCCAGCGTCGAGCACATGGGGATCCTGGTGTTCGGCATCGGGGTGGGCGGGGCCGGAGTCTTCGGCTCGATGCTGCACCTGATCAACAACGGTCTGGCCAAGGGCGTGCTGTTCCTGGCGGCGGCCAACATCCATCGAGCCTACGGGACCAAGGCGGTGGCCGAGGTCAGCGGGGCCATCCGCCGGCTGCCGTTCACCGGGGCGCTGTTCCTGGCCGGCTTCTTCGCCATCACCGGCTCGCCGCCGTTCGGCCCGTTCTTCTCTGAGTTCACGATCTTGCGGGCGACCCTCTCCTCCGGCCGCTACTTAGAGGGCGGGCTGTTCCTGCTGCTGTTGTTCGTGGTCTTCGTGGGCATGGGAGCGACCGTCCTCGGGCTGGTGCAGGGCGAGCCGTCGAAGGAAGTGGCGGCGACTCCCTACCGCGAGAGCTTCTTCACCGTGGCGCCGATCGCCGCCTTCCTCGGGTTGGTGCTGGTGCTGGGGCTGTGGCTGCCGCCCGACCTGGGACAGGTGCTGCAGGATGCGGCCGACTTCCTGGAGAAGCGCTCATGAGCGAGATCTCCCTGCTGGCGATGCCCAGCGGCCGGGCCCGCCCGCTCGACAAGGTGCCCCGGCTGTCGATGGCACAGCTGCGCCAGGCGGTGCTCGAGGCGCCTTCGCGCGAGCGGCGGGTGTCGGCGCTCTTCGGGCGGCCGGCGGGCGACAAGGTGGAGCTGATCCTGGTGCTGTCGGCGGACCAGGACGGCGTGGTCGAGGTGGGGCGCGCCGAGGTCGAGGGGCGCTCCTTCCCGTCGATGACCCCCGACTGCCCGCAGGTCCACCTCTTCGAGCGCGAGCTGGCCGAGCTGTGGGGGCTCAAGCCGGAGGGCCATCCCTGGCTCAAGCCGGTGCGCTTCCAGCGGCCGCTGCGCCCCGGGCCGGATCCCTTCGGCCGACCGGAGGGGAGCGCGCCGCAGGTCGGGGTCACCAACTTCTTCCGCGTCGAGGGCGAGGAGATCCACGAGGTGGCGGTGGGGCCGGTGCACGCCGGGGTGATCGAGCCCGGGCACTTCCGCTTCCAATGCCACGGCGAGCACGTCTTCCACCTGGAGATCTCGCTCGGCTACCAGCACCGCGGCATCGAGCGGGCGCTGCTCGGATCGCCCCGGCCGCTGCATCTGATGGAGTGCGCCGCCGGCGACACCACCATCGGCCACGCCAGCGCCTACTGCCAGGCGCTGGAGGCGCTGGGCGGCGCCAAGGTGCCGGCGCGGGCCAGGGCGCTGCGCGGCATCGCGTTGGAGCTGGAGCGGCTGGCCAACCACACCGGCGATCTGGGCGCGCTGGCCGGCGACGTCGGCTACCTGCCCACCGCCTCGTTCTGCGGGCGACTGCGCGGCGACTTCCTCAACATGACCGCGCACCTGTGCGGCAACCGCTTCGGGCGCAGCCTGGTGGTGCCCGGCGGAGTGGACTTCGACGTCGACGAAGCGCGGATTGAGCAGCTGCTGACCCGGCTCGAGGCGGCCTGGCGCGACGTTTCCGGAGCGGTGGGGCTGTTGTGGACCTCGGCCTCGGTGCAGGCCCGCTTCGAGGAGACCGGGGCGGTGAGCACCAAGATCGCCGGCGAGCTCGGGCTGGTGGGGCCGGCGGCACGGGCCAGCGGGCTGCGGCGCGACGTGCGCAAGACGCACCCCAGCGGCATCTTCCAGTTCGCCCACATCCCGATCTCGCTAATGCACGCCGGCGACGTCTTCTCCCGGGCCTACGTCCGCGCGCTGGAGATCGAGCGGTCGGTGGCCTTCATCCGCAACCAGCTCAAGGAGTTGCCCAAGGGTCCGGCCAAGGAGAAGTGCCCGCCGCCGGCGCCGAACCTGCTGTGCGTTTCGCTGGTCGAGGGCTGGCGCGGCGAGATCTGCCATGTGGCCCTGACCGGCGAGGACGGCAAGCTCGCCAGCTACAAGGTGGTGGACCCCTCGTTCCACAACTGGACCGGCCTGGCGATGGCCCTGCGCGACCAGCAGATCTCCGACTTCCCGCTGTGCAACAAGAGCTTCAACCTGTCCTACTGCGGATACGACCTCTGAGAGTGAGCCATCCATGTTCCGAGCGATCTATGCACGGCTGAAGCAGGGACATCGGACCGCGCGCTATCCCAAGGAGGCGCCGGCGCTTCCCGACCGCTTCCGCGGCCCGCCGGCCATCGATCTGGCCAAGTGCCCCGCCGGCTGCCAGAGCTGCGCCGAGTCGTGCGGCACCGGGGCGATCGATCTCAAGGCCCAGGCAGTCGATCTCGGCCGGTGCCTGTTCTGCACCGACTGCTCCAACGCCTGCCCGGCCGGCGCGGTGACCCTGGGCAAGGAGTACCGGCTGGCCACGCGCACGCGCGAGGGGCTGGTCTCGCACCAGGGGATGATCGAGCTGGCTCAGCCGCTGGAGAAGAGGCTGCGCTCGCTGTTCGGCCGCTCGCTCAAGCTGCGGCAGGTGAGCGCCGGCGGGTGCAACGCCTGCGAGGCCGACGTCAACGTGCTGTCGACGGTGGTCTTCGACCTGGGGCGCTTCGGCATCCAGGTGGTGGCCTCGCCGCGCCACGCCGACGGGCTTCTGATCACCGGGCCGGTCACCGAGAACATGAAGCTGGCGCTGGAGAAGACCTACCAGGCCTGCTCGCCGCCGAGGATCGTGATCGCCGTCGGGGCCTGCGCCATCGCCGGCGGGCCGTTCGCCGGGCATCCCGAGGTGCTGGGTGGGGCGGCCTCGGTGGTGCCGGTGGACCTGTTCATCCCCGGCTGCCCGCCGCACCCCTACACCATCCTCGACGGCCTGCTGCGGCTGACCGGCAAGCTCGAGGAGCGCGCGGCCTCATAGCGGTCGGGCCTACCGCTCCCCGCGGACCCAAAGTTTCAACCCCTGGGGCGAGACAGGCGTTGCACGGCGTGCAACGGCCAAATCCAGGGCGAAAACGGCGTTGCAGGGCGTGCAACGGCCAAATCCGGGGCGAAACCGGCGTTGCAGGGCGTGTAACGGCCAAATCCGGGGCGAAAACGGCGTTGCACGGCGTGTAACGGCCAAATCCGAGGCGAAAACGGCGTTGCACGGCGTGTAACGGCCAAATCCGAGGCGAAAACGGCGTTGCACGGCATGCAAGGCGAAGTTTGCCGCGCTTTCCCCTGGCTCTCGAAGACCGCGGTACGTTTCGTGTCCGCTTTCGCGGGCCCCCGGCGTCTTAGCGGGCGAAACGAGGTCTTGAGCGGGTGGAACCGAACCTGGATGCCGCCTTCCGGCGCTACTTCCCGACGATTCGGGAGAAGTGCGCCCGCATGCTCAACGACCCGGTGGAGGCGCAGGACGTGGCTCAGGAGACTTTCATCCGGCTGTGGCGCTCGTCGATCGCCCGCGACGACGCTCCTCGCGTCACGGGTTGGATCTACGCCACCGCCACCCGGCTCGCCATCGACCTGATGCGACGGCGGCGCCGGCAGGGCGCGCCCGTCGCCGAGCCCCCCGAGCTGCCGGACGGCGCCGATCTCGAGCGGGCGGTGGCCTTCCGGCAGCAGCTGGACCGGCTGGCGCGGCGCGTCCCAGCCCGGGAGCTGGAGCTGGCGATTCTCGAGCGCGTGGACGGGCTGACCCAGGCCGAGATCGCCGCGGTGTCCGGCATCTCCGACCGGACCGTCCGGCGCGTGCTCACCCGCTTCGACGAGCGCGTGCGCCGACTGCTCGAGAGCGAGGCCAACCGTGTCCCCTGAGCGCCATCCGTCGTTCCTGCAGCTCGACCGGCTCGCCGCCGGCGCCGGTTCCTCCGAGGTCGAGGCCCACGTCGGCGGCTGCCCGCGGTGCTCGGGCCACCTGCAGCGCCTGTCCGAGCCGGTGGGCGTCCCCCCGTGGGCGCGCGCGCTCGAGAAGCCGCCGCGCTCCCGCTGGCAACTGTTGGCCCTCGCCGGACCGGCGCTCGCCTGTGCCGCCGCGCTGCTGCTCGTGCTGCGCTCCCCGCCCGAGCTGCGCGAGAAAGGCGCGCCGGCGGTGGCGGTGTACGTGGAGCATTCCGGCGCGGTCTCGCTCTGGGACGGGCACCGAGCGGTCTCTCCCGGCGATCGCATCCGGCTCGAGATCAGCGCCGAGGGGCTGACGCACGTCGCCGTCGCCAGCCAGGGCGCGCAGGGCCGCTGGCAGAGGGTCTTCGCCGGCGAATCGCCCAAGATGGGCCCGCTGCCTCAGAGCTGGCGGCTGGACGAGGCTCCGGGGCCGGAGGTGCTGGGCATCGCGCTCAGCCGCGGCGAGCTCGACGAACGACGTCTCTCCGAGGTCCTGCGCGCAGCCACCCGCGACGCGCAGGTGTGGACCACCATTCTGACCTTGCCCAAGGAGTCTCGATGAATCCCGCGGTTGCCGCGGTGCTCGCGGCCATGCTCTCCGCCGCGCCCGTGGCCCCGCGCCGCCTGGCGGTGGTCGTCGGTTCCAACAGCGCCTCGCCCGGCCGCGCCGCGCTCCACTTCGCCCACGACGACGCCCGCGCCCTGGCCGAGGTCCTGGTCCGCACCGGGGAGTTCAGGCCGCAGGACGTCGCCGTCCTCCTCGATCCCAAGCCGGGGGCGGTGCTCGAGGCGCTCGATGCCGGGCTCAAGGCCGCGGCGAGCTCGGGGGCCGAGTCGCTGGTGCTCTTCTATTACTCGGGGCATGCCGACGCCGAGGCGCTCTACCCGGGCGGCGCCGCGCTGCCGCTGGAGAGCCTGCGCCAGCGGCTGGACAGTGCCTCGGCGACGGTACGAGTGGGCATCGTCGACGCCTGCCGCGGAGGGGGCTGGACGCACGCCAAGGGCCTGCAGCCCGCGCCGGCCTTCGAGGTGCGACCGCCGCTGACGCTCAAGAGCGAGGGCTCGGCGCTGCTCGCCTCCAGCTCGGGATTGGAGAGCGCCCACGAGTCGGAGTCGCTGCGCGGATCCTTCTTCACCCATCACCTGGTGGCCGGCCTGCGCGGGGCCGCCGACCGCAGCGGCGACGGAGAGGTCTCGCTCGGCGAGGCCTTCGCCTACGCCAAGGAATTGACCATCCGCGACACCAGCTTGCAGGCCGAGGCCCCGCAGCATCCGAGCTTCGACCTGAACCTGCGCGGCCGCAGCGACCTGCCGCTGTCGCGGGTGGCCGCCTCCGACAGCCTGCTGCACCTCGACCAGAGCCAGGGGCCGCTGCAGGTCATCGAGCTCTCCAGCGGGCTGATCGTCGCCGAGACGCAGGCCGGCGAGCTGGGGCTCAAGCTGGCGGTTCCGCCGGGGCGCTACCTGGTGCGCCGGCGCGACAGCGGCCAGACCTTCGCCCGCGAGGTGACCGTGGCGGCCAACTCCACCGCCCAGGTGCGCGAGCAGAACCTGGAGCTGGTGGGGACCTCGGCGCTCGCGGTCAAGGGCTCCGAGCCGCCGGCGGGAACTCTCACCACCGTCGCGCGCGGGGAGATCGAGCTCAAGGCGATGGTCGGGGTGACGCATCCCGATCCGAGCGGGATCGAGAACCTGCCCGCGCACGTGCTCGAGCCGGCGACGCAGCTGGGTCTCTCGGTGGGGATCACCGACCGGCTGCAGTACGCCTTGCCGCTGGCGCTGGCCTACCGGTTCGGGGAGCGCGGCGCGGTCGAGGTGGTGCCGTGGGCGGGCGTGACCAACCTCGGGGTCGGATACAGCTCAGTCGAATCCTTCATGTTGGTCTATCGCATCGGCGGTGGCCTGGGCGCTCGCTTCTGGCTCGGGGACTCCCTGGCCATCAACGCGTCGGTCGCCGCGATCAGCTACGGCCTGTGGTCGGGAATCCGCACCATCAAGCCGACGCTCTGGTATGCCGCTCCGGCGTTGGGGCTCTCGTACACGCTGCTCGACCTGGCCACGATCAACCTCAGCCTCGCCTCTTCGTGGCCGATCTTCGGCGCCGGCGGCGACACGGTCGTCTCTTTCGGGGCCGTGCAGTCCTTGGGGCTGCGCCACCTGCCGCTCCTTCAGCTCCAGGTCAGCAAGACGCTGGCGCTGGATTTCGATCTCCAAATGGACGTCGGCCTGAGGACCGGCCACATCTCCGATACCTTTCTCGCCGGCGTCACCTGGACGTTCTGAGCGAACTTGGCCAGCCCGTCGGAGCGGGGCTTCGGAGCTACGCAGGTGTGGGCCTACCGATCCCCGGACAGCGACAGGCCCTGCTCGCGCAGAGCCTCCTTGAGGATCCGCAGCGCCTTGGGGCCGAAGCCGTGGAGCTCCATCAGCTCGTCCTCGCTGAAGCGCGGCAGCTCTTCGAGGCGAGTCACGCCGACCGAGGCCAGCGCGCGCTGCGCCGGCGCGCCAATGGCCGGCAATTCGATTTCCGACTCGGGCCTTCGCCTGGACTTCACCATGAGGGCCTCCCGGTAGATTGCGAGCGCATCGTTCGCGCATCCAGGACTAACCAGCGCCCGCGAGCAGCCGCCAACCCGATCTGGAAGTGCGGCTGCGGCGCCCCGTCCCCCATCGGGAAGACGGCGCCCCCCTCCCCGCCCCAGCAGCCGGTGGCTACGCTTCGCCCGAACCGGCCATAAACGGGCAAGGCAGCGAGGGGATTCATGCGCAGATGGACGTTGGCAGTGGGACTTGCGGTCCTGGCAGTGGGCTTGGAGCGGTGCAGCAGCGGCGGCGGGGGCGGCGCCGACGCCGGCGCCGAGTTGGACGTCGGAGTCGCCGTCGACGCCGGGCAGGACGCCGGCCCCGGCGATGCCGCCGCCATCGACGGCTCGATCACCCCCACCGCCTGCACCCCGATCACCAACGAGGGCTGCGACGGCGGCAGCTGCTTCACCCTGAGCATCGATCAGATGGGCAACATCCAATACGGCTGCGGCAAGCCCAACAGTGGCGGCGACTACGCCCCTTGCGTCAACTCGCTCAACTGCAAGGACGGCTTCTCCTGCCTGCAGCTGGGCGACGACACCTCCAGGAGCTGCCACCAGTACTGCACCGCCTCCAGCGGCTGCCCCGGGGCCACCACCCAGCTGCCCGAGGCCTGCATCACCTACACCGGCTCGGCGACCGTCGGCTACTGCGTGCGGGTGACCGCCTGCAACATCTTCCTGCAGGACTGCCCGGGCACCGCCCAGGGCTGCTACCCGGTCTCCGGCGGCTACGGCTGCGTCCAGCCCGGCACCAGGGCCGACGGCGCCGCCTGCTCCTTCGACAACCAGTGCCTGCCGGGGTCGGCGTGCGTCAACCCGGCCAGCGCCGCCGACGCCGGCGGGGTCAGCCCCAGCCACATCTGCGCCAAGGTCTGCGACACCTCGCTGGCCGACGGCGGGGTGGAGGACGGCGGCGACGCCGGCGCCGGGCTGTGCCCGGCTGGGGTGAGCTGCATCGAGCTGGTCAACCCCGCCAAGCCCTACGGCTTCTGCCCCCCGTGAGCGGAGGCGACTGACGAGCAGCGGGAGGGCGGGGTCCGCGGGGTCCGCGGGCTCCGCCCTCCCGCCTTTCGACGGACCCGCGGACGTCTCGTCGGAAGCGGCCGCGGGCCGTCAACCGTCGCCCAGCGAACGCAAATTCCGCGGGGGCGGCCGGGCGGCGCCATCAACTTGCACCCGTCCCCCTGCGACGATACCCTTCGCGGTCGTTTTTCCCCGGGGACCGGACTCTCTTTAAGGAGAAGCACCATGCGCAAGTCGTTGCTGATGATGGCCTTCGTTGTGGTTGGAGCGTGTTCCATGGTCGCCTGCGGCGGCGGCGGCGGCACTGCCGACGCCGGCACCAAGGTCGATGCCGGC
>JBBIQS010000114.1:0-22037 GCA_037442205.1 Myxococcales bacterium
GCGCTGAGGATCGGCGGGTGCAGCAGCGCGCTGCCCTCGGCCCAGCGCGCCAGGGCGTCGGCAGGGCGAATCCAGCCGCCCGAGGCCAGCTCCCCGGGCCACACCTCGGCCTGCTGACCTTCGGGCAGGCGGGCGAGGAAGAACTTGGCGTCGAAGCGGATGGGCGCGAACGGCGGGGTGATCCACCGGCCGGCCGGAGCCAGCAGCGAAGCGTCCAGCGATGCCCGAAGTTCCTCGAGAATCTGGGCGAAGCTCTTTCGCTCCTCGAGCAGGTCGCGGCGCAGCGCGGGAAGCACTTCGGGGCGGAACAATCCGCGGGCCAGCAGGACGCCGGTCTCCTCGAACAGCTCCCGCGCCGCCGCGGCGATGAGGCGCGCCTCCTCGCCCTGGGCGCCGGCCACCGGGATGGAGCCGTCCTCGCCGTCCACCGCGCCTCCGGGGAATGCGTAGAAGCCCGCCGAGAAGCGCAGGTGCGCCCCGCGCAGGACCCAGAAGGTCTCCCGCCCCGCGGGACTTTCCCGGACGAGGATCACCGAGCTCGAATGGCGGGGCGTCGCGACAGACGGTTGGGCGGCCAGGCCTGGAAGCGCTTCAGACATTGGGGAAAACGGCCGGCCGCACCCGGCAGACCGCCTATCTCGTCTTGTTGATGTTGAAGGCGATGAGCCGGCCGTCGCCGATCACCAGGTACAGCCGGTTGCCGTCGACCACCGGATCCGCCTCGATCTTGAATTGGGCCTCGAACGACCAGAACTTCTTGCCGCTCTCGCGATCGACCGCGTAGAGCATCTTGTCGTCGGAGCCGGTGCCGAAGAACACCAGGTTCTGGTAGACGGCCGCCGCGGCGACGATCCGTCCCTTGGTCGGGAAGGCCCAGCGCTCTTTCCCGGTAGCCGAGTCGACGGCGTAGAACTTCCCGTCCACTCCGCCGACGTAGAGCACGCCATCGGCCAGCTTCGGGCTGGCGTTCACCTCGTCGCCGGTCTGGAAGGTCCACTTCGGCTTCTGCGTCGCCAGGTCGAGGGCGTAGAGGTTGTGGTCGTTGCTGCCGAAGTAGAGCACGCCCTTCTCGTGCACCGCCGCCGAGGTGATTCCTCCTCCGGTGCGGAACCGCCAGCGCATCTGGCCGGTGGCGGCGTCGATGGCGTAGAGGAAGCCGTCGAGGTTGCCGACGTAGAGCGTCCCGTCCAGCTCCAGCGGCTGGGCGTAGGAGAAGTCGCCGGCCACGACCTGCTCGGCCGCGGGCTGGCCGCCGGCGGGGACGGCCGCCGCCTGAGCGCCCGCGGCGGCGACCGGGATGGCGTTCGAGGCCGGCGCCGGGGCAGGCGCGGCGGAGGGAAAGCTCCAGGCCAGCCGGCCGCTGGCCGCGTCCAGGGCATAGAGGTGCTTGTCGTAGCTGCCGAAGATCACCTTGTCCTGGTAGACCAGCGGGTCGCCCTTGATCCGGTCCTTGGCCACGAACTTCCAGACCTCGCGGCCGCTGGTGGCGTTGACCCCGTAGAAGAGGTTGGCGACGCTGCCGAAGAGCACCAGCTCGCCGGCCTGCACCGGGGTGCCGATGACGTCGCGGTGAGCAGGGAAGCTCCAGCGGGAGTTGCCGTCCCTGTCGATGGCGTGGACGTAGCCGCCTTCGTTGCCGAAGACGACCAGCTCGCCGAGGACCGCCGGCGTGCACTTGCTGCCGCCTTCGGTGGCGACCATCCACTGCTGCTCGATGGGCTTGCTGCAGGCGGCCAGGAACAACAGCCCGGCCATGGCGAACAGGCGCATGACGGTCCCCTTGCGTTCCGAAGCGTTGGCGCGGCGGAGTATACGCCTTCGCCCGGCGCTGCCAACGGCAGCCCAGATCGGGCGCGAAGACTGGCGTAAGGGGCTGGAATCGCGAGGGAAAGCCCTGCGGCCGACCTCAGGAACCCCGGGGCTTGGTGCCTTGGGCCAGGGCGAACAGCCTGCCCTCGGCGCCGGCCGACTCGCAGGCGTCGCGCTCGGTCGGAGGGGCGGAGCGCGTGCTGGAGAGCGTCTTGTCGAGCAGGTGCGAGGGGATCACGTTCATCAGCGCGTTGAGCAGGTTGCCCGGGACCGCCGGGTGCCCCTCCGCCATCTCGCGGACCAGCTTCTTGATGTGCTTGCGCTGCTGGTTCTCCTGCGAGCTGCACAGGTTGCAGGGGATGATCGGGAAGCTCTGCTCCTGGGCGTACTCGGCCATCCAGGCCTCGGGGCAGTAGCAGAGCGGCCGGATGACGGTGTTGCGCCCGTCGTCGGAGACCAGCTTGGGCGGCATCGACTTGAGCGAGCCGGCGAAGAAGGCCGACAGCAGCAAGGTCTCGATCAGGTCCTCGCGGTGGTGGCCGAGGGCGATCTTGTTGCAGCCCAGCTCGACCGCGGCGTTGTAGAGGATGCCCCGCCGCAGCCGCGAGCAGACCGGGCAGTAGGTCTTCCCCTCGGGGGTGAGCCGCTTGACGATGGAGTAGGTGTCCTGGTGCAGCAGCCGGTACTCGACGCCCTCGGCCTCGAAGAACTCCTTGAGCGAGGCGTTGCTGAAGCCCGGCTGGCCCTGGTCGAGGTTGACCGCGATCAGCGAGTAGTGGACCGGGGAGCGCTCCTTGAGGATTCGCAGCAGCCGCAAGAGCCCCAGCGAATCCTTTCCGCCGGAGACCGCGACCATGATCTTGTCGCCGGGGGCGATGAGGTCGAAGTCGTGAATGGCGCGCCCCATCTCGCCGAGAATGCGCTTCTCGATCCTGCTGGTGTTCGTGCTCACGCGTCAGTCCTTCTGCAGCACCTTCTCGGTCGCCACGCGAGCCGAGGTGATGGCGCAACGTTCGTCGATGGCCGCCTCGTCCTGCGA
The DNA here is from genome assembly GCA_037442205.1 of Myxococcales bacterium. GTDB lineage: Bacteria > Myxococcota > Myxococcia > Myxococcales > UBA5297 > JBBIQS01. Next base: position 2,849 of record JBBIQS010000114.1, read on the forward strand.
GCGCACGGTGACTTCACCGGGCGCGCAGGCGACGACTTCGGCCTGGAAGCTGATCGGGCAGCGCTTGCCGCCGGCGGTGACGGCATAGCCGACCACCATCCCGGTGAAGCCGCGCGGCCCGCGGTCGAGAATCATCGCCGCGCCGGTCTCGCCGGCGTCCCGACCTTGGGGCCGGACCACCAGGTGGGCGCCGTCGTCCTCGAGCGAGTAGTGCAGCTCGGGCTTGCCGCGCAGGTGGTAGCTGCCGCCCAGGTTGATCTCGCAGCCGCGCGGCACCGCTGGCTCCTCGCAGACCAGCGGCTCGGAGGCGTCGACCGCGGCGGCCGCAGGCGGCATGGGCTCGTCGCGCGGCGGCGCGACCATCTGCCGGTCGCAGGCCAGCATCGGCAACATCAGGAGTATCCAGGCGCACTGCCGCATCATCGGGATTCTTCCGGGAAAACCGGCGAACCATAGCCGATCGGGCGGCAAAAGGGGCACCGGTCCGAGGGGGAGGATGCTCGCCAGGCGGCTTTGGAGGCATCCGAGCGGCGGATGAATTAGAACGGGCCCTCGTCGCCTGTACCATGGAGGTCCGCGTGCCGCGCCTGCTTCTCCTCTCGCTGGTCGTCCTCGCCGCCATTCCCGCCTCGGCGGACGAGGGGATGTGGACCTTCAACTCCGTTCCCAAGAAGCGCATCGAGCAGACCTACGGCTTCTCGCCCAGCGACGAGTGGCTGCGCCATCTGCAGCGGGCCTCGGTGCGCTTCAACAACGGCGGCTCGGGCTCCTTTGTCTCCGCCGATGGCCTGGTGCTGACCAACCACCACGTGGCTTCGGACTGCATCCAGAAGCTGTCCAAGCAGTCGCAGGACCTGATCCAGGCCGGTTTCCTGGCCAAGACGCGCCAGGAGGAGATCGCCTGCCCGGACCTCGAAGTGAACGTGCTCGAATCGATCGAGACGGTCACCGACCGCATCACCGCCGCGGTGACCGCGCAGATGACCGGGGCCGAGGTCTTCAAGGCCCAGCGCGAGGCGATGGCCAAGGTCGAGCAGCAGTGCGCCGAGGAAACCGGACTGCGCTGCGACGTGGTCTCGCTCTACGCCGGGGCGGTGTTCGACCTCTACCGCTACCAGCGCTACACCGACGTGCGGCTGGCCTTCGCCCCCGAGTTCGACATCGCCTTCTTCGGCGGCGACCCGGAGAACTTCACCTATCCGCGCTACGACCTCGACATGGCGCTGTTCCGCGCCTACGACGGCGGCGCGCCGGTCCATCCCAAGGACCACCTGAGCTGGAGCGACGCCGGGCCCATGGACGGCGAGCTGCTCTTCGTCTCCGGGCACCCCGGGAGTACCAGCCGGCGGCTGACCGTGGCCCAGCTCGAGCTGCTGCGCAGCCCGGCGATGCCCTTCCAGATCTCGGTCGCCAAAGAGCTGCTGGCCCGGATCAAGGCCTACTCCGCCAAGGGCAAGGAGCAACACCGCATCGCGCAGAAGGACATCTTCGGGCTCGAGAACCGGCTCAAGGCGCGTACCGGGATGCTGTCCGGGCTCGAGGATCCGGCGTTGATGAAGAAGAAGCGGCAGTGGGAGGAGGACCTCAAGCGCCGCTCGCAGACGCTGCCCGACGTCACCCACGTCGCCGAGGCGTTCGAGGAGATTGCCCAGGCGCAAAAGGCATTTGCCGGCTTCTACAAGCGCTTCGCGGTGCTGGAGCAGCCGCTGGCGTTCCCCGGCCAGCTGTTCTCGGTGGCGCGGACGCTGCTGCGGCGCACCGAGGAGCTGACCAAGCCGAGCGAGGAGCGGCTGCGCGAGTACCGCGAGTCGAACCTGCGCTCGCTCGACCAGGCGCTCTTCTCGCCGGCGCCGATCTACCCGGACCTGGAGATCGAGAAGCTGACCTACGGCTTCGAGCTGCTGCGCAAGGAGCTGGGCGCGGAGAACGCGCTGGTGAAGAGCGTCCTCGGCAAGCGGAGCGCGCGCCAGGCGGCCGAGTACTACGTGCGCGGGACCAAGCTCATCGATCCCGAGATGCGCAAGACGCGGAATGCCCAGGGCGTTGAGGGCGTGGCCAAGAGCGGCGACACCATGCTCGAGCTGGCGCGGCTGGTGGACCCGGAGGCGAGGGCGGTGCGCAAGCGCTACGAGGAGGAGGTGGACGGGGTGGAGAAAAAGGACGGAGCGGCGATCTCGCGGGCGATCTTCGCGCTCGAGGGTCGCGAGAGCTATCCCGACGCCACCTTCACCCTGCGGCTGAGCTTCGGAGTGGCCAAGGGCTATCGCGAGGGAGGCAAGGAGATCCCCTGGGCGACGACCTTCGCCGGGCTCTACCAGCACGCCACCGGCAAGCCGCCGCTCAAGCTCCCGGAGAGCTTCGTGAGCGCCAAGGACAAGGTGGACGGCGCGCTGAGCTTCAACTTCGTCTCCACCGACGACATCATCGGCGGCAACTCCGGCAGCCCGGCGGTCAACAAGGCCGGCGAGCTGGTGGGGCTGATCTTCGACGGAAACCTCCAGTCGCTGCCCAACGCCTATGTCTACTCCGAGGAGCGGGCGCGGGCGGTGAGCGTCAGCTCGTGCGCCATCCTCGAGGCGCTGCGCAAGGTCTACGGCGCCGCTTTTCTCGCCGAAGAGATCTCCCCGAAGACGCCCCCAGCTGCGACGCCGGCGTCTGCGGCTCCCTGACGAGCTATCGCCGTGCCGCTGGCTGGCAGAAAAGCCGCCGCGGCAGCGGCAGGTACACCGTTTGCCCGGGCCGGAGGCGATCGAGGTCGTCGATGCGCCCGCGATTGATACGTTCGATAGGTTCCATGCGCTGAGCCCAGGTGGGCGCGCGGTCGACCAGCCCATGGCGCTTCTGCAGGCTCGCGATCGAGTCGCCGGGCTGAACTACGAATGGCAGGAGGTCGCCGTGGAATCGGTTGCGGTGAATCGTCTGCCCGGGAAAGCGCAGGGTCGAAGGCGGAAGGTTCTCCAAGCTGCGCAGGTCGACGAACTGCGTGCCGCCGAACCGGGTCGCGGTCGCCAGGATGTCGCCGTAGCGAACCATGTCCGAGAACCCCGTCTCGAAGTTGCCCAGGATGCCGCCGACCAGATGGAGCGATGGGAGGCTGTAGAGGTCGAGCCCGCGGCTGTTGTGGTTGGCGAAGACGAAATCGTCGGCCACGCCCCCGATCCAGCTCCGGGTCGGCAGCTCTCCCAGCGGCTCAAGACGCATCTCGCGCTGGTCGATCGCGATGGTGAGCCGGGAGAAACCAGCGGCCGCGGCGGAGGAGATCGCGTAGAGCTGCGCGCCGTCCGCTAGAACGCGACCCTCGATTTCGCCCGGGAATTGCGCAGGGTGCGCGGGGTCACGCACGTCATAAGCACGAGTCACGAATGCGACCGCTCCGCCGCCGAGCGGGCGCAGGAAGGTGGCGACCAGGGCGCCTCCGACGAACCGGAGCGAGCGCGTTTCCTGGAATTCCATCTGAATGTCGGCGACCTCGCTAGGATGCATGGGGTCGGCGACGTCATAGACGGTGAGGTGGTGCTGCCACGCCGCCCAGAGCGTCGTCCCGTCGATGGTGAGGGCCCGAGGGGGCGGGAAGCATCCGCCGAATGGCGCGACCTCTCTCCAGGAGCCAATCAGCCTCAGCTCGGGCGCTTTCGAGACGTCCACCACCGCGATGCAGAAGTTCTCGCCGGTCACCCATGCCTGACCGCGGCCGTCGAGCGCGAGGTGCTCGACGAAGTCGTCCCCGAACGACAGCCGCGCTCGCTCGCGGGGAACCCCGTTGTCCACCACGATGCTGATGAGCCCTCCTCGGCCTTGAGTGACGATGAAGGCGCCGTCGGCAGGCGCGATCTCGGTCGCGATTCCGCGGGGATAGCTCGGCACCACCGAGGTCTCGGTCTGAGCCTCGACGCAGGTGAATCCCTCCGCGCCCGAGGCGATCGCTTGCTCGAACTGGTCGTCAGCTCGTGCCGCGCTCGCGGCGAGCAACACGAAGGCGCACAGCGGAAGACTTCGTCCTGGAAGGTCCATCGCTCTCCGCTTCCCGGGCTTCGAACGGACGCGCTCGAGCCGCGGCTTCGGCGGCTCCAGGTTCGTCGAATAAGGCGGAAAGACCGGGAAGTTGGCGCAGCCTCAAGGATGAGAAAGGTCCTCGAATTGAGCCCGCCTCACGAGGAAGCGACCTTGTCGAAGTAGCGCTTGAGGAACTCGGCCACCTCGGGGAGGCTCGCGAGCTCGATGTCGCGCGTCCAAGGTCCTTCCTGGTAGTAGGTGCGCCAGCGCCCGCTCTCTTCCACCAGCCAGGCCACCGTCGAGTATGCCGTGGCGCAGTGCCTCGCCTCGCCCAGGTCGGTGCGCGACACCACCACGACTTGTCCGACCGACCAGTCGCGGGGATCGGCCACGAAGCCAGATGCCCTCAGGAAGTCAATCGCTGGAGCTCTGGGGTCGTCGGGGAGCATGCGACAGCTTCACCCGTCATGGCTGAATCCTCAAGCGCACGGCATCGACGCAAGCCCCTGGCTGCCGGCTCGCCAGCATCGAGCTGTCGCTACCCGGCGTCCGCGAGCGCCACGCGGTCCCGGCCGCCTTCCTTGGCGCGGTAGAGCGCCTTGTCCGCGGCTGCGACCAGCCGCTCCGATCGCTGCTCTGCTCTCTCGGGCAGGCAGGTCATGACTCCGATGCTGGCAGTGATTGCCAGCGATTCCTCGCCGAAATCGACGCGCCTGGCGGCGATGGCGGCGCGCAAGCGCTCAGCGGCGCTACGAGCCTCTGCCGCGCCTGCCTCTGGCAGCAGGACGAGAAACTCGTCGCCCCCGATCCGGCCCAGGCTGTCTATGCGACGCAACGCGCACGTGCCGACCTCGGCCACCACCTGCAGCACCAGGTCGCCAGCGGCATGGCCGTGCCGATCGTTCACCAACTTGAAGTGATCGACGTCGAACATCAGCAGCGACATCGGGCGCTGCGAGCGGCGGCAGCGCTCCAGCTCGGTCTCCAGCCGCCTCAGAATCTCGCGGCGATTCGGCAGCCCGGTGAGGGCATCGGTGCAGGCGAGGCTGGCCAGCGCGACCTCCTGCTTGCGCATGGTGGCGAAGAGCCGGCGCAGGCCCCAGACCCCGGCAGACATCAACAGCGAGGTCGCCAGGCCAAGAGCGGCCTGCGCTTCATCGGCGCGATCGCCCGAAAGCGCCTCGCGCAGCGTGACGGCGCGGCGTTCCACCATCAGCAGCAGGGCCAGGGAGAGGCAGAGCCAGGCAAAGCGGTAGCGGCCGGAGTTGCCCATTTCGCGCCAGGCGGTGATCGCCGCAAGGGCCTGCACTGCCAGCGACATGGCCAAGACGAGGACCAGCGATTGCCCCAGGATCATGGCCGAGCGCCTTCCGTCTGCACTGGTACGACGAACGTCTGCCGTTGGCGGGCTGGCCTCAGTTGGTCGAGTTCCGCGGGGGGCAGGGCAACGCCAAAGTGCTCGGAGCGGTTCGAGTGGAGCGGCGGCCGCACCGGCTGAAACGCCCTGCAGTTTGGGAGCCAAATCTTCGGGGACGCCGGGAGGGCGAGTGCAGTTCCTTCAGCCGCTGCGCGGAGGTCGGTGAAGGTGGGAGCCGCGGGCTGGGGTAGGTCAAGCATGGACCGCCCGACTCACTCTGGCCCAAGAAGATCTGAGGCTGGTCGGAGCACGAAACCGATACGCCCGTGAGGCGGCTGCTGGATCGTTGCGCCGACTCCGGCGTGAGGTTGAGAGGACCCACATGGGTCGAATTCCATGCGGCGGATCAGACCCGCTAATGGGCGAGCCAGGGGAGCGTCCCGGCGCGGCTTCCGCTCAAGGCTCCGCCCAGCCGTCCGGCGAGGGCGGGCCGGCGATGCCCGGGCCTAGGGGAGGAGTTGGGGCACGACGACCGAGGCAACCATCGTCGCCGCGATGAGGGCGATCTCAGTGCTTCGGCGCCGTCCCGCCGGCGCTCTGAAGACGCAGAGGAGCAGGCCCGCGAACAGGAATGCCCAGGCGAGCAACGAGCCGAAGAGCAGGGCCACGAAGTGTCCGAGAGCGTCGAACCCGTCGTCTTCCAAGGACGGGCGGGAGACCAGCCAGGCCCAACCGAGGAGGAGCCAAGCGGAGGCGATAGATGCTTCGGCGAGGCACGGGGCGGCTTGCCAGGTTCGTCTCTCCGCGCGCTTCGTCTCTTGGGCCATGGCCATGCAGGTAGGGCAGTCTGTCTCGAGTCAGGCTCGGGCGCCTCTGGCTGTGTCGACCCGACCAAAGAAGCGGGCAGGCGGTCTTCTTCTTGGTTGGAATCCTAGCGTGCCATTCCCAGGTACAGCCTCGCGAATCCGCACTCGCTGGCCAGGCGCAGCAGCCGAGCGATGGACGAGTGGGGAATCGAAGGGGCTGCGGAGAGAACCAGCGCGGTCGCAGGCGAAGCCCGGGCTCGAATCTCGCGCAGCTTCGAGGCAAGCTCTGCCTGCTCGAAAGAGCCGTCGCTGGCCCGCGCAAAGCGGCCCCGAGGCCCAGGTCCCTCCATGACGAGGATCTGGTCCTTGAAGACGAGGAGGGTCACGAGCGGCGTCCCGCCGAGGCTTGCCGCCGAGGGAAGCGAAACCTCGACTGCGCCTGAGTCGACGGCGACCGCGATGTTCTTGATCCCGGCATTGCTGGCGGTGGCGACGGCCCTGGCCAGGTGGAGGTAGGGCACCTCGGAGGTGGCATCGATCGCAACCGCTGATCCCGCTGACGTCAGCGAAGAGGTCAGGCAGTCGAGGAGCAATCCGCCTGGCGCGAAATCCATCGCCGAGCAGACCCGTTGCCCGTCGAGCTCGATCCCATCCGAGGAGATCGCGACCTTGGCCGCCCGGGGACTTGAGCGCTCCGCGGCCACCTGCGCCGTCGCCCGGCAGGACGAGAGCGCAAGAGCCAAAACTGCTCCTGGAATCAGGTGTTTTCGGTGGCGAAGGCGCATGGCGTATTCCTGCGCTGGGAGCCGGGCTTCCGCGGAGTCGCGGCCCCAGCGCTTGAAGCGGTCGGCTACGTCACTTCCGGCTCGGGCGGCTTGGGCAGCAGCGCCTGCACCCGCGCCTCTGGCTCGGCGATGCCGGCACGCTTCAGGAACTCGACCGCGCGCTCGGCCTGGCTGGCCTTGGCCGCCGCCTCGCCGGCCTTTTCCCAATCGCCGAGCTGCTCGTAGAGCCGCAGCGCGTCGGCGGGCCGATTCCCCGCCAGGTAGAGCTCTGCCGCGACCGGGAGATCTCCGGTTCGCTCGATCCAGCTCGCCTGTTCGGCCTGCTGTCCGGCCTGGGCGTGGTGGCGGGCGCGAGCCTTGGCGAAGTCGAGCGCCTGGGCATCGAGCCCGGCGGCCTGCAGCCACTTGAAGGCCAGCTCGGGATGGCTGTCGCGGATCAGCTCCACCGCGCGCTCCGGCATGCCGTGCTTGCGCCAGACCTCGCCCGCGCCGATCGCGTCCCCGCGCGACAGCCGCGACTGGGCCTCGTCGCTGACGCAGCGCTCGGCGCTGGCCGGGTCGCCGGCCTTGGCGTAGCACTCGGCGGCGCGGGTGAGCCACTTGGCCTTCTCGAAGGCCAGCGCGGCGTCGCTCCACTGCTCGGCCCGCTCGTACAGCCGACCGATCTCCTTGAAGTCTCCCGCTCCAGCCAGCAGGTCGAGGTAGATGTCCCCGCCGCCGTGCTTGAGCAGCAGCTCGCGCGCCGCCTTCGCCCCCAGCTTGCGCGCCGCCTCGCGGGCCTCCTCCGGCTTGCCGCCCAGCAGCGCCGTCCGCAGCCAGCCCCTGAGGTCGTTGGCCTCCTTGAAGGCCTGGGCCGCCGCGGCGAAGTCCTTGTGCTGCTCGTAGAGCCGCGCCGCCTCGGTCGGATTTCCCTGCCGCCGGCTCAGCTCGGCGGCCTCCTGCCACTCGCCGCTCTGCTTGAGCATCTTCATCGCGGGCTCGGGCTTGCCCGAGACCGCGAACAGTAGCGCCGCGCGCCGCTCGTCCCCCAGCGCCAGCCACAGCTCGCCGAGGACCCCCAGCGCAGCCTTGCGCTTGGCCTCCTTCTCGGCGTCCTGCACCTCCGGCTGCCGCCCGGCCCGCAGCATGGCGGTGAAGAGCCGGGTGCGGGCGTCGAAGTCGAGCTCGTCGATCGACTTGAGCCGCAGCGGCTTCACCTTCTGCAAGAGCTTGTCGAGCTGGACCTTCTGCGCCTCGAAATCGGAGGAGGTGAGCGGCTTCTCCAGCTCGCGCAGGGTCTCGACGATGGCGTGCTCGGCGGCGGCCTTGCCGCTGAAGCGCTCGGCTCCGGGGCCGCGGCGCTCCCGCCCGCCCGGACCTCCGCGACCGCGATCGCCGGGGCCTCGGCCTGGACCGCGGCCGTGCTGGCCTGGGCCTCCGGGATTGCCCGGCCGTCCGTGTCCGTCGTGGCGCTGCCCGTTCGTCCCGGGCCGGTGGTTCTGTCCGTCGTTGCCGTTCATGGGCGCAAGGGTGCGTTCGAGAGGGGTTTTCGTCAATGACTTCGGCGCTCTGGGATCAAGGCGCCCGGTAGTGCGCCAGCTCGACGACGGCTCCGACTTGCAGCGACTCGCCGTCGGTCGATTTGCGCAGCCGAAAGGCGAAGAGATCGGTGCGGGGCTGGCCGTCGGGGCCGCGGGCGGGCGGCAGGCTCATCGCTGTCACCGGGCAGCCGGCCAGCGTGGTCTCGGTGGCGACCTGGAACTCGATCGCCTCCAGGCGCCGGGCGATGACCAGCCCGCGCTCGGGTTGGACGAGCTCGATCTGAAAGGGAATGGCCGCCATCGCGCGCCTCGGTACTGTTACGGGACGGCGATGGCCCCTTCGAAGTCGCGGAAGAGCTTCACGCCGTCCTCGGCGGTCTTGCCTTCCTCGCGCGCCAGGGCCCGCGTCAACGCCAGCACCGCGATCTCCAGCTGATCCATGCTCGGCTCGCGGGTGGTGATCCTCTGCAGCCAGAGCCCGGGCGAGACCAGGGCCTTGATGAACCCGGGGGCGTTGGGCCGCGCCGAGAAGCGCTGCAACTCGTAGGAGAGCCCGGCCAGCGGCAGCATCAGCGGCAGCTTCACCGCGATCATCCCCAGCTGATTGAGGATTCCGACGTCGGAGAGCTTGGGGACGAAGGGAAAGACCATGGCGAAGAAGACGATGCTCATCGCCAGGACGATCAGGATGAACGAGGTGCCGCAGCGCGGGTGAAGGGTGGTGAAGCGGGCGGCGTTCTCCGGGGTGAGCGGCTGCTGGCTCTCGTAGGCCCAGATCGCCTTGTGCTCGGCTCCGTGGTACTCGAACACGCGCTTGATGTCCGGCAGCCGGGAGATCAGGGCCAGGTAGAGGACGAAGATCGCCGCCTTGATCACCCCGTCGACCGCGTGGAAGGCGAAGCTGGTGGTGTCGAGTGGCACGCCCAGCGCCACGCCGATCAGCCAGGTGAGCAGGTGCGGCAGGCCGACGAACAAGGCCATGCCCAGCGCCAGCGAGATGACCAGCGTCCCGGCCAGGGCGGCGCGCTCCTTGGCGCTGGCCTGCCGCGGGGCGGTGGCCGGGGCGGCGCCGTCCTTGGCCTCCTCGGGCATGCTCTGCTCGGCGGAGAAGTTGAGGGCCGACATCCCGTTCCACAGGCTCTCGATGAGCACGATCGAGCCGCGCAGCAGCGGCCACCGCAGCGGCTTGATGCCGCCCAAGAGCGTCTCCCAGGCCTGCTCGCGGACGACGATCTGCTTGTCGGGCCGGCGCACCGCGACCACGAAGCTCTTGGGGGAGCGCATCATCACGCCCTCGAGCACCGCCTGGCCGCCGATGTAGGGGCGGGCCTGCAGGAGCAGCAGCTGGGCGATCCGTTGGGACAGTCTCATGGTGCGGTTCTCCATTGGCAGGCGGCCGCGGCAGAGCTCGATAGGTATCAACGCGAACGCCCGGGCGCTCGGCAGGAAGCTGCCAGGGCGCTCGGGCGTTGGCTGAGGTTCGACAGCGTCGAGAAGGCTAGGCCTTGGCGGCCGGCTTCTTCTCGTAGCGCTTGCGGAACTTCTCGATGCGGCCCTCGGTGTCGAGCACCTTCTGCTTGCCCGTGAAGAAGGGGTGGCAGCTGGCGCAAATTTCCACCTGGAAGTCGCCCTTGGTGGAGCGGGTGTCGATGACCGCGCCGCAGGCGCACTTGATGGTGGTGGGCCGATAGTTGGGGTGGATTCCGTCCTTCATGGCTTCTCCTTGTGCGCCTTACTTCCGCCGCCTCTGCGGTCGGGAGGACTGGCGCCTGGCTACTGCAAAAGAGCAGGGTGTATAGGCTGTTGCGCGCGGTGGTGTCAAGGAAGCGGGGGCTCTCCCTGTCGCCCTGGACGCCCTGTCGAACTCAAACACCTGCCAGGGCCGCTGCCATTCCAGGCGAGCTGGCGCTCCGCGTCGGCCCACCGTCGTTAGATGCTGGAGGTCCGGGCGAGGTTTGCCTAGGGTAGCGGCGTGTTCGTCGTCCTCTCCAAGATCCTCGACCTCGCGCTGAGCCCGCTCAGCTGGGCGGGCGCGCTGGCGGCCCTCAGCTTCCTGCTGCGCCGGCGCCCGCGCGCGGTGGCCTGGGCGTCGGGCGGGGCGGTGGCCGTGCTGCTGACCTTCTCCACCAAGCCGGTCCCCAACCTGCTGGCGCGCTGGGCGGAGTCCTCGGCGCAGAAGACGATGCGCCCCGAGGTGACCTACGACGCGGCGATCGTCCTGGGCGGCTGCCTGAACAACTTCGTCACCGCGCGCACCGGCCAGCCCGAGTACGACGAGGCGGTCGATCGCGTCCTGGCCGGCTTCGATCTGGTCCGCTCCGGGCGCGTGCGCCACGTCCTCTTCTCCGCCGGCGACATCAACGCCGATTCGAAACTGCCTCGCGAGGCCGTTCTCGAGGTGCAGCAGCTGGAGCGGTGGGGCATTCCCGCCGAGCAGCTGGTCGCCGAGCCGCGCAGCCGCAATACCCATGAGAACGCCGAGGAGTCGGCCAAGATCGTCCGCGAGCGCGGCTGGCAGAGCCTGGTGCTCATCACCAGCGCGGCGCATATGAAGCGCGCCCTCGAGTGCTTTCACGCGGTGGGCTTGGCTCCCGACACGCTCCCGGTGGACTACCGCAGCGACGACCAGCCTTGGCGACTGGGAGACCTGCTGCCGCGCGCCTCGAACCTGTCGCAGAGCACCGATGTCATCCGCGAGCTGGCGGGGCGGGTGATCTACCGGGTGATGGGATATGCCAAGCCTTGACCGGAGCGGTCAGGCGAAACAACAACAGGGCCGAGAAACTGAAGGGGCCCCGAGCACTGCTCATAGAATGTAAAGAGCAGCTCGCGAACAAGCGGCTCGCGAACAAGCGGCTCGCGAACAAGCGGCTCGCGAACAAGCGGCTCGCGAACAAGCATTCCCTGAGGTCGCCATGACTCCGATAGCGGATGAGGAGCTGAGAAGGATCAGAGAGCGGTGCGACGCTGCCACGCCGGGACCGTGGACCTCGTTCATCGAAGGTCGGGACCAAACAAGTGGGTCGAGCTTCATTATGACGGGTGAGGGCAAGTCTAGAGGCGAGGACATAGAACTCTCTGGGGCGACTTCGGCAGACCAGGACTTCATTGCGCATGCGCGCCAAGACATTCCCAGGTTGTTGGCGGAGATCGAACGGCTTAGGAAGCAAGGGCGGCTTTAATGAGTGGGCGGGCGCCGAGAGCGTACGCAGCTTGAGTTCACTCAGTGCACCACCAGCACCGCCCGCCCGGCGTGGTGGATCACCCGGTCGCTGACCGATCCCAGCAGCCACCGTCCACCCGCGCCCAGGCCTCGCGCCCCGACGACGATCAGGTCCGCCCCCAGCTGCTCGGCCTGCTTGCAGATGGTGTCCGCCGCGGGCCCTATCTCGACTGAGGTCTCGACCTTCTCCTTGGGAAGCTGCGCCGCGACGTTCTTGAGCAGCGCGTGGATCGCCTCCAGGTCCTTGTCGGTGTGCGTGCCTCCGGCCACGAGGTAGGCGTCGAGCGGCCCGATGGGCAGCACTCTGGGCGGCTCCAAGACGAAGAGGATGGTCGCTCGGGCTCCGGTCTGTTGCACCAGGTCTCGGACGTAGTCCGCAGCCTTGCGCGCGCTGTCGGAGCCGTCGAAGCCGAGGAGGATGTGCTTGACCATGCCTGGCCTCCAGCGGGACGAGCCGTCTGCCGCCAGTTCGGAAGCGTCCCATCTTGAGAATGGGCATCTTCTCGGGTCGGTGCTGCTCTGCGAGCTCGACGATGGCGAGCGCCTGGATCTGGTCGCTGGCGAGCGTGGCGCTGGTCGGCGCGCTGTCTTTGGCGGGCATGGTCGCGCTCTACCTGCTCGTGCGGGACCTGCGCCCGCTGCTCTTGTTCCTCATCAGCCTCGCGGTCGGAGGGCTGCTCGGCGACGCCTTCATCCACCTCATCCCCGAGGTCTATCGCCGCAATCCGGATCCGGTGATGACCCCGCTCGGCTTCCTGGGCGGCATCTTCATGTTCTTTGCGCTGGAGAAGCTCCTGCGCGCCCACCAGCACCACCAGGCCGGCCGTCAGGTCGCGCCGGTGGGGCCCATCAACCTGGTCGCCGATGCCACCCACAACTTCGTCGACGGCGCCCTCATCGCCGCCAGCTTCATGGCCAGCTGGGAGCTGGGGCTGGCCACCAGCCTGGCGGTGCTGCTCCATGAAATTCCTCACGAAATCGGCGACTACGCGGTTTACGTCCACGCCGGCTACCGGCCCTCCCACGCGGTGGTCCTCAACGCCCTGACAGCGCTGGTGTCGCTGGCCGGGGCCTTGATCACGCTCTTGCTCGGCGGGGCGATCGCCAACTTCACCCGCGCGGTGCTGCCGGTGGCCACCGGAGGATTCATCTACGTCGCCGGGGCCGACCTGCTCCCCGAGCTGCAGAAACAGACGCGCCTTCGGGTCACTCTGCTGCAGCTTGCGGCGATCGCCGTCGGCACCGGGATGATGATGCTGCTGCGCCTCGTCGAGTGACCGCCTCTCCGCTAGACTCCCGCGGCTTTTCCCAAGGAGCTGCCCATGGATCCGGCCGTCCGCGCCAAGGAGCTGCGCGAGCAGCTGCTCTTCCACGACTACCGCTACTACGTCCTCGACCAGCCGCTGATCAGCGACGCCGAGTACGACCGGATGATGCGCGAGCTCGAAAAGCTCGAGGAGCAGCACCCCGAGCTGCGCACCGCCGATTCGCCGACCCAGCGGGTGGGCGGCGCTCCCTCGCAGAAGTTCGCCAAGGTCGAGCACTCCCGCCCGATGCTCTCCCTGGGCAAGGCGATGTCCGAGGAGGAGTTCGTCGACTTCGACGGCCGGGTGCGCAAGTCCCTGAACGTCGAGCAGGTGAGCTACGTCTGCGAGCCCAAGCTCGACGGCCTGGCGATCACGCTGCTCTACCGCGACGGCGTTCTCGAGCGCGGCGCCACCCGCGGCGACGGGACCATCGGCGAGGACGTGACCCCGAACATCAGGACCATCCGCACCATCCCGCTGCGCCTGCAGCCGCCCGAGGGCCAGCAACCTCCGGCGCTGCTCGAGGTGCGCGGCGAGGTGATCCTGGCCAAGGCCGACTTCGCCGAGCTCAACCGCCGCCAGGAGGAGGCCGACGAGGAGCCCTTCGTCAACCCGCGCAACGCCGCCGCCGGCTCGCTGCGCCAGCTCGATCCCAAGATCACCGCCCAGCGCCCGCTCTCCGCCTACCTTTACGAGATCGGCGACTGCTCGCTCACCTTCCAGTCGCACCTGGAGAAGCTCGAGTACCTGCGGAAGGTTGGGCTGCGCGTGCCTCCGACGGCGCAGAGCGCCCGCGGCGTCGAAGAGGTGAAGGCGGCCTATCAGAAGATGCTCGCCCACCGCCACGACGAGGCCTTCGAGCAGGACGGAATGGTGATCAAGGTCGACGACCTGGCTCAGCGCGAGCGGCTGGGCGTGGTCTCCAAGAGCCCGCGCTGGGCGATCGCCTGGAAGTTCCCCGCCGAAGAGGAGGAGACGGTCGTCGAAAAGATCGAGGTCCAGGTCGGTCGCACCGGCAAGATCACTCCGGTGGCTCGGCTCAAGCCGGTGCTGGTCGGCGGGGCCAACGTCTCCAACGCTACCCTCCACAACGAGGACGAGCTGCGCCGCAAGGACGTCCGCGAGGGCGACCACGTCTTCATCCGCCGCGCCGGCGACGTCATCCCCGAGGTGGTCAAGGTCATCTCCGAGAAGCGCACCGGCCAGGAGAAGGAGTTCGTCTTCCCCACCAACTGCCCGGAGTGCCAGGCGCTGGTCGTGCGGCTCGAGGGCGAGGCCGATCACCGCTGCACCGGCCTGGCCTGCCCGGCCCAGCTCGCCGGCCACCTGCTGCACTTCGCCCAGCGCACCGCCATGGACATCGGCGGATTGGGCGACAAGCTGGTGGTCGCTCTGCTCGAGGCGCACCTGGTCAAGAACGTCGCCGATCTCTACACGCTCACCCTCGACCAGCTGCTGACCGTTCCGCGCATGGGCGAGAAGAGCGCCCAGAACCTGCTGGCGGCCATCGACCGCAGCCGCAAGACCACCCTGCGCAGGTTCCTATACGCACTGGGGATTCGCCACGTGGGCGAGGCCACCGCCCGGGCCCTGGCGCTGACCTTCCCGGACGTCCGCCGCTACCACGAGCTGTCCGAGGAGGACCTCCAGAAGGTCAAGGACATCGGGCCCGAGGTGGCGGCCTCCATCGCGCGCTTCTTCAAGGAGGAGCAGAACCGCGCCGTCATCGAGCGGCTGCTGTCGCTGAGGGTGGTGCCCGAGGCGGAGAAGGCGGTGGAGCAGGGGGCATTCACCAACAAGACGGTGGTCCTCACCGGCAGCCTGGCGACCATGACTCGCGAAGAGGCCAAGGAGGAGATCGAGAAGCGCGGCGGCAAGGTGAGCGGCAGCGTCTCGCGCAAGACCGATCTGGTGGTCGCTGGCGAGGAGGCGGGGAGCAAGCTCGCCAAGGCCAAGGAGCTGGGCGTTCGGGTGATCGACGAGGCAGAGCTCGCACGCCTGCTCGGTCGCTGACCGGCCGCACAGGCAGCTCAAGAGGCCTTGCGGAACGGGATAAGTGGAGCCCGGTTCGGCGTTCCTATGGGTGGAAGGATTGCGTCGCGGACCAGCGGGCACGGCACTTATTTTCCCGCTCGTGCTGCCACCCGAGAGCCGTCGAGGACGCGCGAGCAGTCGGTCGCGCGCCAGGATAGCCCGGTGGCGTTCAGCCTGATCCTCGATGGTGCAATCGACCCGCAGTCGGGCGCGATCTTTCCGGTTCGCCCTCGGGGAGCACCCCCGAGGGCGAACCTTCTTCAGTGCTGCGAGCCGGCGCGCGCCGAGTGGGAGTCCATCCACTCGCGCAGCTCCGAACTGTCCGCCGCGGCCATCTCCCCGAACACCACCAGCACCCGATAGGCGACCTCGCTGCGCTCCACCGAGCTCAGCACGTGGCGCACCAGCCCCGGCGCCCGCACCTCGCTCCCCGGCCGCAGGCGCAGGGAAACGCTGAGCTTCTCGTCCAGCAGCAGGGGCCGATCGAGGACCAGCACCAGCCCCTCCTCGGCGACCTCGAGCGCCTTGGCCTCGAAGGTCTCGCGCGGCAGGCCCTGGGCGTCGAGCCGCACGCAGGTGACCTCGGCGCGCTCGGCCAGCGGAGCCAGCTCCGCCTTGCTCACGACCTCACCGCTCGCCTCGGCCAGCATGCCGCCCGATGACAACGCCGCCTGCAGCACCGCCTCGATGTTCCCCGCCATCCAACGCCTCCTAGCGCGAATTGAAGAGGGGCATCAGATGAACCCGGGCACTCCCCAACGCAATCCGAAAGGCGGCTCCGCTCGCCGGCTGTTGCGCAGGCGCCACTGCCCAGTGGAGAGCGCATCTCCGCCACCCGGCCCAACCCTCCGTTCTTCAAGGGGGATCCCGAGCCGGGCTTGAATGAACCGCGCCCCGGGTCGGTCCATGCGAGGGATTGATCGAACCACCGGGCCGGGGCAACAAAGGTTCAGAGCGACTGGGCCGAAGGACTTGAGGAGACCTCGATGCGAGCGAGCGCGTTGGCTTTGGCGGCGGCGATGGCGTTGTCGGTTCCGGGGATGGCGCACGCGTGGTCGCTGTCGGCCGACATCTGGACCGGCGCCAGCCGCCAGGACGCCACCAGCCTCAAGTCGGGCCTGTCGCTGGCCCAGGGCGACGTGCTCCAGGGCAGCTTCAACGCCACCGGGCTGACGGCGATCCTCAAGGTGGGGCTGCTCGAGGCCGGGCTGCTGTGGGAGGGCGGGCTCGACTTCAGATCCACCCAGAGTGGGGTGGTCGGACCGCTGTTGGGAGTCGGCCTCGAACCGCTCGACTGGCTGCGGGTGGAGGGGCTGGCCGAGATCGGCGGGCACCAGCTGAGCAACATCGGCGGAGGCAGCGGGCTGTCGATCTCCGGCGACACCAGCGCCTGGCTGCCCTACGTCGGGCTGCGCCCCGGAGTGAGCCTGCGGCTGCCGGTGGGCCCGGTGAAGATGATCCTCGGGGCCTGGGCCTTCGCCCGCTGGGACCTGCAGAGCAAGCAGGCGACCGTCAATATCACCAGCCAGGCGGGCACCACCGTCAACACCTACCAGCTCGGCGGCAGCACCGTGGGCCTGGTCGGCCGGGTCGGAGTCGAGTTCTAGCGTTCTGGAACAGAACTTCGCAGCAGTATTCCGAGGCGATACCGGTCATCCCGAGCGTAGGCGCGCAGCGCCGGAGTCGAGGGAGTTCGCCGGCTTCGACGGCCCTCGATTCCGCTTCGCTACACTCGGGCTGACCGGATTTCTGCAGTGGATTCTTGTTCTGGGACGCTCGCTTCCCAGAGCGCCACCTTCGCCTGAGCTCCTGCCGGTCGTGCGCGCGGCTCCTCCGAGAGCACGCGTGCGGCCGGCAGCTCTTTCTGACGCGCCGCGACGCCCGATTGGCAACAGGCCCGCCGGCCCGCGCGAGAGCGGACGCCACAATCTTGGGATCGTATATAAGGAGGCGGCGGTCCGGCCCGGACCGTCACGCTGGAGGCACCTGCCATGGCGATGGTCTGCGCCCATCTGCTGATCCGCGGCGACGTCCAGGGAGTCTTCTACCGGGCGAGCGCGCGCGACCAGGCCCTGCAGCTGGGCGTCAAGGGCTGGGTCCGCAACCTGCCCGGCGGCGAGGTCGAGGCCCAGGTCGAAGGTCCCCAGGGGCCGGTCGACGACTTCATCGCCTGGTGCCGCCGCGGCCCCAGCGCTGCCGAGGTCGACGACGTCGAGGTCAGCCAACTGCCCTACAAGGGCGAATTCCAGACTTTTTCCGTGCTCCGCTAGAGCACTTGCCCGCTGCTTCTCCACCTCCCTCCCACGAGTCCTGAAATGTCCGCCACCGCCACCGCCACCGAGTTCCGCACCGAGCACGACTCGCTCGGCACCAAGGAGATCCCCTCCGGCGCCTACTACGGCATCCAGACCCAGCGCGCGGTGGAGAACTTCGACATCAGCGGGATCAAGATCTCCAGCTTCCCGCACCTGATCCGCGCGCTGGCGCTGATCAAGAAGGCCGCCGCCCACGCCAACATCGATCTGGGCATCCTCCCCAAGCCGATCGGCAGCGCCATCTCGCGCGCCTGCGACGACCTGCTCGACGGCAAGTTCCACGACCAGTTCGTGGTGGACGCCATCCAGGGCGGCGCCGGGACCTCGACCAACATGAACGCCAACGAGGTCATCGCCAACGTGGCCCTGGAGAAGCTGGGCAAGCCGCACGGCGACTACGAGCACTGCCACCCCAACGACCACGTCAACCTCTCCCAGTCCACCAACGACGTCTACCCGACCGCGGTCCGGCTGGCGCTCTACACCAAGCTCGACGACCTGACGGTGGCGATGGCCGAGCTGAAGACCGCCTTCGAGTCCAAGGAGCTGGAGTTCTCCGATGTCATCAAGCTGGGGCGCACCCAGCTGCAGGACGCGGTGCCGATGACCCTGGGCCAGGAGTTCAGCACCTACGCGGTGATGATCGGCGAGGACATCCAGCGCATCCACGAGGCCAAGCAGCTGCTGCGCGAGATGAACCTGGGGGCCACCGCCATCGGCACCGGCTTGAACGCCCCCGAGGGCTATGCCGCCGCCTGCTGCCGCTACCTCAACGAGTTCGGCCAGATCTCCTTCGTCACCTCGCCCAACCTGGTCGAGGCCACCCAGGACGCCGGCGTCTTCGTCCAGGTCTCGGGCGTGCTCAAGCGCTACGGGGTCAAGCTCTCCAAGATCTGCAACGACCTGCGGCTGCTCTCCAGCGGCCCCCGCGCCGGCCTGCACGAGATCAACCTGCCCTCGGTGCAGCCCGGCTCGTCGATCATGCCGGGCAAGGTCAACCCGGTGATTCCCGAGGTGGTCAACCAGATCTGCTTCCAGGTGATCGGCAACGACATCACCATCACCATGGCCGCCGAGGCCGGGCAGATGCAGCTCAACGCCTTCGAGCCGATCATTCTCTTCAACCTCTACCGGAACATCGACCTGCTGATCCGCGGCTGCCGCACCCTGGCCCGCCGCTGCGTCTCGGGGATCACCGCCAACCGCGACGTCTGCCGCCTTTACGTCGAGCGCAGCATCGGACTGGCCACCGCCCTCAACCCGCTGATCGGCTACGAGAAGTCGGCCGAGGTCGCCAAGGAGGCGCTGCGCTCCGGGCGCAGCGTGGGCGAGGTGGCGCTGGAGAAGGGCTACCTGTCGCGCGCCGAGCTCGACGAGATCCTCAAGCCCGAGAACATGCTCAAGCCCGGCGCGATGCGTCGAAACATCAAGTAGCTGCGCCGGCTGGGGAGAGTTGGGCCACCTTCGACGGGCAGCTGGGGCGGATTTCCCGCCGAAAACTGAACATTGCCGGCGAGCGGCCTGATTTCAGGGGTTTGCGGGCCTTCGGACAGTGGCACGAACCATGAACAGTAGCCTTGGCAAGCGCGCGGAATTGACCGCCGCTCCCAAGGAGAAAAGACAATGCGCGTTCTCGTTATCGCCCTCGCCCTCTCGCTGCCGATGTCCGCTTTCGCCACCGAGGCGGCCCCCGCCAAGACCGAGCCGGCGAAGGCGAAGGTCGAGAAGGCCCCCGCCGCGGCCAAGGTCGCCCCGGTGAAGGCTGAAGCCAAGGTCGAGGCGAAGGCCGCGACCAAGGCTCCGGCCGCCGCCCCCGCCGCGGCTCCGGCGGCCGCCGCCCCCGCGGCCG
>JBBIQS010000115.1:0-21997 GCA_037442205.1 Myxococcales bacterium
GGTCTCCCTTGCGGAGCCGCGGCCTTCGACTTTCGGAATCAGCTTTGACGGCTAGGGC
Source organism: Myxococcales bacterium (assembly GCA_037442205.1). Taxonomy (GTDB): domain Bacteria; phylum Myxococcota; class Myxococcia; order Myxococcales; family UBA5297; genus JBBIQS01. The sequence continues at coordinate 59 of JBBIQS010000115.1, forward strand.
TTGGGACCGCTGCCACCGGGCTTGCCGCCGCCGCCCGGCCTGCCGCCGCCACCCGGCCTGCCGCCGCCGCGGCCGCCAGGGCCCCGGCCACCGGGACCGCGACGCTCGCCCTTGCGATCCTCGCGGAGCGAATCCATCGAGAAGCCGCCGCTGGAGGGAGCGGCCTTCCCGCCGCCGCCGCCACCCTTGCCGCCACCACCGCCGCCGCGTCCACCGCGATCGCCGCGGCCGCCGCGTTCCTTCTTCGGGCTGACGACCTGGCGCATCGACGCCGGGATGAGGTCGATCACGTACTGGAATCCGCCCTGGGACTTGGCCCCGGAGACCGGCTCCTCGCCGCTGAACACGCGCACCAGGCGGACATCGTCCAGCTTGCGGCCGACGACCTTGACCGCGTTGCGCAGGTGAGTGAGCCGATCGCCCGAGAGGCCGGTGGCGTTGGTCACCGCGGTGTCGAGGGCGGCTTTGACCGCTTCGCTCTCGGCGGGTTCGGCGGGTTCGGCGGGGGCCGCCGGCGCGGCCGGGGCAGCCGGAGCAGCCGGAGCAGCCGCAGCCTCGGCGCCCTCGGCGGCGGGAGCTTCGGCCGCGGCCTCGGGAGCGGGGGCGGCCGGCGGCGCCTCGACGGCGGCAGGGGCCTCCTGCTTGGGAAGAGACTTCTCCGCTTCGGCGACGGCCGCCGCTGCCTTTCGAACCAGACTTCCGCTCAGCTCAGTGAGAGTTTTCATGGGCGCAGTCCATACCAAGGATCGCGTCCGATTGGGAACGATCAATCGAAATCCGGCCTTGTTGGGGAGTGAAAAGCGGCTATGGTGCGCGCCGCTCCGGCGCTTGGAGCACAAAGGAGGCGGGAGCCATCGTGAGCTGGAAAGGTGTGACGGAGGGGGCGTCGGTTCGGAGATGGGCCAGCGCGGCTTGGCTGGCGGCCATGGCACTGGCAGTCGCGCCGAGGGCTGCGAGCGGCCAGGAAGCCGCGGCGGTCGACAGCGATGCTCCCGCGGCCAAACCAGGGGCTCCGGTTGCTGTGCTTCCTCCGGTCGCGGCTCGGGTGCACAGCGAGGGCGTGGAGGTGCTGCACAGCACTCAGCCTTTCCGCGGGAGCAGCCTGGGCTACGGTTTCACGGGTGGCGCGGCCACTTTCTCCTTCCGCCCTCGCTGGTACGTCAGCGACCAGCTCTCGCTGCGGTTCCGGTTGGACCTCGCCAAGCAGCTCACCAACGCGGACGACACGACGTACTACCGGGAAGTCGTCTCATCGCCTGCCCTGATCGACCTGGTCTACCTGCCGGCCTTCACCGAGACCTGGACCGGATTGAGCGTCGCGCCGAACATCCGCGTCACTCTCCCCATCGACAAGGCGAGCCATGCCGAGACCCTGCGCCTCGGCCTGGGCCCTGGCTTCGAGCTGTACCGCACCTTTGATGTGCTCTCGGGGCTGGTGGTGAGCTACGGCTTCCGCTTCACCAAGAAGCTGCACCAGTACACGACCGCCCAGACCGACTCGGTGTATCCGTTCTCTTCGAGCAGCGGGTCGGTCGCGACGATGGCCATTCCCGACTATGCGGACCAGGCAAACCCTTCGGGCCTGGCCGTGGGGTGGACCGGCGGGGTGCGGAACGTGAGCATGCGCTTCGCCAACGTGCTCCAGGCCCGGCTGGCGATCGTGCCGAAGCTGTATTTCACGGCATACGCGTCCATTCGGAACGACCTGCTCTACGACATGACTCCGACGTCGCTCCCGGTCACCCCGACCGCGTCCACGACCAACCAGCGAGCGAGCTACTGGTACCTGCTGGATCTGACCTTCGATCCGGTTCGCTCGCTCTCGCTCTCGCTGGGCACCTCGACCCTGGTCCCGTCGATCGACCCCTCGGGAATTGCCTATTTCCCGTTCTTCAACCGAGCGACCAACGTCTATCTCAACCTGACGGCCCACCTCGACGTGCTCTACGAAGCCCTCGAGCGCATCTGAGGCGGGCGGCGGGGCTCAGCCGGCGGCGCGGTAGTCGCCGGAGTGCTTGGCCAGGAAGTCGTCGTAGTTGCCCTGGAAGTCGATCAGCCCGCGCGGCGTGAAGGCGAAGATGCGGGTGGCGAAGCTGCTGATCAGGTCGCGGTCGTGGGAAACCACGAAGGCGGTTCCCTCGTAGCGCACCAGCGCGTCGCCCAGGGCGACGATCGACTCCAGGTCGAGGTGGTTGGTCGGCTCGTCGAGGACCAGCACGTTGTCCTTGGTGAGCATCAGCTTGGCGAACAGCAGCCGCACCGTCTCGCCGCCGGAGAGCGCCTCGGTCGGCTTGAGCCCTTCCTCGCCCTTGAAGAGCATCTTCCCCAGCAGCCCGCGCAGTTCCTCGAGGCTGGCTCGCGAGTCGATGTCCATCAGGTATTCGGTGACGGTGTGGCCGCCGGGGATGCTGTCCTTGTGGTCCTGAGGCAGGTAGCCCACCGTCGCCTCGTGACCCCAGCTCAGCTCGCCGGCGTCGGGCTGGAGCTCGCCCGCGAGGAGCTTGCACAGGGTGGTCTTGCCGACCCGGTTGTGGCCGATGATGGCGATCTTCTCGCCGCGGGTAATCAGCGCCTCGAAGCGGTCGCAGACGGTCACGTCCGGCCACTTCTTGCTGATGCCGTTGATCACCAGCGCCTGCTTGCCCGAGGGCCGCTTCTGCTGGAAGGAGATGAACGGCCGCTCGATGTTCGACTTCTTCAGATCCGCCAGCTGCAGCTTCTCGATCTGCTTCATGCGGCTCTGCACCTGCGAGGCGCGGGTGCCGGCGTGGAAGCGGGCGACGAAGTCCTGCAGCTGGGCGATCTTCTTCTGCTTGTCGGTGTTCTCGGCCGCCACCCGGGTGCGCACCTGGCTCTTGGTGACCACCATGTCGTCGTAGCCGCCGGGGTAGGTGATGATCGTCTCGTAGTCGATGTCGGCGACGTGGGTGCAGATGGCGTTGAGGAAGTGCCGGTCGTGGGAGATGGTGATCAGCACCCCGCGGTACTCGCAGAGGAACTCCTCCAGCCAGCGGATGGAGTCGAGGTCGAGGTTGTTGGTCGGCTCGTCGAGCAGCAGCGCCTCGGGCTTGCCGAACAGCGCCTGGGCCAGCAGCACCCTCAGCTTCAGGCCGCCGGCCAGCTCCTTCATCGTCTTGCCGTGGTCCTCGACGTCGATCCCCAGGTTGGAGAGCAGGTCGGCGGCATCGGCCTCGGCGGTGTAGCCGTCCTCCTCGGCGACGATCATCTCCAGCTCGCCCAGCCGCATCCCGTGCTGGTCGGTCAGGTCGTCCATCGCCAGCAGCTTGTCCTTCTCCTGCATCGCCTCCCACAGCGGCTTGTTGCCGCTCAGGACCACGTCCAGCACCCGCCAGCTCTCGAAGGCGAAGTGATCCTGGCGCAGCACCGAGGTCTTCTTGGGGCGCGAGACTTGGCCGGCGTCGGGGACCAGGTCGCCGGCGAGGATCTTCATGAAGGTCGACTTGCCGGCGCCGTTGGGGCCGGTCAGGCCGTAGCGCCGGCCCTCGGAGAACGAGGCGTCGACGTCGATGAACAGCTTCTTGCCGCCGTAGGCCTTGGAGACGTTGGTGACTTGGATGTTCGGCACTGCGACCTCTTGGGGACTGGAGACCGAGGAAAAGGGGCGCGCGAATACCACGTTCTGAGGGGCTAGAACAAATCCCCCTCGGCCGAGGTTCCCGGTCGAGGGGACGCCGGCTCGGCGGGCGGAGGGGCGGGTGGGCAAAAAAACGACGCCAGCCCAGCGCGGGGCCGGACTGGCGTCGGGGTCAGCTTAGGCGTCCGACCTTTAGAAGGCGAACTCCTCGCCCTGGGCGCGCAGCGCGGTGACCGCCGCCAGGTGGACGATCTCGTTCACGTCGGCGCTCATCTGCAGCACGTTGACCGGCTTGTTCATGTTGAGCAGCACCGGCCCGATGACCTCGGCCCCGCCCAGGCGCCACAGCAGCTTGTAGCCGATGTTGGCGGCGTCGAGGTTGGGGAACACCAGCACGTTGGCCTGATCCTTGAGGCTGGAGAACGGGTAGTCGCTGGTGCGGACCTCGTTGAGCAGCGCCGGGTCGACCTGCATCTCGCCGTCCAGCTCCAGCTCGGGCCGCATCTTGCGGGCCAGCTCCACCGCCTGGCGCACCTTGTTCGGGCTGCCTCCGGTGGCGTTGCCGAAGTTGGAGTAGCTGAGCATCGCCACCCGCGGCTGGACGTTGAAGGCGCTGGCCAGGTCGGCGGTCTGCACCGCGATCTCCGCCAGCTCCTCGGGGTTGGGATCGACGTTGACGGTGCAGTCGGCCAGGAACTTCAGGTCGTTCTTGAAGACCAGGATGTAGACGCCGCCCGCCCGCCGCCCGCCGCGGGTCTTGATGATCTGCAGCGGGGCCTGGATGGCCTCGGGGTAGCTCATGGTCAGCCCGGTGACCATGCCGTCGAGCTCGCTCTGCTGGAGCATCAGGGTGGCGAAGACGTTGCGGCGCCGGGCCTGGAACTCGGCCTCGCGCGCGGTCAGCCCGCGCCGCTGCCGCAGCTTGTAGAGCACGTCGACATACTTCTGGAAGCGCGGGTGGATGGGGGCGTCGACGATCTCCACGCCCTCTAGCCCGTCGAGCTTGCGCTCGGCGATGATCGACTTGATCTGCTTGGGATCGCCGAAGAGCACCGGCTCGCAGATGTTGTCGGCGCGCAGGATCTGCGCTGCCTGCAGGATCTTGAGCTGGTCGCCCTCGGGCAGCCCAATGCGCACCTTCTTCCCGCCCTTGGCCTTGGCGTAGATGATGCTCATCACCTCGTAGCCGCGGCTCTGCCGGCGCTTGAGGCTCTCCCGGTACTCGTCGACGTTGACCTTGAGCTTGGCCACCCCGGTGTCCATCGCCGCCTTGGCCACCGCCGGCGCCACCCAGTACAGCACCCGCGGGTCGAAGGGCTTGGGGATGATGTACTGGCGGCCGAAGGACAGGCGCACGCCGCCGTAGGCCCGGCTGACCGAGTCCGGCACCTGCTCGCGCGCCAGCTGCGCCAGCGCCCGCGAGGCGGCCAGCTTCATCGGCTCGTTGATTGCCGAGGCTCGCACGTCGAGCGCCCCGCGGAAGATGAACGGGAAGCCCAGGACGTTGTTGACCTGGTTCGGGTAGTCGCTGCGCCCGGTGGCCACGATGACGTCCTCGCGGGCGGCCACCGCGTCGGGGTAGCTGATCTCCGGGTCGGGGTTGGCCAGGGCGAAGACGATGGGGTTCTTGGCCATCGACTGCACCATCCGCTGCGACACCAGCCCCTTGACCGAGCAGCCCAGGAAGACGTCGGCGCCCTCCATGGCCTCGGCCAGGGTGCGGCAGCGGGTGTCGGCGGCGTAGCGGGCCTTGTACTCGTTCATCCCCTCGGTGCGGCCCTTGAAGACCACGCCCTTGGTGTCGACCAGCATGACGTTCTCGGGCTTGACCCCGAGCTGCACGTAGAAGTTGGTGCAGGCGATGGCCGAGGCCCCGGCCCCGGAGACCACCACCCGGACCTTGGCGATGTCCTTGCCGGCCAGCTCCAGGGCGTTGAGCAGCGCCGCGCCGCTGATGATCGCGGTGCCGTGCTGGTCGTCGTGGAAGACCGGGATCTTCATCTCCTTCTTCAGCCGCTCCTCGACGATGAAGCACTCGGGGGCCTTGATGTCCTCGAGGTTGATGCCGCCGAAGGTCGGCTCGAGGGCCTTGACCACCTTGCAGATGTCGTCGACCGCCTTGGCCTCGATCTCGATGTCGAAGACGTCGACGTCGGCGAAGCGCTTGAAGAGGACGCCCTTGCCCTCCATCACCGGCTTGCCGGCCAGGGCGCCGATGTCGCCCAGCCCCAGCACCGCGGTGCCGTTGGAGACCACCGCCACCAGGTTGCCCTTGGTGGTGTACTGGTAGGCCAGGTCGGGGTTCTTCTCGATGTCCAGGCAGGGATCGGCCACCCCGGGGGTGTAGGCCAGCGACAGGTCGCGCTGGGTGGCGCAGGGCTTCGAGGAGATGACCTCGATCTTTCCCTTGCGTCCCATCGAGTGGTACTCGAGCGCGTCTTCCTTGCGGATCTTGCTCTTGGAAACCTCAGCGGCCATGGCTGACGACTCCCGCCCCGATGCGGAGCTTGGTGGATGAGGAGTGGTCAAGAAGCCCCACCCCCGTGGAAAAGAGGCGGGACTGTCGCGCTTCGCCCAGGGCAGGTCAAGGCGCGATGCGGCTCGATTTCCACAGTGTTCAGCGGACCGCCAAGATCGTTCGGACTGGCGGGGTGAAGCGGGGAGGCGAGCTAGTCCGGGATCAGCGTCCGCAGGTCGAGTTCCAATCCTGGGAGGATGGCGCTGATTGCCTTGGTGCCGTCCGGGAAGACCGTGCCGGCGTCGAATCGTCCGCCGCCCAGGTGGAACACGGTCACCTCGAGGGTGCGCCAATCGAGGATCCAGTACTCGCGCACGCCGTTGCGCTCGTAGATGGCCTTCTTTTCGCCTCGATCGCGGGAGGCGGTCGCCTGGGAAGCGATCTCCACGACCAGCTCAGGGACCACCTTCAGAAACTTTCCCTCCTCCGGCTTCGGGGCGGTGGCCCAGCGCTCGCGGGAGACGAGGCATGCATCAGGCTCTACCGTGTCGCCGCTTGGCAGCTCGAAGCCTTGGCTGGAGTCGAAGACCTCACCGAGCTGTCGTGGATCGACGAAAGCCCAGAGCCAGCGGTGAACCCGCGAGCCCATGGTGCCATGCGGGTAGCCGGCCGGCGGGTACATCACCGCCCGGCCGTTTAGCAGCTCGCGGTGGTTGAGGTCCCAGCGCTCGTGCTCCTGGACGAAGTCGAAGAACTCGGCCTGGGTCGTCGGAGCCATCGACTCGAAGCTGATCTCGAGCATGTCCGGATCTGAAGGTTGAAGACCGCCGCGTCGGGAGGCGTCAGAGCCTCGGGACGCTCGGGCGGCCGTCGAAGAAGCGCAGCGCCATTCGCCTTGACACCCCGCTCCGGCGCCCCTATGGTCGCGCGCCAAATTCGCCGGATTTTCCAGGCGCTTGTACCTGTTCCACCGGCCAGCAGGCCCCCCCCGCCAAGCGTGGGCCGCGCTCTCGGAGCCCTCACATGAAACTTCGCACCGCCGCCTCGTTGACTGCCGTGCTCGCCTCGCTGCTGGTCGCCTCGGCGGCCCAGGCGCAGAAGTTCGCCTACGTGGACATGCAGCGCGCCCTGGGCGAGATCGCCGAGGGCAAGGCCGCCAAGGCCAAGCTCAAGGCCCAGTTCGACGCCAAGCAGAAGGAGCTCGACCAGAAGCAGGAGGAGCTCAAGCGCGACAACGCCAACCTCGAGTCGATGGCCCGCGAGGGCGTCCTCAAGGACGACAAGCTGCGCGAGAAGAAGGCCGAGCTCGAGAAGAAGCTGATGGAGGTCACCAAGTATTGGCAGGACTCCCAGAAGGCCCTCTCCGAAGAGGAGCGCCGCCTGACCCAGGAGATCTTCGCCAAGATGGCCGGGATCATCCGCGAGATGGCCGAGACCGAGAAGTTCTCGATGGTCTTCGACAAGACCGAGTCCGGCCTGCTCTACGCCCCTGACGAGCTCGACCTGACCAACGAGCTGATCCGCAAGTACAACGCCAAGTTCGGCGGCGGCGTCGCCGGCGCCCCCAAGTCCGACGTTCCCAAGGCCGCTCCCAAGAAGCCGTAAGCGGCCGAGGTTCCCTTGGATTCTGCTCAGGCGCGCACGCTCGGCGAGCTGGCCGAGCTGGTGGGCGGCACGGTGCGCGGCGATGCCGGCCGCAAGCTGGTCGGGGTCGGCTCGCTCTCCGAGGCCGGGCCGGACCGGCTGGCCTTCTTCAACAACCAGCGCTACCGCGGGCAGCTCAAGGCCACCCGCGCCGGGGCGGTGGTGGTCGCCGAAGACGCGCTCGAGTTGCTCGATGGCCGCGATGCCCTGGTCGCCGCCGATCCCTACCTGGCCTTCGCCAAGGCCTCGGCCGCCTTCCATCCGCAGCCGAGCTTCAAGCCCGGCGTCGATCCGCGGGCGGTGGTCGAAGAAGGGGCACAAGTCGATCCCACCGCCTGCGTGATGGCCTTCGCCTATGTCGGCTCGGGGGCGCGCATCGGGCCCAGGGCAGTGCTCTTTCCCCAGGTGTTCGTGGGGCAGGGGAGCGTGGTCGGGGCCGAGGCGCTGCTCTATCCCGGCGTGATCCTGCGCGAGCACACGGTGGTCGGAGCGCGCTGCATCCTGCAGCCGGGCGCGGTGCTGGGCGGCGACGGCTTCGGCTTCGCCTTCGATCCCTCCGGCCCGCGCCACTTCAAGATTCCCCAGGTCGGCAACGTGGTGGTCGAGGACGAGGTCGAGATCGGCGCCAACTCGGCCATCGACCGCGCCACCTCGGGCTCGACCCGCATCGGCCGCGGCAGCAAGCTCGACAACCTGGTCCAGGTCGGCCACAACGTGCAGACCGGGCAGCTGTGCATCCTGTGCGGCCAGGCCGGGCTGGCTGGCTCTAGCACCCTCGGCAACGGGGTGGTGCTGGGCGGCCAGGTGGGCGTCGGCAATCACGCCAAGCTGTGCGATGGGACCCGGGTCGCCGCCCAGAGCGGAGTCATGGCCGACGTCGACGCGCCGGGCGAGTACGGCGGCAGCCCAATTACCGACAGCCGCGACTGGATGCGCTCGGTGGCCGCCTTTCAGAAGGGCGCCGAGACCGCCAAGCTGGTCCGCCGGCTCGAAAAGCGGCTCGCCGAGCTCGAGGCGCGCCTGGCGGCGGTCGAGGGGAAGTAGGCCGGCTCCCTCGGTGATTCCGGGAGGTTGGCCTACTTGAAGGTCACGATGGCCGGGCCGCCGGGCGTCGAGGTGGTGCTGAACACGAAGAGCGTCCCCGCCTTGTCCATCACCGAGCTGCTCGCGTAGAGGCCGTTGTCGCGATAGAGCCCGATCTGCGCGCCGGTGGTCGGATTTCGGCGCATGAAGGTGACTGCACCGCTGACCTGCCAGCCGTAGTAGATGAACCCGTCCATGCCCAGGCTCATGCTGGTGCCCCAGGAGAACGCTCCGTATCCCGGATCGCTCCACTCGAGCAGCACGCTGATGGCGCCGGTCTTCGCGTCCATCTTCAGGATGCGCAGGTTGGAGCAGATGACCAGCAGGTTTCCGTCGGCGTCGGTGGCGAGATCCCTCGGTTCGCCGAGAGCGCCGTTGGGCCCCGGCACCTTGTTGTTCGGGTCGTTGAAGTCGGCCAGATAGGTGATGGTCCGGGGCGCGGCGGTCAGGTTGACGACGGCGAGGTGGTTGTAGGCCGTGGTCAGGTAGAGCTTCGAGAAATCGGGAGACATCGCCAGGTACTTCACCGCGTCGAGCTTGACCTGGCTGTTCGTCTGGAAGGGCACCGCCGTGTTGCCGATCATCGGGTTGGTGCCGCCGCCCACGAAGGTGCTCAGAGACGTTCCGTTCCAGCGCTTGATCTGGTTGGTGCCGGTGTCGGCGATGTAGAGGTTTCCGGCGCCGTCGAAGACCATCTTCGCCGGCCCGTTCAGCCCGGCGCTGGCCGGGACCACGGTGCTCAGGTTCTTGCTCGGGTCGATCTTCCGGACCTGGTTCTCCTCGGCGAAGTAGAGCGTCCCGAGCGGATCCTGGGAGTTGATCGCCAGCCCCATCTGATCTCCGGCCGGCTTCTTGATGGTCGTCGTCACGTCGATGGGGCCGTCGGCGGCGACCGCGCTGGTGGCGTAGCCGATGAGGGGGGCGAAGTCGTAGCCCTCCTTGAAGACGTTGCCGGGGAAGACCTTGTCGACGGCCGGCGGGGCGGTCTGCGAGGGACAGATGAGCACGCCGCCATCGGTCGCGGGGTCGGGGACCGTGGCAATCGCTTTGATGGTCAGCTTGGTCTGGTTGTTGACCCAGGGATTGGAGGTGGGCGTACCGGTCGGCGCCTTGAGATCGACGGCCGCGGTCCTGGCGGCCTTCGCGGTGGCCGTGCCGCCGAAGTCGCCGTCGGCGATGCTCGGCAGCGTCCCATCCACGGTGTAGTAGATGGTCGCGGTCTCCGGAGAGGCGACCATCGTCACCTTGGTGTCGCTGCGCAGATAGCCGCTCGGGAAGACCACCGCTCCGTCGGGAAGCTCGAACCGCAGCTCGCAGGGGAGACCGGAGTCGGTCCCGGCATCGGGCGGCTCGGTCTGGGCGTCGGTCAGCGCGCCGTCGGGCCCGGCCAGCGAGCCGTCGGCTCCGGCGTCGGCGGCGCTCTGAAGCACCAGGTCGTCGGTGGACAGGAACAGCTCGCACCCGAAGGCGAGCGCTGAAACGGTGATCGCGATGGCAAGCTTGCGCATGACCTAAAACCCTCCCGAGACGACCAGCGCGCCACCGCTGGAGACGGGCAGAAGTTGGAGCGTGGCAGCCGGCGAATCACCCGAAGGCGCGGTCAGCACCAGGCCCAGCCCAACTGCCGCCGCGATCGCGCCCCCGGCGTAGAGGGCATCGGCGATCCGCATCTTCATGGTGATCGCGCCCTTGGCGGCATCGAGCGCCTCGGGGGTGGCGGAGGCCAGGGAGGACCTGGTGTCGTCGTGCTGGAGCTTGGCGAGGATTCCGACGACCGCTCCGCCGGCGAGCAGCGCTCCGCCGACACCGACCAGCGCCAGCCCGGCGGTCTTGCCGGAGCCGGTCGGCTGGCTGGCCGAGGTGACCTCGACCGGAGCGCTCGGCTTGGGCGCCTCGGCATTGGCCGGTCTCGCAGCCGCCACCTTGGGAGCGTCGGGCTTGGCGAACAGGACCAGGACGTCGGCGACGGCCGGGCCCACGGCATCGACGAGCTCGGACTGCGACTTTGCCTGCCGCGTCACCCGCTGGACCGGGCAGGCCTTGGTGATGTCGAGGAGCGTCAGGGTGAGCAGCCAGCGGCCGCCGAACTCGCCGATCTCCGAGCCCAGCAGGTAGTCCACGCCCAGCGCGCCGCCGATCTCGGCCAGGCAGGAGCCGTCGCTACAGCCCAGCAGCTTCTTCTGCTTGTCGAAGCCGATCAGAGTTTGCAGGTCCGAGCCGGCGACGACCTTGACCGGGAAGCGCTGGGCCTCGGAGGCGATGAGCGAGGAGAGCGCCGTCGCCGCCTTGGGATCGGAGTTGCCGGTGGCCTTGATCTCCAGCACCGCGATCTTGGGCGTCTTGGAGGACTTGGGCGCCTCGGCTCCGAGTGCCGGAGCGGCGCCCAGCGCCAAGGCGCAGGCGAGGCTCCAGCAGAGTTGGGGGCGACGAATCGAAGGCGTGCCGACCATGGGAACCTCGGTTGAGCGAGGGCTCGATGCTGTTTGGTATACCCCAATTCGCGCGGCAGCTGTCCCGGGCCTACGGGGCGCCGCCGAGCAGCCCCAGCAACTCGGAGAGCTTCTCGATGCGCGCTTGCCCCGGCAGCCTCAACCCGACGAAGAACACGCCCGCCGCCTGCGCCGCGTCGCGGTCGTAGCGCGAGTCGCCCACCATCCACGCCTGAGAGCGATCGATGCCGAGCTGCCTCAGCGCCCGAAAGATCAGGTCCGGCGCGGGCTTGGGCCGCTCCACCTGATCGGCGCAGCAAACCGAGGCGAAGGCGCCCTCGATCTCCGCCCGCCGCAGGATGGCCGGGGCCAGCGAGGAGACGGTGTTGGTGATCAATGCCAGCTTGAACCCGCGTTGCCCGAGCGTCTCGAGCAGCGGCTTGGCTTCGGGATCGACCCACACCCCCTGGGCGAAGCGCGGGAAGGTCTCGGTGTAGAACCGGTCCAATTCCTTGATACTGCACGACAATCCGAACGCGGTCACGTCGGCCGCGGTGCCTTGGCCGAAGGTGGACTCGAACTCGGTGCGCGAGGGCGCCCGCCCGCCGAAGCGATGGCCCGCCTCCTCCAGCGTGCGGAACCAAGCCTCGCCGCTGCGCACCAGCACTCCGTCCAGGTCGAACAGGATGGCCTGCGGTCGCGGAATCATGCCCGGACTATAGACGCCGGCGGCGCGCCGGGAGAAGGGGCGCAACTTGCTCCGCCAACTCGCGAAAATGACTCTCCCCGAGGGCAGGTTCGGCCTGGGGACGCTCGCTTGACGGGTTTTCGGGCGAACGAATAACATCCGCAGCTTCGCTCTCAGGGACCGGGAGGGCGAGACCCACACGCCGCCCAGGAGTGCTTCCGATGCGCCACGCCACCCTACAGGCCGCAGTCGCGGTCGGGTTGCTGTTCTCCGTCGCCGCCTGCACCTGCGGCAGCAAGGACGGATCGACCCACGGCACCTACGGCGAACCGGCCATCGAGGTGGTGGGCGAGGACGGCAAGATCAGCCTGGTCACCGACGTCACCGTCGACTTCGGTGCCACGCTGGTCGGCAGCCGGGTGGAGCGCAAGCTGGTGCTGCGCAACTAAGGTCGCGGCACCCTGCAGGTCGACTCGGTCACCCCGTCCGACCCCTTCAACCCGGCCTTCCACTACCAGTTCCAGCCCTTCACCCTCGACGTCGGCGACCGCAAGGAGCTGCTGCTGACCTACGAGCCCACCGTCGAGGGAACCGACGAGTCCACCCTGGTGCTCAACGTCACCGAGTCCACCGTGGAGAAGATGACGCTGACCCTGCGCGGGCGGGCGGTGACCGGCAAGTGCCTGGTCGACCCGGTCGCCGGGCTGGACTTCGGCGCGGTGGCCAAGGGCACCAGCTTCATCAAGCGGGTCAAGGTCAGCAACACCTCGGACATCGACTGGAACATCACCGTCGGCAAGATCGTCCCGGCCATTCCCGGAGTGGATGAGGGGGTCTACAGCTTCGCCGACGGCTTCGGCCCCGGCGACTACAAGGTCCCCAGCCACGGCGAGCTGTTCGTCCCGATCCAGTTCAGCCCCACGCACGACGGCGCCCACAACGGCTTCCTGCAGATCCTCCAGCCCGAGGTGTGCGGCGCCCCGATGCTGCCGCTCCTCGGCCAGGGCGTGGACCAGGTGCTCGACTGCGAGCCCAAGGAGGCGCTCAAGGACTCCACCGGCAAGGTGACCGGCTACGTATGCCGGCTGAACTTCGGCTACATCAACCCCAACACCAAGAAGACCGCCGCGGTGACCTTCAAGGACCTGGGCAACCAGGATCTGACCGTCAGCGACCTGTCGATCGACACCACCGGCCCCTTCACCCTCGACAATCCGCCGGCCTCGATCCCGCTGACCGCCAACGGCGGCACCGGCTCGGTCAACGTCACCTTCGCCCCCACCGTGCTCGGCAAGTTCAAGGCCAACCTCAAGTTCAAGTCCAACGACCCCAAGCGCGCCGGCGACTCGGTGGAGCTGGTGGGAGTGGGCGGCGGCCCCAAGATCGACGTGCTGCCCAAGAGCGTGGACTTCGGTCCGGTGGCCAGCAGCACCTACCAGTACCGGCGGATCACCATCGCCAACATCGGCACCGACGTCGCCGGCACCACCGACGACAACCTGTTCCTCGGCTCGTTCGACAACGGGGTCTACACCGAGAAGCAGGCCGAGCTGATCACCAACTACCCCAACGACTTCACCCTGGAGTGGCCGCCGCGCGGCTACAGCAGCGCGGGCATCGCCGCCGGCAGCAACGTCGACCTGCGCATCAAGTTCACCCCCACCGGCCCAGGGGCCAAGGATGCCCTGGTGCGCATCTACTCCAACGACCTGGATCAGCCGGTGATCGAGGTGCCGATCGTGGCCGAGGGGCGCGACATGCCTCCCTGCGACTACTCGGTGATCCCCGGCCAGCTCAACTTCGGCAACGTCGACCCGGGCAAGGGGCTGCAGCAGAGCTTCTTCATCCGCAACAACTCCTCCGACCCCGCCAACGTCTGCCTGGTGTCGACCCTGGGCTTCAGCTACGGCACCCCCAGGGCCTTCACGCTGCCCAAGGGCAGCATGACCGGCGAGTACATCAAGGGCGGCGACCAGCTCGAGGTGCCGGTGCTCTTCGCCCCCACCGCCGCCATTCCCTACTCGGGCGCGGTGGAGTTCTACATCTCCAGCCAGAACCGGCCGATGAGCTCGGTGGCCCTGGCCGGCAGCGCGCTGCAGGCCGGAATCATGGTCGCTCCCAACGACCTGGACTTCGGCGTGATCCAGATCGGCTGCAGCTCCCGCGAGCGCACCTTCACCATCTACAACATCAGCTCGGGGAATCTGGACATCTCGGGGATCACCATCGAGGACCAGAACAACGAGTTCCACGTCACCCAGCAGCCGGTGCTGCCGCACCGGGTGGCCGCCGGGGCCCAGGTGGAGTTCAAGGTCGCCTACAAGCCGGTGGACATCGGCCCGGACCGCGGCCTGATCCGGATACAGACCACCGATCCCAACAAGTCGGCCGGCGCTCTCGGCTACCAGCTGGAGTACCTGGTGACGCTCTCCGGCCGCGGCGACCTGGTGGCCATCCAGACCGACACCTTCGCCCAGGACCCTCAGCCCAAGGTCGACGTGCTGTTCGTGGTCGACAACTCCGGCTCGATGGACGACAAGCAGACCTCGCTGGGCACCAACTTCGGCAACTTCATCCAGTTCGCCGACAGCCAGCGCATCGACTACCACATCGCGGTCACCACCACCTCGGTGGACCCGACCGACTCCAGCTACGAGAACGGCAGCTTCGTGCCGATGCCCGGGGCGGCCAGCCCCAACCCGCGGGTGATCACGCGCAAGACCCCCAACGCGGCCCAGGTCTTCAAGGACAACGTCAAGGTCGGCACCAACGGCAGCGGCACCGAGATGCTGCTCGAGCCGGGCTATCTGGCGCTGTCGCCGCCGCTGATCAACACCAACAACGCCGGCTTCCTGCGCGATGAGGCCTACCTGGCGATCGTGGTGGTCTCCGACGCCGAGGATCAGTCGAACCAGACGGTGGCCTTCTACCAGTCGTTCTTCATGAACATCAAAGGCTTCCGCCGGGCCAACATGTTCAGCCTGTCGGGGATCATCCCGACCCTGGCCAGCGCCCCCGCCGGCTGCAGCTACGACCCCGACGTCACCGGCACCTCGACCCGGGTCAAGGACATCGTCGCCGCCACCGGCGGGGTCTACGACGAGATCTGCACCTCGAACTGGGCCAAGGCCCTGGAGAAGCTGGGGCAGACCGCCTTCGGCTACCGGACCCGCTTCTTCCTCACCAACCCGCCGGACATCGACCCCACCAAGTCGCTGGACGCCAGCATCCAGGTGCTGGTCGACGGCCTGCCCTATCCGTCGGTGGGCAGCCAGGGCGAGGTCAACTGGACCTACAACTCGCAGGCCCAGGCCATCGACTTCGACCCGATGGCGGTGCCGCAGCCCGGCCAGACCCTGACCGTCACCTACCACGTGGCCTGCCTCTAACTCGGGCGCGGGCGGCAATCCTCGCAGTCTTCGCCGGCGCTCAACCCTGACTCGAGCGCCGGCGCCTCGGAGCAGCTCCAGATGAAACGCTCGTTGTCGCGATTGGCCGGTGCGGCGCTCCTCCTGACGGCGCAGGTCGCCCTGGCGCAGGGCTACCAGGCGTCGGCCCCCTCGGCCGGGACGGCGCCCACCTACAGCGGCTGGACCACCTTCTCGTTTGTCTCCAGCGGCAGCCTGAGCGCCGCCGACGAAGGGGTCGCCACCCTCAACCTGCCCGCCGGGTTCAGCTTCACCTTCTACGGCAAGAGCTACACGTCGTTGACGGTGAGCACCAACGGGCTGCTGATGTTCGAGCCCGCCACCTGCGGGGCCTGCGCCTCGAACTCCAACATTCCCTCGCCCGGCACTCCCAACGGCTTCGTCGCCTTCTGGTGGGACGACATGGAGCTGGCGCAGGCCCAGGGCGAGTACGCGGTCTCCGGCACCCCCGGCAACCGGGTCTACTCCGTCCGCCTCAGGGATTTCGGCCGCTATTCCTACTCCGGGCCAGCCGGGCTGCGCACGGTGCAGATCGACCTGCACGAGGGCGGAATCATCGACGTCTACTACGGCGCGATCTCCGGGACTCTCTCCTCCAGCGAGTCGGCCTCGGCGGGAGTGGAGGACGCCGCAGGCGGGCAGGGGGCGGCGGCGCTGAGCTGCACCAACACCACCAGCCACTGCGCGGGCACCGATTGGCCGGCGGGCAAGTACATCCACTACAGCCACGGCGAGCCGGACCTGGTGGTCCCCGACGTCACCGTCACTCCGCTGGTGGCGGCCACCGTCAACGGCAACCCCGGCTACCAGTTCAACCTGGATGCCACCGTGCGCAACCAGGGCCTGCAGAACGCGGCGGGAGTGACCTTCGACGTCTACCTCTCCAATCACCCCGGCGTGAACCCGGCTACCGACAAGAAGCTCTACAGCTACACGACGCCCTTCGACCTGGCCGGCCAGGCCCAGAAAACGATCTCGGTGCAAGCGCTGACCTTCGAGCGGCCGGCGCTGACCGGCACCTACTACATCGCCGTGCTGGCCGACCCGAACAACCAGGTGGCCGGCGAGCTGCTCAAGAGCAACAACGTCGGGGTGAGCACCCCGATCTCGATCGGGGTGGACCTGGTGGGCGACATCTCCGGCCCGGTGGCCAGCGCCCCCGGCGACCCCATCGACGTGAACCTGACCCTCAAGAACCTGGGCACCGATCCCTCTGGCCCGTTCAACTACGACATCTACATGTCGCCCGACGGGACGCTGGGCGCCAACGCCATCAAGCTCAGGCCGATCTCTACCCCGCGCAACTCCGGGTTGGCCGCCGGCACGAGCCTCGCCACCACCGCCAGCGTCGCTGCCGGATCGCTCACCGACGGCGCCTACTACCTGATCCTGGTGGTGGACCCGCCGACCACCGCGCTGCCCAACGGCGAGGTGGCGGAGAGCGACGAGACCAACAACGTCAAGGCCTCCAGCGCCACCGTCACCCTGACCGCCTCGGACCTGCAGGTGGACAACGTGCGCCTGCAGTCGTCGGCGTCGCCGTACCCTCCCACTGCCGATGGCTACTTCGGCGAGCCGCTGCGGGTGGTGTTCACCGTGACCAACGTCGGGCCCAGCAACGCCCGCAACTTCGACGTGGCGGCGGTGCTGTCGGCCGATACCTTCATCAGCCCGGCCTTCGACCAGAACCTGACCCCCGCCGGCGCGGCCTTCAAGAACCAGGTGCTGATGCCGGGCGAGGTGCGCGACTACACCATGGACGTGGTGCTGCCCACGGCCGGCCGGACTGGGCAGCCGCTGGCCGAGGGCAGCTACTTCATCGGAGCGATCGCCGGAGCCTTCCAGCGCATCCCCGAGTCCAACCTCAAGAACAACACCGCCAGCGCGCAGGTGCGGGTGCGCCAGCCGGCGCCGGATTTCACCCCGGCCCGGGTCGAGGCTCCGGCGGCTGCCGGCGTGGGCGAGGTGATGCCGGTCTTCCGGGTCATCAAGAACATCGGCAACCGCGGCAACGACGGGGTGGGCGCCCAGCCGGTGGAGTACCGCTACGTCCTGTCCTCCAATGACCTGATCAGCGCCGAGGACATCCCGCTGCAGATCCTCTCCGGCGGCACCCTGGTGGACACCGCGAGCGTGCAGCTGCCGGCGGCGGGCGAGAGCCGGCTGACCGACCTGGTGCAGGTCCCGCAGGGGGTCTCGCCGGGTGCCTACTACGTCGGGATCATCGTCAACCCGGGCGTCAAGGTCCCGGAGTTGGAGACCGCCAACGACACCCTGGCCTCGATCGCCACGGTGGAGTTGGCTCCGGCCAACCTCAAGGTGCTCACCGGGGCCCTGCCCGACGCGCTGGTCGGGATCGGCTACTACCAGCAGTTGGCCGCCGCCGGAGGCGACGGCAGCTACCTCTGGTCGCTGGAGCCGGGCGAGTCGCTTCCGGCGGGCCTGTCGCTGACCCCGGCCGGAGAGCTCTCCGGGGTCCCCACCGCCGAGGCCACCGCGGTCTTCACGGTGCGGGTCAGCTCGGCTGGCCGGTCGGCGCTGGCCCGGCTGGTGCTGCGGGCGGTGGCGCCCTCGGGCTCGCTGAGCGTGGTCTCCTCGCTGCTGCCCTCGGCGGCGCTGAGCACCAGCTACCTGGTGCCGCTGTCGGCGGTCGGCGGGGTGCGCCCCTACCTCTGGTCGCTGCAGGGCGGGACGCTGCCCGCCGGCCTGGCCCTCACCGAGTCCGGCAAGGTCATCGGCACCCCGACCAAGTCCTATCCCGACGGAGCCAGGTTCACGGTGGCAGTGACCGACGCCAACGGCAGCGTGGCCACTTCCGAGCTGACCCTGAAGGTCTACGACGTCGGCGCCCTGCGCATCGCCACCAGCAAGCTGGGCGAGGTCTCGGTGGGCGTTCCCTTCGCGCTGCAGTTGCAGGCCAGCGGAGGCAGCGGCGCGCTGAGCTGGGCGCTGGAAGGAGCCCCGGGTTGGGTCTCGGTCCAGCCGCTGGTCAACGCCATCACCGGAGTGGCCACCCAGGCCGGGTGCTTCCCGCTGCGGATCGTGGTCAGCGACGCCGCCGGCCACTCCGACGCCGCCGACTTCGTGCTCACCGTCATTCCCCGGGCCGCCTCCTTCACCCCGGTGTCCATCCCCGAGGCGCACCCGGGCGACAGCTACCTGGTCGACCTGGCCCCGGGGGCCAAGCCGCACGCGCTCTTCAGGCTGTGGGCCGGGGCGCTGCCCGAGGGGCTGGCCCTGAGCACCGACGGCCGCATCTCCGGAACGGTGTCCGAGCAGGCCGCGCCGCGCCAGTACGACTTCCTGCTGGAGGTGCGCGAGGACACCGGGGCCGAGGCGCTGTACGCGATGACGATCCGGGTAGTGGCCAAGGGGGCGGCGACCACCGAGACGACCGGCGGCGGCGGTGGCTGTTCGACCGGCGGAGGAGCGTTGATGCCTGTGGGATTGCTGGGGGTGCTGCTATTGCCGCTGTGGCGCCGGCGCGCCCGGCGGGCGGCCCCGCTGGCGCTGGCGGCCTCGGTGCTGGCGGTGGCGCTGCCGGCGGCGGCGCTGCCGGCGGCCAGCTACCACCGGGCGGTGGATCTGGCCTCGCCCTACGTGCCGCTGGACAGCCCCAACTCGCTCAAGCTCAGCGGCAGCACCGGGCAGAAGACGGTGCCGCTGCCGTTCACCTTCTCCTTCTACGGATCGCCCTACACCGCGGTGACCGCCGGCTGCCGCGGCTACCTGACGCTGGGCAACGACGTGGCCAACGCCGCCACCAGCATGGGCATTCCCAACTACGCCATCGCCGGGCCGCTGATCGCCCCGTGGTGGGGCAGCTGGAACTGCACTCCCGACTCGGTGAGCTGGGCGGTGCTGGGGAGCTATCCGAGCCGGGTGATGGTGGTGCAGTGGGACCGGGTCTGGAACCAGGCTGACCCCGACGCCACCCACGGGATGTCCTTCCAGGCGAGGCTGTACGAGACCGGCAACAAGGTCGAGTTCAGCTACGGCCCCTCCGATCTCGCCGGCTCGCCCAACGCGGGCACCATCCGCGCCGGGGTCGGCATCCAGCAGGGGGCGACCCTGGGGAGCGCCGGGCTGGACTGCACCACTCCGCAGACCACCGGCATCTCCGGGGCGCAGTGCGCCCCGGCCGACTACAAGGCGGGTTCGCGGGTGACCTTCACCCGGCCGCCCGAGCTGTCGGTGGCCGCCGCCTACTGCGACGAGACCGGCTACGCCGGGGTGCCGATGCGCATGGGGGCCACCGTGCTCAACTCCGGCGGCGAGCCGGCCAGCGGCGTGTCGGTGCGCTTCTACCTGTCCACCAGCCCGACCTTCACCAACGCCACCAGCTCGGCGCTCGAGACCTCGCCCGACCTGACGCCGGCGCTGGCCATCGCTCAGAAGCGCGACGTGGTGCTCACGCCTCGGCTGCCGGCCAACCTGTCGGGAACGAGCTTCTACATCTTCGCCAAGGTCGATCCGCTCGATCGCATCGCCGAGGACGACGAGACCAACAACCTTTCGGCGGCCATCCCCTTCAAGCTGGGCGGGCCGACGCCCGACCTCGCCGCCGGGCCGACCACCGCCTCGGCGACCAGCGCCAAGCCCGGCCAGACGGTCCGGGCGCAGTACCTGGTGAAGAACGTAGGCAACGCCTTCGCCGGCCCGTGCGGCGTGGACGCCGACTGTGGCGCCTCCGGCAAGGTGTGCGACGCCGGCCGCTGCCGCCCGCTGTGCGGCTCGGGCGGGACCTGCTCCGGGAACTGGACCTGCACCGCCGGCGGCTTCTGCGACGCCCCGCCCTGCGCGGTCGCCGGCGACTGCCCCAGCGGCGAGGAGTGTCTGGCCAGCGCCTGCCGGACCCGCCCGATCCGCTTCGGGGTCTACCTGTCGGACAACGCTTCGATCAGCCAGGCCGACACCGCGCTCGCGGCGGTCACCGGCTCGCTGGCCCTGGCCGCGGGCCTGCCCGCCGGCGGCCAGCAGGCGGGTGAGGTCGAGGTGCAGCTGCCCAGCGCGGCGCTGCCCGGCGACTACTGGCTCGGGGTCATCGTCAACCCCGACGGTGCCATCCGCGAGATCACCGAGATGAACGACACCACCAGCGCGCCGGCGCCGCTGACCCTGGCCTCGGACACTCTGGACTTCCTCACTGCCGCGGCGCTGCCTGATGCCTCGCTGCTGGCGCCCTACGGGGTCCACCTGCGGGCCGCTGGCGGAAACGGCGCCTTCGTCTTCTCCCTGGATGCCCAGAGCACGCTGCCGCCGGGGCTCAAGCTGTCCAGCGCCGGCGATCTCTCGGGTATCCCGAGCAGCGCCCGGGATCTGCCCTTCACCTTTACGGTGAACGTGACCTCTGCCGGGCAGACCATTCCCCGCGCCTTCACGTTGAAGGTCAATCCCGCCGGGCTGCCGCTGGGGATCCTGACCCGCGATCTGCCGGCCGGGCAGTTCCGCACCGCCTATCAGGTCCCACTGTACGCGGTCGGCGGAACCGCTCCCTACCGCTGGTCGCTCGCGGCCGGCGGACAGCTGCCTGCGGGGATGGTGCTCTCCGCCGCGGGGAGCATCGAGGGCGTGCCGCAGATGCAGGGCTCGTTCGCGATCACCGTCCAGGTCGCCGATTCGGCCGGGGCCACCGCCGCCCAGCCGCTGGTGCTGCCGATCATCGCCCCCGACCGGCTGCTGGTGGCGACCCAGGCGCTGCCGGAAGCGCTGCTGGACAAGGTCTACTCGGCGACGCTGGTGGCCGCCGGCGGCAAGCCGCCCTATGCCTGGACGCTGATCGAGTCCCGGCGGCTGCCCAGCGACCCGACCCAGGGCCAGTCCCAGGCCTTCACCGTCCCGGCTCCCGGGCTGACGCTCGACAAGACCACCGGCGCCATCGCCGGGGTGCCCACCGTGGCCGGCAGCTACGTGGTCACCCTGAAGGTGACCGACTCGGCCAAGGTCGACGACACCGCCTCGCTGGTGCTCCCGGTCCGCTTCGACCAGGGGCTGCGGGTGGAGACCCAGGCGCTCCCCGACGCCATCGTGGGCAAGGCCTACCAGACCCAGCTGACCGCCAGCGGCCCGGCCAACATCGGCAAGCTGCGCTGGTCGATCGCCTGCCTGCCGCAGTTGGATGAGGCCGGCAACCAGCTGGGCTGCACCCAGTCGCTGCCGGCGGGCTTCTCGCTGACCGCCGAGGGCGTCATCTCCAGCGACGGCCAGCCGGTGCCCAGCCCCGAGCCCGACGCGCTGGGGCACATCCAGCTGCGCACCCCGTTCAGCTTCATGGTCAAGGCGGCGGAGATCATCGCCGTCGACGGCAAGGAGCTCGAGGGGCGCACCGCCATCCAGCCGCTGTCGGTGACCATCCGGGTAGACGAGGTGCAGACGGTGCCGCAGTCGTCGTGCCAGGCGGCCGGGCCGGGCGCGCTGCTGCCTTGGCTGGGCGCCGCGCTGGCCCTGGGGCTCGCTCTGCCCCGGCGCCGCTGGGCCGGCTCGTTCGGGCTGTGGCTGGCGCTCCTGGCCTGCGCCCTGCCGGGCGGCCTCACCGCTTGCTCGTCCTCGACCCCCAAGATCCTGGACCGCTGCGCCTCGGTCACCTGCGACGACGCCGCCCTCTCCTGCGATCC
>JBBIQS010000116.1:0-21943 GCA_037442205.1 Myxococcales bacterium
CTCAGACGGCCTGGCGACGATGACTTCGAGCTCAGCGCGCTGCTTCGGAGACACCTTCACGGGCTTCATCATGCCCGATAGACGTCCCCTAGGCCTCGTTGATTCTATCTAGACGGCGGTGCACTAGGGCCTCGCGGGCGCTCCCATCGGCGCCGCTGAGCTGCATTGCCTTGGTGCCCGAGGCGGTGGTGAAGACGAGCGCGGGCCCGACCTGCAAAAAGGGCAGGTATTCGGTCGTGCGGACGTCCCACACCGGCTGAACGACCCTGATCGCTTCGTGGACTTCCTCTTTGCAGGCGCAGCACCAGAGGAAGCCGCAGCCGGTGCTCGACACCTCGCGCTCGTAAGTTCGGGTGCCGTTGGTGTAATGGATCGTCGCGTCGGTGCGCACGGTCCGGCCGACGAGTTTCTGGGCGAGATCCTCGGCGCGGGTCTTCAACGTCAGCCGATCGCCGACTCGGAACTTCAACGAGGACGGTTTGGCCGGCTGGCTACCGTTGTAGGTGACGGTCACGGTCTGCACGTCCGCCCGCGCGCCCGCGGAGAGGCACAGGGTGGCTGCGGCGATGGGGAAGAGCTGGCGAAGGGGAGTGTGCCGAAGCATGAATGGTGCGAATAATCGGCGAGGGTTGATATCCGCGCAACAGCAATGAGCTGAAAACACGCTGCGCGCACCATCTGGAGGGAGATCCCTCATGAAGATTCGTTCGAGTTCCTTGCTCGCCGTTGCCGTTGCCAGCGCGGTGCTGATTCCTTCGGCTGCGTGGGCGGGGGCGTGCTCCGCGCCGCCCAACAACGACGCGGCTTCCACTGCTTGGGCGAACAAACTCATCGATGCGATCGCCGAGGAACCGGTGTGCAGCAATTACCAGCCTCAGGCGACGAGCCTGGATCGCGGCGCGTGCAACATCTTCGCGGGGCGAGTGCTGGAGCGGGTGTATGGGGTGAGGGATTTCATCGTCGATCCGCCAGATCCCTCGAAGAAGTTCTACACCGCCAACGAGATCGCGACCTTGTTGTCGGCGGGACTGGCGCCGAAGTGGTCGCGCCTCGGGGTCGCGAGCGATCAGCCGACCCTGGTCAGTGCCAAGAACCAGGCCGACGCCGGCCGATTGGTGCTCGCGGTTTGGAGGAATCCCGATCCGAAGAAGCCGGGCCACGTGGCGCTGGTCGGGCCGGGGCCGCTGGCGGCGTCTGGCTCGTGGGGGCTCAAGACCCCCAACTCCTCCCAATTCAAGCTCGATGACCCTGCCGCCGACTATCTGAGCAAGCCGCTCGCCTGCGCCTTCAAGAAGGAGGTCGCGGCGGCCGTGGAACTGTGGGTTCGGATGCCGTGACCGTCGTTCCGCCTACGCCCGGGCCGACCGGATGCTCGCCTCGTCCGGGATGTCGAGCGCGAGGTCGATCTTCTGGATGGGAAGTCGGTCCACGTTCTCATCGGCCCAGCGTGCGGCGACGCCGTTGAGCGGGCTCTTGGTGTTGTAGCTCTGGAAAGTGATCATCTCGCCGATGCGGACGATGAGCGAGGCCAGGGACTCCCCGGCGCTCCAGTGATCGCCAATGCAGACCGCATGGGGCGCGATGTTCGGATGGAACACCGGCGTCAGCATCCGGCACTGGGGCGCCTGGCGCGGGTATCCCAGCGTCAGGAAGACCTCCACCAGGTGGCTGTCCTTCTCCACCACCTCGCCGCTCTGCATCACCAGCCCGCGAACATTGAACTCGATGCGGTAGCGCTCGGGCGGATCGCCGAGAACTTCCTTGATGGCGATGTGGGGATGGCGTTCGAAGCTGCTGGTCACCAGGCGGTGGTCGGCCAGAAGTCTCTTGATCCGCACGCTCATGGCTTCCCCTCCTCGGTTGCTGCCTGCAGCGACGACGCCCAGGCCGACACCTTCTCCGATTCCGCCAATTTGAGCAGCTCCTCGATGCCGATGGCGAACCCCAGCCCCTCGGAGACCGTCTTCAGCCCGGCCTGCCCAGGTGTTGACGCCGATCAGCTCGCCGCGCTCGGTGTACAGCCCGCCGCCGCTGTGGCCGGGGTTCACCGCGGCCTGCACCTGGATCACCCGCAGCGAGCGGCCGCCGGCCGGCAGCGAGCGCAGGCTGGAGATGGCCCCGGCGGTGTAGGTCCACTGGAAGCCGAGCGGATTGCCCACCGCGAACACCGGATCCCCGACCCGGGGCTCGACCCCGCGGAGGCGCTCCCCGAGGCAACGGCTTCTTCTGAAGGAGTCGTTCCCTCAATTCTGGGCAGCTCGCGCCGCTCCTCAGCGCGCGATCGATGCGCGCGACCCCTTCGCGCTATCATAATAGGTCGTCGCATCGAGCACCGGAGGTTGCGTGAAGCCCTGCCGCGAGTGTCAGCGCGAGATCTCGGAGCAGGCGGTGGCGTGCCCCGGTTGTGGGGCGCCGTTCCCGGCGCGGGAGAAGTTCGACGGCTTCGGGTTCGAGTACAAGTCGCGAGCGACGGTGCTCGGGCTCCCGCTCCTGCACGTCTCCTTCAAGTACCGGCCCAACCGAACCCCGGTGCCGGCCCGCGGGGTGATCGCGATCGGGCAGTTCGCCGCCGGCATCTTCACCATTTCGCAGTTCGGGATCGGGGTGGTGAGCATCAGCCAGTTCACCATCGCCGGCTGGGCGCTCGCGCAGTTCGCGGTGGCGTGGTCGCTCGTCGCGCAGATCGGGCTCTACGTGCACGAGGGGCACGGCCAGATGGTGCGCGGCGTGTGGGAGTTGCTGGGGATGAAGTAGTTGGCCGTCGCTCGCCCGCTTCCCGTCTATATAAAGGTGGGTCTCAACCGGGAAATCCGGCATCCGACCCGTTCTGCTCCGCGATCGCGTGTCACTTAGGAGGCGTCGTGTTCCGAATTGCCGCAATCGACCAGGCAGTCCTCCGGCGGGAGTGTGATCGCGCTCTCGCGCTCGTGCGTGCCGCCGTCCCCCAGGCCGAAGTCCGCGAGGTGGGCAGCACCGCCATCCCAGGCGTCCTGGGCAAGCAGGACATCGACCTGTTGGTGCGCGTACCCGAACACCAGTTCGAGGCGACCCGCGCTTCGCTCGATGCCGCCTTCTCGAGGAACCCTAACCAGATCTCGAATGCGCGATATCAGGGCTACGCGGTACTGTCCGAGCTCGATGTCGCCATCCAGCTGACGATCAACGGCTGCGAGTACGACAGCTTCGTGCAGTTCCTTGATGCTCTGCGGGCGGAACCGGAGTTGATCGAGCGATACAACGCCTTGAAGCGCTCGTGGGACGGCCGCCCGATGAGCGAGTACAGAGCGGCGAAGGCCGCCTTCATCGACGAGGTACTGCACGCCCGGTAGCGGCCCTCGGATCACAAGCGCAAGCTCGGGGCGGGATCGACCGCGCGCCCCTTGATGCGCCTGCAGCGCGACCTCGTCGCCTTCGGAACCAGCGAGGGGCCCCGGTTTCCCGGAGCCCCCTCGACGTTCTGCCGATCAATGTCTGCCTGCCGAGCTTCTCCGCGGCCCGAATCCGGCGGCGCACGGCTCGACCGCGCTCAGTACGCGTAGTCCAAGCGAATCTGGGCGGTCTGGGGAAGCACGCTGGTGACGCTGAGCGAGGCCCCGGCGATTCCCACCAGCACCCCGGCGCCGCTCCCCGCGCCCATGACCACCGCCTGCGGGGTGGCGTTGGCGCTGGCCGGCCGGGAGAGGACTACCCGGCCCGCGCCTCCCGCCCCGCCGCCGCTGCCGGGATTGCAGCCCCCGGCAGCGAAGCTGTTGAACGAGAATCGGCCGCCCGCCCCCGGCGCCGCCGTCAGGCGGCCGCCCAACACAGTGGCGTCGGTCTCCACGTGCACCGTTCCCCCGCCGCCGCCGCCTCCGCCGCCGATGGGCTGATAGTTGGCGAGGGGGCTGTTCGCGACGTAGCCATCGGCGCCGGCCGCGCCATCGGCCGCGATCTGACCTGCGATCACGATGTTGCGGGCGGCGATGAAGACGATTCCCCCTCCGGCGCCTCCGGGGGCACCGTCGCGCCCGTTGCCGCTGTGCGATCCCGACGCGCCGCCGCCTCCGCCCATCAGCAGGAACGCGTCCGCCACGCCCGCCCCGGCTCCGCCCAGGCTCTCGATGCCGCCGCAGGCGCAGCCGGTGATGTTCGGGGTCAGCCCCGACGCCGCTCCACCGCCTCCGCCGCCGGCCGCGGTCCCGCATCCGGCTCCTCCGCCGACGCCGTTCGGGTATCCCGACGTGGCCGCGGACCGGATCGTTCCCGGGCCGCTCTGCCCTTCTCCTGCCTGGTTGAAGGCGTAGTCCAAGGTCGAGGGGCCAGCAATCCCGCCCCGGAAGCCGATGCCGCTGGCGCTGATGGTTCCATAGACGGTGACCGTGCCGCTGGCCGCGAAGGCCACGATCCCTCCGGTGCTCCCGTCCCACGGGCTGGCGGTGAGGGTGGCGGCGACGGGGACGGTGACGTCGGTGTACTCCGGCACCCGCAGCACCACCGCTCCCGCGGCGAAGGCGTTGCGCAGCGGCTCGGCGAAGGCCAGCGAAGTGCCGGCGGGGCTGGCGCTCAGCCGGTGTACCTCCCAAGTACCGGGCATTCCGCCCTGCACCTGGACCACCAGCACCAGCTGCCCCTGGGCGAAGTTGGCGATCGCGGCCACCTGCACCGAGTTGGCTCCGGGGGCAGCGGCGGCGGTGAGCTTGGTGCGCGCGTTGTCGATGGTGAACGAGCCGGTGATCGACGGGGAGCCGTCGCGCCCGGTGCCGTAGCCGACCGGGGGCGTCTGGACGATGACCGGGACCGAGCGCCAGCTGGCTCCGGCGTCGTAGCTGGCCCAGGCGTTGGTGAACAGCTGGGCGGGGGCCGCCGCCAGCGCCACCGTCTTCGTGTCGCCGGGGTTGAGCAGCGCGCTGGCGCTGCCCTTGTTGGCCACGATGGTGTTGGCGGGCGGGAAGGCGGCGAGATCGGTCTTGGTGGCGAACTTCGCGTCGGCGTCGGTGTGCGTGTAGTACGAGGCGAGATCGGTCTTGGCGGCGTAGCGCGCGTCGGCGTCGGTCTTCGAGTAGAAGGGCAGGTTGTCGGTGGGGCCGACGAAGTGGCCGGTGGAGTCGACCACCGAGGTGCTGCCCACCGACAGCGACGAGACGGTGCACTGTCCCGACGAGGAGAACACCGTGTTGCCTCCCACCGAGATGCTGGTGGCGTTCACCGCGCCTCCTGAGACTCCGCCGGAGGTCGCGCAGGCCAGCGCGTAGGGGACCGAGCCGATGCGCTGGCGCGGGGAGAGGGCGGCGCCGGAGACGCCCAGCTCGAGGTACAGGTCCCGACCGTCGAAGATCTTGGGGTCGAGCGCGGTCGCCGAGCCCAGGAAGGTGGCGTAGTAGCCGTCGCTGAGCGCCAGCGACTGGGTTTCGGTCCAGATCGCCGACCCTCCGGTGGGATCGGCGAAGAGGGAGAAGGTCACCGACACCGTTCCCGCCTCCGGGGAGCCGTCCGACTTGAGCAGGCGGCCTTGGTAGCCGACCTTGGCCGGGGCTTGCCCGAAGGCGAGCGCGGGGAAGCTGATGGCGAGCATCAGCGCGAGGGTGCGAAGCGGCATGGGAGGACTCCTTGGAAGGTTTCCCGGTTCGGACGCGACTTGCCGAGCCTATCCGAACCTCTTGGGGCGAGGGGAGCGGGGCCGCGCTATCGTCGCCGGGCCCCAGCGACAGCGAATCAGGGCACCAACTCGGCGGCCACGTTGACGTTCAGCACCTTGCCCTCGCGCAGGATGGCGAGATGGACCTGTTCGCCGGGCAGCGCATCGGCCAGGACCGGCGACAGATGTGGGAGCACCCGGCGCGCGTCCATGCCGTTGATCGACTTGACTACCTCGCCGACCCTGAGTCCCGACCGGGCGGCCGGTCCATCGACGTCCATTGACTGCACCACCACGTCCTCGCCCTTGGGGCTCAGCGAAAAGCCAAAGGTGGTCGTGCTCGGACGGTCCCTGAACGGCACCTGCTGCGACAGCCAGAGGCGGGGAGTGGCCATGTCGACGCTGACCCGGAAGTGGCGCAGCAGGCCGACGCCGACGTTTCCCTGTTTGCCGAGCGAGGTACCCTTGGCCGAGGTCTCGTCGACGATGCTCACCGGCGCGCGCGACCAGCGGAACGGGCCCACCGAGAAGTCCACATACGCCCGCCAGGCTCCGGCGATGCCGCTGCCGAACCGCTCTCCCTTCGGATCGTACCAGCGCTTCTCCTGCTCCGCGGTCACCCAGCTCTTCTGGTTGGCGACCCGCTGCACCACGATCCCGCTGCCGTTGCCGGTGTCCAGGATGAACTTGGCCGACTTGCCGTTGACCTCGACCGGGAGCATCAGGTCCTGGGCGTCGAGCTCCACCGGGATGGCCACGTCATCGGCCGAGGGGGAGAACGAGGACACCGGCGAGAAGGTGATCTTGCCGCCCTGGTAGTCCACCACGGTCACGAATCGGGAGAGGAAGTCGTAGCCGACGATTCCGCCGATCCCGGGGACGGTGGCGCCGAACTCGCCGCCGTCGAGATCCAGCGCCACGATCGTCTGCGGATCGACTCGGGCGCCTCCGATTTCCATGGCCGGAGCATGGACGAAGTAGACGCCGCTGAAGATTCCGGCTGCCATCGCCAGCGTTCCCTTCAGCGGGAGCCCGAGTTTCTTGGCCAGGGAGATGCTGATCACCGTGGCCGAGGCGCCGGTGTCGAGCAGGAAGATGCTGCGGATGTTCCCGAGAGTGACCGGGACCATGATCCATCGGCCCTGATAGAGCGAGAGGGGCAGGGTCACCGAGTCCAGTCCCTCGGGCAGATGCCAGTCCACGCGGCCGTGCATGGCCGGGAAGGGAGCGTCCTTGAAAGGTTCGACGCGTTCGAGCTCCCAGGTCAGCGCCTGTTGGAAGGAAGGGTCGCGGTAGACCAGCTTGCGAGGCAGGCGAACCCCGGACACCAGATCCCAATTCGCAAAGGTCGTCCGCGCCCAATCGCCGCCCTGCTCGATCGCCATTTCGGCGATCCAGCCTTCGCCGTCGAAGGTGATCTCGGCGGGGGCGCCGTCGGTGGGAACCCAGCGGACCCGGGGCCGCTTCTGCGCGTCATCGGGAAGGGCGGTCAGGGTGCCGCCGGCCTTGAGCCAGGCGCCGGAGAGAATGGCGTGGCCGGTGAGGGGAACGCGCGGGAGGACCCGGAAAGTTTCTTCAGCTGGCCGTTGGTATCCAGCTCGCTGACCTGGTTGCCCTCGACCACCACCGTGTCCTCGAGCGGGATCTCGGGCAGCACCAGGTGCTGGCGCCAGCGGGAGGCCGACAGCTCATCTTCGGTGGTGCCCGAGACGCCGTAGGCCTGGCCTTTCCAGAAGAGATGCACCGGGTGGTTGACCGCCAGCGCGGTTCCGACCTTCTTCTGGTACCTGGCCACCGCGGGAGGCGGCGCGGAGGAGGCCGCGGACTGCAGGGAGACAATGAGGAGGAGGGCCGGGGAGAGCATGGGCGTACATCGGAGCGTCCACGGCCAGGCATGTCAAGCTGGCGGGACCATGAGACTCGTTCTGCATGCGCGGACCCGGCTCGGTGACGCGGGGATCGGCTCTGGCGGCAGGCTGTCCCCATGGCCTGGCGGTGGCGGGCATGGGAAATCGGATCCCAGAGGCGATTTCTCAGGTCGCTCGCGGGCTCGTCAGGCAGGATGGGCGCTCTTGAAGCGAAGGCCAGGACTGTGATCAGGCAAGCCAGGTCTCTCGCTCACGGTTCCGCGGGCGGCAAACTGTTGCGCGCCGGGTCGGCCCTCGTGAACTAATGCCGCCAGACAGGAGCGCCATGAACGGATTGCCGGAGTACGCCTGGGTCAACCGCAAGCTCGGCCTGGGCACCCACCGCTACCTCGATCTCTTCCCGGGAGCGGCGCAGAGCCCGGCGCTGCAGCGCATCTCGCGGGACGCGAGCGTGAGGGAAGCGCTGCTGCGCGATGCCAAGGTGCAGGTGTGGCCCATCCCCGGCTTCGCCTTCATCAACGTGCGCAAGCCGGCGATCGTGCTCAGCTGGTTCTACTTGAAGCGCGGACGCGATCTGGACCTGTACCTCGACCTGCTCCACGAGTTGACGCACCTGCGCCAGCATTCCGAGGGCGCCGAGCTGTGGGACAAGCGCTTCTCCTACGTCGATCGGATCACCGAGATCGAGGGCTACGCGGTGGCGGTCGAGGAGGGGATGCGGCTGGGGATGAGCGAGGACGAGGTGATCAAGCACCTGCACAACCCGTGGATGACCGCCGAGCACGTCGCAAGGCTGCGCAAGCACATCGATCAGTTCCTGGCGCGCTCCCTGGGGTTGTGAGCCGCGGCGCGGCGAGAAGTGGGTCGCGCCACCGGTCATCCCGAGCGGAGGCGCGCAGCGCCGCAGTCGAGGGAGCGGCCCTTTTACCGGTCTTGCGGGAAGTACCACCGGGGGGAACGGGGTCCCGAGGAGATCCCCTCTGGGGAATTCGCCTTCGGGTGCATCTGCGCCGGGGCGAGGCTGATTCGGCGCGCCGGAGCCGGCGGTAGGGAGAGTCTTCCCGCCACTCCGTTGAGCCCGGAACATCCGGGACTCGACTTTGGCGGCGATTTTTCTGGCGACCTTTGGCGAGGCGCTGATGGGGAATCGCCTCTTGGGTCGATTCCCCGGCGATCTTTCTAGAGCGATTGTCGGGGAATCCACTCCTGGGTCGATTCCCCCGTCGATCTCGCGGGATCGATTGTCGGGGAGTCCAAACTTGGGTCGATTCCCCAGCTGATCTCGCGGGCGTTCTGATGGGGAATTGACTCTTGGGGTGATTCCCCGCCTGATCCTTCGGCATCTTCTGCGGGGGAATCGCTTCTTGAGCCGATTCCCCACCGATATTTCGGGATCGGCTGTCCGGGAATCGACTCTTGGGGTCGATTCTCCGATCGATCTTGTGGGAAGGAGCCGTCGGGAAGCGGCCCCGCGAGTGCGAGCTTCAGCCGCGCGGCGGCTCATCGACGCGCAGCCAGCCGGGGAACCCAGCCGTCGGCCCGTTGGCCGAGCCTTGGCTGCTGCGTACCGCAAGGGAGCGGCTGGATTCCCGCGTGTTACCCTCTATGCGGAGGCGGACTTGGATCGAGCAGAGCTCGACGCACTTGTGGCGCGCGTTCTTCGCGAGGTGCTCAAGCGGCACACCGCGGAGCAGGTCTTCCTGTTCGGCCCCTCGGGCGACCCGTTCTGGTGCGCTCGAAAGCCCATCCGCCGCGACGAGATGTCTATCCTGGAGCAGGCGCTCTCGCTCATCGATGCAGTCGAGGCCTCGAGGCCCAAGCCTTTCATCGACCACGACAGCTCGGGCCGATTTTCCGTTGCCGCCTTGGGCCAGGACAGCGATCTCTACGTCGTCTGCGTGAACCCGTCTCCCGACCGCCAGGTTGCAGAGGCGCGAGTGGTTGATCTCCGAGACGATCTTCGGCTTGGTGTGCGCGATGTTCGCAACCGCGAGAGCCGGGTGGCCAACGGCTACCTGAACTGACGCTGGGGCAATCACCTTTCAATCGATTAGACGCCGACTTCGACAGCTACCCGCGTCGCTGGACAGCGAAGCTCGTCGCCGAGCATTGCCACCGTGCAAGAGCAGGTTGGCAGGACTTGGTCGGGCCTGGTCCCTCGAACCCTCTGGACGAACGGCACTCCGGCGCGAAGGAGACTTCGCGCGCGGGAAGGAGAGGCACGCTGCTCGAGGCCTGTTCGACGTTCAAGAGGACGACGCGATGGCTCGCCGGCCGGAAGTGGTGTGAATTCCAACCAACAAAGTCGTGCCAGACGGAACGGGGCGCACCCTATAGTCGTCGCCATGGGAAGGGGAGATTCGCTGGCGCGACAGCTTTCGCTGATCCAGCTGCTGGAAGAGCGGCGGGAGGTCGCCGTCGGCGAGGCCGCCCGGGAGCTGGGGTACACCCAGCGCACCATCTATAGGGATCTGGCGGTGCTGGAGCGGGTGGGAGTGCCGCTCTACCAGGACAACCGCGGGCGCCGGGCGCGCTGGCGCATCGTCGAGGGCTACCGGCACCGGCTGTCGCTGAGCCTCTCCTTCGCCGAGATGCTGGCGCTGACTGCGGGGAGGGAGCTGCTGGCGGGTTTGTCGGGGACGGTGTTCCATGAGGCGGCGATCTCGGCGCTGGAGAAGGTGCGAGCGGCGATTCCGGCGGAGATCTCCCGGCGCGCGACGGCGGCGGCCAAGCGATTGAGCGCGTCGGCGGGGGCGGCCCACGATCACCGGAGGGCTCGGGAGGTGGTCGAGCGGATCCTGGTGGCGCTGGAGAGGCGCGAGAGCGTCGAGCTGACCTATCGCAAGCCGGGGAGCAGGCGCGCCACGCGGAGGATCGTTGACCCGTACCACCTGCACGTGCAGGCGGGGACGCTCTACCTCATCGGCTACTGCCACAGTCGCAGGCAGGTACGGACCTTCCTGGTCGATCGTGCCGCGGCGGTTCGCTCGACGGGCCAGATCTTCCAGCCGGTCGCCTCGTTTTCGCCGGGAGAGATCGTCCAGGGGACCTTCGGGCCCTGGTCGGGACGCAAGGAGCGGGTGCGGCTGCGCTTCGCCCCCGAGGCCGCAGCCTTCGTCGCCGAGCGGCAGCTCCATCCCAGCCAGCAACTGCAGTGGCGCAGCGACGGCGAGCTGGATCTGGAGATGGAGCTCCCCGTCGGCGCGCCGCTGATCGCCTGGATCTTGAGCTGGGGCGCCAAGGTCAGCGTGCGCGGGCCCAAGGGATTGGTGGATCAGGTGAGGGAGGAGCGGCGGCGGGCGGCGAAGGTGGCGTGACCGTGGTTGTCAGATGGCCGCTGTAGGGTCTCAGGAAGCCAATGGAACGGTTCTACGCATACTGGGGCAAGGCCGGCGACGGGGAAGGCGAGTTCCACCGCCTTGTCTACCACTGCCTCGACGTCGCGGCGGTCGGGTCCGTGCTTGCTCGGCTGCGGCCGAAGTGGGTCGACGCCTTGGCGCGAATCGCCAACGTCGAGCGCCCGGGCATCGAAAGCGTGCTGAGCTATCTGCTCCTGCTGCATGACCTCGGGAAATTCGGCGCCGGCTTCCAGGCACAGCGCGAGGATCTGGTCCGGAAGCTGGGCCGAACGCCGCAGAACGTGGCCAACTCTCCCCGACACGACACCCTCGGTTTCCTGCTCTGGCAGGAGATGCTGGACCCGAGCTCGCCCGCCCACCGTCGGGACCTCTTGCTCGCCCTCGAGGCCCCCGAGGAACTCTCCGACCGCCGCCGCCAGCACCTCTTGACCCCTTGGATGGCCGCTGTCCTTGGACACCACGGGCGGCCCCCCGAGGTGCGCAACGCCTCTCTCAGCGATCACTTCGGAACTCGCCGTCCGGTCGGGCCGTGGACCGATGTCGCGGCGTTCTCCGAGGCCGCGATGCAGCTGCTCCAGCCCGCGCCGGTTCGGCTGAGGAGCGTCGAGCGGGCTGCGGAGGCATTCAAGGCATCGTCCTGGTGGTTGGCGGGCTTCGTCATCCTCTGCGACTGGGTCGCCTCCAATCGCGCCTGGTTCGAGTTCGAGCCGCGAGAGCTCGCGCTCGCCGACTACTGGGACCGCGCCTGCGTCCAGGCCGAGAACGCGGTCTGGCAGGCAGGGCTCGAGCCGAGGAGGGCGCGTTCGTTTGCTGGTTTTCGTCAGACCTTCGACTGCGATCCCAGTCCGCTGCAGCAGAGAGCGGCCGAGATTCCCCTCGCCGACGGTCCGCAGCTCTATCTGATCGAAGATCTCACCGGCGGCGGGAAGACCGAGGCGGCGCTGACGCTCGTTTCGCGGTTGCTCGAGGCCGGGCGCGCCGATGGCCTCTACTTCGCCCTGCCCACCATGGCCACCGCCAATGCCATGTACGGACGGGTGGACAAGGTTCGCGGGAAGCTGTTCCAGGATGAACCGCCGGTTTCCTTCGTGCTGGCGCATTCGGGACCCAACCTCGCCGGCTCGGGGAAGGGGATCGATGGCGGAGGGCTGGAAGGACAGCCCCGCGAGGCCAGCGACGCCGGGGAGAACAGCTCTGCCGCCGCGCGAAGCTGGCTCGCCGATGGACGGAAGCGCGCGCTGCTGGCCGATGTCGGGGTCGGCACCATTGATCAAGCGCTGGTGGCGGCCGTCCGGTCGCGGCACAACAGCCTTCGGCTCCTCGGGCTGCACGGCCACGTGCTCGTGGTCGATGAGGTCCATGCCTGCGACGAGTACATGAACGGGATTCTGGAGGAACTGCTGCTCGTCCAGGCGGCGATGGGCGGCTCGGCGGTGCTGCTGAGCGCCACGCTGCCTCTGAAGATGAGGGAGCGGCTGGTCAATGCCTTCCGCAAAGGCTTGGGCATGGGGGAAGTGGAGCTGGGCGACCGGTCGTACCCGAGCCTGGTCCAGGTGGCCGGCGGGCATCCGGTGGTCGCGGCGGTGGAACCGCGCGCGGCGGTCGCCAGGACCGTCGGGATCGAGTTCTTCAGCTCGTCGGAGGAGGCCGCCGCGTGGTGTCTGCGCCAGGCCGAGGAAGGGAAGTGCGTGGCTTGGATTCGCAACACCGTCCGGGATGCGATCGAAGCCTATGACGGGCTGGTGGCGAAGGTCGGGGCGGAGCGGGTCCAGCTCTTTCACGCGCGCTTCCCGATGGCCGACCGGCTGGCCACTGAGCAGGACGTCGTCGCGCGCTTCGGCGTGGGAACGACCGAGGAGCAGCGCGCCGGCCGAATCGTCGTCGCCACCCAGGTGATGGAGCAGTCCCTGGACGTCGATTTCGACGAGATGGTCAGCGATCTGGCGCCTATCGACCGTCTCATCCAACGGTGCGGGAGGTTGCAGCGCCATGCGCGCACCGGAAGACGCGCCCCGCCGGTGCTTCGGGTGCTGGCGCCACAGTGGCAAGCCGAGCCCGGCAAGGACTGGCCGGGCAAGGAGTTCGCGGGGACGCTCGCGGTCTACGAGCGGCCCAGCGCGCTCTGGCGTACCCAGCGGTGCCTGCGCGAGGAGGGAAAGCTGGAGCTGCCTGGGAGGGCACGGGCACTGGTCGAGTCCGTGTTTGGAGAGGACGAGACGGTCGCGGAGTCGCTGCAACTCGACAATCGTGAGCTGAAGAGCGAGGGGACGCAGCTCCAGAAGCGATCAATGGCGAACTTCAACCGGATCTCGCTGGAGCAAGGATACCAGCGCAGTGGCCCGGAATGGGCGGACGATGAACGCGCGCCCACGCGGCTTGGGGAACCGACCAACATCATCAGGCTGGTGCGCTCGCGCGGCGGATTATTGGATCCGTGGAGCCAGGACGAGAGCCTGCCAATGGCGACCCGCTGGCGGTTGGGCGAAGTGTCGGTGAGAGCGTCCCAAGTCGCTTCGGGCGCCGACGATGTCGAGCTGCGCGCTCAGCTGGCGAAGCTTGGGGCAGAGCCGCCCGAGCACATCATTCCCATCGACATGGAGATTTGCGGAAGTGAATGGCGCGGGCGGGCCTGGCGTCCTGGACGCGGCGGCCGGGAAGAGCCAGTGACGGTCGTCTTTTCGCCGGGGCGGGGGCTGTCCTTCGTCCGGGAGAGGGAGGAATGAGGGTGGCCTACAACCTGATCGATGAACGGTGGATCCCCGTGCGGCGGAAATCGGGGAAGGTCGAGCGAATCGCGCCCTGGCAGATCGCCGAACAGCAGGATCCTGCGGTGCGGATTGAGAGCACGCGCCCGGATTTCGACGCCGCGTTGCTGGAGATGCTGATCGGCCTCGTTCAGACGGTGATGACGCCCAAGGACGAGGTGGAGTGGGCCGATACCTACGAGAGCGGCATCGCTCCGGAGAAGCTCAAGAAGCGGATGGCGTCAGTCCGGGATGCCTTCTTCCTCGACGGCGATGGGCCGCGGTTCTTCCAGGACCTGACCGTGGACAAGGACCCCAAGGTCGACGAGAAGCCCATCGTCGGACTGCTCATCGACCAGGGCGAGGAGGACCTCGGCAAGCTGTTCGCCAAGGAGGGCCGGTATCCGGAACTGTCATTGCCTGCGGCGGCCGCCGCGATTCTTGCGCTGCAATCGTTCGCTCCGGAGGGAGGTCGGGGCCAGTTCACCTCGATGCGGGGCGGGGGGCCGCTCTCGGTGGCTGTTCAGGATTCCTGCCTTTGGTCCACTGTCTGGTGCAACATCCTCAACGAAGAGGATCTGCGAGAAGTCCCAGGCAACCGGCGAAAGACAGCATGGGCAGACCAGTTCCCGTGGCTGCGTGCTACCAAGGCCCAGGGGGAAGGAGGATCAAAGACCTTTCCCGAAGACGTTCACCCGTTTCAGCACTATTGGGGGCTGCCAAGACGCTTTCGTCTTGTCGTGGAAGACGGCGCTCATGGCCGGTGCGCCATCTACGGAGACGTGGATGTCCCGGTCATCCGGTTCTTTTCGAGCCGACCGGGTGGAACCGCCTACGATGGCCCGTTCCTTCATCCGCTAACCGCTTACACAGAGGGCAAAGACGGGGAACGGCCCAACTCCAAGAAGGCAGGTAGGGCAGGTTTGCCGTACCGAGACTGGCAGTTGCTGAGCGTGGGCGGGCCGAAACTGATTCCTCCCAAGGTAGTCGAGGTCTTCTACCGCCATGAACGCTGGAGGATCGCCCCGAACGTCTGCCTGTCGGCGCGCGGCTATTCGATGAAGTCCATGAAGCCGCTTCGCTTTATCGAGGCGAGCGCTCCGGTCGTCCGGGTCGTGCCCACCCTGCGGAAGGAACTGCAGGCGGAGGTGGCCGGGTTGATCGAGGCCAGCGAGTCGGTTCGGCTGACACTCTTCCAGCAAGTGAAGTCCGCCTGGTCGGAACGCCCCGGCGACCAGCCGGGCGAAGTCGAGGCGCGCACTGATGCGGCCTTCTGGTCCGCGACCGAGGGCGACTTTTACCGCGCTCTTCCAGTGATCGCCTCTTCCCTCGGCGGAGAAGATGGGGAGAAGAACGCGCGGGATGCGGCAAAGACTGAATTCCTCGGACGGCTTCTCGGTGCGGCGCTGCGAATCTTCGACGAACTCTGTCCAGCGCATGCGGACGTGGGAGCCGACGACCTTGCGCGAGTAGTTCGCGCCCGGAAGGCGCTCGCTTGGTTCGCGCGCGCCGAAGCGCTGCTGCCGAAAGTCGGATTGGCCAAGGAAGAGACGAAGACTGACAAGCCTGCGCGCAAGTCGCGCCGGAAGGAGGGCAAGTCGCCGTGAGCGAAGAACAGAAGGAGTCGCTGTGGCGCAGCTGGTGGCGGCAGCTGCAAACCGATCGCGGAGGCCGGGCCGAGCTGCGCCGCTGCGGCAACGTTGCCGAGGCAGCGTTCGTCGAGCCGTATCACTTGCTGCGCCGCATGAAAGGCAATCCGGAGGGCGAGCTCGACCTGCAGCGGCTGGCTCTCATCGCTGCCGCCCTGGCGCACGTCGAAGAGGATCACGCCCAGGGCGGCAGTCTCGCGGCAGCGATGGCCAGTCCCGCCGGGGAAAAGCCGATCGTGAGCGATTCCCGGTTCCGGCAGATGCTGCGCACCGAGGAACGCGAATTCGACGACCGGCTGCGCGAGTTGGTGCGCGCCCTCCGCCAGCTTAAGGGGCAGGCCAACGTAGACAAGCTCGCCACCGACCTGTGGTGGTGGAACGAGAAGACCCGGCGGCGGTGGGCGCTCGACTACTACGAGCGCGCCGCACCGGAGAAGAAGTCGAAGGATTCCTGATCACCATCAAGAGAAGGGGAGAAAGACCATGTCTCGATTCGTCCAGCTGCACTTCCTGACCAGCTACGCGCCGTCCAACCTCAACCGCGACGACCTGGGCCGCCCCAAGAGCGCGCTCTTCGGCGGAACCCAGCGCCTGCGGGTTTCTTCGCAGAGCCTCAAGCGGGCCTGGCGCACCTCGGAGGTCTTCGAATCGGCCCTGGAGGACCACATCGGCACCCGCACCAAGGACTTCGGCAACCTGGCGTACGGGAAACTGGTCGAGGCGCTCGGGGAGAAGAAGGCCGACGAAATCGCCAAGAAGATTGGCGAGCAGTACGGGAAGCTGAAGAGCAAGGGCGGCGACGAGGAGAAGCGCCAGACCGAGACGTTGGTGCACGCGACTCCTGGCGAGATGGCCGCGCTCGACAAGCTGCTCAAGACCCTGGTCAAGGAGAAGCGCGCGCCCGAGGGCGAGGAACTGGGCGGCCTGCTCGCCGAGGCGCGCGGGGCGGCAGACATCGCGCTCTTCGGCCGGATGCTCGCCGCCAAGGCCGAGCTCAACGTCGAGGCCGCCGCCCAGGTGGCCCACGCGCTGTCGGTCCACAAGGTGGCCATCGAGGACGACTACTTCACCGCGGTGGACGACCTGAACGCAAGCAAGGACGAGACCGGGGCCGGCCATGTCGGGACCCAGGAGTTCGCCTCGGCGGTGCTCTATCACTACCTGTGCATCGATCGGGCGCTCTTGGTCGGCAACCTCGGCGACGACAAGGCGCTGGCGGCCAAGACCTTGGACTCCCTGGTGCGCGCCTGCCTCACCGTCGCCCCCAGCGGCAAGCAGAACAGCTTCGGCTCGCGGGCCCACGCCAGCTTCGCGCTCGCCGAGAAGGGCGACTTCCAGCCGCGCTCGCTCGCGGTGGCCTTCCTCGAGCCGGTGAAGGGCGAGCGCCTGCTCCCCGATGCGATCTCGCGGCTGGTGGAGACGCGGGAGCGGTTCGACAAGGTCTACGACTCCAAGTGCCCGTCGAAGCACCTGGATGTCGCCAAGGGGGAAGGCTCGCTGGCCGACCTCGCCAAGTTCGTGGCCGAGGCCTGAGCCATGCGCTTCCTCGCATTCAGGCTGTACGCTCCCCTCTGCTCGTTCGGAGACGTGGCGGTCGGCGAGCGGCGCCCCAGCCTCTCCGCTCCGAGCCGCTCGATGCTGCTCGGAGTGGTGGGCGCCTGCCTCGGCGTCGCTCGCGAAGACGCCGAGGGGCAGGCCGAGCTCGAGCGATCGCTCGGGGTGGCCACCCGCACCGACTCTCCGGGCTCGCTGCTGGTGGACTACCACACCGCCCAGGCTCCCGATGGGACCCGGCTCGGCGCCTATCGGAAGCTGCGCGGCCATCCGGCGGCCACGCGGCGGGAGGAGCTGGCGGCGACTTTCGACAGGGACGGGAGCCCTCACCCCCTGGGTACGCAGCTCAGCCAGCGCCAGTACCGGGTCGATGGCGCCTACGCCGGCTGCCTCTGGCTGCTGGAGGAGCCGTCGCGCTGGAAGCTAGAGGAAATCGCCGAGGGGATGCGGCGCCCGCAGTTCGTTCCCTACGCCGGTCGCAAGGCGGCGGTGCTGGCGATGCCGTTCCAGCCGGCGATTCTCGACGCTCCCGACCCGGTGAGCGCGCTGCGCGCGGCGCGGTTCGAGCTGGATGGCGAGCTCCGGCGCGTGCTCGCCGCTTCCAAGGAGCGGAGCTTCCGCTGGGAAGGGGATTGGCCGGGGCTTGTGCCGGCCAGGACCGAGGCGCGGCGCGATCGGGTCGCCAGCCGGGCGCGCTGGCAGTTCACGATTCGGGAGGAGCACGTGCTCACCGAGACAATCGAGGCAAAGGAGGGGGGCGATGTTCTTGAGCCTGATCGAGCTGGGGCCTGAGGCCGAGCGGGAGCCGGAGTTCTGGCGCGAGGTCGCCTCTCCCTACGGTGCCCATCGCGCCATCTGGAGGCTGTTCTCTCGAAGTGCCGAGCAGAAGAGGGACTTCCTCTTCCGCCAGGAGGTCGGCGAGCAAGGCCGACCGCGCTTCTTCGCGCTTTCACAGCAGGAGCCCAACGGCCAGGGTGGAGGACTGTGGCGAGTGACCACCAAGCCCTTCCGCCCCAAGCTCGGGAAGGGCGACCGCGTTCGCTTCATGCTGCGCGCAAGCCCGACCGTGCGGCGTCCGAAGGCCAAGGGGGAGCGCTCGCAGCGGCACGATCTGATGATGGATGCGAAGCGGCGAGCGCGCGCGGACGGCAAGCCTTTTGAGCTGGAGAAGGCGATCCAGGCGGAGGGCGAGCGCTGGCTGGCGCGGCATGGGGAGAAGGCCGGATTCGAGCTGGACCGCGGCCCGGCGACGTCGGTGGGTGAGGACGGGCTGCTCGAGGACGAGGAGCGGGCGGCGCTGCGGGTGGACGGATACCGTCAGCACCGGATGCAGCGCAAGGGACAGGCCCCGATCCAGTTCAGCACCGTCGATCTCGAGGGGGTTCTCGTGGTGCGGAACCCGGAGATGTTCCTTCGGCAGGTCGGGCAGGGGTTTGGCCCCCAGCGGGCATTCGGCTGCGGGCTGATGCTCTTGCGGCGCGCATGAGCCTGATCGAGCCACCCCGTCCGATCCCGATGAAGGAGCGGATTTCGCTGCTCTTCCTCGAGCGTGGGCAGCTCGACGTGCTCGACGGGGCCTTCGTCCTGGTGGACAAGACCGGGGTGCGCACCCACATCCCGGTGGGAGGAGTCGCCTGCCTGTTGCTGGAGCCGGGGATCCGAGTCAGTCACGCGGCGGTGGCGCTGGCGAGCCGGGTCGGATGCTTGCTGGTATGGGTGGGCGAGGGCGGAGTCCGGCTGTATGCGTCCGGGCAGCCGGGCGGGGCGCGCTCCGATCGGCTGCTGTACCAGGCCAAGCTGGCCCTGGACGACATCGCTCGGCTGAAGGTCGTCCGCAAGATGTACGCGATCCGCTACGGGGAGGTGCCGCCGGAGCGCCGGAGCGTGGAGCAGCTGCGGGGAATCGAGGGTGCCAGGGTGCGCAAGATGTACGACGCGCTCGCCCAGCAGTATGGGGTGCGGTGGGTCAAGCGAAACTACGACCCGGAAAACTGGGACATCTCGGACGTCGTCAACCGCTGCCTGAGCGCGGCGACGTCGTGCCTGTACGGGATCACCGAGGCGGCGGTGCTGGCGGCGGGGTATGCGCCGGCGGTCGGCTTCATCCACACCGGAAAGCCGCTGTCGTTCGTGTACGACATCGCCGACCTGGTGAAGTTCGAGACGGTGGTGCCGATCGCCTTCCAGGTGGCGGCGCGCCCAGGGGAGCAGCCGGAGCGTCAGGTCAGGCTGCGGTGTAGGGACGTGTTCCGCTCCTCGAAACTCCTCGAGAGGATCATTCCACTGATTGAGGAAGTGCTGGCGGCAGGGGAGGTCAAGCCGCCGGAGGCGGCTCCCGAGCAGGTGGGGCCGGCATTTTCGGACGCGCCCTCGCTGGGAGATGCGGGGCACCGGGGATAGAGATGGTGGTGATCGTCTTGGAGAACGTGCCTGCGCGCCTGCGAGGGCGCATGGCCATCTGGATGGTCGAAGTGCGCGCCGGCGTCTACGTCGGCGAGTATGGCCGGCGAGTGCGCGAGTATCTCTGGGCGCAGGTGCAGCAGGAGGTTGGGGCAGGGAACGCAGTGATGGCCTGGAGCTCAGCGAACGAGTCCGGGTTCGAGTTGGCGACCTGCGGGGTCAATCGCAGGGAGCCGGTCGAGTTCGAGGGGCTGCAACTCGTGCGGTTCCTGCCGCCCGACGCAGACAAGGAGGATTTGGCACCGCCTTGACGCGGTGCATCGGCTCTTTGACAAGTCGGTGAAAAATAGAGACAAGGAAAATGCATGTCTTCTCACGTGGTTGTGGGAAGACCGTTCCCCGCGTGCGCGGGGATGAGCCGGCCCCGCCCAAGGGAGAAGCCGAGGCGCTGCGCCGTTCCCCGCGTGCGCGGGGATGAGCCGGGGAACAGCCGGCACACGGACCTCCCCGACATCCGTTCCCCGCGTGCGCGGGGATGAGCCGTTGGAGCACGGCCTCAAGACAAGCCCTCATCTCCGTTCCCCGCGTGCGCGGGGATGAGCCGGTGGCCGCGGGGTCGGCGCTGGTGGTCGCCGGCCGTTCCCCGCGTGCGCGGGGATGAGCCGCCCTCGCCGTAGAGCATGGAGAAGCTGCCGAACCGTTCCCCGCGTGCGCGGGGATGAGCCGTTCGATCACCTTCGCGCCACTCATCCCCCACCCCGTTCCCCGCGTGCGCGGGGATGAGCCGTCGAGGGAGAGGTTGCCGACGCGATGGCAGAGCCGTTCCCCGCGTGCGCGGGGATGAGCCGTCATCCCACCAGCTCGCGGTTCCGGCCTGGGTCCGTTCCCCGCGTGCGCGGGGATGAGCCGGGTGTCGCGGATGCCGCTGCGGGTGAGGCGGTCCGTTCCCCGCGTGCGCGGGGATGAGCCGGAGCAGGACCAGCGTCGGGAGCTTGCTCGGCACCGTTCCCCGCGTGCGCGGGGATGAGCCGTTCAAGCAGGTCACCGAGATTCGCGCCGCCAACCGTTCCCCGCGTGCGCGGGGATGAGCCGACGGCGAAGCAGGACATTTCGCCGTACAAATTCCGTTCCCCGCGTGCGCGGGGATGAGCCGCGAACGGCCGCAGCACAGAGATTCCCTGCCCGCCGTTCCCCGCGTGCGCGGGGATGAGCCGTGTGCGCAGCGCCTACTTTCTGCGCACACCCGCCGTTCCCCGCGTGCGCGGGGATGAGCCGAACCAATCCGCGGCGCCCGCGTAGCTCAGCGACCGTTCCCCGCGTGCGCGGGGATGAGCCGGAGCAGCACCACCATGGAGAACTTCGGACTCACCGTTCCCCGCGTGCGCGGGGATGAGCCGTGGTGCCGGACTCCGGGCCTCTGCCAGAGCGCCCGTTCCCCGCGTGCGCGGGGATGAGCCGATCGAACCATTGCGGTCGAACCTGGCGCGGACCCGTTCCCCGCGTGCGCGGGGATGAGCCGCTCGAGGAGGTCCATCCCGAGCTGCAACCCCACCGTTCCCCGCGTGCGCGGGGATGAGCCGTAGCAGGCGGATCCCACGCCTACCTTGTTCGCCCGTTCCCCGCGTGCGCGGGGATGAGCCGGGCTTCTCTCCGCCGCCCAGGCGGCGGCTGGGCCGTTCCCCGCGTGCGCGGGGATGAGCCGAAGTCCGCCAACGACTCCATGAGGGAGGAGCACCGTTCCCCGCGTGCGCGGGGATGAGCCGGGATAGCGGCGCGCGCCGGCTGTTCGGCACTCCCGTTCCCCGCGTGCGCGGGGATGAGCCGTCCAGCCGATGTAGCCCTTGAACGGCATCACGCCGTTCCCCGCGTGCGCGGGGATGAGCCGGAAGGCGCGGACTGGTCCGCGTGGAAGCTGCCCCGTTCCCCGCGTGCGCGGGGATGAGCCGATCCTACTACTGCAAATTTTGCCAGAGCTGTGCCGTTCCCCGCGTGCGCGGGGATGAGCCGGCGCAGTTCACCACCATGGCCGGGATTCTCGGCCGTTCCCCGCGTGCGCGGGGATGAGCCGCCGCGCTCGCCCATGAGCGCCTGCCGGTGGCGCCGTTCCCCGCGTGCGCGGGGATGAGCCGTACCCGAGCTCTCCCCAGTCGTTGACCACGACCCGTTCCCCGCGTGCGCGGGGATGAGCCGGACCTGAGCCCGCTGCTGCCCGGGATCCGGGACCGTTCCCCGCGTGCGCGGGGATGAGCCGGCCTCCTGGACGTCCCAGCGGCAGAAGCAGACCCGTTCCCCGCGTGCGCGGGGATGAGCCGGTGCCGCCGTCTGCGCCGACGGTGCGGCGGTGCCGTTCCCCGCGTGCGCGGGGATGAGCCGGCCATTGGGCTGGACCTGGCCTACAGCAAGAACCGTTCCCCGCGTGCGCGGGGATGAGCCGGGAGAAGCGATGGACAATGAAGACCTGTTGATCCGTTCCCCGCGTGCGCGGGGATGAGCCGGCGGGCGGAGGAGGCGCGAAGAAGGGCAAGAACCGTTCCCCGCGTGCGCGGGGATGAGCCGGCCCGGCCGGCGGCGCTGTCGATCTTATTGGTCCGTTCCCCGCGTGCGCGGGGATGAGCCGGTTGCGGTCGTGGATGGCCTCGCCGGTTCGATCCGTTCCCCGCGTGCGCGGGGATGAGCCGTACGGGCCCACTTTCAGAGCGCATCGCGTTGCCCGTTCCCCGCGTGCGCGGGGATGAGCCGTCGTTGCCGCCGATGA
>JBBIQS010000117.1:0-21571 GCA_037442205.1 Myxococcales bacterium
CGGTGGTGCTGTCGATCGTGCGCAGCGCGCTGGGGACCCAGCAGATCCCGCCGACGCAGGTGATCACCGGGCTGGCGATCATCCTCACCGTCTACATCATGGCGCCGGTGGGGATGGACATGTACCGGGCCACCGGGGCGCTGGCCGAGGCCCGCGGCGAGGTGATGAGCACGCAGACGGTGGGGGTGCTCTTGCAGGCCGCCGACAAGGCCAAGGAGCCGATGCGCGAGTTCCTGCTCAAGCACTCGACGGTGAAGGACCGGTCGATGTTCTTCAACCTGGCCAAGCGGATGCGCGCGGAGCAGGACAAGGGCGAGGTGGGCGAGCGGGACTTCATGGTGGTGGTCCCCAGCTTCGTGATCAGCGAGCTCAAGCAGGCCTTCCAGATCGGCTTCATCCTCTTCGTGCCGTTCATCGTCATCGACATGGTGGTGGCCAACATCCTGTTGGCGCTGGGCATGCACATGCTCAGCCCGACCACCATCTCCATGCCGTTCAAGCTGCTGCTCTTCGTGCTCGTCGACGGCTGGTACCTGATCACCAAGGGCCTGGTCGTCAGCTACCTGTAGGAGAGCGACATGGTCGAGAGCTTCATCACCAGCATC
The DNA here is from genome assembly GCA_037442205.1 of Myxococcales bacterium. Taxonomy (GTDB): domain Bacteria; phylum Myxococcota; class Myxococcia; order Myxococcales; family UBA5297; genus JBBIQS01. Next base: position 606 of record JBBIQS010000117.1, read on the forward strand.
ACCCGCGAGGCGCTCTACCTGACCCTGCTGGCCTCGGCGCTGCCGGTGCTGATCAGCCTGATCGTCGGCCTGGTGATCTCCATCTTCCAGGCCGCCACCCAGATCCAGGAGCAGACCCTCAGTTTCGCCCCCAAGATCATCGTGGTCTTCGCGGTGCTGGCCATCAGCGGCCCGTGGATTGGCCACCAGCTGCTGGCCTTCACCTTCCACCTCTTCGACCGCTTCCCGGCGATGGTCCGCTAGCCCAGGGGAATTTCGGCGATGGAGTCGCTGCTCCACGACCTGGGCGTCCCGGCCAACTTCTCCAACGTCCTGCTGATCTGGGCGCTGATGATGGGCCGGGTGCTGCCGCTGATCCTGCTGGCCCCGTTCATCGGCGGCGACCTGGTCCCCTCGCAGGTGAAGATGGGGGTGGGAATCGCGCTGTCGCTGCTGCTCTATCCCTTCGTCGCCGACACCGTGATCCCGGCGGGGCCGATGAGCTTCGTGCTGCTGCTGCTCAAGGAAGTCTTCATCGGCACCGCCATCGCCTACGCCGCCTCGATGGCCTTCGAAGCCGCCCGCTCGGCCGGGACGCTGGTGGACACCATCTCCGGCGCCAACATGGCCACGGTCTACGTCCCGCAGATCCAGCAGCAGGCCACGCTGTTCTCCGACTTCAAGTTCCAGCTGACCATCGTGATCTTCCTGGCGATCAACGGCCACCACATCGTGCTGCAGGCGCTGTTCGAGAGCTTCAAGGCGATCCCCTTGAACGTCTGGCCCAACTTCGGCCACGGGTTCTGGCCGTTCTTCGACGTCATGATCCGGCTGAGCGCCGAGCTGATGCTGGTCTCGATCGCCCTAGCGGCGCCGGCGGCGCTGGCGGCCTTCACCACAGACATCGCCCTCGGGCTGATCAACCGGGTGGCGCCGCAGATCCAGGTCTTCTTCATCTCGATGGCGGTCAAGCCGATGGTGGTGACCTTCATCACCTTGAGCGCGCTGGTGGTGCTCTACGAGCGGCTCTTTTCCATGTTCCGCCTGATGCTCAAGCACGTGCAGGACGTGGTGACGCTCTTCTCCTGAGGGCTGACGCTCAGGACGGGTTGGAGAGGAGGTGGTGAGGGTTGTCGGACGAGAAGACCGAAGAACCAACAGACAAAAAGCTCGAGGACGCACGAAAGAAGGGCCAGGTCAGCAAGTCGCGCGACCTGACGGGCGCGCTGGTCTTCATGGTCGGCTTCTTCGTGATCGCCGCCCTGTTCCCGTGGAGCCTGGAGCAGTTCAAGCAGGGCTTCCTGCTTGCCTTCTCCAAGATCGGCGCCAAGGAGATCAGCCCCGACGACATCACCGCCGCCTGCTTCCATGGGATCCGGGCCATCCTGACGCTCTCGCTGCCGGCGATCGCCGCCGCGGCGGTGGTGGGCGGGCTCTCCGACTTCCTCCAGGTCGGGGCGCTGTTCACCTTCGAGCCGCTGATGCCCAAGCTCGACAAGCTCAACCCGCTGGAGGGACTGAAGAACCTCTTCTCCAAGAAGCAGCTGGTGGAGTTGCTCAAGAGCAGCCTCAAGCTGGGGCTGGCGACCTACATCGCCTGGGGCGTGCTGCGCGACGAGCTGCGGCTGGTGACCTCGACCGCGCGCGGCGACGCCGGGCTGATCCTGGTGGCCGCCGGGCGCATCCTGTACCGGCTGTCCACGCGCATCGCGCTGCTGTTCATCCTCTTCGCCATCTTCGACATCTGGTGGCAGCGCCGGGTCTACCTCAAGGACATGAGGATGACCAAGGACGAGGTGAAGCGGGAGTACAAGGAGTCGGAGGGCGACCCGCACCACAAGGCCAAACGCAAGGAGATGCACCAGGAGATCCTCGAGGAGGCGGCGATGAACGAGGTCGGCAGCGCCGACGTCATCGTCACCAACCCCGAGCACTACGCGGTGGCCATCCGCTACGACAAGGAGAAGGACAGCGCCCCGCGGGTGCTGGCCAAGGGGATCGACGCCAAGGCGGCGCGCATTCGCGAGATCGCTCAGAGGGCCGGGGTGCCGTTGATGCGCAACGTGCCGCTGGCCCACGCCCTCTACCGCATCGACGTCGGCCAGGAGATCCCCGAGGCGCTCTACGACGCGGTGGCCGAGGTCCTCAACTTCGTCTACGCCGAGCAGCAGCGGCGGGCGTAGGCGGAACGGGGGCGGGCAAGCGCCAGGCGAGCGAAATCTCCGCACCTTGACATCAGTGCATCAAGGCATCAGCGTATCAAGCATGCGCACCACGCTCACCCTCGATGACGACGTGGCGGACGCCGCCAAGGCGCTGGTCCAGTCCACCGGCAAGACGCTCGGAAAGGTTGTTTCCGATCTAATCAGGCGAGGGCTGCGATCTGAGATGGCCGCCTCGCGCCACAGGGGCATCCCGACCTTCCCGGTCTCCAAGAGCGCGGAGATCATTCCTGGGGATCGGGCCGCCAAACTGCTTGCCGAGGAGCCGGATTGATCTGCCTGCCGGATACGAACGTGCTGCTGGCGATCGCCTGGCCAAATCACCAGCATCACCGCACTGCCCACGCCTGGTTTCGCCGCGCCGGGCCGTCGGGTTGGGCTACCTGCGCGCTCACCGAGCTGAGCTTCGCGCGCCTGTCCTCCAATCCGTCCTTCACGCGCGAGGCCGTCTCTCCCTGCGACGCAATAGCGCTGCTCCTCGAGCTTCGAGGATTCGGGAAGCACTCATTCTGGGGCGAGATGCCTTCGGTCGAGGCTCTTCGTTCTCTGCCTCTGGCGGGTCACCAGCAGCTGAACGACGCGCTGCTGGTCAAGCTCGCGGAGAAGCGCCAGGGTGTCCTGGTCACCTTCGATCGCGGGGCCAGAGCCCACGCCTCGAACCCGAAGGCGGTTGAGTTGCTCTCGGCGTGAGCCTGGCGGCGCCGGAAGCTCGGCCCGGCGCCGGCCTTCCTTGTCGCGCGGCGAAGCCGGCCGCAGCTCAGCCGGCCTCGCGCTCTCCTGTCGGCGCTATTCGATGCACTGATAGAAATAGCAGTAGCTGTTGAATGCCCAACTGCCGGTCCAGCAGCTGCCCTGGCTGACCTCGGTGAGGATTCCGCGGGCGCAGGTGCCTGGGGAAGTGCAGCTGCCCGCGGTTCCGACGCCCCAGGAGGTCACGTGATCGGTCAGCGTGGAATTGGCGGAGCAGAAGAGGCGAACGCCGCCGAGCACCTTGCCGACCACAGGGCTGCCGCCGCCGTCGTAGAGCCGGCGCGCGTCGATGCGGGTGCTGTCGCCGTAAACGGCCGACCGCGCACGGAAGAAGGAGATGTGGACGGCGTTGGGCGGCTGGTTAGGAGCGTTGACCGTCAAGCGCAGGTAGCGGAGCGGGGCCTGGGGGAACTGATGGATGAACATGTCGCCGGAGGTGGGCGCGACCGAAGGAATGGTGGTCCAGGTGGTGTTGTCGGGGCTGTACTCGAGCTTGTAGGCACCGGCGCCAGTGTACGCGGGAATGAACCTGACGTCGCCGCGCCAGGAACTCTCGAAGGTGATCTCGAAGATTCCGTAGAAGACGCCCCCCAGGTCCACGGTCATCGCGGCAGGGAAGGTCGAGACCGTCCACATCGATTCGACGTTGTCGCCGGTCGGCCCGAAGTCCAGAAGGGTCCCGGCGGTGACCGTTGCCTTCTTGCCTCGGGCGAGGTCGCCGAAGATTCCGCCGCGAATCTGCTGGTACGGCCAGATGGAGTCGGGGGCGATGGTGAGCGGGTTGGCGACGGTGCCGTCGCCGGCCAGGGGGGCGCTGACGCTCGCCGGAGCCTGGCAGACCCAGGTGCTTCCGTCCCAGCGCAGCACCATGCCGGCGGCGGTGCAGGACTTGAGGGCGAGCGTAGGCGAGGTGGCAGCCCCGCTGGACTGGAGCCCGGCGCCGGCGGCGACGCTGCCCACCTTGCCGGTGAAGTTGTCCCAGTCTCCCTTGGCGAGGTATCCGTCCGCCGAATGCGAGGCGACTGGCAGGGCCAGCGGGGAAGCCGGGGTGCCGGCTCCGGAGAGCGGCGCCGAGGTGGTCACCGAGGCGATCGAGGAGGCGCAGGTCCAGGCTGAGCCGTCCCACTTCAAGGTGTCGCCGGCGTTGGCGCAGGTCTTCAGGCGGGCGTAGTCGACCTTGCCGCCGGCGTCGATCACCTGCTGCCCGTTGACGGTGAGCGAGCTGGCCGTCACCGAGCCGCCGGTGACGCTCTGGCACGCCAGGGCATATGGGACCGAGCCGATCTTTTGCCGGGGAGTGAGCGCGGTGCCGCCGATGGAGAGCTCCAGGTAGCGGACGCCGCCGCCGAAGATCGTCGCGTCAAGGGCGGTCGACTGGCCCAGCATCGTGGCGTAGAAGCCGTCGGTGAGGGCGAGGGACTGGGTCTCGCTCCACAGAGCGCTGCCCCCGCTCTCCTGGCTGAAGATCGCGAAGCCAATTTGCACGGTCCCCGATTCCGGGGAGCCATCGGCTTTCAGCAAGCGTCCTTGATAGCCAACCTGTCCAGGAGCCTGCGCGGCGGCGAAGCCGGGAACGACCAGACAAGCGATGAGTGCGATGATGCGCATGGAACCTCCGGGGAAACCGTTGCGGCGACCGGGCCGAACCAGATCCTTCGCCCGAGACTCGAACGAGGCGAGCTTGCCAGACAGTTCGGACATTCACAAAGCACGGCGCGAATTGTTCGGTTGAAGTCGCCTCGTGGGGCGAGGCACAGTCCGGCCTCGCATCGGGAGGCGCCCTTGGAAACCAAACCTCGTCCCAGCTCCGACGTCGAGGAAGCGCTGGCGCTGATCCGCCAGCTGGTGGAGCAGTGCCCGCGGCGGCTGCCGACCACTGCTTCGGAGAAGAAGGCCCAAGAGATCGTTGCCGACAAGCTGGTGAGACTAGGGCTGGAGATTCGCTGGCAGCCCTTCGCCTTCAGCCGCAGCCTCTACGCCAACCTGGCGCTGCATTTCCTGCTCGGGGCGCTGGGGACGGCGGTGGCAGCGCTCTCGGCCTGGGCCGGGCTGTTCCTGCACCTCATCGCCGCGGTCTCCTACCTGGCCGACGGCGAGCGCTTCTATCTGCTGCGGCGGGTGCTCGGCTTCGCGCCTTCGCAAAACCTGATCGCCGTCGCACCGGCCAAGAAGCAGCCCCAGCGGCGCCTGGTGCTGATCGGCCACGCCGACGCCGCCTTCACCGGTTACATCTTCCGTCCCGAGCTGGCGCGCCGCGTCGCCCGCCGGCCGCTGCCCGGAATCCTGGGACGGCCGCTGGCGCTCGCGGTGCTGGCTCTCCTGGCCCTCGCTGGCATCGATCTGCTCCAATTGATCGCGGTGAATCTCAGCTGGAAGTTCTGGCTGCTCGCTGCCGGGCTCACCGTGCTGCCGCTGATCGCCGGACTGTTCAGTCTGGAGGTGGTCTTGCGCGACGAGGCGGTTCCCGGAGCCAACGACAACCTCTCGGGCGCCGCGGCGCTGCCGGCGCTGGCCGGGCGCCTGGTTCCGGCAAAGCCCGACGACCTCGAGCTGGTATTCGTCCTGGCCGGCTGCGAGGAGGCGAGCATGGGCGGCTCGGACGCCCTGGCGCGCGTCGCCTCCCGGGAGTGGGATCCCCGCCGCACGGCGGTGCTGGCGATCGACACCATTGGCCGGGGCGAGCTGCGCTACCTGGAATTCGAGGGCGAGCTCATCAAGCGCTACGTGCCGGGCTGGCTGGCCGGAGTGCTCGAATCCTCGGCCTCGTCCGATCCGCGCTTCGCCGGCCTCAGGCCGATGCAGCCTCCCGTGGGCGGGACCGATGCCCAGCCGTTCTTGGTCCGCGGCTTCCCCGCCGCCGGCATCACCTGCATCGAGCCCGAGCTGGGGACGTCCCTCCACTACCACCTGCCCGACGACCGTCCCGAGTACCTGATCCCCGAGCAGCTGGCGCGCTCGTTGGACTTCGTCGAGTCCGTGTGCCGCGCGCTCTTCTCCGCCGAGCGCTGGCCCCGCGGCTAACCGCAGCGGCTTCAATTCCCTTCCAGACAGTTTTCGCTCTGCGCCAGGGCGCGCCTTTGCCCGCGGCGCGCGGCGCTGCTATCCCGCGACACTGCGAGGGGCTCATGGCAGCGTCGGCGGATCGAGTTCGGTCAGAGGCGGAGCCCCAGCGTTCGCTCGCGGGCCTGATCCTTCACCTGCATCCCAAGGTCGTGCCGGCCGAGGCATTGCGGCTTTCGCGGACCTTCGGTCTCGGCGGACTGGCGGTGGTGATGCTCCTGCTGCTGGCCTCCACCGGGACGCTGCTGCTGATCGAGTACGAGCCGGCGCCTGAGAGGGCCTACGCCTCCGTGCTGCGGATCGTCGAGGAGGTTCCGCTCGGTGTCTTCGTCCGCAACGTCCACCACTGGGCCGCCAACGGACTGCTGGTCGTCTCGCTGCTCCACCTGTTGCGGGTCTTCTACCAGGGTGCCTTCCTGCCACCCCGGCGCGCGAACTGGTTGATCGGGATGGCGCTGCTGGCGCTGATCCTCGCCTCGGCATTCACCGGCTATCTGCTGCCCTGGGATCAGCTGGCCTACTGGGCAGTGACCGTCAGCACTGGGCTGCTCGAGTACTTGCCGCTGGCCGGCCGCAGCCTGTTGCGAGCGGCGCGCGGCGGCGCCGAAGTCGGGCCGAGTACGCTGGCGCGCTTCTTCGCGCTGCATGTCGCTCCGCTGCCGATGTCGATCCTGGTGCTGGCCGCGCTCCACTTCTGGATGGTGCGGAAGGCGGGCGGCATCCTGCTGCCGCGGTCCGAGACGGAACGCTCGGAGCAGGCCGACCGGTCGGAGCTGCTCTTCCGCGAAGGCGTGGTGGCGCTGGTCGGCATCGCGACGGTGTTTCTGCTCGCAGCGGTCGTGGACGCACCGCTGCTGGCCGAGGCCAATCCCGGGCTGAGTCCCAACCCCGCCAAAGCTCCTTGGTATTTCGTCGGGGCCCAGGAACTGCTCGTCCACCTTCATCCGACCGCCGCCGCGCTCGCGCTCTTCTGCACGGCAGCGCTGTTCACACTGGCTCCCTATCTCGTGGCGGGTGCGGAAGCCAGCGGGCGCTGGTTCCAGTCGCCGTCGGGACTGCGGAGGGCCATCGCCGCGGCGGCGCTGTCGGCGGCGCTGACGCCGCTGTGGGTGCTCGCTGACGAGCGGCTGCGTGGCGCGGGAACGGCGATTCGCTCGGGGCTGATTCTCTCGATTGCCCTGGCCGCCGTGGCGGCGACCTCCCTGGTGGCTCGGCGGAGCGAGAGGGCAGGGAGGCTTGAGCGAATTCAGGGCGCCTTGACGTTCCTGCTGGTGAGCCTGTTGCTGCTCACCGCCATCGGCGCGTTGTTCCGCGGGGAGCGTATGGCGCTCGCCTGGCCCTGGTCTCGGCTCCAGATCGCCGCGGAGGTGCCGCGTGAATGATCCGTCGAGGAGCCTGGAGCGGCGGCGCATCCTGCTGCGCCTCTGGAAAGGGCTCGGACTGGTGGCTGGGGTGGAACTGCTGGCAATTGCCGCGGCCTTCTTCAGCCCGCGCAAGAGCGGCCAACAGGCTGGGAGCATCGTCGTGGCCGGGCCGGCGAGCGATTTCGCTCTGGGATCGGTGACGCCTTTCCCGCAAGCGAGGTTCTACCTGGTGCGGCTGGCCGACGGCGGATTCCTGGCGCTGTCGTCGCGCTGCACGCATCTCGGCTGCACGGTGCCGTGGTCCGACAAGGAGCGTGCCTTCGTGTGTCCCTGTCACTCCTCGGCATTCGACGTGCGCGGCGAGGTCCTGAGCCCGCCCGCCTCGCGTCCGCTCGAGCTGTTTGCGGTGGCAATCGAGAGGGGACTGGTGCTCGTCGACACCTCTCGCCGCGTCGAGCGCAGCCGATTCGAGCCCGACCAGGTGGCGCACCTTTAGCCAGGCGGATCAATGCCGACGCGAGAGCCCATTCCCGCCGAGAGAGGCCAAGGCCGAGGCGAAGCACTGCACCTGTGGCGCGCGATGGGAATCGCCTCGACGGCGGCGATCGTCCTTTCGATTCCGCTCTACCTGGTGGTCCATGGGGTGCGCTCGCCGCGCGAGACCGCGCCCGAGCCGGGCTACGTCGGGAGCGAGCGCTGCAAAGACTGCCATCTCAAAACCTATGAAGGATGGAAGGGGTCGCACCACGCCCGCTCAATGGCGGTGGCCCGCGAAGACACGGTGCTCGGCGATTTCTCGGGGGCGACCTTCCAGCACCGCGAGAAGACCTGGCGCTTCTACCGGAGAGACGGAAAGTTCCTGGTCCTCGCCGAGGGGCCTGAGGGTGCGATGGGCGAATTCGAGGTCGCCTACACCTTCGGCGTTGAGCCGCTGCAGCAGTACCTGGTTCCGTTCCCCGGCGGGCGGCTGCAGGCGCTTCCGGCGGCCTGGGATACCAGGGCCAGGCGCTGGTTCTACGTGAACCCCGGGCCGGAGGCACCGCCGGGCGACTGGCTCCACTGGACGCGTCCCGGGCAGAACTGGAACGCGATGTGCGCGGATTGCCACTCGACAGCGCTGTGCAAGGGCTTCGATCCGGAGAAGGGCAGCTACCAGACCACCTGGGCCGAGATCATGGTGGGCTGCGAAGCCTGCCACGGCCCGGGTTCACGCCACGTCGCCTGGGCGCAGCTGCCGGCGATGGGCCGGCCGAGAGAGGAGAACGCCGCGCTGGCCGTCAGGACCTCCAAGCTCGCTGGCCCGGAGCTGGTGGCTCGCTGCGCCCCGTGCCATTCCCGCAGGGCCCAGTTATCGGATCAGGGGACGCCCGGGGGCGAGCTGCTGGACCGCTATCTTCCGGCGCTGCTGACGCCGGGCGTCTTCCACCCCGACGGCCAGATCCTCGACGAGGACTTCGAGTGGCACGCCTTCACGCAGAGCAAGATGTACGCAAATGGCGTCCGCTGCAGCGACTGCCACGACGTCCATTCGCTGAAGCGCCATCGAGAGGGCAACGCGCTCTGCAGTCGCTGCCACCTCGCCGACACCTACGACACTCCCTCGCACCATTTCCATGAACAAGGACGGCAGGGGACGCCCAACGCCGGAGCCCAGTGTGTCGCCTGCCACATGCCCGGGCAGAGCTACATGGTGGTGCACTTCCGGCGGGACCACTCGCTGCGCGTCCCGCGCCCGGATCTCACTGCCGCCCTGGGCGTCCCCAATGCCTGCAGCGCCGCCGGCTGCCACGCCGACAAGCCGCTCTCGTGGGTCCAGCGAAATTTCGACGACTGGTACGGCAAGAAGCGCAATTCCCACTACGGGACGATCCTCGCCGCCGGGCGTCGCCAGGACCCTCTGGCCGAGCCCGAGCTGGCCCGTCTCTCATTAAATCAGCTGCGCCCGCCCGCGGTCCGCGCCTCAGCGGTGGAGTTGCTGGCGGCCTATCCAGGCCCGGTGGCGCTCGAGACGCTTGAGAAATGCCTGGCCGATACCGATCCCCTGGTCCGCACCACCGCGGTGCGCCGTCTCCAGGTCGAAGATCCCAACACTCTGGCGCGACTGCTCGGCCCGCTGCTGCAGGACTCGGTGCGCTGGTTTCGCAGTGAGGCGGCTGCCCGGCTTGCGGGCCTGCCGGCGCAGAGTCTTCCCCAGGCACAGCGCTTGGCCTACGCGGCAGCGCTGGAGGAGTACATCGCTGGGCAGCGCTACATGTCCGATCTGCCTTCCGGTCCCTACAACCTTGGAAACCTCTATGTGGCTCTGGGGAATCCGGCGGAAGCCGAGCGCCAGTATCGCCGCGCGATCCGGATCGACGACCAGCTCTTCATGGCCAAGGCCAATCTGGCTGGGCTGCTGGCGAACCAGGGCCGGCTCGAGGAGGCGGAGAAACTCTTGCGCGAAGCGCAGGCGACCCAGCCCGGCGACGCCGGAGTCTGCCTCAGCCTGGGCCTGCTGCTCGCGGAAGCGGGGAAGCCCGACCAGGCGGAGGCGATGCTCCGCGCCGCGTTGGCCGCCGATCCGCGACTGGCTCCGGCCGCTTTCAACCTGGCGGTCCTGATCGGCGAGCGGCAGCCGCGGGAGGCGGTAGATCTCGCCCGCGAGGCGAGCAGGCTCCAGCCGGACAGCGCCCGCTATGCCCGGACAATGGCCTTCTTCCAGGTGCGCTCCGGCGACCTCGATGGCGCCGCCGACACGCTCCAGACCTTGCTCGAGCGGCACCCCGAGGACTCCGAGGCGCCGCGCCTGCTGGCTCAGGTCCGCGCCCGCCAGGCGCGCGAGGCCCAGGCGCCCAAGTGAGACTCATGCCTGGTTTTCGATGACGCACAGAGCTCGACACTGCCGGCGCAGCCCCCGCTTTTCCGCACCCCGGCCGCGCCGACTGCGAGGCCAATGCGGCGTCCAAAAGCTGACTCCGAAATGCCAAGGGATCGCAGGGGAATTGGCGTTCCTTGACAACCCGAATCCGACCGCGCACCTCTGCGCGGTTTTCCAGGAGGTGGTCATGAGCCGGGTGGAGAAGCTGGGTCTCGCAGCGGCGGGGGCGGAACCGGAGATCGTTCCGGCGGAGCGGGGTGCGGAGGGGCTGCGCTGGCGGGGCTGGGTGGCGAGCGCGGTGTTGGCGACGGCGCTGACCCTGTTGCTGGTGGCGGCCGGGCTGCGGCTGGTTCAGCGACTGGAGCAGATCGAGTCCGCGGCCACCGCCCGCGGCGAGGCCCTGGCGGCGCAGCTCGCCGAGCTCTCCCGCGCCAACGAGAGCCTGCGCCAGGAGGTAATCAGCCTGCGCGGGGCGGTGGCCGCCGGGACCGCCGAGGACGTGCTGTTCCTCAAGACGATCATTCTCAAGCCGAACATCGACCTGGAGCTGGCGCGCACCGTCTCCAGGCTGGTGCGCAAGTACGCCATGCTCTTCGAGAAGGATCCCAACCTGGTGCTGGCGCTGATCTCGGTGGAGTCGGACTTCAACCCGTCGGCGGTCTCCAAGGTCGGCGCGGTGGGCCTGATGCAGGTCATGCCGCACTGGAAGAAGGTCCTGAACATCGACTCCGACCTGAGCGATCCCGAGACCAGCATCCGCACCGGGCTGCAGGTCCTGGGCTTCTACGAGCAGATGTACAAGGACCCGGAGACAGTCCTTACCGCCTACAACCGCGGCCCAGGTCCGGTGGACCAGGCGCTGATGCGCGGCGCCTCGCCGGAGAACGGCTATGCCGCCAAGGTGCTGGCGGCCTACGAGCGCATCCGCCGGCTGGCGACGCACGCCACGATGAAGTAGCCGTCGAGACTCCTGGAATTGGCGACGGGCCTGGGGTACTCCTTCCGACTTGGAAGGGGGCCCCATGGTTCGGTTGCTCAGGTCGATCGTTCTCGTCTCGCTGGCGGCAGGCTGTCTGGTTCCGGTGGCCGAGGATCGCGGCCCGTTGGCTGCGCGGCCGAATTCGGATGGCGGCGGGCCAATCCCTGACGGAGGGCATGCGGACGCTGGCGAGCCGACCAGCGACGGTGGCATCGCCGCTCCAGACGCCGGCGTGCCGACGGACGCCGGGATTCCTCCTCCAGTGGTCCAGTGCCAGCCGGGGGCGCAATGCCAGTTGGGCTGCCTGGGCGACCGGAACAACTGCGGCGGCTGCGGAAATGCCTGCGCCAGCGGCGGTTGCTATCGCGCAACCTGCCGGCCCTCGGGCTGGCTGGAGATCTACCCTGGCGCCTCCAACAGGAAGCTGGTCGACGTCTGGGCGGGCGAGAGCGGGAAGATCCTCCTCGCCGGACCTGGGCTTCTCGTCTCGCAGCCGGACGGCACCTTCGTCGACACCCGCGGCGGCAGCTACTACGTCAACGTGTGGGGGGATGACCGCGGCCTCATCCTCGGCACCGATTGGGGAACCCCGGAGACGATGAGGAGCCCTGACAATGGTCTAACCTGGTCGCCGGTGCATCTGCCCAACAACCGCATCTGCGGCGGGTTTTGGGGAATCGGCGACGAGGTGTGGTGCGCCTCCAGTCCATTGTTCCATTCGACCGACCGCGGAGCCACCTGGACGGCAATCAACTTCGGCGGGAGCGATGACGGCGCCTCGAGAGTCTGGGCGAGCGACCCTCAGCATCTCTTCGTGATCGGGCAATCTTCTTCGCGCGATGCCGGATTCGCGACCTCGTCATTCATCGCCTACTCGTCGGATGCTGGCGCCAGTTGGAAGCGGACCGCCGTCGCCTCGACCCTCTGGGCGATTCGCGGAACCGACCCGTCGAACGTGTGGGCGGTGGGAGCCGGTGGCGCCGTGTTCCGCTGCAATGCCGACAGCTGCGCTCCCCAGAGCTCCTTTCCGGCGACCGGTGACGAGCTGCGCTCTGTGTTCGCCCTGGGAAACTCAGTCTACGTCGGCGGAAGCAAGCTCTACGTCAGCGCGGACCAGGGCGCGACCTGGGCCGTCGACGGCACCTCCGGCGGCCCGCGCTGGTTCATGTCTCTCGCCGGGAACTCGTCGGGTGTCCTCTTTGCGGTGGACGGCATGAACGCCTGGGCGCGCATCCCTTAGGCAGTCGATTTCCTCCCGCAAAACGGTGGGTTGCGAGAGCGCCGGTCGCCTGCCCGGGTAGCTGGCGACCGGCAGAGCGCTCGTCCGCTCGCCAGAGCACCCCCGAGGAGGATCTCCCTCGAACCGGCCTCCTTCCCGTGCATTCGCCGGGGTTTCTCCGGGGTCTAAGGGCACGATGCCCTCTATTTGACGTAGGCTGGCGCACCCCGACCGGGGTAGTTAGAAAGCGACGTTTTCACGAATCGGACACGGAGAAGGCATGCTCTCGACGGCACTGGCACTTTCGCTGCTGACTCTCACCGCTCTGCCAGAAGGCCTCGCCGAGCCGGGCGACTTCAGGCTGCGGCTCGAGCCGCCGGCGCTGTTGGCCGCCGACGAGCCCGCGGGGAGCGCCGCCGCCCAACCCGCCCAGCCGAACCAGCCGGCTGCCCAGCCGAACCTGGACTTCGATCTGCTCGGAACCCCGACCGCCCCGCAGGCTGCGCCCGCCGAGACCAGCACCGACACCGTGCGCCGCTCGGTGCTCAAGGTCCACCAGGGCATCGGCATCGGGCTGCTGGGCGTGACTTTGGCCACCGAGGTGGTCGGCGTTCTCAACTACTGGGACCGCTTCGGCGGCGGCGGCAACAGCGGCCGCTACATGCGCGCCCACGCCGCGCTGGCGTATAGCTCCGCCACCCTGTTCGCGGTCAACGGCCTGATCGCGCTCTTGGCCCCCGAGTCCAAGAACGAGGTCAACAACCGCGGGCTCGACCACGTCAAGCTGCACGCCATCGGCATGTTCACCGCCGCCGCCGGCATCGCCGCCGAGATCGGCCTCGGGGTGGCCACCGCCAACCATGAGGGGCTGATGGATCAGAAGACCCTGGCCACCACCCACCTCGTCATCGGCCTGGCCACCTACGTGGCCACCGCGCTGGGCGTCTCGGCAATCATCTTCTAGCTGCCGGTGTCCTCTGGGGCCGCACCATGTGATCGGCCGCAGGGCCGATCCGCTCAGCTCAAGGAGTCTCTCCCATGATCAGTGCGCTGGCAGTCGTCACCACTCTGGTTCTGGCTCAGGCGCCGCAGCCCGCGGCCCGCCTCCTCGGCATCGAGGCCGGCAAGAGCAGCGTCCGCTATCACCTGGTCCACAAGCTCCACAAGATCGACGGCGAGTCCAAGCAGGTGGAGGGCAAGGTGGCCCTCAAGCCCGACGGCACCGTCCAGGCGATGGTCCGGATCTCGATCGCCAGCTTCGACAGCGGCGACAGCAGCCGCGACTCCAACACCCGCGACACCCTCGAGGCGCAGAAGTACCCGTTCGTCACCTACAAGGGCACCGCCAAGCTCGATCCCCCGGCCTCCTACCCGGCCAAGGTCAAGGTCACGCTCGAGGGCGTGCTCGACTTCCACGGCCGGCAGCGGCCGACCTCGGCGCCGATCGAGGTCGAGTTCGCCTCGCCGACCGAGGCCAGCGCCACCACCCACTTCCAGGTCAGCCTCGACAACTTCGAGATCGAGCGCCCCTCGCTGATGTTCATGAAGCTCGACGACGCCTGCGTCATCGACGTCGCCCTCAAGCTGTCCGAGGTCAAGCCTTGAGAAGCCTCGCGCTGCTCTTGCCGCTGCTCGCCGCCTGCGCCGGCGAGGTCAGCCCGCTGATGAAGCCCGGCCAGGACTGCGCCTCCTGCCACTCGACCCTGGTGGACACCCACTGGACGGTGGCCGGGACGGTCTACCGCAGCGGGTCCGCTCCCGCCGAGCAGGGCGTCAAGGGGGTCACCGTGGTGGTGGTGGACTCCACCGGCCGGCAGCTGGAGATGGTCAGCAACGAGGCCGGCAACTTCTACACCGCCGAGGCGCTGCAGTTCCCGCTGACCACCGCCCGCCTCCAGCAGGGCCAGCGGGTGAGGGCCATGCCGCTGCACGTCCTCGACGGCAGCTGCAACAGCTGCCACTCCGACAAGCCCAAGGGCGGGGCGGGCGGCCGGCTGTTCTTGGAAGTGCCCTGAGGTCCCTCCGGAGCCGGGCCGGCCGGTGCTAGGATTCGGGGCGTGTCCGACCAAGATCCCCAGATCGCCGTCGCCCTGCGCTACGACAAGGAGAAGGACAACGCTCCGCGCGTGGTGGCCAAGGGAGTGCGGGTCAAGGCCGAGCGCATCCTGGAGATCGCCCGCGAGGCGGGGGTGCCGGTGATGCGCAACGTGCCGCTGGCCGAGGCGCTCAACCGGGTGGACGTCGGCGACGAGGTCCCCGAGGCGCTCTTCGACGCGGTGGCCGAGGTGCTGAACTACGTCTACGAGCTGGCCCGGCAGAAGCAGCAGGGCTGATCAAGGCCCCCGGACCGCCCGCCGGTCCACCGTTGACCGGAAGGCACATTCCCGCACTCCGCGTATGGGGAGCTTGTCGCTTGCCGCGGCGTGGCACAGTCTTCGGCCCGTCGCAGCCCAGCCAGGAGCGAGAGGCCATGAGCAAGCGGTCGTCGGCGCATCTTCCCTCAGAGGTGAAGGTCCGAGTCGGTACCCATGCCGCGCTGGTCTACAGCGATCCGGCCCAGCTGAGCGCGGCGGTGGGCTTTCTGGCCGAGGGGGCCCAGAGCTCGGAGCGGTGCGCGGTGCTGGCCTACTCCCGGCTGAACGAGCGCATCGACGCCCAGCTGCGCGACCTGCACGGGCTGCCGGTCCGCCGGCTGCAGGCCGCCGGGCAGCTGGCGTTTTTGGGGGCCCAGGAGACCGGCAAGCAGCTCAAGGCCCAGCTCAAGAGCTTCTTCTCCAAGGGCCGGCCCAAGAAGCCGGGCCGGCTGGTGGTCAGCCTCGGCTGGGGCGAGCAGAGCTGGCCCGGCGACGGCGAGCTGCTCTGGCTCGACTCGCAGCTCGACTCGCTCTGCCGCGAGGAGCTGCTGGCGTGCCTGTGCCTCTACGACGCGCGCCAGCTGGGGGGGAACCTCTTGCTGCACGGCGCCCTGGAGTGCCACCAGACCGTGATCACCCGCGGCCTGCCGCACCAGAACCCCTTCGCCCTGCCCGCGGCCACCGTGGCGAGGGAGCAGCTCGCTCGCCAGAAGGCCGAGCGGTCCCTGCGCAGCTGGATTTCCTGAGGTCTCCTCCCTCCCTTCCTCAGGAAAGGCGAAGGCCCGCGGGCGTCCGTCGCCGCGGGCCTTCGTTTGATCTGCAAGCCGTCCAGCTAGCGGGCGCGGGCCTCAAGCAGCTGCGTGAGCTCGGGGGGGGCGATCATGAATCGGCTCCAGCCGCGCTCTGCTATCCAGGGCCTCAGGAAAGGCGAAGGCCCGCGGGCGTCCGTCGCCGCGGGCCTTCGTTTGATCTGTGAGCGGTCCGGCTAGCGGGCGCGGGCCTCGAGCAGCTGCAGGAACTCAGGAGTGAGGGCGATCATCACCAACGCCCGCCCGTGCGGGCCGTGCATCTGCGGCCCACGGCCCATGGCGCCGCGGTGGCCGGGGCCCATCATCCCGCCGCCCATGGGGTGGCCCATCGGGCCGTTCCCAGGGCCGGGGCCCATTCCGGGGCCCATGCCCGGCTCGTCGTCGTCCTGGAGCCCGGCGGCGGGGCGGGGATCGAAGGAGCGCAGCCGCTCGCGCTGCTCGTCGGTGAGCACGCCGCGGGCGCGCTCGGCCATCGCCCGCATCTCCAGGCGCAGCGCCTGGCGCTCGTTGCCGCCGCGGGCGTCCTGAAGGGCCTTGAGCGAGGCATCGCTGGCGGTGCCGCTGCGCTGGACGTCGTCGCGGATGGCGGTCAGCGCCTTGACCACCGCCGGCTTGCGCTTCTCCATGTCGGCGCGGATCTGGCCGCGCAGCTGGGAAGCTTGCTTGAGGATCGGCAGCAGCGTCCGCGCCTGATCGCGGCTGAGATCGAGGGTTCGGTCGAGCTTGGCGGCGGCGATCTCGTGGTGGAGCTTGGCCACCTCGGGATCGGGCGCCTCCGGGGGCGCGGCCAGTCCGACCGAGGGCGAGGCGACGAGGAGCAGCGATGCGAGCAGTGCCTTCATTGGTTTTCCTCCGTGCTGGTGACGTGGGGAAAACCCGGCACCGGCCTGCGAGGTTAAGCCGCCCGCCTCAGCTGGCTCTGAAGGCGGGCATCTCGGCGGTCGGCGGCTCGTCATCCTCGGGCTGGGCGAGCGCCCCGCCGCTCTGCACCTGCTTGAGCAGCGCGTCGAGCTGCCCGAGGAGCTGCTGGTTGCCGTCCTGGCGGTAGGAGGCCAGCTTCGCCTGGCAGTCGGGCAATTTCTCCAGGAACTCCGAGAGCTTGTTGGCGTTGAGGGCCTCGGCGAAGGTGCCGTAGCCCAGCCTCTCCAGGTAGCGGGAATTGAGGACCTGCTCGAACTGGCCGCCGACCGGAACCGAGAGCATCGGCTTGTGGAGGTAGACTGCCTCGCCCATCAGCGTGAAGCCGCCGTTGGCGATCACCCCGCGGCAGGTGCGCAGATCGTCGATGAAGCCCTGCTCGCTGAACGGCCGGTAGCTCAAGGTGCCGTCGACGACCTCCTGCTTGAGGTCGCGGCGCAGCCCGTAGATCCGGCAGGGGATCCCGGTGCGCTTGAGCATCTCCGGCAGGCCGGAGTTGGAGGTGGAGGTCTGGTAGACCAGCAGGTGCTCACCGGGCTCGCTCTTGGCGGCGAGGATCTCCGGCCTCAGGATCGGCGGGTGGAGGGTGGTCCTGGGCTTGCGGAGCTCGGGGTAGAAGAAGGTGGTGACCAGGTAGTGCAGGCAGCCCGGGACCTTGCTCTTGACGATCCCCTTGGCCAGCTGGAAGTCCGCCTGGTGGCCCTCGGTGATCGAAGGATCGTGGACGCAGCGGTTGATGATCTGCATGTTGTCGATGTTGATGACCGGCAACATCCAGTTCTTGGCGTAGAGGTAGGAGAAGGTCTCGAAGTCGGTGATCACGCAGTCCGGGGCCAGCTTCTCGCTGATCTCGAAGTACTGGCGGACGTTCTCCGGCACGCCGGTCAAGGCGCCCTTGGCGTTCTGCAGGGCGGTCTTGAGCTTGACCACCGCGTTGTCCTCGTAGGCCAGCGTGTAGCCCCAGATCTTGTGGACGTTGGGGAAGCGCGCGTTGAGGAACTCGTAGGCCCTCCCCGAGACCACCACCTGGACCTCGTGGTTCTTGGAGAGGTGATCGAGGATGACCCGCGAGCGCGTGGCGTGGCCCATCCCCTCTCCGACGACGCCGTAGAGGATCTTCATCTGGGGCTCCCTGGGAGAACTGGGCTAGCGGCGGCGAAAGAACTGATCGCTGGGGGCGTACTTGACCTCAGCTGCGGCCGCGGCGGACTTCTCTTCCACTTCCTTCTTCGGGCGCTTCACCACTCCCATGCCCACCACCTGGACTGCGGGCTTGGCCGGGGCGGCGGATGCCGGCGGCGCGGCCTGATCCTTGGCGGGCTTCTTGGGGGTCGTCTTCTTCGGGGGCATTCGTTTGGCTACCTCGCGCAGGCGATTCAGCCCGTTCGGCGCTCCGGCGTCAAGGTCGCTTCGCCCGGGGCCGCCGGCGGTCAGCTCTTCTGCCCAGCGGACTGGTCCAGCAGCCGGCGCGCCTCCTCGCCCACCGGTCCGGCCGGATCGAGCTGCTCGGCCTTCTGCAGCCAGTCGCGGGCGTCCGCGTGCTTGCCCTGCAGCCGGTAGGCGATTCCCAGGTTGAGGTGCGCCGAGGCGCAGTCGCGATCCATCTCCAGCGCCTTGCGGAAGGCGGCCATCGCCTGGTCGAGATCGCCGCCGAGCAGCAGCGCCTTGCCGCGCGAGACCTCTTCGTCGGCCTCGCTGATCAGCTCCACGTCGAGCAGCGCCTTGGCCCCGACGTTGACCAGCAGCACCCGCAGCAGCCCGGCCCACCAGAAGCTGACCGCCTCCGCCGCCAGGAACGCCGCCACCGGCAGGTCGGGCAGCAGCGGCTTGCCCCGCAGCTTGAGGCGGACCTTGGTGTAGCGGCCCCTGTTGGCCCAGTGCTTGAGCTCCTCGCGCACGCGCTTGAGCGTCTCCTCCAGCGACCCGGGCTCGACCTCGACCGGAAAGACCTTCTCTGGAGCGCCGGCGTTCTCGCCGGCCGTGGCGCTCGGGCGCGCGGACCTGGGAGCGCCGGCGCCCCTGCCGGCCTCGGCGGTCGGACGGGCGGCGGCCTTGGCTGGCGAGCTCTTGCGGGCCGGCCGCTCGCGGGCGGGGGCAGGACGCGCAGCCTTCTTGGCGTGCTTCTTCGCGGATTTCTTGGCCGATTTGGCCATGGGGCACCTTGTCCAGGCGGGGGTGGCACAGCCGCGGCGGGGACTCTACCAAGGCCGGAGGCGGGAAAAGAGCGTCGACGACCGAACTGATAGTAAGATGGGCGGCACGAAACGTCCGGAGGTCGTACGAATGCTTGCCGCCGTGCTTGCCGGTCTGGTGCAGATGTCCGTCGCCGTCAGCCCGCCGAACTACACCGACAAGAGCCTGTGCGACCTGTGGGCCGGGGCGCAGTGCCACCAGCTCGAGTGCGGGCAGAATGCCAAGGAGCGCTGCCAGGAAGAGTCCAAGCGCTGCCGCGGGCTGACCCGGCGCTCGGCCCCCAAGGAGAAGGCGGCCAAGGTGGCCAGCTGCGCCAAGGCGATCCTCAAGACCAAGTGCGGCGATCCGGCCCCGACCGAGTGCGCCGGCGTCGACGCCCCGTAGCGCCGCCCGCTCCCTCGCTGATGCCGCGCGCGCCGCCGAGCCTGGCCGGCGCGCTGGCGCGCGCTCGATTCGCCAAAGTCAGAACGGTTGCGCTCTCGCTTGCGGTTCGTTGACCGCCCGCGCGGCGGTGGGGATACTACCGCCCCCATTTGCCGGCGAGAGCTCGTCGCCCTCGAGGAGAGTTACGCCATGGCCAACAGCAAAGAAATCATCGAGATCACTGAGAAATACGGCGCCCACAACTACCATCCGCTGCCGGTGGTGATCAGCGAGGCGGAGGGGATCTGGGTCAAGGACCTGGAGGGCAACAAGTACCTCGACTGCCTGAGCGCCTACTCGGCGATCAACCACGGCCATCGGCACCCGGAGATCGTGGCGGCGCTGAAGGCGCAGGTGGACAAGGTGGCGGTGACCAGCCGCGCCTTCCACAACGAGCAGTTGGGCCCGTTCACCAAGGAGCTGACCGAGCTGAGCGGGATGGAGCTGGCGCTGCCGATGAACAGCGGCGCCGAGGCGGTGGAGACCGCGCTCAAGGCCGCGCGGAAGTGGGGCTACGAGGTCAAGAAGGTCGCCAAGTACGAGGGCGAGATCATCGCCTGCGAGAACAACTTCCACGGCCGGACGCTGGGCATCGTCAGCTTCTCCACCGAGCCGCTGTACCGCGACGCCTTCGGCCCCTTCACGCCGGGCTTCAAGGTGGTGCCCTACGGCGACGCCGCGGCGCTGGAAAAGGCGATCACCAAGAATACCGTGGCCTTCATCGTCGAGCCGATCCAGGGCGAGGCCGGGGTGGTCACTCCGCCCGAGGGGTATCTGAAGAAGGTCCGGGAGATCTGCACCAAGAACAAGGTGCTGCTGATCCTGGACGAGATCCAGACCGGCTTCGGTCGCACCGGGCGAATGTTTGCCCACCAGTGGGAGGGCATCAAGCCGGACATGATGACCCTGGGGAAGGCGCTGGGCGGCGGGCTTCTGCCGGTGTCGGCGGTGGTCGGCTCGAAGGAGACGCTGGGGCTGTTCAAGCCCGGCGAGCACGGCTCGACCTTCGGCGGCAACCCGCTGGCCTGCGCGGTGGGGCGCAAGGCGCTGGAGGTGCTCAAGCGCGACAAGCTGGCCGAGCGCTCCGAGGAGCTGGGGCGCTACTTCATCGAGAAGCTGCGGGCCATCAAGAGCCCGCACGTCGAGCTGATCCGCGGCAAGGGGCTGTTCGTGGGCGTGGTGCTCAAGTCGTCCACCGGCGGCGCCCGGCCGTTCTGCGAGAAACTGATGAAGGAGGGCATCCTGGCCAAGGAGACGCACGACTACGTGATCCGCTTCGCCCCGCCGCTGGTGATCAAGAAGGAAGAGCTGGACTGGGCGCTGGAGCGCATCGCCAAGGTGCTGGCATAGGACCGACCGGTCTTGCGGACTTAGATGGCGAAGCCCGGGATCCTGATTGAGGATTCCGGGCTTCGTTTTCTCGGCCGTCTGAATCGGTCAGCGGTCTTCGCGATCGCGCTCAAGCTCATCGAGCAGATCGGCGTGCTTCTCAGTGCGCGGCGGGGTCCGCGGCCGGCTGCCAGGGGGCAAGACGGCTGGAGTGACGACGTCCTTGCTCACCAGGGCGGCCAGACCTCAAGTCATCGTCGCCACCATCACCGCCTTGATGGTGTGCAGCCGGTTCTCGGCCTCGTCGAAGACCTTGGAGGCGCGCGACTCGAAGACCTCCTCGGTGACCTCCATGTCATGGACGCAGTTGGTGTGATGCGCCGGCAGGCAGTGCAGGAAGAGGGTCGTGCTCTTCTGCGAGGCGGCCATCAGCGCGCCGTTGACCTGGTAGGGCCGCAGCGACTCGACCCGCTCCTTGATCCCCGGCTTGTCCTCCTCGCCCATCGACAC
>JBBIQS010000118.1:0-21328 GCA_037442205.1 Myxococcales bacterium
GTAGATGGAGTACCGGTCGCCGCTGTACCAGGCCATGAAGTTCTCGGTGATGTAGCCGTAGGCGACGGTCCAGGAGGTGGCCAGGACGAACTTGGCCATGTTCTCCAGGTGCCGCTCGGTCACCACCTGCTCCAGCCGGTAGGCCTTGCGCAGCGGCAGCAGCAGCACCAGCACCATCGCGAAGCCGGAGAAGATCGCTCCTCCGACGAAGTAGGGCGGGAACACCGTCTCGTGCCAGCCGGGCAACAGCGACACCGCGAAGTCGTAGCTGACGATGGTGTGCACCGACAGCACCAGCGGCGTGGCCAGCCCAGCCAGCAGCAGGTAGGCGATCTTGTAGTGGTGCCACTGCGTCCCCGAACCGCGCCAGCCGAGAGCGAAGATGCCGTAGGCCAGCCGCTTTCCCCTCGACAGCGCGGAGTCGCGCGCCGCCGCCAGGTCGGGGATGAGCCCCAGGTACCAGAACAAGAGCGACACGGTGAAATAGGTGCTCACCGCGAACACGTCCCAGGTCAGCGGGCTCTTGAACTGCGGCCAGACCCGCATCGTCGAGGGGTAGGGGAGGAGCCAGTAGACGAACCACGGCCGCCCCAGGTGCAGCATCGGGAACAGCCCGGCGTTCATCACCGCGAACAGCGTCATCGCCTCGGCGATGCGGTTGATCGAGGTGCGCCACTTCTGCTGCAGCAGGAGGAGGATCGCGGAGATCAGCGTCCCGGCGTGCCCGATTCCGATCCACCAGACGAAGTTGGTGATCGCGAAGCCCCAGGCCACCGGGATGTTGATGCCGTAGACCCCGACCCCGACGAACAGCACGATCGCGATCATCGTCAGCAGCAGCCCGGTCCCGGCCAGGCCGATCAGGAACATCAGCTTCCAGCCCAGCGGCGCCGGCTCGCGCACCGGGGCCAGCAGCGACTCGGTCAGGACGGTGTGGCTCGGCCGGCCGATCAGCAGCGGCACCGGGACCAGCTCATCCTCGAGGGGCGGCGGGAACTTGGGCTCGGCCATGACGCGCTCACGCCAGCTGCGGGTTGGGGTTCTTGATGCGGGCCAGGTAGTTGGTGCGCGGCCGCGTCCCCTGCTCGTGGAGGACCTCGTAGTTGCGCGGATCGCCGCGCAGCTGCGTCACCTTCTCCTCGGGCTTGCTCAGATCGCCGAAGACGATGGCCTGCGTCGGGCAGGCCTGCTGGCAGGCGGTGACCACCGCCCCGGGCGCGATCTCCTTGCCCTGGCGCCGGGCCTCGATCCGCGCCCGCTCGATGCGCTGGATGCAGTAGCTGCACTTCTCCATCACCCCGCGCGCACGCACGGTGACGTCGGGGTTCATCGCCATCTGCTCGAGCGGCGTCTTGTTGCCGGTGTAGGCCAGGAAGTTGAAGCGCCGGACCTTGTACGGGCAGTTGTTGGAGCAGTAGCGCGTGCCGACGCAGCGGTTGTAGACCTGCTCGTTGACGCCCTCGTCGCTGTGCACGGTGGCGTTGACCGGGCAGACGTACTCGCAAGGCGCGTAACCGCAGTGCTGGCAGGCCATCGGCTGGTTGATGGTCTCCGGCCGCTCCTGCGGCCCGAGGTAGTACCGGTCGATGCGCAGCCAGTGCATGATCCTCGACCGCAAGACCAGCGCGCGGCCGACCACCGGGATGTTGTTCTCGGTCTGGCAGCCGAGGACGCAGGCCGAGCAGCCGGTGCAGCGGCTCAGATCGATCGACATCGCCCAGCGGTGGCCGGGGTACTCCGCCGGCGGGTAGAGCTCCGGCAATGGCCCGCGCTGCTTCTCCAGGTCCTTGGGCCCTTTGCGCAGCTCGTCCTCGGTCAGCGAGAAGACGAGCGGCCGGTCGTGGACTTCGAATTCGCGCTGGCCCAGCGCCAGCTCCTCGAAGCGGCCGGTGTGGCGCAGCCTGAGGCCGATGTCGAAGCCGGGCGCCTGCGAGGTCCGCAGCCGGTAGGCGTCGAAGCCGATTCCCTTGGCGATCTCCATCGCCGCGGCGCGGTGGCCGTAGCCGAGCTGGAGCACCACGCAGTTGTCGGCCTGTCCCGGGACTCGGCGGACGGGCCCTTCGACCGTCCGCCCGCGGCAGTGCAGCTCGACCACCTCGCCGTCGCGCAGCCCCAATCGATCGGCCAGCGCCGGAGAGAGTAGCGCCGGGTTTCCCCAGGTGACCTTGGTGATCGGCTCCGGCAGCTCCTGGGCGATCGCCACGTTGCCGAAGCGGCCGTCGTACACCTTGCGGTCCTGCGCGAAGATCACCTCCATGCCGCCCTCGGGCTTTCGCGGATTCCAGGCGCTCAGGAGCATTTGCACCGATGTCCAATCGAAGCGGGCCTCGACCGGATTGGCGGCGGTCCCCGGGACCAGGCCGGCGGAGAGCCAGCGGCGCCATTCGCGCTCGAAGTCCTGGCTCTGGACGGTGGCGCTCCAGAAGTCGCGCAACAGCTGGTAGCTGTTGCCGCCGGCTTGGCCGATGAGCCCCGCCAAGAGCTCCACCTCGCTCAGCCCGTCGAAGAGCGGGGCGATGAGCGGCTGGGTCAGCGCGACGCTGTCGTCGGGCCCGCGGGTGTCGCCCCAGGACTCCAGCAGGTGCGCCGCCGGGGCAAACCACTGGCAGAGAGCGGCGGTCTCGTCCTGGTAATAGCCGAGGTAGAGCGAGTTCTTGACCTTGGGCAGCGCGGCGGCGAGCTCGAAGTCCGCTGGGGCGCTGAAGGCCGGGTTGGTGGCGGCGATCACCAGCGTGTCCACCGCGCCCGATTCGATGGCCTGCACCAGCGGCCCCAACCCCTCGAATTGAAGGGGGGAATCCGAGGCAAGCTCGTAGAGCGCGACGGTGCTTCCCGAGTTGTTGAGCGCGGCGTTGAGGGCGATGGCCAGCAGCTGGACTTCGACCGGCTGTCGCGGACCGGCGACCACCAGCGAGCGGCCGGGATGCGACGCCAGATCCTGGGCGACGGCGCGGCACCAGCGGTTTTCCTCTTCGTCTAGCGGGAGAACGGGAAGCTTGAGCTGGGAAAGCGCAGTGATGTCGCCGAGTTGAGAAACGAGTCCTGCGGCCAGCGCGCCGATGCGCGAGGCGCGGCAGGGCAGTCGGTGATCGGCCAGCGTCCCGGTGGGCGTGAAGGTGGGCTCGGCGACGTAGAGGCGGTTCATTCCCGTCTGAGGGACGCGGCGGTCGGCGAACTCGCGCGCGTAGCGCAGGCTCAACGGACCCTGGTTCAACAGATCGGAATCGAGGCAGACGATCACGTCCGCTCGACTGACTTGGTAGACCGGCTCCAGCACCCGGCCGAAGGCGATGCGCGAGGCCTGGGCGGCGAAGTCGAACCCC
This sequence comes from Myxococcales bacterium, assembly GCA_037442205.1. Lineage (GTDB taxonomy): Bacteria > Myxococcota > Myxococcia > Myxococcales > UBA5297 > JBBIQS01. Next base: position 3,324 of record JBBIQS010000118.1, read on the forward strand.
AGCGGATCGAAGACGTGGAGGCGAGCGCGGGGGAATCGCTGGAGTACCCGGGCGCGCATCTGGGCCAGCATCGGCGAGGCGTCGGGCTCGATGAGCAGCCGCAGCCCGTCGCCGCCGGTCCGTTCGAGCTCCTTGGCGCGATCCGCCAGCGAGCTCAGGAACTTGTGCCGCGAGGTGGCGTCTTTGCCAAGCCGGAACTCGCGGGCGCGGTTGGGATCGTAGAGCTGCATCACCAGGAGCTGCTCGAGCACGCCGCTGGCGCCGAGGCTGGCCGGGTGCTGGGGATTGCCCTCGATCTTGGTCGGCCGGCCCTCGTGCGACTCGACCAGCAGGCCCATCGACCAGCCGCCGATGGCGTGGGAGGTGGCGAAGTGCAGCGCGTCGCCCGGGCGAAGCTCGGGAGGCCGGACGGTGTAGGGCAGGATCTGCTCCGCCGGCGGGCGCGCGCACGAGGCCAGGCCCGCCACGCCGGCCGACGCCGCCAGCCCCTGCAGGAAGGAGCGCCGGGTGAAGCCTCCCGGATCCTCTTCGGGAGCGAGCTCGGCATCGAAATGCTCAGGCATGTCGGAGGGATGGCTCATCGGTGGCAGGTGGTGCAGCTGGTGCGCGGGTGGAGGTCGTAGAGCTTGGCCAGGGCCTCGAAGGCGCTCGGATCGTCGGGCGGGGTCCAGCGCAGGTTGGTGATCTCGGCCATCGGGCGCAGCTGCGAGTTGGGCTCGCGGTGGCACTTGATGCACCAGCCCATGCTCAGCGGCGCGGCCTGCTCGAGGTTGGGCATCTGATCGACGCGCCCGTGGCAGGAGAGGCAGCCGATGCCCTTGTTCACGTGGATCGAATGGTCGAAGTAGACGAAGTCCGGCAGGCGGTGGACGCGCTTCCAGCGGATCGGCCAGCCCTGGAAGTAGCTGCGGCGGACCACGTCCAGGAGCGGGCTCTCGTTCCAGATCTGCGAGTGGCAGCCCATGCAGCGCTCGGTGGGAGGAAAGCCGGCGGTCCAGGAGGTCATCACCGTGTCGTGGCAGTAGCGGCAGTCGATGCCGTCGTCGGCGACGTGGTGGCGGTGGTCGAACTGGACCGGCTGCTGAATCGGGAAGGCCTGGTTCGTGTAGAAGGGCGTGCGCGCGTAGAGCAGGGCGAAGAGGACCGCCACGATCGGAGCGGCTAGCAGCGCCAGGAGCGCCAGGCGTCCGAGAGTGTTCGCTCGCGGCGTGAAAAGGCTCATCGCGGGATTCGCCTTCGTCCGAAGAGAGCGGCCGCAACCTAGTAAGGCAGCCGGCGGGCGCGAGCCACGGCTCAATTCGGACGGCGCGCGTTACGGACTGAAAGCGGACAGGCGAAGTGTTGAGCGGGAAGCGCCTGGGCGCCGGCGTCCCGCAGGCCGCAGCGCTCCAGCCAACGGTCGTTCTCGCGGTCGAGCACGGCAGTCGCCGGAGCTCAGCTCTCAGCGACCGTTTCGCCGCGAAGGATCGCCGAAGCGAGCGCGACCACCGCCGGAAGCGAAGCCTGGATCTCGGGCGAAAGCTCCACGGACATCGGCCCGACCTGCGAGATGGAGACGGTGATCAGGTGGACCGTGGGCAGCGGCCCGAGCAGCGCCGTGGCTTCGATCAGATCGCGCAGCCCGATGTCGTGAGCGCCGAGCGAGCGGGGAAAATCCTTGGCGAAGCGCGGGCGCAGCAGGCGAACCGTGCCCGGCGGCCGGCCGTCGATGGTGGCATCGACCAGGATCAGCTCGCGGTTCTCCTGGAAGCGGGAGAGCAGGTGGAAGCCGCCGGTCCCGCCGTCGAGCAGCTCGGTGCCGGCGGGGAGACTGGCCTTCTCCAGCGCGCCGATGGCGTGGACGCCCACGCCCTCGTCGCGCATCAGCACGTTGCCGATTCCGAGGACCAGCAGGGCTAGCTCCTCGTCCCGTTGGCGGGCTCTTCGACGTCGGAGAACTTCCAGCCGCCGACCATCGAGCTCATCCCGCCGCGGCCCTCGACGTAGTCGTGGTAGGCGACCAGGTAGACGTGGACCAGGGTGAAGAGCACGAAGAACCAGGTGAACATGTGGTGCCACTGGCGCACCGACAGATCGCCGCCCATCAGCGGCACAATCCAGCGGAACAGCGACGGGATGCGGGCGTCGCTCATCGCCGCGTACAGCCCGAAGCCCGACACCACCTGGAACAAAAACACCAGGAACGACGCCAGGTAAGTCAGGCTAGCCAGGGAGTTGTGGCCCAGCGAGTCGAGCGGCTTCCGGCGGAACTGCAGGATGTCGACCTTGAGGACGTCCCACACCTCGACCCACTGCCGCCTGGTGGCGGGCAGGAAGTTGCGCCAGCTGGCGAAGCGGTTGCCGACGAACGCCCAGTAGATGCGCAGCAGGAAGTTGAAGGTCAGCACGTAGGCGGCGACGAAGTGGATGAAGCGCGTCGTGCCGAACCAGTAGCTGAACGAGGCCTCCTGCGAGTTGGTGAGCGCGATCGGCCAGCCGATCATCAGGCCGGTCACCGCCAGCACCAGGATGCACAGCGCGTTCAGCCAGTGGAAGATCCGCACCGGCAGCTCCCAGACGTAGACCCGCTCCAGCTTGGTGGTCATGGCGTCCTCCGGGTACTCACACGGCTTGAGCGCACGAAATGGCGGACCCGTTCGGCCCGAGCGTAGAGGCGAGCAACGCGAGCCTCGGAGTCGAGGGCCCCTCGACTTCGCAGCCGACCTTGGTCGGCCGCTACGCTCGGGGAGAGCGGGAACGCAGATGTCGTAGGCATTTGCGAGTCCTCCCTACAGCACCCTCAGCTGGTGGACCGTCTTCCCCTCTTCGTCGTACAGGTGCACCGCGCAGGCGATGCACGGGTCGAAGGAGTGGATGGTTCGCAGCAGCTCGATCGGCATCTTCTGGTCGTGCACCGGGGTCCCGATCAGCGCCTGCTCATAGGCCGAGCGCTGCCCTTTGCTGTCGCGGGGCGAGGCGTTCCAGGTGCTGGGCACCACCAGCTGGTAGTTGTCGATCTTGCCTCCCTTGATGACGATCCAGTGCGCCAGCGCGCCGCGCGGGGCCTCGGACATCCCCACGCCCTTGGCCTCGCTCGGCCAGGTCGCCGGATCCCACTTTGACGGCTCGAAGGTCCTGGCGTCGCCCTTCTTGGCCGCGTCCATCAGGCTCGCCAAAAACTCCTTCGACCACTGCCCGACCAGCTTGGTCTCCAGTCCGCGGGCCGCGGTCCGCCCCAGCGTCGAGAAGAGCGCCGTCACCGGCACTCCCAGCGTCTTGAGCGCCCAGTCCACCGTCTCCTTCACGTCCTGGCGCCCGGCGGCGTAGCTCACCAGCATCCGCGCCAGCGGCCCGACCTCCATCGGATGGTCCTTCCAGCGCGGCGTCTTCAGCCAGCTGTACTTCTTCTCTACGTCGAGCTGGTCGTAGGGCGGCTTGGGGCCGGAGTACTTGAGGTTGGTCTCGCCGACCCACGGGTGCAGCCCGGCCTGATCGCCTCCCGAGTACTCGTACCAGGAGTGGGCGATCTGCTCCTGCACCTGCGCCGGATCCTTGTCGTCCACCTCGTGGACCTTGGACAGGTCGCGGTCGAGGATCGCCCCGCGGGCGAACTTGAAGCTGGCCGGATCGCGGTAGCCGTTGACCGGAAGATCGCCGTAGCACAGGTAGTTGGAGAGCCCGCCGCCCACCGCCGCCCAGTCGGTGTAGAGCGGGGCGATGGCCATCAGGTCCGGGATGTAGACCTGCTCCACGAACTGGATCGCCTGGTCGAACAGCGAGGCCACGTAGCCCAGCCGCTCGGCGTTGATGGCGTTGGCCTCGTCCAGATTGAACGAGCAGGGCACCCCGCCGACCAGGTAGTTGGGGTGCGGGTTCTTGCCGCCGAAGATGGCGTGGACCTTGACGATTTCCTTCTGCCACTCCAGCGCCTCGAGGTAGTGGGCCACCGCCAAAAGATTTACCTCCGCCGGCAGCTTGTAGGCCGGATGGCCCCAGTAGCCGTTGGCGAAGATCCCCAGCTGGCCGGAGTTGGCGAAGGCCGCCAGCCGCTTCTGCACGTCGGTGAAGTAGCCCACCGAGCTCTTCGGCCAGTGAGAGATCTTCTGGGCGATCTCCGAGGTCTGCTTGGGGTCGGCCTTGAGGGCGTTGACCACGTCGACCCAGTCCAGCGCGTGCAGGTGGTAGAAGTGGATCACGTGGTCCTGCAGATACTGGGCGCAGAACATCAGGTTGCGCACCAGCTCCGCCGCCGGCGGCACGGTGATGCCCAGCGCGTCCTCCACCGTGCGCACCGAGGCCAGCGCGTGCACCGTGGTGCAGACTCCGCAGGCGCGCTCGGTGAAGGCCCAGGCGTCGCGCGGGTCGCGCCCTTTGAGGATCTGCTCGAAGCCGCGGACCATCGTCCCCGAGGAGAAGGCGTCGACGATCTTGCCGTCCTTCACCTCGGCCTCGATGCGCAGGTGCCCTTCGATGCGGGTGACGGGATCGACCACCAGTCGGTTGGCCATTAGCGGTTCTCCTTGGTCTCGTCGGCCGGGCGGCTCTCGGCGCGGTGTTCCTTGATCACGGCGGACTTGCGGACCTGGGTCAGGGTGGCGTGGGCGGCGACCCCGACCACCGTGGCCGCGGCGGCGGTCAGGCCGATCTGGTCGGCGGTGTGCTCGATGGCGAAGCCCGGGAACGAAGGCAGGTGCTTGTAGAACGGCCCGTTGTCCCAGAACGACTCCTCGGCGCAGCCGATGCAGCCGTGCCCGGACTGGATGGGATAGCTGGTGCCGCCGTTCCAGCGGGTCACGCCGCAGGCGTTGTAGGTGACCGGGCCCTTGCAGCCCATCTTGTAGAGGCAGTGGCCGGCGCGGGCGCCCTGGTCGTCGAAGGTCTCCACGAACAGGCCGGCGTCGTAGTTGGCGCGCCGGTAGCAGGTGTCGTGGACCCGGCGCGAGTAGAAGGCGCGCGGGCGGCCCAGGCCGTCGAGGTCGGGGAGGCGGTCGAAGGCCAAGAGGTGGACCACGGTGCCGGCCATCACCTCGCCCACCGGCGGGCAGCCGGGGACGCGGACGATGGGAACCCCGGAGATCACCTTGTGAATCGGCTGGGCGCCGGTGGGATTGGGCTTGGCGGCCTGGATGCAGCCGTTGGAGGCGCAGCTGCCCCAGGCGACCACCGCCTTGGCGTGGGCCGCGGCCTCCTTGGCGATCGACAGCGCGGTGCGGCCGTTGATGCAGCAGTGGATGCCGTCGTCGGCGGTGGGGATGGCGCCCTCGACCAGCATCAGGTACTGGCCCGGGTATTTCCTCATGGTTTCGGTGAGGGCGGCCTCGGCGGCCTCGCCGGCGGCGGCCTGCAGGGTCTGGGTGTAGTCGAGTGAGATCTTGTCGAGCAGGATGTCGGCCACCACCGGGTGCGAGGAGCGGATGAAGGACTCCGAGCAGCAGGTGCACTCCTGGAAGTGGAACCAGACCACCGGCAGCCGCGGCTTGGTCTCCAGCGCCTGGGCGACGCCGGGAACCAGGCTCGAGGACAGGCCGCTGGCGGCGGCGATCCAGGTACAGAACTCGAGGAAGTCGCGGCGCGAGTAGTGCTTCTGCTGCATCTGCTCCCAGAGCGTCGGTCGATCGGCCACGGTTCCCTCCTGCGAAGGTGCGCGGGCCAACGCCTGGAAGCCCCGCGCGAAGTGCGTGCTGGCGCTGCTGCAAGCCTGAGAAGAAGCCCCTCTAACCGCGGCACTTGGGCAAGTCGCCGGCGGCTCACAACGGGCGGGGATGATAGTGGAGGGCCCGGAGAAGCGCGCCGCTGGGAGCGCGGGCGGCCGGCCCGCAGCCGCCAAGTCAACAGTTGCTGCTGGTGAACCTCTCAGCGGCGCGCCGAGCGCGGCCGCCGGCGCTCAGCGCGAATTCGCGGCGGCGGCGGTCTCGCGCTCACCGATCAGCGCCGGATCCTCCGGCCAATCGGGATCGCGCCCGGCGAAGTAGGCGCCGGAGAGGCGGTAGGTGTTGAGCGGGACGCCGATCTCGGCCATCAGCGACACCAGGCCGAAGGTGATGCGGTTGAGGAAGACCGCGTCCGGCGGCATGTCCATGCGGAACAGGTTGGGGTTGTGCGTGAACATGCTGCGGAAGGTCTTGGCCGGCCGGTGCATGGCGAAGTCGTAGGCGGCGTCGGCCAGGTACGGCTCGTAGAGGTGGCGCATCAGCTCGCGGAGGGCGTCGCGGTCGAAGCTGTGCACGTTCTTCGGGATGAAACCGATGACCCGCGCCGCCTGCTCGATGCCCTCCGGCGCGTCGGCCTGCACCGCCCGCTGCATGGCGATCCACGCCCGGCGGCGTTCCTCGGGGAAGGGGCGGCAGCAGCCGAAGTCGAGGAAGACGATCCGCCCGTCGTCGCGGAACAGGTAGTTGCCGGGGTGCGGATCGCAGTTGAACAGGCCGTCGAGGTAGAGGCTGCCCAGGTAGAAGCGGTAGAGCGCCCGGGCCGCGCGCCGCCGCACCTCGGGCGAAGGATTGCCGGCCAGCCACTGCTGATAGCTGCGCCCCTCCATCAGCTCGCTGACCAGCACCCGCTGGCTGCTCACCCCGGGGAACACCTTCGGCACCACGATGGTCGGGTGGCCCTGGAACCGCCGGCAGAAGGACTCCTGGTATGCGGCTTCCTTGCGGTAGTCGCATTCGTCGAGCAGCCGCTCCTCGAGCTCGCCGAGCACGCCCTCGACGCCGGCGTTGACCAGCAGTGCCTTATGCAGCAGCCCCACCACCTTGCCGTTCTTGAGATCGGCTCGCATCGCCTTCTCGATGCCCGGCAGCTGGACCTTCACCGCCACCCTTGTTCCGTCCTTGAGGCGGGCGCGGTGTACCTGACCGATGCTCGCCGCCGCCAGCGGCGCCTCCTCGAAGCTGTCGAAGACCGAGTCGGGATCGCGGCCGAGCTCCTCGCGCAGCACGCCGCGCACGGTGGCGATCGGCAGCCGGGGCGCGTCGCGCTGCAGGACCGCCAGCAGCTTGCGCATCTCAGGCGGCAGGCCATCGTCGACGTAGCTGAGCATCTGCCCCAGCTTCATCGCCACCCCGCGCAGCTCGGAGAAGGTGGTCAGCATCTGCGAAGCGAGCGCCAGGCCCTCGGCCCGGGACAGCATTGGGCCTTCCCCGCCGAGCAGCTTGCGCGCCTTGCCCGCCGCCAGCTTCGCGCCGGCCGACATCGCCAGCGACCCGAGCTTGAAGGCTCGGCCGAGCCGCCCGGTGGCGACGGCTTCGGCCTGCTTTTCGGCTTGGCGCTCCAGCAGCTCGCGGAGGTCAGCGTCTAGGGGTTCGGGCATGGTGGAGCGGCGAGGGCCTGGGAGCGCCGGCGTCCCGCCGGCCGCGGCGGTCGGCCACAGAGAGCGCCGAACTTCCTACGGATTCGGAGTGAAGACCGGCTCCGGGCGCGCGGGAAGCTTGAAGGAGTCGGGCAGCTCCGGGACCACGATCTTGGCCTGGGTGGCGTCGATGTTGCCGACGTCGAAGAAGGTCCAGCTGGCGCCGCGATCGCCGGAGACGGCCAGCAGGTTCGACTGCTGAGTGAGCTGGCCGTCGGGGACCGCGAGGACGATGGTCTGCGGCACCAGGGCCAAGAGCAGCTTCCCGGCCGGCTGCAGCGAGTGCGGATCGCCGATCTCCACCGAGCGGAAGGAGATACCTTGATCCTTCATCTTCGCCATCTCTGACTTGAGGGTGGCGATCATCCCGGCACGACCGCCGTTGAGCGCCAGCGCCTTGGCGAAGGTGAGATCGGCGAAGGCCTCGTACTCACAGTGGAGCAGGGCCTTGGCCAGCTTCTCGGCACCGGCCCTGGCGGCGGCGAGCGCCGGCGCAGAATCGACCGGCTTGACCACGGTCGCCGGAGGTGCGTCCTTCGGCATCGGGGCTGCCGGAGCTGCCATCAACAGCGACAGGCCGAGCGCGGGCCAGAGCATGGAAGCCTCCGAACTTGCTGCGAATAAGGAGCGCGGCGGCCGATCTCGGATCGGCCGCCGCAGCCCAGCTGACGTCGGACTCCTAGAAGCTGGAGCAGAAGCAGCGCACGCCCACCGTTCCGCCCTCGACAGTGCCGCAGGCGATGCCCGCCCCCGAATTCTTCTTGGCGGAAATGCAGGTGCCCGTCCCGCCGCCCCAGCCGGCGCCCTCGCAGAAGGTGTCGCAGCTGACGGTCCCGTTGTTGCCGGGCTTTTCCCAGATGCGGATTCCGTTGTAGGTGGACGCGCCCACGTTTCCCGCCTGGTCGACGGTGAAGAGCGCAGCAGTCCAACCGGAATCCACGATGCGGAACAATCCATTCAGGCTTTCCAGGTGCACGTTCTTCCCGTTGGCGCCGGTGAGCTTGATGGTCCCGCCTTCGCCGCCGGTGTTGTAGGCCGTGACCGTCCCGGCGCCGGCCGAGACGCTTCCGTTGAACGTCGCATTGCCGGCGGTGTCGACCGCGCCAACGACGCCGCGGGCGCCGTTTCCGAAGGCCACTCCCTTGCCGTCAACGTAGTTGAGGTAGATTCGCCCGTCGCCCTTGGTCTTGTCCGAGTCGAGGTGGAGGTTGCCCCCGGAGTTGGTCCCCCAGATTCCAGCGTAGGTATTGATCGTGCCTTCCGCGGTGGTGGTACCGGTAACCCTGAGGTTGGCGATGGCGCTGAGCCGCCCGTCGGCGTCGTTGATCAAGCGGGCGTTGTAGTCCTGCCCGACCGCGGTGCCGAAGTGGAAGTCGATGAACGGGGTCGCATTGGTCGTGTTCAGCAGGAAGTTGTCGGCCCCGAGCTCGATGCTTCCACCCTGGTTGGCGGCGATGAGCGAATTCCCGAAGTGGATCGACCTGCCGGCGAAAACATCCCCCAGACCATCGACCATCAGGCCCTCGCCATTGGCGGCGGTCGTGAAACGCGCCACCGGCCGCTGTACGGTGAACGACTTACCGGTGAAGGTCACGCCCCAGGCGCGTTCCACGGTCAGGTTGGCGTCATCGGTGATGGCTACGACAGTCCGCGTCTGGCCGTTGGCGACGATGAGGTCGCCAGGGTGGGCCTCGGTGGTGAACTTGGTCCCGGCTCCGGCGAGCGCGACGTCGGTCGCGGCGATGCAGCCCACCGTGCCGGTGCCGGTGACCGCGGGGGTGCCGACGACCTGCATCTTGGCGGTCGGCCCGGCGAGGCCCACGCCCAGGTCGCCGCCCACGCTGCCGGTCCCGCCGACGCGGAACGAGGCGTTCTGCGCGGCGGCGGTCTGGTTCTGCACGAACGAGTTGCCGGCGGGGTCGACCGAGAAGCTGCCGTTGTTCAACAGGATTCCGCTGCCGGCGGCGTAGGTCTGGCCGGGGTTGGCGCAGGCCCAGGCGTTGTTGGTCCAGGTCAGCACCTGGCCGTTGGCGCAGCCCTGGCTGGACAGGGCGATGGTGTTGCCGGTGACCGACAGGCCGCTGCCGGCTGCGGCGGAGTAGGCGGCCGAGCCGGTGAGCTTGCCGGAGGAGTCGATCACGGTATTGCCGCCGACCTTGAAGGAAGAGGCGTCGATCGAGGTGGCCTCGACGGTGCCGCCCTTGAGGTTGGTGGCCACCAGGGCGTAGGGGACGGCGTCGATCCGCTGGCGGGGCGAGAGGGCAGTCCCGTCGACGGCGATCTGGAGGAAGCGCTCGCTGCCGTTGAAGGCGGTCAGGTCGAGCGGGGTGACGTCGCCCAGCACCGCGGCGTAGTAGCCGTCGCTCAGGGCCAGGGTCTGGTCCTCGGTCCACAGCGAGCTGCCGGCGGAAGCGGCGTCGAAGATGGAGAAGGTCAGCTTGTGGCTGCCGCCCTCAGGGCTGCCGTCGGCCTTGAGCAGCCGTCCCTGGTAGCCGACCTTCTGCGGAACCTGCGCCAAGCTGGTGGAGGCCAGCAGCAGCGCCGCGGCCAGGATCGTCGCTCGAGTCATGGTTGCTCCTTGAGGTAAGGAAACCGGGAAGGCGGCCGCTCGGACGCCCGGTCGCTCGCCAAGGATACCGCAGAAGCCCGAGGCCAAGGAAAGGCGCAGGGCCGCCGCGGTTGGGAAGTGGCGGGGAGCGCCCTTTTTCGACCACGATTTCCGCGGCCGGATTTGGACGAGGTCCCCGGTCTCCGCTCCTCGGCCCGTGCCCCTCGACTCGGCAGCGCCGGAAATCGAAGCGCCGACGCAGTGGCGCGTCTTCCGCCAAGCAAAAGGAACGGCCCGCGGCGCCGGGGCGGCGCGCGCGGGCCTGAGCGAATCGAACGGCGAATGATCACCAGGGCGTTACGAGGTACCCGAGGAGGGTGTTGCTGCAGGTGACGGCGGCGGGCGCAGTACAGGCGCCCGCACAGGTGTTGTAGATGTTCCATCCAGGGCCACCTGCGCAAACGGTTGTCGCGCAAGTTGAATTCGCGGTGAGTCCACCCGTGGCCCCGCATCCGGCGTTGGAGGCGGAGTACACAGACGTGCCTCCGCGGCCATACACCTGGGTGGTGGCATAGACGCCTTTGTTGGAGGTCACGGTGCCGGCGGTCAAGGCGCCGGTGGCGGTCACGGTGCCGGCGGTCGTGAAGCCGCCGGCCGAGACGCCTCCATTGAACCAAGCGACGCCGGCGGTGTCGACCCCAGCCACCGCGGCGGTGCCAGCTCCGTTCCCGAAGTACACTCCCCTGCCGTCGTAGTAGTTGAGGTAGATCCGCCCGTCGGCCTTGGTCTTGTCCGAGTCGATGTGGAGGTTGCCCGCGCCGTTGGTTCCCCAGATTCCACCGCCGTTGGCAGTGAACCTGCCGTTGGCCGAGACGCCCCCGGTGACGTTGACGTTTCCGGCGATGTTGCCGTTGCCGGCGAGGTAGGCGCTTCCGGCCTGGTCGACGCTGAAGACCTCCTTGATCCAACCACTGTCGACCATCCGCAGTCGACCGGCGACGGCCTCGAGGTGGACTTTGGTCCCGGCGCTGTCGGTCAGCCTCAGCACCTCGCCCTCGCCCGGCTGGAAGTAGAGCACGCCCTTCCCGCCGTCGGCCGTCATGCTTCCGGTGCTGCTGACGCTGCCGGCGGTCACAGCGCCGGCAGCGGTGACGGCGTTGGCCGTCAGGGTGTCGCGGACGGTCGCGCCGCCGATGACCGCCAGGTTGTTGGTGGCCCCAGTCTGGCCGCCGATCTGCACTCCGCCGCCGGGATTGCTCCACTGCATGTAGATGTTCGGGTCGGCGGCGGGGGACGACTTGAAGATGTCGTTGGAGTTGATGGTGATCGCCTGCGCCGGGTTCCAGCCGCTGTTGACGGTGAGGGTGCCGGCGGTCATCGCGCCGGTGGTGCTCACGCTGCCGGCCGATACCGCGCCGGTGGAGCTGACGCTGCCGGCGGACATCGCGCCGGTGGTGGTGACGCCGCCGCTCGAGACGCTTCCATTGAACGAAGCGTTGCCGGCAGTGTCGACCGAACCAACCACTCCATTGGCTCCGTTCCCGAAGGCCACTCCCTTGCCGTCGGCCCAGTTGAGGTAGATCCGCCCGTCGCCCTTGGTCTTGTCCGAGTCGATATGGAGGTTGCCCGCGCTGTTGGTTCCCCGGATTCCACCGTTGATACTGATGTTGCCGGTCGACAGGCCTCCGTTGTTGACGATGCCGTTGAAGTTTCCGACGCCGGTGACGGAGACGCTGCCGGCGAAGAGGCCGTTGCCGGATTGGTCGACGCTGAAGAGGCTGGCGTTCCAGGGATGGTTCATGAGTCGGAACGTGCCGTTGATGCCTTCGAGGAAGATGTTGGTTCCATTGGCGCCGGCGAGCTTGATGGCCCCGCCTTCGCCGCCGATGTTGTAGGCCGAGACCGTCCCGGCGCCGGCGGTGAGGTTGCCGCTCACGGTGGTGTTCCCGCCGACGTAAAACAAGTTGCCGTAGGCGGAGAGCTGACCGTCGGCGTCATTGATCAGCCGCACGTTGAAGTCCTGGCCAGCGGCGGTGCCGTAGTGAAAGTCGATGAACGGAGTCGCATTCGGCGAGTTCAGGAGGAAGTTGCCGGCGCCGAGCTCGATGCTCCCGCCCTGACCGTTGCGGAGCAACGAGTTCCCGAATTGGATCTCGTTCTTGGCGACGAGGGTCCCAAGGGCATCGACTACCACTGACTCGCCGTTGGTCGCGGTGGTGAACCGGGCGACCGGCTTCTGCACCGTGAATGACTGGCTGGTAAAGGTCGCGCCCCAGGCGCGTGCCACCGCCAGGGTGGTGTCGTTGGTCACCGAGACGACCGTCCGCGTCAGCCCGTTGGCGACGATGATGTCTCCGGCGACGACCTCCGAAGTGAACTTGGTGCCGGCGCCGGTGAGGGTGACGTCGGTCGCAGCGGTGCAGCCCACCGTGCCAGTGCCACTGACCTGCGCGGCGCCGACGACCTGCATCTTGGCCGCCGGGTTGGGCAGGCCCACTCCGAAGTCGCCGCCGACGCTGCCGCTGCCGCCGACGCGGAACGAGGCGTTCTGGGCGGCGGCGCTCTGGTTCTGCACGAAGGAGTTGTTGGCGGGATCGACCGAGAAGCTGTTGTTGTTCAACAGGACTCCCGAGCCGGCGGTGTAGGTCTGGCCGGGGTTGGCGCAGGCCCAGGCGTTGTTGGTCCAGGTGAGGACTTGGCCGCTCACGCAGCCCTGGCTGGACAGGGCGATGGTGTTGCCGGTGACCGACAGGCCGCTGCCGGGGGCGGCGGAGTAGGCGGCCGAGCCGATGAGCTTGCCGGTGGAGTCGATGACGGTGTTGCCGCCGACCTTGAACGACGAGGAGTCGACCGAGGTGGCCTCGACGGTGCCGCCCTTGAGGTTGGTGGCCACCAGGGCGTAGGGGACGGCATCGATCCGCTGGCGGGGCGAGAGGGCGACGTTGTCGACGGCGATCTCGAGGAAGCGCTCGCTGCCGTTGAAGGCGGTCAGGTCGAGCGGGGTGACGTCGCCGAGCACCGCGGAGTAGTAGCCGTCGCTCAGGGCCAGCGTCTGGTCCTCGGTCCACAGCGGGCTGCCGGCGGTGGCGGCGTCGAAGAGAGTGAAGGTCAGCTTGTGGCTGCCGCTCTCTGGACTGCCGTCGGCCATCAGCAGCCGGCCCTGATAGCCGACCTTCGGCGGTACCTGCGCAAAGCTAGTGGAGGCCAGCAGCAGCGCCGCGGCCAGGATTATTCCTCGGGTCATGGGTATTCCCTTCGCTCAATTGCGCGGTATTGGAGCGCCCCCGCACGTTCCATGGAGGATATGCGAGGAGTTGCCCTGGGGGGAAATCACCAGGCGCGAAATCGCCCGGGAGCGCGAGGCGCCCTGGAAGCGCCGGCTCTCAGCCGAACGCAGCGAGTCGTTCGGGGAAACCGCCGAAGCGACCAGCGATCAAGTGCGAGCACGGGGAGCGATCGAATCCCCGCCGACCGCAGCGAGTCGGTCGCGAAGAGCGCCGAAGCTTCTAAAGATTCGGAGTGAACACCGGCTCCTTGCGCTCTGGCACCTTTAAGGTGTCGGGGAATTCCGGGACCCCTTGCTTGACTGCGGCGGCATCGATGTTGCCGACGTCGAAGAAGGTCCAGCTGGCGCCGCGAACGCTGGAGACGGCCAGCAGGCGCGTCTGCTGAGCGAGCTGGCCGTCGGGGACCGCCAGGACGATGGTCTGCGGGACCAGGGCCAAGAGCAGCTTCCCCGCCGGCTGCAGCGAGTGCGGGTCGCCGAGCGGAAGGAGACGCCCTGATACTTCATCTTCCCCATCTCGGACTTGAGGGCAGCGGCGAGCGCCAGCGCTGGATCGACCGGCTTGGCCGCGGCTGCGGGTGGGGCGGCCTTCGGCTTCGACGCGGCCGGAGCCGCCACCAACAGGGAGATGCCGAGCGCGGGCCAGAGCTGGAGGCCCACGAACTCGCTGCGAAAAAGGAGCGCGGCGGCCGATGCGAGATCGGCCGCCGCGCAGGGAGGATTCAGCGGACTACCTGACGCAGATGCCACCCTCGCCGCCGCTGCCCGAGTTGCTCATGCCGAACAGGATCCACTTGGTGGTCCCGGCCGGGCAGTTGAGGGTGCCAAACCCGTTGCTGTAGCCCCAGTTCGACATCGAGCACGTCGCTCCGCCATAGGTGGAGGGGCGCGGGTCCCAGATCGCGGAGACGCCGTTCAGGCAGGAGCCGCCCGCCACCACGCCGTAGATCGCCATGCCGCTCTTCTTGATGGTCGGAGCGTCGACGCTGGCGGTGAACGATCCGTTGCCGGCTTGATCGACCTGGAAGAGTCCGGCGGTCCAGGGATCGTTCACCAAGCGGAAGGAGCCGTTGAGGTTCTCGAGGTGCATTTTGACGGTGTTGGCGCCGGTGAGCTTGATGGTCCCGCCCTCGCCGCCGGTGTTGTAGGCCATGACCGTCCCGGCGCTGGCCGATAGGGCGCCGCCCACGGTGGCGGTGCCGCTGACCGTGAGGTTGGCGTCGGCGGTGAGCCGCCGGTCGGCGTCGTTGATCAGGCGGACGTTGTAGTCCTGCGCGACGCCGCCGCCGAAGTGGAAGTCGATGAACGGGGTTCCTCCGTTCGTGTTCAGCAGGAGGTTGTCGGCGCCGAGTTCGATGTTTCCGCCCTGGTCGGTGCCGATGATCGAATTCCCGAAATGGATCTGCCTGCCGGCGATGACATCTCCCTGGCCATCGACCCTGAGCGCCTCGCCGTTGCCAGCGGTCGTGAAGCGCGCCACCGGCCGCTGCACGGTGAACGCCTTGCCGGTGAAGGTCACGCCCCAGGCCCGTTCCACGGTCAGGGTGGCGTCGTCGGTCACCGAGACGACCGTCCGCGTCAGGCCGTTGGCGACGATGAGGTCGCCGGGGTGGGCCTCGGTGGTGAACTTGGTGCTGGCGCCGGAGAGCGTGACGTCGGTCGCGGCGATGCAGCCGACCGAGCCGGTGCCGGTGACCGGCGCGGTCCCGACAGCCTGCAGTTTGGCTCCGGGCGCGGCAGTGCCCACTCCGAAGTCGCCGCCGACGCTGCCGGTCCCGCCGATCCGGAACGAGGCGTTCTGGGCGGCGGCGGTCTGGTTCTGCACGAACGAGTTGCCGGCGGGGTCGACCGAGAAGCTGCCGTTGTTCAACAGGATTCCCGAGCCGGCGCTGTAGGTCTGGCCGGGGTTGGCGCAGGCCCAGGCGTTGTTGGTCCAGGTCAGGACCTGGCCGTTGAGGCAGCCCTGGCTGGACAGGGCGATGGAGTTGCCGGTGACCGACAGGCCGCTGCCGGCGGCGGCGGAATAGGCGGCCGAACCGGTGAGCTTGCCGGTGGAGTCGATGACGGTGTTGCCGCCGACCTTGAAGGACGAGGCGTCGATCGAGGTGGCCTCGACGGTGCCGCCCTTGAGGTTGGTGGCCACCAGGGCGTAGGGGACGGCGTCGATCCGCTGGCGGGGCGAGAGGGCAGTCCCGTCGACGGCGATCTGAACGAAGCGCTCGCTGCCGTTGAAGGCGGTCAGGTCGAGCGGGGTGACGTCGCCCAGCACCGCGGCGTAGTAGCCGTCGCTCAGGGCCAGGGTCTGGTCCTCGGTCCACAGCGAGTTGCCGGCGGTGGCCGCGTCGAAGAGGGTGAAGGTCAGCTTGTGGCTGCCGCTCTCAGGGCTGCCGTCGGCCTTGAGCAGCCGGCCCTGGTAGCCGACCTTCTGCGGAACCTGCGCCAGGCTGTTGGAGGCCAGCAGCAGCGCCGCGGCCAGGATCGTCGCTCGAGTCATGGTTGCTCCCTGAGGAAAGAAAACCGGGTGGGCGGCCGCCCGGACGCCCCGCCGTCCGGCAAGGATACCGCAGAAGCCCGAGGCCAAGGAAAGGCGCAGGGCCGCCGCGACCGACCCGCCGGCCGGCGGGCCCGCGCCGCCGATTCTTCAGTTGGAACGGCGCCCGTCTTTCGAGAGCGCGCCTCGAGGCATCCGGGGTCCGCGCGCACCCCGTCGAAGGGTCCGCTCGCACTCTCCTCGGACTCCTGGGATCGGGGTATTCTTTTCTCGAGCCGATCTGGTTTCCAGACGCAGTCGGATTTCTTCGGGCCCGGTGGTCCATGCGTCGCCAGCTACAGCGTTCCCGGTTTCCCGCCGGCGGGCTTCGGCCCAAAGGTGGCCGGCGCGCCGGCTCCCCGCATGAAGCTCCTGACGCTCTGATGCCGTCCGGCCAGCTCGTCCCCGCGCCGCGGCGTCGCCGCACGGTGGGATGGTGCGGCTTGGGACTGCCGGCCGCGGCGGCGTGCCCCAGGCCTCGGATTTCGCACGGCTCAGCAGCGGCCGCCGACGAGGCGCGCGGGGCGCCGCCGCGTCGATGGGGGGAGGCTCGGCCATGACCCAGGGCGGAATACTGCTCTTCGTCGCGGGCGCGTCGGTGGCGGTGCAGGCCGCCGCCGCGGTCGTCGCCTGGCGCGAGATGGGCAACGCCGGCCGCCATCGCTTCGCCTGGCTCTGCGTCTCGATGGCCCTGCTGCTGATGGTCGAGCGCCGCATCGCGCCGCTGGCAACTCCGCTGTCGGGCTTCGAGAACGAGCTGGTGCAGGCCGGCGTCGGCATGGCGATCTCGCTGCTGATGCTGGCCGGCCTGGTGGGCTTGCGCCACCTCTTCACCGCCATGCGCAGCCACGAGGAGACACTGGCCAACCTGGCGCGCACCGACTCTCTCACCGGACTGCCCAACCGCCGCGAGATCATGGCCCGGCTGCAGGCCGAGCTGGAGCGCTGCCGCCGCACCGGGCGGCCGGTGTCGCTGCTGATGGTCGATCTCGACCGCTTCAAGTCGGTCAACGACCGCTTCGGGCACGCGGTCGGGGACCTGGCGCTGCAGGCGGTGGCGGCGGTCGGAGCGCGGGTGCTGCGCCGCATCGACAGCCTGGGGAGGATCGGCGGAGAGGAGTTCCTGGCGGTGCTTCCCGAGACCGATTCCGCCGAGGCCCGCAGCGCCGCCGAGCGCCTGCGAGCCGCGATCGCCGCGGAGCTCATCCGAGCGGATTCGGCGACGGTTTCGATCACCGCCAGCGTCGGGGTGGCGACCTGCGACCCGGCTGCCCCGGCGCTGCGCCCGGAGCAGCTGATCCAAGCCGCCGACGCCGCCCTCTACCGCGCCAAGCAGGCCGGCCGCGACTGCGTGGCGCTGGCCGAGGCCGGATAGCTGTTACTTCTCCAGCGGTTGGCATCCCTCCCACACGCAGGCGGTGGGCGAGACGCGCACGCAGCGCTCGGAGTGGGGAGCGGGCGAGCCGTCGGGGCAGGTCGGGCTCTCGATGCCGGTCCTCACGTCGGCGTCGGAGCGGCACTCGGTCGGCTCGCACTCGCTGCCGACCGGATCGCCTTCCCGCAGCGCCGGGGCGCTGCGCTCGTAGAGCTGGTGGGTGCGCTTGAGGAGCTCGGCGGCCGGCCCGCGGGCGACGCACAGCGAGTTGCCGCTGACCAGCTCGCCGCTGCTCAGCACCACCGACAGCCCGGCCTCCAGAGTCGAGGCCGACTGCTGGCAGGCGGCAGCGGAGCGGATCCCGTCGAGCACCTCGCGCCGCGAGGCTTCCTTGAGCAGCGCCGAGCACTCCTGCGGCTCGCCCTTGCCGCTGCGCGCCGGGTGATTGAGCTCGCGCAGCGACAGCTTGCAGCCCTCGTGCACCGAGAACGAATACTCGGCCACCGGGCCGCTGAGCCCGGGGTTCCTCTGGGAGATGGCGACCTCGACCGCGCGAGGGGAGGCGCAGGCCGAGGCGGCGAGGGCGAGCAGCAGGAGCGGGCGCAGGTTCATGGCGCGGAACGCTCGCACGAGCCGCGCGCCGTGGGCAAATCGGCGCGGCCTCCGCCGCCGATTTGGTCTTCGAACGGGCTTTCTAGACCAGCCGGCACCCGTCACGCCGAGCGGGCCGAGCCCTGACCGTGAGGGAGGGGCGGACGTTGTGCCCTGTGCGGTGACAGGTGACGTCCGGAGCAAGGCGTGCGGAGGCATAGGCCGGAGTTGCGCAGGGCACTACGTCCGCCCCTTGCTGACGCGCGGGGCTCATCTGACTCGCCGGCGCTTCAACCCGGCGAACGCGCCGAGCAGGGCGATGGCCGCCACCATCTGCGAGGCCCCGAC
>JBBIQS010000119.1:0-21167 GCA_037442205.1 Myxococcales bacterium
GCAGCTACCTCAGCTACATGCCCAACAACCTGGCTTGCGCCGACGGGCAGGTGCTGAAGTGGGACAACCTCGGCTCCCGCTGGATCTGCGGCACCGACTCGGTCAACCCGGGCACCGTCACCAGCGTCAGCGCCGCAGGGCCGCTCAGCGTGGCCACCGGCACCACCACCCCAGCGATCTCGATCACCCAGGCCAACTCCACCACCAACGGCTACCTGAGCTCGACCGACTGGAACACCTTCAACAACAAGGTCGGCACTCCGAGCGGCCGCAACCTGATCGACTGGATCTCCGACCCCACCCGGTGGACCACCCTCAACGGCCCCGGTGCCACCTACGCCCTGAACACCGCCGACGTCCTCGAAGGCGACTCGTCGTTCGACGTCACGATCACCACCCTCGCCAGCGGAACTTGGGCGACCTTCGGCGACTTCATCCCGGTCGATCCGTCGCGAACCTACGAGGGGCGGATCTCCGCCAAGATGACCTCCGGCGCCGGCACCTTCTACGCCGGCTACCTCGCCTACGACTCGACCAAGACGCCGCTGGTCGGAATCGGCGGGACCTACGGTTACTTCATTGCGGCCAGCGTCACGCTGAACAACTCCTGGCAGACCTTCCAGGCCAGCATCAGCGGCGAGGGCACCGCCTTCAACCCGGGCACCAGCGTCAACAACTTCCCGGCCGGGACCCGGTTCATCAAGCCGCTGATCATCGCCAACTACCAGAACATCGGCAGCACCCGCATCGACAACTTCGAGCTCTACGAGGTGGACGTCGGACGCGGCGTGCCGGCCGGAGCGGTGATGCACTTCGTCTCGGTGAACTGCCCGTCCGGCTGGCTCAAGGCGAACGGCGCGGTCTATCCGGTCGCCTCCTACCCGGCGCTGGCCGCCGCGCTCGGCGTCGCCGCCGGCAGCTTCACCATCCCCGACCTGCGCGGCGAGTTCCTCCGCGGCCTCGACGACGCCCGCGGCGTCGATCCCGCGCGCACCGCCAACTCGGCCCAGGCGCAGGACTTCAAGAGCTTCTACATCCAGAACACCGGTCCCGCCGCCTACAACCATGGCGTGAACTGGGTCCCCAAGAACGGCACCCCCAGTGGCCAGGCGTTCGGAGGCTACTGGTCGGCTCCGGCCGGCGGCATCACCGCCGCCTTCGACGGCTCCGAGGTGCGCCCGCGCAACGTGGCGATGCTGGCCTGCGTCAAGTACTGAGGCGCGTCGCCCTCGATTCCGCGGGTTTCTGCGACGCCCGGAGGCTCCATGCCTCCGGGCGTTCGCATACCTGGGGCGCGGTTCCGGTCACTGCGCCACGAACTTTCGCCGCTCGGGATCGAAGCGCAGCTTGCGACGGTTGGACTTGAACCAGCTGCGCAGCTCGTCGTTGCTGCCCGAGGCTTCGGTGTAGCGCAGCACCAGGTTGCGGGCGTTGTAGCCGGTGGTGGGGACGCCGGCGTTGTCCTCGAGCGTCTCGACGGCGTACTCCAGCGCCGGCAGATAGCCGGTGGCCAGCACCGGGGCCGCCAGGTAGCCCAGCTCCCAGGCGTTGGTGCCCGCCCCGCGCGACTGCTCCCAGGCCTGCTGCAGCGGCCGGTCGAGATTCAGCCCCGGCAGCCCGACCAGGATCTGGTAGGTGCTGAAGCGGTTCCAGCCGCGGACCAGGTAGTCGGTGAGCACCTCGTAGGTCGTCGGGTCGCGCAGCGCTGCCAGCGCCCGCAGCCACTCGTCGGGCATGTAGCCGGTGTAGCCGCGCAGCCCCTCGACCAGGATCTCGCGCGCCTCCCTCTGCCAGCCCTTGGCCAGCACCACCGTCGCCAGCCGGTGCTTGCGCCGCAGGTTCTCCAAGATCAGCGCCTTGTGCTCCTCGGTGGCCACGTTCTCCAGCGCCCAGGCCGGATACTCGCCCAGCGGGACGTTGTCGTCGGTGGCCTCGACCAGCAGCTCGGCATTGCTCGCGCCCACTGCGGTCAGCTTGCCCACCTGCGGATCGTTGCGCAGGTAGGTCCGCTGGTTTCGCGAGACGGCCAGGATCCGCTGGATGTACTCGCGCACCTGCGCCTTGTCTGCATCCACCGGCAGCCGGATCTGCGCGAGCGCCTCGAGGTCCGGGTCGTGCTCCTCGCGGACCGCGGGCTGGGTGACCGCAGCTCGGTTCGCCGCGGAGGCTGAAGCGATCGTCTTCGCCTGCTTGTTCCCCGAAGTGAGCCAGAGCAGAGGAAGGATCAGCGCCACCGCCACACCGATCGCCACTCCCACGATCGGCCCGCGCGGCTGGGAAACAACCCCGCTCGCGGCAGACTCGTTCTCGAGAGCGTCCAGCGCGGCTTGCGCGTCGGCGAAGCGCGCCGCCGGCTGGGGCGCCAGCGCCCGGGCGAGCCAGTGCGACCAGCGCGGGGTCAGCCCCGGCGGCAGCCGCGGGGTCAGTTCCGGGCCGAGCGCCTCCTGCGGCTCCTTGCCGGTGAGCGCGTGCAGCACCGTCGCCGCCAGCGAGTAGACGTCGCTGCTGCGTCCGACCGTCCCGCCCAGCTGCTCAGGCGGCATGTAGCCGAAGGTCCCCACCAGCGTCGAGCGATGGGTCGCCTGATTCTCGAGCTGCCGCGAGCTGCCGAAGTCGACCAGCCACACCGAGCCGTCCGGCCGGTACATCAGGTTGGCCGGCTTGATGTCGCGGTGGAGCACCGCCGGCGACCGCTGCTGCAGATAGACGAGGATCCGCAGCACCTGCCGAGCGAGCTCCAGCGCCTGCAGCGGGGTCAGCCGGCCCCGCTCGAGCCGGGAGGCCAGCGACTCGCCCTCGACGAATCCCGACGCCAGGTAGAGCCGAAGGCCGGGGCCACGCCCCTCGGTGAAGCTGGCCTCGAAGCGCGGGATGGCGGGATGGTCGAGCCCGCGCAGAGTCTGGGCCTCGCGCTCGAAGGACTCGAGGGCGGCGGCGTCCGGCACCTGGGCGAAGAGCATCTCCTTGAGCGCCACCGCCTTCCCGGCCGAATCGCGCGCCAGGTAGACCCGGCTGTGCGGAGTGCGCGCCAGCACCTTCTCGATCCGAAAGGCGCCGGCCCGCTGCGCGGTGCCGCACTCAGGGCAGCGCAGATCTTCGACCGGCGCGCCGCAGGCGATGCAGCCGCTGCCCTGCGCTCCCTCTTCGGTCACCGGGCTCGGGCGCTCCAGATCTCTTTCCATGCCTTCAAGATAGACCAGACTGGCCAGACAATTCGGCCACCATGCGTGGGAGCGATCCCTGGCTCGTCAGGAAGCCTTTGGCCCGCGCGAACGCTGTCGCGACCGCGAAATTGCCTCGCCGGCGCCCCGCCGCTCAGCGGTACTTCTCGACGAACTCGATCGCCGCTTGCGAGAACTCGTCGCTCCTTTCAAAGGGGAGCAGGTGCTCCGCTCCTTCGATCACCACCAGCGACTTGTTCTCCGGGGCAGTCCCCAACGCCGCGAAACCCTCGTGGGCCATCGCCACCGGCACCATCCCGTCCTGGGCGCCCAGATCATCCGCGTCGGGAGCGTGATTCGCGCGAGGTCCTTGGTCAAAGCCAGCTGCTGCTGGAGCTCCCGATTGGCGCAGAGCTGCTCCAACGCGCGGCCGGCATTGGACAGGAAGCCGAACACCGAGAACGGCGAGAACAACAGCGCGTCGGCGTCGAGGCCCGGCAGCGCCCGATTCCGACCTTCTCCCGAGAACACGCGGTCTCCCCGTTTGCCTAGCGGGCCAGGAAATCCTTCACCGCCTGGTGAATAGGGTCGCGCTCGACGTCGAGCGTGAGCAGGTGGCCGGAGCGCTCGAGCCAGAGCACCTGCTTGTCGGCCGGCGGGGTGGAGACGCGCTGGTAGATGAGCTCCGGGGCCTCGGGGGCGACCCAGTCATCGGCCTTGGATTGCACGATCAGCAGCGGGCTCTTGACCTTGGCCAGGCCCTCTTCCGCTATGTCGCCCAGGGTCACCAAGTCCTGCACCTTGGCCGTCGGATAGGCGAAGTACGACGCCGAGTACTCGACCGCGCGCCCGGGGCCGGTGAACTCGTCCACCGCGACGAACCGCGGGACGAACGGGCGCAACCAGCGGGCCCACCTCGCCCGTCCGTCCTTGGGCCGCAGCGCCCCGGCCAGGGTCCCACCTTCGACACCTCGTTCTCCTCGGCGAGGAGCAGCGCCAGCACCCCGCCCATCGAGAAGCCGACGACGTGCACCGTGGAGTAGCTCTGGCGCAGGCGGGCATAGGCGTCGCGCGCGTCCTGCAGCCAGTCCTGCCAGGAGCTCTTCTCCATCTCGCCGAGGTCGGTGCCGTGGCCGCGCAGCAGGATCCCTTCGGCGGTGTAGCCGGCGCGGTGGAGTTCCTCGCCCAGCAGCCGCATGTGCGCCGGGCTGCTGCACCAGCCGTGGATCAACAGCACCGCCTGGCCGTTGGTGCCTTCGAGGTGGAAAGCCTGGGCCTTGTCGGCGTACTGGGCGGGATGGACCCGGAAGCGCTCCGCCGGCGCCACCGGCAGACACGCGCTCAGCAACCGACAGGGCCAGGAGAAGCAGGACGGGCGAGCGCATCGGATTCCTTCCAGGCCCACGGACTGGCCGGCAAATCCCCGGAGGATCCCGGAGATGCGGGCCCGGCATTTGTAGCGGCGGGGCGCCGGGGGTCAAGAGACAGGACCTGCGCCAGGTGCTCCGCCCCCTCCGACTTGCCCGCGGCAGCTGCGCCGACGACCAGCGCGCAGCTGCCAGCAGGGACGCCAGCCAACGTCAGGGCGCCAGCGAGAAGACCTTGGCCCCGGCGCGCTTGACTTCGGCGATCAGCGCGCCTTCCCCGGCGAAGCTCTGGGTGACGATCTCCCTTTTAGCCGAGGGCTTGGCGGTCTTGGCCTTGAAGTCCTTCACCTCGAAGTAGACCCTCAGCTCGTCGCCCTTCTTCAGCCCGCCCGAGGGAAGATCGGCGAGGGTCAGGGTCAGCACGCTGATCACGGTGCGCACCCCGTAGGTGCAGTTCTTGTCGTACTGAGCCTTGCCGTTCTCGAAGACCACCCGCTCCTTGGTCTGCTTGCAGCCCAGCACCATCTGCTCCTCTTTGCGCCACTCGGCGGTCACCGTCTGGCCCTTCTTGGAGGCGGTGACCGCGGTGACGCTCAGCCCGCCGCGCCCGAGGAAAGGCGCCTTGTAGTCGCCGTAGTCATTGATCGACTGCGGCTCCCTGGCCGGCGCCTCGGGGGCCTGGTAGGTGCTGGCGTCGGCCAGGGCCTTGCGAGCCGCGTCGCGCTCCTCCTTGGTGAAGGGCGGGCGCACGCCGGGCTCGCGCAGCGAGGCCAGCCTGTCGGCGCAGTACGCGTTGGCCTCGGAGTCGATGTCGAGGGTCGGCCGCAGCTGCGCTCCCTTGTCGCCCATCGCCAGGCGCTCGAACTGCCAGGCCGCCCGCGCCCCTGGCGTGGTGAGGCGGCTGGCGATCTCCCGCTCGAGCCGGAAGCGCGCGCCCTCCAGGGATTTCGCCTCGGGGCTCGCCCGCAGTGCGAGCAGGCCGGCCAGGCGATCGTGCTCGCCGCTCTGCGCCAGCGCCGCGTCGATGGCCTTGCCCAACCTCTCGTCCGCGGCGAGGAACTGAGGGTAGATCTTCTCCTTGAAGCCCTGGAGGCAACCGCGCCGGGCCTCCTTTTGGACCGCGGCTGCGGCCATCAGCTTGAAGGTCTTCTCGGAGTCGTTGTAGCCGTCGCCGGCGGGCAGCGAGTCCCAGCCCGTGATCCACTCCGGGTCGGGGTTGGGCATGCCGGCCCGCGGGTTGAACATCTTCACCGGGTCGTACGGCCCGTGCGGCAGCACGTCGATCCCGGCGGCCTCGCGCAGTCCCCGATCGCAGTTGCGCCCCTCGCGGCACATCTTCGAGGAGTCGAAGCTCTCGTAGGCCTTCTTCACCCTCTCGGCCTCCCCCTCGGCCAGCGCCGAGCTCCCGGACATCGTCAATGCCAGAACCAGCAGAACCGCCCTCATCGTCGTCTCCTTCCAGCGCTAGGCGTCGCGACTGGCATCGGTGTGATTGTAGGGGGTGCAAGCTTCAGGTGAGCGGAGTATCGGCCTCGGCTGGCGAGCGCGAATGTGCGCGGCGTCACGGCGAGGCGAGCGCAGGCTCTCGCGGCGGCCGCCGCGCGGCCCGTGGACATGCGACCAGCTCGGGTCGGGTGCGGGCCAGGTTCCCGATCTGCGTCGCGAGCCGGCGAAGCCCGCCAGGCAGATCGAGCCGCCGGCTGCGGCAACTGAGGCCGGCGGGGCCGTTTGCCCGGGGTTGCCGCCGCGGGGCTTCCCGATTCCTCCGGGGATCTTTCCGAAATCCGGATTCGCAGAGGAATCAACGATGCGTTCCAGCTGACGAGCGACTGGGTTGCGGGGCCGCGGCCGGGTGCCGGAGGTCCGCGCGCTAATGGACTCGGACCTTCTGTCGAGCAAGGAGTATCCGACCGCGCTGCGAAACCGGTTCATCCTCGACTACGCGGCGCTCTTCGGCGACCACGCCGAGGGCGAGCTGCGAGCCCTGGGCGCCTACTGCGCGCGCCGCGACCTGGGCGGCATCTACCGCGTCTTCCTGATGCACTTCTCGACCAGCCGAACCCTCGAGACCTTCGCCGGGCTCTGGCGCCGCTACCAGAACACCGGCGAGGCCAAGATCACCGAGAAGGCGCAGAACTTCGCCCGCCTCGAGATCCGCGACGAGAACAACACCTCGCTCCACTCGCAGGTGGTGGCCGGCTACGTCGCCGCGCTGCTGGAGATGACCGGGGCCAAGTCGGTCTCGGTGGGCTGCCAGCATCCGGAGGGCAGCCCGCTCGCGGTCTTCGAGGGCCGCTGGAAGTAGCCGCCGCGATTCCGGATTAGAGTCGAGGCATGGTCCGCTCGTTCGCTCTCGCCCTGCTCGCCGCGCTGCTCGCCTCCTGCAGCTCCACGCCCCCGGCCTTACTCGACCCGTCCGCCGACGCCGGCGCCGACTCGACCGACGCCGCTGTCCCCGACGCCGGCCCCTCCTGCCGCGCTCCGTCGGCCTCGCCGGGAACGACCTTCGAGGGCAACTATGCCCTCGACGGCTGGCAGTGGCAGAAGCAGGGCCGCATCGCCGGCTTCCCCGAGCCCGCCGCCGCCCCCGACGGCGCGCTCGGCCCGGCGCTGGTGGTCGACGGCGACCAGCTGCTGCTCTTCTTCACCATCAAGACCGGCCTCGACCTCACCATCTACCGCTCCCTCTCCAGCGACGGCCTCAGCTTCAGCGCCCCGGTTCCGATTGAGGGGCTGGCCGGCGGAAACATGATGGCCTATCCCTCGGTGCTGTTGCGCGCCCACGGCTTCTGGATGTGGTTCGCCTCCGGCAGCTTCGAACTGGCCAAGAGCGCCGACGGCCTCAACTTCACCCTGGCCCAGACCGGCGTCCTCACCCGCGGCGCCACCGGCAGCTTCGACGAGTGGGGCGTGCTCTATCCCAACGTCCTCGAGACGGCCGGCGGGCTGACGCTCTGGTACACCGGCTTCGACGGCCAGCGCTATCGCATCGGCCGCGCCACCTCGACCGACGGCCTGGCCTGGACCCGCGACCCGAGCCCGGTCCTCTCGCCCGAGGCCGGCTCCTTCGACAACCGCGCGGTCGCCCAGCCCTGCGTGGTGGCCACCGCCTCCGGCTATCGGGCCTGGTACGGCGGCTACGACACCTCGCGCACCGATCCCGGCCCCTACCGGATCGGCATGGCCGAGTCCGCCGATGGCATCCACTGGACCAAGCGCGGGGTCTCGCTCGATATCTCGGCCAGCGGCTCCGACGCCTACTCAACCCGCGATCCGGCCGTCGTTCGCTTCGGCGGGAAGTGGCTCATGGTCTACTCCGGCATGGGCACCGATCGGCGCTATCGGCTCCACGTCGCCAGCTCTGACGTCTGCGGCGACTAGTCTTGGCGTTCGGGCAGGCGCCCTCCCTCGGACCGAGATCGGATCAGCCGGTGCGCGGGGGCGAGCTCGGCGAGCCCGGGTCGAGGACCCCTCGATCTCGCGATCGCCTTCGTCGGCCGCGTTGCTCATGGTGAACGTTCTCACGGTCTGCAGGGAACTCTCCCAACATCACGCCAGCCGCCGTTGAAACGCTGCTGCACCGTCGGGCTCGCTCGCCTGGCTGGCACCCTCTCCGGTCCGGGCTCCGTGGCGGCGTTGGCGCGTCTGCTGTCCTGTGGTCGGCATTGTTTTGAGCACTGCGCCCGTCCAACGGCCTGCTTCATGGCGATGCCTTTGTCCTCCGGTTAGGCCTCAAAATCTCTCGACTGTCGGGGATGCGCTTCAGTTCTCCGGGAGTCGTCCATGCGGGGCTTCGTCGGTGCCTTCTTGAGGAAGGCCGGGAGGAAACCATGGCTCAACCAGCAACCATGCAGCCGGTCGTCAAGGGAGTGACCTTCAAGGGCTACCAGGACTTCTGTCGGGAGCGCTTCGGCGAGCAGGGCTTCCACACGCTGCTGGCGACCCGGTTCACTCCCGAGGTCCGCTCGCTGATGGAATCGAGCCTGCTCTCCAGCAAGGAGTATCCGACCGAGCTGCGAAACCGCTTCATCGCCGAGCTGGCGGCCACCTTCGGCGATCAGGTGGAGAAGGAGCTGCGGGCGTTGGGCGCCTACTGCGCGCGCCGCGACCTGGGCGGCATCTACCGCGTCTTCTTCATGCTCTTCTCCACCAGCCGCACCCTCGAAACCTTCGCCGGGCTCTGGCGCCACTACCACGTCACCGGCGAGGCGATGGTCGTGGCGATGTCGCAGAACTCGGCCCGCCTCGAGGTCCGCGACAAGCACAACACGCCCTTCCACTCGATCATGGTCGCCGGCTACATCACCGCCATCCTCGAGATGACCGGAGCCAGGTCGATTGAGGTGACCCACCACCATCCGGCGGGAAGCCCGGTCGCCACCTTCGAGGGGCACTGGCAGTAGCCGCCGCTTCCGGTTCAGGCGAGCCCAGCTCTTTTGCGCCAGATCCGCCGGGACACCAGCCTCTCGAAGCTGGTGAACCGCGCCCCCAGGTAGAGCAGCAGGCAGGAGAGATCGAACAGCAGGTAGAACAGCGCCACGCCGCTCGGCGGATTTCCGCTCGGGATCGCCTCGAACCGGCCGAGCAGTCGCGCGGGCCAGCTCCAGGCGCCGAAGTGCGTCCCCAGCAGCTCGAGCCAGGCGACCAGCAGGTACATCGACGAGAGGAACAGACGTGATCGCTTCATCGCCAGCACAGCGATCAGGAAGGCGAGGTAGCACCCGAACCCGTAGCGATCGCCGAACCGCTCCAACCAGGCGACGCTGTAGGCGGCTCCGAGAATCAGAAGGAGAGCGGTCAGCGCGGTCCGATGGCGACGCACCCACGGCCGGCGGACAAAGAGGTAGACCGTCGCCAACAGCAGCGTGTGTCCGGGCGGGACGTAGGCCGGGATGACGTCAAGCCGGTAGCGGTACATCCCCAGGCCCAGGCTGAAGAACACCTCTCCGGCGGTGGCGGCGAAGAGTCCGACCCCCATCAGCACCCGCAGCCGCTGCGGGGCCCGCCAGAAGAACAGCGCCCAGAAGGCGAGGGTCAGCGCCACCGCCGCCGGCTGGCCCAGCGAGGTGCGGACCGCGAGCACCCGGCCATCGAGCGCGGTCACCGCCAGCAGCATCACCGGGGTCAGCGCCAGCAGCGGCCAGAGGGGAAGGCGGGAGTTGGGGATCATGGCGCGCAGCCCATCTCAGCGCCCCTCGCCCAGCAGCGGCCGCCACTTCACTTCCGCAGGCAGCTGCGCCCAGATCACCTCGGCGTCCGGGCGAAATCCGATCTCCCGGACGATGCGCGGCCGCGAGATGCGATCCATGCGAAACATCCGAGGCGCGGCCTTGTCGACGTCGCGGGAGAGCACATACCAGACCGGAGTCTGGACCAGCAGCCCATGGGGTTCGATCCGCCGCTTCGAGGCATTGCCGTCGCGATCGACGTAGTGGAAGCCGAGCCCGACTCCAGCGGTGAACGACTCCTCGAAGAGCCGCAGCAGCTCCGCCGGCGGAGCCCCGGCGCCGGCCAGGGTCCGCCCGCTCGGCGCGGGGCCGACAATCACCCGCCGGCAGAGCTCGCGCAGCTCGCGGGCGCGGGTCTTCGGCAGGCTGGCGAGCAGCTTGGCCAACGCGGAATTCGCCGCGCTGCCCCAGGGCAGGTCGCTGGCGGCCTGCGACAGCCGCGCGGCGAGCCAGAGCGTCACCATCTCGGAGAGCGAGAGGTGGACCGCGGTGACCCCGCGCTCTCCCTCGAGCCGGATGCCGCCGCCGGGACCCGCCTCACCGGTGATCGGCAGCCCGCGCCGGCGCAGCGCCGCCAGGTCGCGCCGCATCGTGCGCTCGCTCACCGCCAGGGTCCTGGCCAGGCTCTCGACGGTGGTGGCGTCGGCGGCCCGCAGCAGCTCGGTCAGATCCATCAGCCTGAGGGCGCGCGACATTCCATGACACTTTCTGTCAGGGTTCCGCCGTAGTCAAAAGCCTCACTCGCGGAGAGCCCGACATGGCCGAGCCCCTCAAGAACTTCTTCGACGAGCGCGTGGTTCGCTCGATCGCGGCGGACCTCCGCCGCGCCTTTCCCGGCTTCGAGGAGGCCCTGTTCGTCGCCGAGGGGATGGCGCCGCTGGAGCAGCTGTCGCTGACCGGGCGCGCCGAGCACCTGGCCGAGTGCATGCACCGGCACCTCCCGCCCGACTACGAAAGCGCCGCCCGAATCCTCATCGCCTCGCTCGGCCCTGAGTGCCAAGGCAGCGAGCTCGCCGGCCTGGAGACGCTGCGCTACCACCCCCACACCCTGTTCGTCGCGCGCTACGGGCTGGAGAGCTTCGAGACCTCGATGCTGGCCCAGTACGAGCTGACCAAGCGCTTCTCAGCCGAGTGGAGCATCCGGGCCTTCCTCGAGCGCTATCCCGAGCGCACCTATCAGCAGCTCCAGCGCTGGGCTGGCGACCCCAACGTCCACGTCCGCCGGCTGGTGTCGGAGGGTACGCGGCCGCGCCTTCCCTGGGCGCCCCGCCTGCGCGCCTACCAGAAGGATCCGCGCCCGGTGCTGGCGCTGCTCGAGCTGCTCAAGGACGACCCGGAGCGCTACGTGCAGCGGTCGGTGGCCAACAACCTCAACGACATCGGCAAGGACCATCCCGACCTCGCGGTCGAGGTCTGCCGGCGCTGGGCGCAAGGGGCCTCGGAGAACCGGCGCTGGATCATCAAGCACGCTCTGCGCTCCCTGGTGAAGAAGGCCCATCGACCGGCGCTCGCGGTGCTGGGCGCCGACCAGGCGCCCGAGGTCGAAGTCCGCGGCGTCCGCGCCGCTCCGGAGCGCGTCCCGCTCGGCGGCGAGGCGGCGATCTCCTTCGAGCTGGCCAGCACCGGGCGCGCGCGCCAGGACCTGCTGGTCGATTGCGCCGTCCACTTCGTCAAGGCCAACGGCACTCTCAAGCCCAAGGTCTTCAAGCTGCGGCGCCTCGAGCTGTCGCCCGGAGAAAGCGTCCGGCTGGAAGCGCGGGTCTCCTTCGCCAAGATGACCACGCGGGTCCACTATCCCGGGGTGCACCGGGCGCACCTGCTGATCAACGGCCGGGAGCATCCGCTCTGCTCGTTCGAGGTGGTTCCGTGAACTTCCGCCCCGACTCGACCGAGGAATTGCTGGCCGGCTGCGACGCCCGGACTCGGCGGCTGGTGGTCGCGGCCCGGAAGGCGATCGCCGCTGCGGTGCCCGAGGCCGTTGAGCGGTTCCGCCCGGGCTGGGGGCTGATCGGGTACAACGCGCCGGCCTACTTCGCCTTCATCCACGCCGAGCCGGGCCGAGTCCGGATCGGATTCGAGTGGGGAGTGGCGCTTCCCGATCCCGCCGGCATGCTCGAAGGCGATGGGCGGCAGGTCCGCCACGTCACGCTGCGCTCGCCCGCCGATCTGAGGCGTGCCGAATTCTTGGAACTGCTGCGAGCGGCGGCAACGGCGCGTCCTCCAGGGCGGCGACCCCGCAGTAGAGACTAGCGGGACCGGGACGACTCCGCGGCGCAGGCCCCAGGCATCTGGATTTGCTGGTGGATCTCGATGTGATGCGGGTCCTCGAGCTGGTGCCTGTTGAGATCATAGATTTCCGGCCAGCGCTCCGGATCGCCCAGGCTCTTCGCGGCGATCGCCCACAGGGTTTCCCCGCCACGGACCTCGTGAAGCCGGCATGGCGAAGCGCGGGCGCCAACCGTGGGAGCTGCGACCGAAACCCGAGCCGGAGCCGGAATCGAAATGGAAGGAGGAGCCGGCGCAGGCAGGGGCTTTTCCGCCGCCACCACGGTCCGCTCGAGCTCGGGCGGCTTCCCATCCTCTTGGAGAGGTTGCACGGCGCCCGCCGCATCGGCCCTGAACGGCTGCGCCATCGGCACCTTGGCGGGAGCTGATGCGCTGGTCTCCCTCTTCTCGCTCACCTCTGTTCCGGCGCGGAGCTCGGAGACCAACGCACCGCGGGCGTGCTGCGGAGAATCCGAGCCGCTTCTCAATCCCTGAGCCGTAGCGACGAGGATGCCGATGAGTGCGACGGCGCCGAAGGCGAGCAGCGGCGCCCGCGAACTCGTCGCGGACGGGCGCTCGACCGAGGTGGCGGGCGAATGGAGGTCCTGCTCGCTGATATGCGGAGGCCGACTCCGCGGTTGAGCGCTCTGGGCTCCACGGGGAGACGCCAGCGCCAGCACGGGATGGTGGGCGATCCCGGCAGCGGCGAGAGAAAGTCGAAGCAGGCCGCGGGCCGCCAGCGGTCTCGAAGGCTGGACTCGCGGAAGGCGCCGGACGCGCCGCCCGGTCTCGACGACGGGCGCCGGTGACGGGGCGGAGACCGCGCCCCCGTCGCGCGACTCGTCTTTCCGGATGCCCTCGCACTCCACGCGAGGGCGCCCCGGCAGCGGCGCATCGCGGACCGCGGGCGTGCGCTGCGGGGCGCTCGCTCGCTCGGCGGCCAGCGTAGATGAAACGGCCCTGGCCGCGGCGATTCGGTCGGAGGCCAGGAACCGATCCAGATCGAGGATGGTCACCAATGCTCCGTCGACCTCCGCGAAGCCGCGGCAGACGCCGGCGCCACCGAGATGAGCGAGCGCGGCACTGCGGGGAAGCAGCGCCTCGATCTCCAATCGGCGGCCAGCCGCCTCCACCAGCAGCGCCAGGGTGACCAGGCCATCGGGCAGTTTGACCCTCAGCACCACCACCGGCGTGCGCTCGCTGATCGCGATTGGCCGCGAGTCCAGGCACAGGCCGGCATCGACGACGAAGGTCGGCGCGCCTCGCACCGGGCAGACGCCCCGCACCGCCGGCGGCGTCCGCGGGAAGTGGGTGATCGGCGGCGAAGCCAGTATCTCGATCACCCGCTCGAGGGCGATGCCGAATTCGCGCCCAGCGACGTGGAAGGTCAGGAGGTCCATCGCGCCAAGGAAAAGGAGAGCACGCCGGATCGCTGCAAGTCACGCGCTGGCCCTCGCCTCGCCCGTCGGCGCCTGGCCCTGCCGATCCGGGTCGCCGCCGCTCCCCGGCCCGCACCGCGAATCCCGAGGAAGATCGCTCTGCTGAGGGGCGTATCCACCGGCAGCCAAGACAGCCGCCCGGCCCGGCGCTCTGACGATCGGCAGCTGCCCGGCCGTTCAGCCGGTGGGTCGTGGGGACCGCTGGGGCGGAAAGGCCCCGCGCCGTCGCTGGAAGTGTGCGCGGCATGAGCACGCCACCGCCCGTGCTCCGCCTCAGGGCGCAGGCAGATTCCGCCCCCGGCCGAACTCCGGGGCCCAGAATTCGACGCCCGGGTTCTTCTCCAGCGCCTCCCTCAGATCCTTGACCGGCTCCTCTTCGCCGTCGTCGGCAAGCGCGAAGGTGCCGAAGTGGATGGCGACGCTGCTGCGCGCGCCCAGGTCCTTGGCCGCCTCCACCGCCTGGTCGGGCGCCAAGTGTACCGGGCCCATGAACCACCGCGGGCGGAAGGCGCCAATCGGCAGCAGCGCCAGGAGCGGAGCGCCAATCCGCTTTGCTATCTCCTTGAAGTGCGGCCCATACCCGGTGTCTCCGGCGAAGAAGACGCGGCCAGCGGAACGGCTCGCGATGACGAAACCCGCCCACAGCCCATTTCCCTCGTCAAAGAGCGCGCGGCTGGAGAAGTGCTGGGCCGGCACCGCGACCACCCTTACTCCCGGCGCGAGATCCAAGTCCTCCCACCAGTCGAGCTCGACCGAGCCGAACATCCCCGCCCGGTCGAGCACTGCCGCGTTCCCCAGCGGCACCACCACCCGCGGCCGGTCCCGCTCCGCCAGCCGCCGCAGCGTCCGCACGTCGAGATGGTCGTAGTGGTTGTGGCTGATCAGGACCACGTCGATCGGAGGAAGGTCCTCGAATCGGATCCCCGGCCGGCGGATGCGCCTGGGCCCGACAAAAGCCACCGGGCTGGCGCGGTCGGACCAGATCGGGTCGGTCAGGATGTTGAGCCCGTCCAACTGCAACAGCACGGTCGCGTGCCCGACGAAGGTGACGCGCACCACGCCCGGCGCCTCCACCTTGCGCGGGGGTGGCTCGCCGGGCGTGTCATCGACGCTGGGCCATGGGCCCCGCTCGCGGTGGCTCAACCACTTGAGCAGCTCGGCGGCCCCAAGCGGCCGCCGCACCGCGGCGCCGTTGTGGAACCTGCGGCCGTCGAAGTGGTCGGTGACCGGGCCGTGCCAACGCGGGGTGGCGTTGGCGCAGCCGACCCCAGTGCCCAGCCCCAGGAGCCCCACCAGGCCCCCGACGAAGCCCAGCCTGGCCGACCGCTGATATCGGCGCTTCGCAGGGGCCTTGGTCTCGTCCGCGCTCACGGTGTGCGCCTCCCTCGGCCCTTTCTAGTTCTGGGACCCGTGTCCGCGCTACCTGGTTCGACCGCAACGGCTTGTGCCCGGCACCGACCTTCGAGTGCTGCGCTCTCGCAGATACCCGGCGCGCGCCGCGCCGCGCCTTGCCGCCTCGGTGCAGGGACGATAGGAAGGCCCTCATGAAATCCTTGCGAGCGAATTGCTATCGAAGCGTCGTCTTGACGGTCGGCCTTCTCGCGTCGTGCTCCAGCCCGTCGTCCGTAGCGCCGGAATGCCCAGCCGGCGAAATCTCGGTGGCCGGCACGTGCCAGCGTGCCTGCCAGTCGGATTCCGACTGCACCGGAGCTTCCGAGGCGTGTGTCGAGAACGCGTGCCGCCCGTGCGACCTCCATTTCGGACCGGGCTGCGCTGCCTCCGTGACCTGCCTGCACGGCAACTGCCAGGCGGGAACGTGCTCCGGCACCACCGGCAACGGTCAGTGCGACTCGTGCACCGGCAACTGGGCCGGCGTGAACTGCGATCAGTGTGACGCCACGCACTTCGGTCCGGACTGCGCCGCCGCAGTCACCTGCCGGCACGGTGCCTGCGACGCGGGGACCTGCTCCGGCACCGCCGGCAACGGTCAGTGCGGCGCGTGCACCGGCAACTGGACCGGCGCGAACTGCGACGCTTGCGCGGGCAACTGGGCGGGCGCGAGCTGCGATCAGTGCGACGCCACGCACTTCGGGCCGGACTGCTCCACCGCCGTCACCTGCCAGCACGGCGTCTGCGACGCGGGCACCTGCTCCGGCACCGCCGGCAACGGTCAGTGCGGCTCGTGCACCGGCAACTTCGCCGGCGCGAACTGCGACGCTTGCGCGGGCAACTGGGCGGGGGCGAGCTGCGATCAGTGCGACGCCACGCACTTCGGCCCGGATTGCGCCGCCGCCGTCACCTGCCAGCACGGGGTCTGCGACGCGGGGACCTGCTCCGGCACCACCGGCAACGGTCAGTGCGGCTCATGCACCGGCAACTGGGCCGGCGCGAACTGCGAGGCCTGCGACGCCACGCACTTCGGGGCGGACTGCTCGGCCGTCGTTTCCTGCCAGCACGGCACCTGCAACGCGGGCACCTGCTCGGGCACCGCCGGCAACGGCCAGTGCGATTCGTGTACCGGCAACTGGGCCGGGGCGAGCTGCACCGCCTGCGACGCCGCTCACTTCGGTCCGGACTGCGCCGCCGCCGTCACCTGCCAGCACGGCACCTGCGGCGCGGGCACCTGCTCGGGCACCGCCGGCAACGGCCAGTGCGACTCGTGCACCGGCAACTGGACCGGCGCGAACTGCTCCGCCTGCGACGCCTCCCACTTTGGGCCAGGCTGCGCCTCCACCGTCACCTGCCAGCACGGCACCTGCAGCGCGGGAACCTGCTCGGGCATCTCCGGCAACGGCCAGTGCGACGCGTGCACCGGCAACTGGGCCGGGGCGAACTGCTCCGCCTGCGACGCCACTCACTTCGGAGCCGGCTGCGCCACCGCCGTCACCTGCCGGCACGGCACCTGCGGCGCCGGGACCTGCTCGGGCACCACCGGCAACGGCCTATGCGATTCGTGCACCGCCAATTGGTCCGGGGCCAGCTGCACCGACTGCGACGCGACCCACTTCGGAGCGGACTGCGCCACCGCGGTCACCTGCCAGCACGGCTCCTGCGGCGCCGGCACCTGCTCGGGAACCTCCGGCGACGGCCGGTGCGACTCCTGCTCCGGCAACTGGGCCGGCGCGAACTGCAGCGCCTGCGACGCCACTCACTTCGGGTCCAGCTGCGCCACCAGCGTCACCTGCCTGCACGGCACCTGCAACGCCGGCACCTGCTCGGGGACCGCCGGCAGCGGCCAGTGCGACTCCTGCGCCGGAAATTGGACCGGGGCGAGCTGCGCCGCCTGCGATGCGACCCACTTTGGTGCGGACTGCGCCACTGCGGTCACCTGCCTGCACGGCACCTGTAATGCCGGAACCTGCTCGGGCACCACCGGCAGCGGCCAGTGCGACTCGTGCACCGCGAGCTGGGCCGGGGCGAACTGCTCCGCCTGCGACGCCACTCACTTCGGAGCAGACTGCGCCACCGGCGTCACCTGCCTGCACGGCGCCTGCAATGCCGGCACCTGCTCCGGCACCGCCGGCAGCGGCCAGTGCGATTCCTGCACCGGCAACTGGACCGGCGCGAACTGCGCCGCCTGCGACGCAACCCACTTCGGCGCGGACTGCGCCACCGCCGTCACCTGCCAGCACGGCACCTGCGGCGCGGGAACCTGCTCGGGCACCGCCGGCAACGGCCAGTGCGACTCCTGCACCGGCAACTGGACCGGGGTGAACTGCGACGCCTGCAAGGCCAACTGGGCCGGCGCGACCTGCGCGACCTGCGACGCCAGCCACTTCGGGGCGGGCTGTGCCTCCACCGTCAGCTGCCAGCATGGCACCTGCGGCGCCGGAACCTGCTCCGGCACCGCCGGCAACGGCCAGTGCGATTCCTGCACCGGCAACTGGACCGGCGTGAACTGCGACACCTGCAAGACCAACTGGACCGGCGCCAGCTGCGACGCCTGCGACGCCACTCATTTCGGAGCCGGTTGTGCCTCCACCGTCACCTGCCAGCACGGCACCTGCGACGCGGGGACCTGCTCCGGCATCAACGGCGCCGGCCGCTGTAGCTCGTGCAGCACAGGCTGGGTCGGGCCCAACTGCGACCAACTCCCGCTCAGCTGCCTCGACTTTCTCAACCACGGCTGGTCGAAGGGCGACGGCATTTACACGATCGACCCCGACGGCGCCGGCCCAGCCGCTCCCATCAACGTCTACTGCGACATGACCAGGGACGGCGGGGGCTGGACCTTGGCGGTCAACATCCTGAGCACCTCGCTGTTCCACGGGGGCACCACCGGCGCGGTCGGCGATGTCTCCAACATCAACGCCGAGGCCAAGCTCGACGATGCGACGATCAACTTGCTGAACACGGTGGGCTACTGGCGGTTCGACTGCGGAGCCGCGAAGAACGCGTTCGTGAAGAACACCCAGAATGCGTGGACGTCGGTCAAGGCCAATTCCTACAACTGGTCCGTCGACGCCAATCGCGATCTGACCTACGAGTGCCCTGGCGCCAATCGGTCTGGCTACGTCTTTTCCGACTGGGTCCCCTGCCCCGCGACGCACGCAAACTACGCCGCCCTCGCGGGCGCCGCCGAAGGCTATGGCTGTTATGCGGGAGGCCTCTGGGGTCAAAGAGGCCACCTCTGGGTGAAATAGGCCTCGAAAAGCCCGCCTGCTCCGCTGGTCCGGGAGAGGCGCCGCGCAGCCATAGGTGTTGCTGAGTCCTCCCGCCTGGAGTCTTCGAAATGTCCCTCAAGCGAACCACCCGCAGGCAGTTCCTCGCCGGACTGGTATTCGTCCCCGCCGCGACGCTGCTCCCCGGCATCGCCGGGGCGGCGCACTTCTCCGCGCGGCTGTGCGGCGACTGCAGCTTCGGCTCCAAGAAGGACAACTGCGCCAGGTGCGGCAAGTGGATGGGCTCCACCAGGATCCCGGCCCGGCTGTGCAACGACTGCGGCTTCGGCTCCAAGAAGGACAATTGCGTCAGGTGCGGCCGGTGGGTCGGCTCCAGCGGCAAGCCCGCCTTCGTGTGCAACGACTGCGGCTTCGGGTCCAAGAAGGACAACTGCGTCAAGTGCGGCAAGTGGGCGTCGTGAGCTGGCCGGCTCGGCGGCGGGCAGCGCGTCGGTCGGACCGCTGAACGACGGGGCTGGGCTGCGGTCGATCGACCCGCCAGCCCCGTCGCCTCGGCAAGTCGCGCGAGCTAGGTCGCCCGCACCACGCTGGGCATCGGATAGCTGCCGTCGATCACCGGGGCCAGCGGGCCGTAGAAGCGGGCGGCGAAGCGGAATGGCCCCGCGGCGACCGGCAGCCAATTCCTCAGCTGGTCGGAATTCGTCGGCCGATCCTTCTGGATGTAGAAGGTGAGCTTGCCGTCCCTGACCGCGAAGTCGCCGTTCTCGTACATGTAGCTATTCACGGCGCAGCGATTGATCGGGTTGTCGATGAAATAGCCGTTCAAGTCGTACACCGGCAGCTCCCAGAACTCGGTGACCGGCGGAAGGTTCTTGGCGTCGAAGGTGAGCGTGTAGCGGTGCGCGCCGTCCAGTTGCTGGCCCTGGGCATCCGTGGCCAGGAAACCGGCGGTGTGCGAGTAGTGCGGGACGGGCGAGAAGACGGCAGTGAGCCCGGTATAGCCCATGACCTCGTAATCATCGACGCTGCTGAACAGGCCCGAGCTGAGCTTCCAGCCGTTCATGTCGATGACCTGGCGCTCGAACGCCGCGAAGCTCTCGCGCTTTCCTTCGGCCAACCCTTCCTCGATCGCCGCTCGCTGGGACTCGGAGAGCGCCGCCGGGTCGAACCTCTTGCCTTCGGCCAGGCCGAGCTTCGCCAGCCGCGAGAGGGTCTCGACCTCCTTGACCGAGTCGCTGCGCCTGGTCATCGAGGGGTCGTTGAGCACGAGGCTGAGCAATTGCATCAAGTCCACGCCAGTCATTTGCGTGGCGATGCTGACGATCTCGGGCATCCTCGGGGAGGTCGCGTAATCGCCGCGGACCGCCTTCTGGTCCTTGGCCGCCAGGGGCTTGCGGCCGTTCCGTTCCCAGTCAGGCAAGGAGAGCACCGAGAGCTGATCGAGAACGAGGTTGGCTGCGGCCAGCTCCGCCTCGGTGTCGCTGCGCAGCCCCACCCGACCGCAGACGCAGCAGAAGTCTGTCGGGGCTCGCGTGATTTCGCTCCCCTTGAGCTCGGACGGCAGGGAACCTTTGAAGGTCGGTCCGAGAATCAAATGCTTCTGAGGCACCGCTCCGGCGAACTGATTGCCCAGGGCGGCGTACCAGCGCGCATACTGGTCGGCCACCTGGACGCTCCAGTACCGGCCCTTGATCGCCGGGGCCTGAATCACCACCGGCCCCTCGCGCAGGTCGAAGAAACCGAATCCATAGAGCACGGTGAAGTTGGGAGTGGTCACCTCGTGGTCGGAAGGGCCGAAGCGCTTCCGATGCCAGGACATCCGGTTCTTTCCCACGTAGACGCTGGCCTTCTCCAACTGCGTGTGGACGAAGCGCGTCTCGTACGCGGCCGCCGCCTGCATGCCCCAGAAGAAGGCTTCCTTGGCCAGCGCCTTGATCTCCGCGGGTGTGAGCGACGAATCGATCATCGGCATTGAAGCCCCCTCCGCCCTGGTCGGCGATTCCCACCTGCTCCCGCACCGGAAAGTGCCCGCACTTTCGGGAAGATAGGCATGCAGGCGCGGCCTCACTCCGCCGCGCGGGCCGCTGGGCGAGTTGCCTTCCGGGAGGGCGAAAGTCTCTGAAGCGGAGAAGCGATGCCGGCGCGCACCAGACGAGGGGCGCGAGCCGCTGGCCAAAGGCAGGGAGCCGGGCGATGGGCGCCATCGCCCGACTCGCCGCTTCCGGCGCGGCAGGCTTGGCCCGGACGCACCATCTCTCGACTCGAGGCCGAACTGCCGAACGAGGCGCGGGGCGGCGTGGGCCGAAACGGTGCCCAAGCCGCGCTCCCTTCCGGAGCTGGCCGAAGCCCATCTCTCCCCCGGCTGTCGCCTCGCGGCCAGCACTGCGGGCGTCACCACGTGCGCCGGCGGAGCCGCGCCCCTGCCGCCTGCGCGGAGCAGGCCGCACCGGACCCGCCGGACCGGATCCGCCTTGCACCCGCGGACCAGGCGCGGTATCGACGGCGGTCCTCCCGCCTCGGGTCGCCGAATGGAACGCAACTGCGATCGCCACGGGTCAACGGCGCGCGGGAGCCTCCTCTGGGCCCTGCCCGCATGCGTGTTGGCCGTGGGTTTCCCGCGGCCGGCGGCGGCCGTGCAGCTCGATCTGCAGCTCCCCGAGGTCGCATCCTGCGCGCGCGAGCGCCTGCGCGCGGTAGCGGAGGAGGCGAAGGGGCTCGGCACCGAGGCGCGCCAAATCGTGGCCACGGTGACGGAAACCGAGGGGCACTGGCAGCTCGTGATCCGGGATCAGGGCGAAGACCTCCTTCGGCGAGAGGTGCCCTCGCCGGTCGAGGACTGCACCGGCTCCGCCGCCACGCTGGAGCTCGTGCTCCATCGCTACCTGACGGGCATCGAATCCCCAGCCGAAGCCCCCTCCCAGGTCCCCGCGCTTGCTTCGCCCGAGCCGTCCCCGCCCGAGCCGTCCCCGCCCGAGCCGTCCCCGCCCGAACCGTCCCCGCCCGAACCGTCTCCGCCTGAGCCGGGGAGCGCCGTCCGCGCGGGCCTCGGCGCCACCAGCGCGCCCGGTCTTGGCCGCGGCCTGAG